>NZ_CAXAOE010000012.1:0-1203 GCF_963970595.1 Pseudomonas sp. RL_15y_Pfl2_60 | reverse complement strand
AATATTCAGTTAATCGCAGTGTCATGGCGGGCAAACTTCGCGTTGCCCGCCCTTGTATCTCGACTACTGCTTATTTTAGAGCGATAGTTCCCGATTGATCCTCGGGGGAGCGAGTGCAAGCCGTGTCCGCCCTAAAGCCTCGAGCTTGTAACGTAGATAACGCTGCACTCCTCCGCACTCATCCAGTAAGTCCGAACGGTATCCTGAGCCTCGAGCTCGCATCAGCAAGGTTGGGCGGATGAAGTGACGATCGACTTAACTCAATGAGGAGTAAGCGTCATGACGATTGTTGTCGGCATCGACATAGCCAAACACACCTTCGATATCGCCACCCTGCAAGCTAATGGCAAGTACCGCACCAAAGCCAAGCTGAGTAATAACGCTGCGGGCTTTGAGGTCTTTCAGCAGTGGTTGCTCAAATACGCTGAAGCCGATGCTTGGGTCGTGATGGAGGCCACAGGCATCTATCACGAAGCCTTGGCTGAGTGGCTGTTTAAGCTGGGTTACAGCGTTTGCGTCCTTAACCCCGCACAAATGGCCTATTACGCTCGCAGCCAGCTGCAGCGGGTAAAGACGGATAAAGTCGATGCCAAACTTATCGCTGACTATGGCGTCCGGCATCAGCCTGAACTCCGTATCTGGCAACCTGAGAAACCTTCTATTCGCCGCCTGAAAGCCTTGGTGCGTCGTTTGAAGGACTTGCAGGAACTCGAACAAATCGAGCAAAACCGCTTAGATGTAACCAGCGAGCAGAAGGTCAGGACGTCAATTGAATCGGTGCTTAAACACTTGCGTCAGCAAATCGATGAAACGCTAAAGGCGATCAAACAGCACTTCGATGACAACGACGATTTGCGCGGCCAACGAGACTTGCTGACCAGCATCGACGGCATAGCAGACAGAACTGCAGCACTTGTACTGGCGGAGTTGGGCGATATCGAGCGCTTTGAAAGCAGTCGTGCGGTCACGGCTTTTGCCGGACTCAATCCCAGGTTACAAGAATCAGGAATGCTCAAAGGACATGTGCGGATTTCGCGCATGGGCTCAGTTAGGTTGCGCGCCGGGCTTTATATGCCAGGCATCGTTTCCATCACTCATAACCCCGCTATTCGGGCGCTGGCTGAGCGAATGAAAGCCAATGGCAAAACGGGTAAACAGATCATCTGTGCAGCTATGCGCAAGCTACTCTGCATCGCCTACGGC
>NZ_CAXAOE010000011.1:0-3670 GCF_963970595.1 Pseudomonas sp. RL_15y_Pfl2_60 | reverse complement strand
TGTCAGCCTTGTTCAGGAAGACAACGATGAAAGGTACACCTACCTGACGGGACAGCAGGATGTGCTCACGAGTCTGTGGCATCGGGCCATCGGCAGCCGAGCAAACCAGAATCGCGCCGTCCATCTGTGCAGCACCAGTGATCATGTTTTTAACATAGTCAGCGTGGCCCGGGCAGTCTACGTGTGCGTAGTGACGGGTTGGTGAATCATATTCAACGTGGGAGGTGTTGATGGTGATACCGCGTGCTTTTTCTTCCGGAGCGTTGTCGATCTGGGAGAAATCACGAGCGGAACCGCCCCAAGTCTCAGCACAAACGCGAGTCAGCGCTGCAGTCAGGGTAGTTTTACCATGGTCAACGTGGCCGATTGTGCCAACGTTTACGTGTGGTTTTTTACGTTCAAATTTTTCTTTAGCCATCTCGACCGTCTCCAAGCGAAGAATTGCAGTAGCCTTACCACCATTAAAATAAAGGCAGATACTCGCATATCTGCCTTTATCAAATGGAGCTCATGAGCGGATTTGAACCGCTGACCTCACCCTTACCAAGGGTGTGCTCTACCAACTGAGCTACATGAGCGAATAGTGTCGCGAACACTGCAAACTTGGAGCGGGTGGCGGGAATCGAACCCGCATCATTAGCTTGGAAGGCTAAGGTTCTACCACTAAACTACACCCGCTCAACTTGCAATTAACGCTAAATCTGGTGGAGGGAGAAGGATTCGAACCTTCGAAGTCGTAGACGTCAGATTTACAGTCTGATCCCTTTGGCCGCTCGGGAATCCCTCCAAAAGGAAGCGGCATTCTCAAGAGAAGCCACCCTACTGTCAAGCATTTTCTCAATAAAAACCTGAGCTTAGCGCATTTGACAGTAACTTTGCTGAGTTGCTGTTTAAGGCCACCCTGCGAAGCGGGCGCCATTCTATGCAATCTATTGCGAGGATGCAATGCTTTCGCACGGCATTAATTGATGTTTTAGCCCATTAAAATCAAAAGCGAGCTTTTCCAGCAGCGAATCATCGGCCAAACGCCGGCTTTCCGGGGATATACGCACCCAGTAGCTGCGGTGAGCGCGCGGCAATTCACGCAAGGAAGACTCATAACCAACGTCTTCCAAGCGCTGAATTACGCTTTGCGCCGAATCTTTGCGAGGAAATATCCCCAGGGAAATGCCATTTTCCAAGTCGCCCTGCGAAATCAAATAGCTATCAATGTTTCGCGCTTGCAACTCTTTAAGCTGTCGCAGAGAGGCCGATCGCGAGGCCAGGGGCGGAATATAGACCCAATAATCAACCCCAGCCTGATCATCAACTGTTCGCACTTGCGAACTGATATCGAGGCTTATCAACCGCTGCTCAACCACCTCAGCCTCTGAGCGCTGCTCAAAAGCGCCTAAATACAGGCACGTATCGTCCTCAGGCTCCTGCACTGCCGGGGCACGGCGCTGCTGATTGTCGGTCTCACTGAGCAACTGGATATCACGCTTGGTGTCTTGCTGCTGCACCATAGGCGCAACCTCTTTTGGCCTAAGAGGCGCCTGCTGCTGATGCCAGACGTAATAAAAAGCGTTAAGCACCACTAGCAAAAGAAATATCCAACGCATGCGAACCTCAAGACAGCGGGCAGGCTGCAGCCAAGCCCTTGAAAACCAAGTCCGGGGCAATTATTGCGCCTGGTGCCATATCAACCGCGACCACCGCATCTCCCCCCGTCAGGAATACCACAAATGTGTCGCCCAGGTATTCACGCGCTAGCTCAAGCTGCGTTGCGACAAAACCTTGCAGCATTAGTGAACACCCGCGCTCTACTGCCTCGGCAGTGGTACGCCCTGGCCCATTTTTCTGTTGCGCGCGCTCTGCAACGTCATCGCTGTAGCGTATCCGCCGAGTATGGGTACGCAACTGATTGCGCATCAGCGGTACACCAGGGCATATATACCCGCCGAGGTGCTCACCATCGGCACTAACGTAGTCAGCCGTAACAGCCGTACCTAAATCAAGGACAAGACAGGCCTTGCCCGCCTGCAGGTAGGCACCGACCAAAGCCAGCCAGCGATCAAGCCCCAGCTGCTGGTATTGCTCGTAGCCATTACGTACACCTGCAAGCTCGATGACCGGCTGCGCACAGATGCACTCGACACCAAACCGCTCATTGATCAAGTCAACCAGCAATTGGGTTTCAGCATCGGTACGCACACTCACCAACCTACAGGCCGTGACGTTCAGGGACTCTTCATTGACCGCCAGCATGAGCTCAGCATCAGAGCCGACCACACCACCACATATAATGCGCGATGCATCACCTGCCAATACACGCCACTTAATAAAGCTATTACCGCAATCAAGCTCAAGAATCATCGCTCAGCCTCAAGCTCAACTCACCACCGCTAAAACTGCGCTCTTCACCGCCAACCTTCAGGCGAATAGCACCAGTGCAATCTACACCCATTATTTCGCCCCTGATCGGAGCCTTACCCGCGGTAAGCGTGGCCATGCGTCCTTGCCACAGATGGTTGGCTTGCCATTCATCCTGAAGCGCTGCGAAACCCTCACGCATATGCACAGTCATGTATGCCTGCAGATGCTTGCTAAAGAACTCAACCAACTGATTACGATCAACCGCCGTACCCAGCACTTTGGATAATGACGTCCAGGCCTGCGTAATCGCATCAGCCTCAACAACCTTCATATTGACGTTAACCCCGACGCCAATGACAACATGGCATTCGTCACCAGGATCACCTGACATTTCAAGCAGGATGCCCGCGATTTTATGGCCGTCTACCAACACATCGTTCGGCCACTTCAAGCCTGCACCGGTTACACCAAGCTCTTGTATGGCCTTGAGAAGCGCCAAACCTACAACCAAGCTGAGCCCTTCAATCTGGCGCATACCACCATCAATACGGATGAGCAGACTGTAATACATGTTTTCAGCAAAAGGGCTGACCCAAGCACGGCCCCGACGGCCACGCCCAGCAGTTTGCTGCTCAGCCAACAACAGAAACGGAGCCTGTTTACCTGCACCCAGCAGCCTTAGAACTTCAGCATTAGTCGAGTCTACCGACTGCAAGACCGTAACCGGCCAGCCCTGAAGCACATGGCTGGCAGAGAGCCGCTGCTGATCGAGCAATATCAGTGGATTTTGCAATTGATAACCACGCCCACGCACTTTATGAATCGTTAATCCGAGCTCAGCTTCAAGTACCTGCAACTGCTTCCATACAGCAGAACGACTGATACCTAGCTTTGCACCCAAAGCTTGCCCTGAGTGAAACCTGCCGTCCTGTAGAAGCCGCAATAATGGCTGCATATTTAGCTCGAAAACTATTGAGGCCCGCATAATAACGGCGAGGGGCGGCATTGCCTACTCGCCAGCGCTTCGATTCGCCATACAAATAAGCAGATAGACCAGGAATAGACCGAGCCGCGACAATCAAACCGCGCGAGGGGCAGGAGAATGAGCCCTCTGTATCGCCGGCCGCGCGATTAGGCTTGTGCCGTAGAAGAATTTTTTCTGCGCAAAGAGAAACCCCAGATCATTTGCATGATCTGGGGTTTCGGTATAGGCGCTTGACGATGACCTACTCTCACATGGGGAAACCCCACACTACCATCGGCGATGCATCGTTTCACTACTGAGTTCGGGATGGGATCAGGTGGTTCCAATGCT
>NZ_CAXAOE010000010.1:0-5582 GCF_963970595.1 Pseudomonas sp. RL_15y_Pfl2_60 | reverse complement strand
AAAAGAGGTGTTGACAGCGGTTTTGAACGCTGTAGAATGCGCCTCCCGCTGACGAGAAGCTGGTTTGATCGGAAGCGCAAGTGGTTGAGTAGAAACGGTTTTCTTCGGAAAAGAACTTCGAAAAACAGCTTGACAGTAAATGAGGCTGCTGTAGAATGCGCGCCTCGGTTGAGACGAAAGACTTAACCAACCGCTCTTTAACAACTGAATCAAGCAATTCGTGTGGGTGCTTGTGAGGTAAGACTGATAGTCAACAGATTATCAGCATCACAAAGCAACACTCGTTAATTCGAGAGTTACCTTACATTAATTTGTAAGTTTTGCGATTGCTGAGCCAAGTTTATAAGGTTTTCTCAAAACCTAATTGCAGTATTGAACTGAAGAGTTTGATCATGGCTCAGATTGAACGCTGGCGGCAGGCCTAACACATGCAAGTCGAGCGGTAACAGGAGGTAGCTTGCTACTTTGCTGACGAGCGGCGGACGGGTGAGTAATGCCTAGGAATCTGCCTAGTAGTGGGGGATAACGTTCGGAAACGGACGCTAATACCGCATACGTCCTACGGGAGAAAGTGGGGGACCTTCGGGCCTCACGCTATTAGATGAGCCTAGGTCGGATTAGCTAGTTGGTGAGGTAATGGCTCACCAAGGCGACGATCCGTAACTGGTCTGAGAGGATGATCAGTCACACTGGAACTGAGACACGGTCCAGACTCCTACGGGAGGCAGCAGTGGGGAATATTGGACAATGGGCGAAAGCCTGATCCAGCCATGCCGCGTGTGTGAAGAAGGTCTTCGGATTGTAAAGCACTTTAAGTTGGGAGGAAGGGCAGTAACTTAATACGTTGCTGTTTTGACGTTACCGACAGAATAAGCACCGGCTAACTCTGTGCCAGCAGCCGCGGTAATACAGAGGGTGCAAGCGTTAATCGGAATTACTGGGCGTAAAGCGCGCGTAGGCGGTTTGTTAAGTTGGATGTGAAAGCCCCGGGCTCAACCTGGGAACTGCATCCAAAACTGGCAAGCTAGAGTACAGTAGAGGGTGGTGGAATTTCCTGTGTAGCGGTGAAATGCGTAGATATAGGAAGGAACACCAGTGGCGAAGGCGACCACCTGGACTGATACTGACGCTGAGGTGCGAAAGCGTGGGGAGCAAACAGGATTAGATACCCTGGTAGTCCACGCCGTAAACGATGTCAACTAGCCGTTGGATTCCTTGAGAATTTAGTGGCGCAGCTAACGCATTAAGTTGACCGCCTGGGGAGTACGGCCGCAAGGTTAAAACTCAAATGAATTGACGGGGGCCCGCACAAGCGGTGGAGCATGTGGTTTAATTCGAAGCAACGCGAAGAACCTTACCTGGCCTTGACATGCTGAGAACTTTCCAGAGATGGATTGGTGCCTTCGGGAACTCAGACACAGGTGCTGCATGGCTGTCGTCAGCTCGTGTCGTGAGATGTTGGGTTAAGTCCCGTAACGAGCGCAACCCTTGTCCTTAGTTACCAGCACGTTATGGTGGGAACTCTAAGGAGACTGCCGGTGACAAACCGGAGGAAGGTGGGGATGACGTCAAGTCATCATGGCCCTTACGGCCAGGGCTACACACGTGCTACAATGGTCGGTACAAAGGGTTGCCAAGCCGCGAGGTGGAGCTAATCCCATAAAACCGATCGTAGTCCGGATCGCAGTCTGCAACTCGACTGCGTGAAGTCGGAATCGCTAGTAATCGTGAATCAGAATGTCACGGTGAATACGTTCCCGGGCCTTGTACACACCGCCCGTCACACCATGGGAGTGGGTTGCACCAGAAGTAGCTAGTCTAACCTTCGGGAGGACGGTTACCACGGTGTGATTCATGACTGGGGTGAAGTCGTAACAAGGTAGCCGTAGGGGAACCTGCGGCTGGATCACCTCCTTAATCGACGACATCAGCTTCCTTATAAGCTCCCACACGAATTGCTTGATTCATTGCGAAAGACGATTGGGTCTGTAGCTCAGTTGGTTAGAGCGCACCCCTGATAAGGGTGAGGTCGGCAGTTCGAATCTGCCCAGACCCACCAATTGTTGAGGGGTTAGGCCTTAGATGTAAATGGGGCCATAGCTCAGCTGGGAGAGCGCCTGCCTTGCACGCAGGAGGTCAGCGGTTCGATCCCGCTTGGCTCCACCACTTACAGATTGCTTGATTCGTTTTTGTTAGTGTTCAGAAATGAGCATTCCTGTTTAGGCAGTTGAATGTTGATTTCTGGTCTTTGACTAGAAAGAAAAATCGTTCTTTAAAAATTTGGGTATGTGATAGAAGTGACTAATTGATTACTTTCACTGGTAATTAATTTGGTCAAGGTAAAATTTGTAGTTCTCAATTGCAAATTTTCGGCGAATGTCTACTTCACGTTATAGACAATAACCAGATTGCTTGGGGTTATATGGTCAAGTGAAGAAGCGCATACGGTGGATGCCTTGGCAGTCAGAGGCGATGAAAGACGTGATAGCCTGCGAAAAGCTTCGGGGAGGTGGCAAATAACCTTTGATCCGGAGATGTCTGAATGGGGGAACCCACCTAACATAAGTTAGGTATCTTGCACTGAATACATAGGTGTAAGAGGCGAACCAGGGGAACTGAAACATCTAAGTACCCTGAGGAATAGAAATCAACCGAGATTCCCTTAGTAGTGGCGAGCGAACGGGGACTAGCCCTTAAGTTGATTAGAGATTAGCGGAACGCTCTGGAAAGTGCGGCCATAGTGGGTGATAGCCCTGTACGCGAAAATCTCTTTTCAATGAAATCGAGTAGGACGGAGCACGAGAAACTTTGTCTGAATATGGGGGGACCATCCTCCAAGGCTAAATACTACTGACTGACCGATAGTGAACTAGTACCGTGAGGGAAAGGCGAAAAGAACCCCGGAGAGGGGAGTGAAATAGATCCTGAAACCGTATGCGTACAAGCAGTGGGAGCAGACTTTGTTCTGTGACTGCGTACCTTTTGTATAATGGGTCAGCGACTTATTTTCAGTGGCAAGCTTAACCGAATAGGGGAGGCGTAGCGAAAGCGAGTCTTAATAGGGCGTTTAGTCGCTGGGAATAGACCCGAAACCGGGCGATCTATCCATGGGCAGGTTGAAGGTTGGGTAACACTAACTGGAGGACCGAACCGACTACCGTTGAAAAGTTAGCGGATGACCTGTGGATCGGAGTGAAAGGCTAATCAAGCTCGGAGATAGCTGGTTCTCCTCGAAAGCTATTTAGGTAGCGCCTCGTGTATCACTGCTGGGGGTAGAGCACTGTTTCGGCTAGGGGGTCATCCCGACTTACCAAACCGATGCAAACTCCGAATACCAGCAAGTGTCAGCACGGGAGACACACGGCGGGTGCTAACGTCCGTCGTGAAAAGGGAAACAACCCAGACCGTCAGCTAAGGTCCCAAAGTTATGGTTAAGTGGGAAACGATGTGGGAAGGCTTAGACAGCTAGGAGGTTGGCTTAGAAGCAGCCACCCTTTAAAGAAAGCGTAATAGCTCACTAGTCGAGTCGGCCTGCGCGGAAGATGTAACGGGGCTCAAACCATACACCGAAGCTACGGGTTCATCTTAGGATGAGCGGTAGAGGAGCGTTCTGTAAGCCTGTGAAGGTGAGTTGAGAAGCTTGCTGGAGGTATCAGAAGTGCGAATGCTGACATGAGTAACGACAATGCGAGTGAAAAACTCGCACGCCGAAAGACCAAGGTTTCCTGCGCAACGTTAATCGACGCAGGGTGAGTCGGCCCCTAAGGTGAGGCAGAAATGCGTAATCGATGGGAAACGGGTTAATATTCCCGTACTTCTAATTACTGCGATGGAGGGACGGAGAAGGCTAGGCCAGCACGGCGTTGGTTGTCCGTGTTTAAGGTGGTAGGCTGAGATCTTAGGTAAATCCGGGATCTTAAGGCCGAGAACTGATGACGAGTTGTCTTTTAGACGACGAAGTGGTTGATGCCATGCTTCCAGGAAAAGCTTCTAAGCTTCAGGTAATTAGGAACCGTACCCCAAACCGACACAGGTGGTTAGGTAGAGAATACCAAGGCGCTTGAGAGAACTCGGGTGAAGGAACTAGGCAAAATGGCACCGTAACTTCGGGAGAAGGTGCGCCGGTGAGTGTGAAGGGTTTACCCCGTAAGCACATGCCGGTCGAAGATACCAGGCCGCTGCGACTGTTTATTAAAAACACAGCACTCTGCAAACACGAAAGTGGACGTATAGGGTGTGACGCCTGCCCGGTGCCGGAAGGTTAATTGATGGGGTTAGCTAACGCGAAGCTCTTGATCGAAGCCCCGGTAAACGGCGGCCGTAACTATAACGGTCCTAAGGTAGCGAAATTCCTTGTCGGGTAAGTTCCGACCTGCACGAATGGCGTAACGATGGCGGCGCTGTCTCCACCCGAGACTCAGTGAAATTGAAATCGCTGTGAAGATGCAGTGTATCCGCGGCTAGACGGAAAGACCCCGTGAACCTTTACTATAGCTTTGCACTGGACTTTGAGTTTACTTGTGTAGGATAGGTGGGAGGCTTTGAAGCGTGGACGCCAGTTCGCGTGGAGCCAACCTTGAAATACCACCCTGGTAACCTTGAGGTTCTAACTCTGGTCCGTTATCCGGATCGAGGACAGTGTATGGTGGGTAGTTTGACTGGGGCGGTCTCCTCCTAAAGAGTAACGGAGGAGTACGAAGGTGCGCTCAGACCGGTCGGAAATCGGTCGTAGAGTATAAAGGCAAAAGCGCGCTTGACTGCGAGACAGACACGTCGAGCAGGTACGAAAGTAGGTCTTAGTGATCCGGTGGTTCTGTATGGAAGGGCCATCGCTCAACGGATAAAAGGTACTCCGGGGATAACAGGCTGATACCGCCCAAGAGTTCATATCGACGGCGGTGTTTGGCACCTCGATGTCGGCTCATCACATCCTGGGGCTGAAGCCGGTCCCAAGGGTATGGCTGTTCGCCATTTAAAGTGGTACGCGAGCTGGGTTTAGAACGTCGTGAGACAGTTCGGTCCCTATCTGCCGTGGACGTTTGAGATTTGAGAGGGGCTGCTCCTAGTACGAGAGGACCGGAGTGGACGAACCTCTGGTGTTCCGGTTGTCACGCCAGTGGCATTGCCGGGTAGCTATGTTCGGAAAAGATAACCGCTGAAAGCATCTAAGCGGGAAACTTGCCTTAAGATGAGATCTCACTGGAACCTTGAGTTCCCTAAAGGGCCGTCGAAGACTACGACGTTGATAGGTGGGGTGTGTAAGCGCTGTGAGGCGTTGAGCTAACCCATACTAATTGCCCGTGAGGCTTGACCATATAACACCCAAACAATTTGCTGTTTGTGTGTCATAACAGAAGTTGATAAAACCGAAAGTTTGCAAGACTACAAACATCACATACCCGATTCGAAGCAGCGTCCCTGACGAGGCTTCAAACAAATTGCTTGACGACCATAGAGCATTGGAACCACCTGATCCCATCCCGAACTCAGTAGTGAAACGATGCATCGCCGATGGTAGTGTGGGGTTTCCCCATGTGAGAGTAGGTCATCGTCAAGCGCCTATACCGAAACCCCAGATCATG
>NZ_CAXAOE010000009.1:0-15595 GCF_963970595.1 Pseudomonas sp. RL_15y_Pfl2_60 | reverse complement strand
CGACAACATCAAAATGGTTGTTACCCTGATTGCTCCAATCGCCATGGAAGATGGTCTGCGTTTCGCGATTCGCGAAGGCGGCCGTACCGTTGGTGCTGGTGTAGTTGCCAAGATCATCGAGTAATCGGTTGATTTGTCCCTCTTAGGCCGACATAATGGTCGGCCTAATTTTGTTCTAGGTCAGTAGCTCAATTGGCAGAGCGACGGTCTCCAAAACCGTAGGTTGGGGGTTCGATTCCCTCCTGACCTGCCATTTTCAAATGAATTTGGCGCGTCTTTTAACAGGATCCTCGTAAATGAATGCAAAGGCTGAAGCCAAAGAAACTCGCTTTGACCTGCTCAAGTGGCTGGTTGTTGCTGCTCTTGTAGTGGTTGGCGTGGTTGGTAATCAGTACTTCGCAGCTGAGCCGATTCTGTATCGTGTGCTGGCTCTGCTGGTTGTTGCTGTAGTCGCTGGTGTAGTAGCGTTGCAAACCGCAAAAGGCCAGGCCTTTTTTGCTTTGCTCAAAGAAGCGCGCGTCGAAATTCGTAAAGTTGTCTGGCCAACGCGTCAGGAAACCACGCAGACCACGTTAATTGTTGTGGCTGTTGTTTTGGTAATGGCTCTGTTGTTGTGGGGATTAGACTCCCTGCTCGGCTGGACTGTTTCGTTGATTGTCGGCTAAGGGTGTCCCGTGGCTAAGCGTTGGTACGTCGTGCATGCTTACTCGGGTTACGAGAAGCATGTTATGCGTTCGTTGATCGAGCGTATAAAACTCGCTGGTATGGAAGATGGCTTTGGTGAAATTCTCGTGCCTACTGAAGAAGTGGTCGAGATGCGCAATGGTCAGAAGCGTAAGAGCGAGCGCAAGTTCTTTCCGGGTTATGTTCTGGTTCAGATGGACATGAGCGAAGGTACCTGGCACTTGGTTAAAGATACGCCACGTGTCATGGGCTTTATTGGTGGTACGGCTGACAAGCCGGCCCCGATCACTGACAAAGAAGCAGAGGCGATCTTGCGTCGCGTTGCTGATAGCGGTGATAAGCCTAAGCCTAAGACGCTGTTCGAACCGGGCGAAACGATCCGTGTTATCGATGGTCCATTTGCTGATTTCAGCGGTGTCGTCGAGGAAGTTAACTATGAAAAGAGTCGTGTCCAGGTGGCAGTTACCATTTTCGGCCGCTCTACACCGGTAGAGCTGGAGTTCAGCCAGGTCGAGAAGGCATAGTTGACATAAGCATCCCTTACCCCGCAGTTATTGACTGCGGGGTTTTGTCGTCACTGGGATAAACGTGCAAGTAACTGGGGAGCCGTCAAGGCGTTTGAACCCAATATTGGAGTAGCTCATGGCTAAGAAAATTTCGGCTTATATCAAGCTGCAGGTAAAGGCAGGTCAAGCTAACCCTTCGCCACCGGTAGGTCCGGCACTGGGTCAGCACGGTGTAAACATCATGGAATTCTGCAAGGCGTTCAACGCCAAGACCCAAGGCCAAGAGCCTGGTCTGCCGACTCCAGTGATCATCACTGTATACAGCGACCGTAGCTTCACCTTTGAAACCAAAAGCACCCCGGCTTCGGTTCTGTTGAAGAAAGCAGCTGGCCTGACCAGCGGTTCTGCGCGTCCGAACACCGTTAAAGTTGGCACCGTGACTCGTGCTCAGCTGGAAGAGATCGTTAAAGCTAAACAAGCTGATCTGACTGCCGCTGACTTGGATGCAGGCGTACGTACTATCGCCGGCTCCGCACGCAGCATGGGCCTGAACGTGGAGGGTGTGTAAATGGCTAAGCTGACTAAGCGTCAAAAGGCAATCGCTGAGAAAGTTGAAGCTGGTAAGGCTTACAACTTCAACGAAGCTGCCGCTCTGCTGGCCGAGATTTCGGCTGTCAAGTTCTCCGAGTCTGTAGACATCGCTGTGAACTTGGGCGTTGATCCGCGTAAATCTGACCAGGTTGTTCGTGGCGCTACCGTGCTGCCAAACGGCTCGGGCAAATCTGTTCGCGTTGCAGTGTTCACTCAGGGTCCAGCTGCTGAAGCTGCTCTGGCTGCCGGCGCTGACCGCGTAGGTATGGACGATCTGGCTGCTGAAATGAAAGGCGGCGACCTGAACTATGACGTCGTTATTGCATCGCCTGATGCAATGCGTGTTGTGGGTCAGTTGGGTCAGGTGCTTGGTCCTCGTGGCCTGATGCCTAACCCTAAGGTCGGCACTGTTACTCCTGACGTAGCAACTGCTGTGAAGAATGCCAAAGCGGGTCAAGTACGTTTCCGTACTGACAAGAACGGCATCATCCACGGTTCCGTCGGTAAAGTCGGTTTTGAAGCCGAGAAGTTGAAGCAGAACGTTGAGGCTCTGATTGCAGACCTGAAACGCCTGAAGCCATCGACTTCCAAAGGCATCTACGTTAAGCGCGTGACCCTGAGCACTACCATGGGTCCTGGTTTGATCATTGATCAGGCTTCGCTCGACGCATAAGGAATAGGGCAGGCGTGAGTTTCACGTCTGCTTGCAAAAAATTGGGGTCCCTGCCTGGCGGGGGCTATCCAAGACCGTAGGTGGCGCAAGCCTTAAACAGGAAAACCTACGCAGATGGTGCTCCCGGTTCTTTACCGAATCAGACACCAAAACGACATCCGGCCTCGGCCAGATGAAACGGTAACAAGCAGGAGTTTTACCCGTGGCAATTAAACTCGAAGACAAGAAGGCCATCGTCGCTGAAGTCAACGAGGCTGCCCAAGCTGCCCTGTCCGCTGTCGTGGCTGATGCCCGTGGCGTGACCGTAGCTGCAATGACCGGACTCCGTAAAGAAGCTCGTGAATCAGGTGTTTACGTTAAAGTTGTACGTAACACTCTGCTCAAGCGTGCAGTTGAAGGCACTTCGTATGATGTGCTGAACGACGTCTTTACTGGCCCAACCCTGATTGCGTTTTCTAATGAACATCCGGGCGCTGCTGCTCGTATCTTCAAGGAATTCGCCAAGGGTCAGGATAAGTTCGAGATCAAGGCCGCCGCGTTTGAAGGAAAGCTGATCGCAGCCAACCAGATCGACGTACTGGCAAGCTTGCCGACCTACGACGAAGCGATTTCTCAGCTGATGAGCGTGATTCAAGGCGCTACCAGCAAGTTCGTTCGTACTTTGGCAGCTGTTCGTGACCAGAAAGAATCCGCTGCTGCCTAAGGCATCCAGCACTCTTTCGATCATATTTGTTTATTTGATGGCCGCGAAGGCTGTCCCCCAATACAGGAAATTAGAGTCATGGCTCTGACTAACGAAGACATCATCAACGCCGTATCCGAAATGTCCGTGATGCAGGTTGTAGAACTGATCACCGCTATGGAAGAAAAGTTCGGCGTTAGCGCTGCTGCAGCTGTTGCTGCTGGCCCAGCTGCTGGCGGCGCTGCTGCTGCTGAAGAACAGACCGAGTTCAACATCGTTCTGCTTGAAGCTGGCGAGAAGAAAGTAAACGTAATTAAAGCAGTTCGCGAACTGACTGGTCTGGGCTTGAAAGAAGCCAAGGCAGTAGTTGACGGCGCTCCTGGCGTTGTTAAAGAAGGCGCTTCGAAAGAAGAAGCCGAAGCTGCTAAGAAAGTTCTGGAAGAAGCAGGCGCTAAAGTCGAGCTTAAGTAAGCGACGACCTTGCGTCTACAGCCCGAGCGACTCGCTTAAGGCTGATGGCTGGTGGCTTTGCCACCGGCCTTTTTCCGTTCCAGGCCGGCTCTCGTACAGCTAGCCTGGGGCTGAAAACCCCACCCGATGTGGTGGCGCAAACCAAAGGGGTTTGCAAGAGTTTCTGGCTGCTCCCGTCGGAGAGGCCAAATAAGCAGGTGACCAAGCTGGGGAACGCTGATGGCTTACTCATACACTGAGAAAAAACGTATCCGCAAGGACTTTAGCAAGTTGCCGGATGTCATGGATGTGCCTTATCTCCTGGCCATCCAGCTGGATTCGTACCGCGAATTCCTGCAGGCGGGAGCGACAAAGGATAAGTTTCGCGATATCGGCCTCCATGCCGCCTTTAAGTCCGTTTTCCCGATTATCAGCTATTCCGGCAACGCTGCCCTGGAATATGTCGGTTATCGCCTGGGCGAACCGGCTTTTGACGTCAAAGAGTGCGTCCTTCGCGGCGTAACTTATGCCGTGCCGCTGCGGGTTAAGGTTCGTTTGATCATTTTCGACAAAGAATCGTCGAATAAAGCGATCAAGGACATTAAAGAGCAAGAAGTTTACATGGGGGAAATCCCCCTGATGACCGAGAACGGTACCTTCGTTATCAACGGTACCGAGCGAGTCATCGTTTCCCAGTTGCACCGTTCGCCAGGCGTGTTCTTCGATCACGACCGTGGTAAGACGCACAGCTCTGGCAAGTTGCTGTATTCGGCTCGCGTAATTCCTTACCGCGGCTCTTGGCTCGACTTCGAATTCGACCCGAAAGACGCTGTATTCGTACGTATCGACCGTCGCCGTAAATTGCCGGCCTCGGTGCTGCTGCGTGCGCTGGGTTACAGCACTGAAGAGATGCTTGACGCTTTCTATGTCACCAACGTTTTCCACGTTAAGGGCGAATCCCTGAGCCTGGAGTTGGTGCCACATCGTCTGCGTGGTGAAGTTGCAGTTCTCGATATCAAAGACGAGAAGGGCAAGGTCATTGTTGAGCAAGGCCGCCGTATCACTGCGCGCCATATCAACCAGTTGGACAAAGCCGGCATCAAGGAACTTGAAGTTCCTATCGATTACCTGATTGGCCGTACTAGCGCCAAGGCAATCGTGCACCCGGCTACTGGCGAAATCATCGCCGAGTGCAACACTGAGCTGAACGTTGAAATCCTCGCCAAGGTTGTCAAG
Organism: Pseudomonas sp. RL_15y_Pfl2_60; assembly: GCF_963970595.1. NCBI lineage: Bacteria > Pseudomonadati > Pseudomonadota > Gammaproteobacteria > Pseudomonadales > Pseudomonadaceae > Pseudomonas > Pseudomonas sp. RL_15y_Pfl2_60. Next base: position 10,773 of record NZ_CAXAOE010000009.1, on the reverse strand, counting down.
GCGCAGGTTGTACGCATCGAGACCTTGTACACCAACGACATCGATTGCGGTCCGTTCATCTCTGACACGCTGAAAATCGATTCGACCACCAACCAGTTGGAAGCCCTGGTCGAAATCTATCGCATGATGCGTCCTGGCGAGCCGCCAACCAAGGATGCCGCCGAGACCCTGTTCAACAACCTGTTCTTCAGCGCAGAGCGTTATGATCTGTCGGCTGTAGGTCGCATGAAGTTCAACCGTCGTATCGGTCGTACCGAAATCGAAGGTTCGGGCGTGTTGAGCAAGGAAGATATCGTCGAAGTCCTCAAGACTTTGGTTGATATCCGTAACGGCAAGGGCATCGTTGACGACATCGACCACCTCGGTAACCGTCGCGTACGTTGCGTCGGCGAAATGGCCGAGAACCAGTTCCGTGTAGGTCTGGTGCGTGTTGAGCGTGCGGTTAAAGAACGTCTGTCGATGGCTGAAAGCGAAGGCTTGATGCCGCAAGACCTGATCAACGCCAAGCCAGTGGCTGCCGCGGTCAAGGAGTTCTTTGGTTCCAGCCAGCTGTCGCAGTTTATGGACCAGAACAACCCGCTTTCCGAGATTACCCACAAGCGTCGTGTCTCTGCACTCGGCCCAGGTGGTTTGACCCGTGAGCGTGCAGGCTTCGAAGTTCGTGACGTACACCCGACTCACTACGGCCGTGTTTGCCCGATTGAGACACCGGAAGGTCCGAACATCGGTCTGATCAACTCCCTGGCTGCCTACGCGCGCACCAACCAGTATGGTTTCCTCGAGAGCCCATACCGTGTGGTTAAAGACACGCTGGTAACCGACGAGATCGTGTTCCTGTCAGCAATCGAAGAGGCCGATCACGTGATCGCCCAGGCTTCGGCTCTGATGAACGAAAAAGGTCAGCTGGTTGATGAGTTGGTGGCTGTACGTCACCTCAACGAATTCACCGTTAAGGCACCTGAAGACGTAACCCTGATGGACGTCTCGCCGAAGCAGGTTGTTTCGGTTGCTGCCTCCTTGATTCCGTTCCTCGAGCACGACGACGCCAACCGTGCGTTGATGGGTTCGAACATGCAGCGTCAGGCCGTCCCGACTCTGCGTTCGGACAAACCGCTGGTGGGTACTGGTATGGAGCGCAACGTAGCGCGAGATTCCGGTGTCTGCGTGGTTGCACGTCGTGGTGGTGTGATCGACTCGGTTGATGCCAGCCGTATCGTGGTTCGCGTCAATGACGACGAAGTTGAAACCGGTGAAGCCGGTGTTGATATCTACAACCTGACCAAATACACCCGTTCTAACCAGAACACTTGCATCAACCAGCGTCCGCTGGTGAGCAAAGGTGACAAGGTCAAGCGTAGCGACATCATGGCTGACGGCCCGTCGACCGACATGGGTGAGCTGGCTCTTGGCCAGAACATGCGCGTCGCGTTCATGCCGTGGAACGGCTACAACTTCGAAGACTCCATCCTCCTGTCGGAGCGCGTGGTTCAAGAAGATCGTTTCACCACGATCCACATTCAGGAACTGACCTGTGTGGCGCGTGACACCAAGCTTGGGCCTGAGGAAATTTCCTCGGACATCCCGAACGTGGGTGAAGCTGCTCTGAACAAGCTGGACGAAGCAGGCATCGTGTATGTCGGCGCTGAAGTAGGCCCAGGCGACATTCTGGTTGGTAAAGTAACGCCTAAAGGCGAAACTCAGCTGACGCCAGAAGAGAAGCTGTTGCGTGCCATCTTCGGTGAAAAAGCGTCTGACGTTAAAGACACTTCCCTGCGTGTGCCAACAGGCACCAAAGGTACAGTCATTGACGTCCAGGTCTTCACCCGTGACGGCGTTGAGCGCGATGCGCGTGCGCTGTCGATCGAGAAGACTCAGCTCGACGAGATCCGCAAGGACCTCAACGAAGAGTTCCGCATTGTTGAAGGTGCAACCTTCGAACGTCTGCGTTCGGCTCTGGTTGGCAAGGTAGTTGAAGGCGGCGCTGGCCTGAAGAAGGGCGCAGAGCTGACCGACGAATTCCTTGATGGTCTTGAGCGTGGCCAGTGGTTCAAGCTGCGCATGGCTGACGATGCACTGAACGAGCAGTTGGAAAAGGCCCAGGCCTACATCTCCGACCGCCGTCAGTTGCTCGACGACAAGTTCGAAGACAAGAAGCGCAAGCTGCAGCAGGGCGATGACCTGGCTCCAGGCGTGCTGAAAATCGTCAAGGTTTACCTGGCAATCCGTCGTCGCATCCAGCCGGGTGACAAGATGGCTGGTCGTCACGGTAACAAAGGTGTGGTTTCGGTAATCATGCCGGTTGAAGACATGCCGCACGACGTACACGGTACGCCGGTCGACATCGTACTCAACCCGCTGGGTGTACCGTCGCGTATGAACGTAGGTCAGATTCTCGAAACTCACCTGGGCCTCGCGGCCAAAGGTTTGGGCGAGAAGATCAACCGCATGCTCGAAGAGCAGCGCAAGATCGCTGAACTGCGTAAGTTCTTGCAGCAGATCTATAACGAAATCGGTGGCCGTCAAGAAAGCCTTGACGAGTTCAGCGACCAGGAAATTATCGATCTGGCCAAGAACCTGCGCGGCGGTGTGCCAATGGCCACTCCAGTATTCGACGGCGCCAAAGAAAGCGAAATCAAGGCCATGCTGAAACTGGCAGATTTGCCAGAAAGCGGCCAGATGCGCTTGATCGACGGTCGTACTGGTAACCAGTTCGAGCGTGAGACCACTGTCGGCTACATGTACATGCTGAAACTGAACCACCTGGTGGACGACAAGATGCACGCGCGTTCCACTGGTTCCTACAGCCTGGTTACTCAGCAGCCGCTGGGTGGTAAGGCGCAGTTCGGTGGTCAGCGCTTCGGTGAGATGGAGGTCTGGGCGTTGGAAGCCTACGGCGCCGCTTACACATTGCAAGAAATGCTGACCGTGAAGTCGGACGACGTGAACGGCCGTACCAAGATGTACAAGAACATCGTTGACGGCGATCACCGTATGGAGCCAGGCATGCCTGAGTCCTTCAACGTTCTGATCAAAGAGATCCGTTCGCTCGGTATCGACATCGATCTGGAAACCGAATAACACGTGACGCGAATCGGCGGTGGAGCACTTTGCTCCATCGCCAGCTCCGCCAGGAGGAAAGGCCTTGAAAGACCTACTGAATTTGCTGAAAAACCAGGGTCAAGTCGAAGAGTTCGACGCCATCCGTATTGGATTGGCATCGCCTGAGATGATCCGTTCGTGGTCGTTCGGTGAAGTTAAAAAACCGGAAACCATCAACTACCGTACGTTCAAGCCTGAGCGTGACGGCCTGTTCTGCGCCAAGATCTTTGGCCCGGTAAAAGATTACGAGTGCCTGTGCGGTAAGTACAAGCGCCTCAAGCACCGTGGTGTGATCTGTGAGAAGTGCGGCGTTGAAGTTGCACTGGCAAAGGTTCGTCGTGAGCGTATGGCCCACATCGAACTGGCTTCTCCAGTTGCTCACATCTGGTTCTTGAAGTCCCTGCCAAGCCGTATCGGTTTGCTGATGGACATGACCCTGCGTGATATCGAGCGCGTTCTCTATTTCGAGAGCTATGTCGTTATCGATCCAGGCATGACCACCCTTGAGAAAGGTCAGCTGCTGAACGATGAGCAGTATTTCGAAGCACTGGAAGAGTTCGGTGACGACTTCGACGCGCGTATGGGCGCCGAGGCTGTTCGCGAGCTGTTGCACGCTATCGACCTGGAGCACGAGATTGGCCGCCTGCGCGAAGAAATTCCGCAAACCAACTCTGAAACCAAGATCAAGAAGCTGTCCAAGCGTCTGAAGTTGATGGAAGCCTTCCTGGGCTCCGGCAACTTGCCAGAGTGGATGGTATTGACCGTTCTGCCGGTTCTGCCGCCAGATCTGCGTCCGTTGGTACCGCTGGACGGTGGTCGTTTTGCGACTTCTGACCTGAACGATCTGTATCGTCGCGTTATCAACCGTAACAACCGTCTGAAGCGCCTGCTTGATCTGTCGGCGCCGGATATCATCGTGCGCAACGAAAAGCGCATGCTGCAAGAAGCGGTTGACGCATTGCTCGACAACGGCCGTCGTGGTCGCGCCATCACTGGCTCGAACAAGCGTCCGCTGAAATCCTTGGCTGACATGATCAAGGGTAAGCAAGGTCGTTTCCGTCAGAACTTGCTCGGCAAGCGTGTTGACTACTCAGGTCGTTCGGTAATTACCGTAGGTCCAACCCTGCGTCTGCACCAGTGCGGTCTGCCGAAGAAGATGGCCCTTGAGCTGTTCAAGCCGTTCATTTTCGGCAAGCTGGAGATGCGTGGTCTCGCGACTACCATCAAGGCTGCCAAGAAGATGGTTGAGCGTGAGTTGCCAGAGGTTTGGGACGTTCTCGCTGAAGTGATTCGCGAACACCCAGTGCTTCTCAACCGTGCACCGACCCTTCACCGTCTGGGTATCCAGGCGTTTGAGCCGGTTCTGATTGAAGGTAAGGCAATTCAGCTGCACCCGTTGGTTTGTGCGGCGTACAACGCCGACTTCGACGGTGACCAGATGGCTGTTCACGTACCGCTGACGCTGGAAGCCCAGCTCGAAGCGCGTGCGCTGATGATGTCGACCAACAACATCCTGTCGCCAGCCAACGGTGAGCCAATCATCGTTCCTTCGCAGGACGTTGTATTGGGTCTGTACTACATGACCCGTGAAGCTACCAACGCCAAGGGCGAAGGTCGCGTATTTGCTGACCTGCAAGAAGTTGACCGTGTATTCCGTGGCGGTCAGGCGTCTCTGCACGCCCGCGTCAAGGTGCGTATCAACGAGGTCATTAAAGACCGCGATGGCAGCATCACCAAAAATACCCGCATCGTCGACACCACTGTTGGCCGTGCGCTGCTGTTCCAGATCGTGCCGGACGGCCTGTCGTATGACGTGGTCAACCACTCGATGAAGAAGAAGGCAATCTCCAAGCTGATCAACCAGTGCTACCGCACTGTTGGCTTGAAAGACACCGTTATCTTCGCTGACCAGCTGATGTACACCGGTTTCGCATACTCGACGATCTCGGGCGTTTCCATTGGTGTTAACGACTTCGTTATCCCTGATGAAAAAGTTCGCATCATTGACGCGGCAACCGAAGAAGTTAAAGAGATCGAAAGCCAGTACGCTTCGGGCCTGGTAACTCAGGGCGAGAAGTACAACAAGGTTATCGACTTGTGGTCGAAGGCTAACGACGAAGTCTCCAAAGCGATGATGGCTAACCTCTCGAAAGAGAAAGTGGTCGATCGTGACGGCAAGACTGTTGATCAAGAGTCCTTCAACTCGATGTACATGATGGCCGACTCCGGTGCGCGGGGTTCTGCTGCGCAGATCCGTCAGCTCGCTGGTATGCGTGGTCTGATGGCTAAGCCGGACGGCTCGATCATCGAAACGCCGATTACTGCGAACTTCCGTGAAGGTTTGAGCGTACTTCAGTACTTCATCTCGACTCACGGTGCTCGTAAGGGTCTGGCGGATACCGCACTGAAAACCGCTAACTCCGGTTACTTGACGCGTCGTCTGGTTGACGTTGCCCAGGATCTGGTAGTTACCGAGATCGACTGCGGTACTGAGCGTGGCTTGTTCATGACGCCGCACATTGAAGGTGGCGACGTTGTAGAGCCATTGGGTGAGCGCGTATTGGGTCGAGTAATCGCCAATGACGTATTCAAGCCAGGCACCGAAGACGTCATCGTGCCAGCCGGTACCTTGGTTGATGAGCAGTGGGTTGAGTTCATTGAGCTGAACAGCATCGACGAAGTAGTGGTGCGTTCGCCAATCACTTGTGAAACTCGCTATGGCATCTGCGCCAAGTGCTACGGTCGCGACCTTGCACGTGGTCACCAGATCAACATCGGTGAAGCTGTCGGCGTAATTGCTGCCCAGTCGATCGGTGAGCCGGGTACCCAGCTGACCATGCGTACGTTCCACATCGGTGGTGCGGCGAGCCGGACCTCGGCTGCTGACAGCGTTCAGGTTAAGAATGGCGGTACTGTCCGTCTGCATAACCTCAAGCACGTAGAGCGTCTCGATGGCGCCCTGGTTGCTGTATCGCGTTCCGGTGAGTTGGCCATGGCCGACGAGTTCGGTCGTGAGCGTGAGCGTTACAAGCTGCCTTACGGTGCTGTAATTTCGGTTAAAGAAGGTGACAAGGTGGAGCCGGGCGCAATCGTCGCCAAATGGGATCCGCACACTCACCCAATCGTTACCGAGATGAAAGGTACTGTGACCTTCGTTGGCATGGAAGAAGGCATCACGATCAAGCGTCAGACTGACGAATTGACCGGTTTGACCAACATCGAAGTTCTCGATCCGAAAGACCGTCCAGCTGCCGGCAAGGAAATTCGTCCTGCGGTCAAGATGGTTGGCGCTGATGGCAAAGACTTGCTGCTGCCAGGTACCGATGTACCGGCTCAGTACTTCCTGCCAGCAAACGCCTTGGTTGGTGTAGCGGATGGTGTGCAAGTGGGCGTGGGTGATGTAATTGCCCGTATCCCGCAAGAAACATCGAAAACCCGTGACATCACCGGTGGTCTGCCACGCGTTGCTGACTTGTTCGAAGCGCGTCGTCCGAAAGAGGCTTCGATTCTGGCGGAGATCAGCGGCACCATCTCCTTCGGTAAAGAAACCAAAGGCAAGCGTCGCCTGGTGATCACACCGACCGACGGTAGCGATCCGTACGAAGAGCTGATTCCGAAGTGGCGTCACCTGAACGTGTTCGAAGGTGAACAGGTCAACAAGGGTGAAGTTATCTCCGACGGCCCGAGCGATCCGCACGACATCCTGCGTCTGCTGGGTGTGAGCGCGCTGGCTAAGTACATCGTTAACGAGATCCAGGACGTTTACCGTCTGCAGGGCGTTAAGATCAACGATAAGCACATCGAGACCATTCTGCGTCAGATGTTGCGTAAAGTTGAAGTGGCTGAGTCCGGCGATTCAACCTTCATCAAGGGTGACCAGATGGAGTTGACCGCGGTACTAGGTGAGAACGAGCGTCTGGCAGCAGCCGAGAAGTTCGTCGCCAAGTACACCCGCGTATTGCTGGGTATCACCAAGGCGTCGTTGTCGACCGAATCGTTCATCTCGGCAGCTTCGTTCCAGGAAACCACTCGCGTTCTTACCGAGGCGGCGGTTACTGGCAAGCGTGACTACCTGCGCGGCCTGAAAGAAAACGTGGTCGTGGGTCGTCTGATCCCGGCCGGTACTGGTCTGGCCTATCACAGCGAGCGCAAGCGCAAGCGTGATGCAGACAAGCCAGTACGCGTCAGCGCCAGTGAAGTGGAAGCTGCACTGACCGAAGCGTTGAACTTCAGCGGAAATTAAGAGCGTAATCCCGCCGCTTCGGCGGTGGGGTTGCATCTTGACTGGGAGGCTGAGTCTCTTTAGACTCATGCACCCCTAAATTTGGCAGGGCATGTTGCTCTGCCATTTTGCTTTGTTTGAAAAGCAATAGCGTCGAAAGACAACAGTGGAGCTAAAGATGGCAACTATTAACCAGCTGGTACGTCAGCCGCGTAAGCGTATCGTCGAGAAATCCGACGTGCCTGCGCTGCAGAACTGCCCGCAGCGTCGTGGCGTGTGCACTCGCGTGTACACCACTACGCCGAAAAAACCTAACTCGGCTTTGCGTAAAGTTTGCCGTGTTCGCCTGACCAACGGTTTCGAAGTTTCTTCGTACATCGGTGGTGAAGGTCACAACCTGCAAGAGCACAGCGTTGTTCTGATCCGTGGCGGTCGTGTAAAAGACCTTCCGGGTGTTCGCTACCACACCGTTCGCGGTTCTTTGGATACTTCCGGTGTTAAAGGTCGTAACCAGGGTCGTTCGAAGTACGGTACTAAGCGTCCTAAGTGATTGCGCCCCAGTAATGGGACATGTCACTAAATTGCAGTTATCTATTTATTTGAGTCGATAAGAGTAAGGTCGGGCGCATTTGCGGTCCCGAGCTAACCTGAAGACCGTTTGAGGGCTTATCACATGCCAAGACGTCGTGTAGCAGCCAAGCGCGAAGTGCTTGATGATCCAAAATACGGAAGCCAAATTCTGGCCAAGTTCATGAACCACGTAATGGAAAGCGGCAAGAAAGCCGTTGCCGAGCGTATCGTTTATGGCGCGCTGGACAAGGTTAAAGAACGTAAGAACAGCGATCCCCTGGAGATCTTCGAGAAAGCTCTCGACGCCATCGCTCCGCTGGTCGAAGTGAAGTCGCGCCGCGTAGGTGGTGCTACTTACCAGGTTCCTGTTGAAGTACGTCCTTCCCGTCGTAATGCTCTTGCCATGCGTTGGCTGGTAGATTTCGCCCGTAAGCGTGGCGAGAAGTCTATGGCTCTGCGTTTGGCTGGTGAGCTGTTGGACGCTGCCGAAGGCAAGGGTGCTGCAGTTAAGAAGCGTGAAGACGTGCACCGTATGGCTGAAGCCAACAAGGCTTTCTCGCACTACCGCTTCTAATTTTCTAGCGCTTCTAAACTTTGCGAGGGCTTTATGGCTCGTACTACTCCGATTAACCGCTACCGTAACATTGGTATTGTCGCGCACGTTGATGCCGGCAAGACCACTACTACTGAGCGGGTTTTGTTTTACACCGGTGTTAACCACAAGATGGGTGAGGTGCATGATGGCGCCGCAACCATGGACTGGATGGCACAGGAGCAGGAGCGTGGTATTACCATCACCTCCGCGGCAACTACTGCTTTCTGGCAGGGTTCCGAGAAGCAGTTCGATAAGCACCGCTTCAACATCATCGATACCCCCGGCCACGTTGACTTCACCATCGAAGTAGAGCGCTCTTTGCGCGTACTCGACGGCGCTGTCGTTGTGTTCTGTGGTACTTCGGGCGTTGAGCCGCAGTCTGAAACCGTATGGCGTCAGGCGAACAAGTACGGCGTTCCACGTCTTGTTTATGTAAACAAGATGGACCGTGCCGGTGCTAACTTCCTGCGTGTAATCGGTCAGATCAAGGCGCGTTTGGGTCACACTCCGGTGCCGATCCAGCTCGCTATTGGTGCAGAAGATAACTTCCAGGGTCAGATCGACCTGATCAAGATGAAGGCTATCTACTGGAACGATGAAGACAAGGGCATGGCTCTGCGCGAGGAAGAAATTCCTGCAGATATGCTTGAGTTGGCTGAAGAGTGGCGCAGCAACATGGTTGAAGCTGCCGCTGAAGCCTCAGAAGAGCTGATGAACAAGTACCTGGAAGGCGAAGAGCTGACCACTGCTGAAATCAAGCTTGCTCTGCGTCAGCGCACTATTGCTGGCGAAATCGTTCTGGCTGTATGTGGTTCCTCGTTCAAGAACAAGGGTGTTCCCCTGGTTCTCGACGCAGTAATCGACTACCTGCCTGCTCCGGTTGATATTCCAGCGATCAAAGGCTCGGACGTTGATGATGAAAGCGTTGAGATGGAGCGTCATGCAGATGATGCTGAACCGTTCTCGGCTCTGGCTTTCAAAATCGCTACCGACCCATTCGTGGGTACTTTGACTTTTGCTCGCGTTTACTCGGGTGTTCTGAGCTCCGGTGACGGCGTTCTGAACTCGGTTAAAGGCAAGAAAGAGCGCGTAGGTCGTATGGTGCAGATGCACGCAAACACCCGCGAAGAGATCAAAGAAGTACGCGCTGGCGACATCGCTGCTCTGATCGGCATGAAGGACGTCACCACTGGTGACACTCTGTGCTCGCTTGAGAAGCCAATCATCCTGGTTCGCATGGACTTCCCAGAGCCGGTAATTTCGGTTGCTGTTGAGCCTAAGACCAAGGATGACCAGGAAAAAATGGGTATCGCTCTGGGCAAGCTTGCTCAGGAAGATCCATCTTTCCGCGTCAAGACTGATGAAGAGACTGGTCAAACGATCATCTCCGGCATGGGCGAGTTGCACCTCGACATCCTCGTAGACCGTATGCGTCGCGAGTTCAACGTTGAGGCCAACATCGGCAAGCCGCAGGTTTCGTACCGTGAGAAGATCACTAAGTCTTGCGAAATCGAAGGCAAATTTGTACGTCAATCTGGCGGCCGTGGCCAGTTCGGTCATTGCTGGGTTCGTTTTGCTCCGGCAGACGAAGGTCAGGAAGGCTTGCAGTTTGTCAACGAGGTAGTGGGTGGTGTTATTCCTAAGGAATACATCCCGGCTATTCAGAAGGGCATTGAAGAGCAGATGAAGAACGGTGTAGTTGCCGGCTATCCGCTCATCGGCCTGAAGGCTACTGTGTTCGATGGTTCTTACCATGACGTCGACTCCAACGAGATGGCGTTCAAGGTAGCTGCCTCCATGGCGACCAAGCAGTTGTCCCAAAAGGGCGGCGCAGTTGTGCTTGAGCCTGTGATGAAAGTGGAAGTAGTAACACCTGAGGACTATATGGGTGACGTGATGGGTGACCTGAACCGTCGTCGTGGTCTGATCCAGGGTATGGAAGATACGGTTTCCGGCAAGGTTATCCGCGCCGAAGTTCCGTTGGGTGAGATGTTCGGTTACGCAACCGACGTTCGCTCCATGTCTCAGGGTCGCGCGAGCTACTCCATGGAATTCTCCAAATACTCCGAGGCTCCGTCGAATATCGTCGAAGCTATCGTTAAAAAACAAGGCTAATCCAGCCCTTTAGGCAAGAGGTTCACTGTCGTGGCTAAAGAAAAGTTTGAACGTAAAAAACCACACGTAAACGTTGGCACAATCGGCCACGTTGACCATGGTAAAACTACCCTGACTGCAGCGCTGACTCGCGTTTGTGCTGAGACTTGGGGCGGTTCCGCTCGTGATTTCT
>NZ_CAXAOE010000008.1:0-233356 GCF_963970595.1 Pseudomonas sp. RL_15y_Pfl2_60 | reverse complement strand
TTACGCGTTGGATTGGGCGCGGCGCCAGCTTGACCAGCGCATCCACACCGATATGCCCTGCGGTGCGCACACCGTAGGCCAGACCGAAAAATATCAACCAGGCAAACAGGGCCTTGGTCAGGGCAATGCTCCAGGTCATGGACTGCGCCATGTCGAGGATATGATCGCCGATCCAGAACAGGGTCTCGCTACCGCCTTCCCAGCGGTCAGCCCAGCTGTAGAAGAAGCTATAGAGGTTGTTGAGGATTACGTAGGTAAAGGTTACTAGCGTCATCGACCCTAATAAAAAGGCAATAAAGCCTTCTTCGAAGTGGTCCCAAACGCGCCTCAAGGCGTTCATCAGAAATCTCCTGAACGATTTTTATTGGTTTGATCCATAAGGAAAGCGGGACTCTAACCCAGTAACCCGCAACCCGACATTCACGATTGGTGCATGCCGGTTTCACTACAGCCGAAGGCCGGTACGAAGAGGCTATTGCGTAAGCAATGCATAAGAATAAAGCAGGCTTTTGGCTGGTTACTCAACCAACCCTAATGCTTGGGCCTGCGCTGAAAAATAAGCTGCCAGCTTTTCAGCACAAGCCCAAGTGGGGGGCACTGAGATCAGTCGAATTTTCGGGGTTAGCCAAAAGCCTGAAACTGAATCCGCGACCAGGCTGTTGCCCGATCGCGGGGGCTGTTAGTTGGCTTGATTCGCCGCCTTTGCCGCTTCGATTACATCGCTGCCGATCTGCGATTCAAACTTTTTCCAGGCTGGACTAACTGCATCGCGCCAGGCGTTGCGCTGCTCAGGCGTGAGGGTGATGAGCTCAACCTTGCCCGAATCGATAATGGCCTGCTTGGCTTGCTCGTTAAGCTCTGCGGCTTGCTTGTTCACCTCGGTGGTGACTTCAGCAACGATTTCTTCAAGCTGGCTGCGGATATCGGCTGGCAGGCTATTCCAGAACTTGGTGTTGGTAATCAGCACGTAGTTGCCGATGGCATGATCGGACTCGATCATGTACTTCTGCACTTCGTAGAATTTCTGGCTGTAGATGTTCGACCATGGGTTGTCCTGAGCGTTGACCACCCCAGTTTGCAGCCCTTGGTAAATCTCGGCGAAAGACATTTTACGCGGCACTGCGCGCAATGCGCTGTACTGTGCGGCCTGCAAATCGGATGGCTGCACACGGAACTTCAAGCCACGGGCGTCGGATGGTTTGACCAGTGGTTTGTTGGCAGTTAACTGACGCATACCATTGAGCCAGAATGCCAAGCCAGTGATGCCTTTGTCTTCCATCGACTTGAGCATCGCCTTGCCCTTGTCAGAGTTCTGGAAGCGCTGGGCAGCCGCCATGTTGTCGAACAGGAACATCATGTCGAACAACTGCAATTGCTTGGTGTATTGCTCAAGTTTCGAGGGTGCAGGCGCAAGCATTTGCACCTCATTGAGCATCAAGGCTTCCATCTCCTTGCCATCGCCATAAAGTGATGAATTGGAATAGACCTGTACCTCAACCTTGCCCGCAAGACGTTCATCAACCAGTTTTTTGAACAGCAATGCGCCCTTGCCTTTCGGGGTGTTATCAGCAGTAATGTGCGAGAACTTGATCAGGATTGGATCGGCAGCCTGGGCAGTCAAGGCGCCAGCCAATGCAAAACCTGTGACCATGCCCAGCAGGACACGACGTACAGACGGATACTTCATGGGTGAGCTCCTATTATTTTTGTCTTAGGAAGCCGCTAAAAACTATTGAACTAGCTATTTCAGAGGCTCCGTAGCGTTGAAATGGCGAGGTCTTGCAACAGGGGTTCGCACTTCATCGACCCACGAACTCTATCGCGCAGTTTTCCCAACTGAAATTCACATTTGAGTAATGAGGCCTTCGGCATCCACGAAGGCAGGCTCAGCGGTATTCGCTGCTTACCAAGTGTTCAAGCATCTGTTTTGCCGTCACGGATAAGGCATCCAGGCTGCGAACGCCGATCTTTATTTCTCGGCGCGCCCAGTCATCGGTGAGGTTGACCACCTGGACATTCAGCGCTGGCAAATAGGTGCGCACGGCAATCTCAGGCAGCACGCCGATGCCCATGCCGGTGTGGATCATGCGGCAGATCGCCTCGAAACTGCGTACCTGGATTCGCAGGCGTAATGTAGCGCCGAGATGATGCACACTGTGCTGCAACAGGTTGTGCAGCGAGGCATCTTGCTGCAGGCCGATAAAGTCATAACCGACGGTTTCACGAAAGGCTACCGAGTTGCGTGACGCCAATGGATGATCACGTGGGGTCACCAGTACCAGTTGGTCATGGCGGTAGGTAAACAGCTGCAGGTCTTCGGCCGGCACATGTCCGGCAAAGATACCGATGTCGGTCAGTCCTTCACGCACAGCGCGGATGGTTTCACTGCTGACCCGCTCCTCCAGGTCAATTTTCACCTCGGGGTGCAACTGGGTGAAAGTGCTCAGGTCTTCTGGCAAAAACTCAATGACCGCAGAGGTGTTGGCGTGAATACGCACATGACCTTTAACCCCTTCACTGAACTCGCTGAGGTCGGCGCTCAGTTGCTCAAGGTTATCCATGACCGTGCGCGCATGGTGCAGCAAGGCATGTCCAGCTGGCGTCAACTCGACACCCTTGGGCTGGCGATAAAGCAAGTTGATACCCAGTTGGCTTTCAAGATCACTCACCCGTTTACTGACCGCTGCCAAGGCCAGGTGCTCACGCTCGGCGGCCTTGGTCAGGCTGCGCTCATCGGCAATCGCAATAAATACCTTAAGCGTGGTGAAGTCGATACGGCGCACGGCGTTTGTCCTCTGCCAGTTGAAGAACCGCTGAACAACGCCAGCAAAGCATTATTCAGTCGTTTCTGGAGTCTTGATGCAACAGTGCCGACAAGGCTCTCATAGATTAACTTCGTAGAATACGAAGTCAGGCTTGAAAATTGATCAATTGTTCTCGATTCAAGGTTGGGTAATTCTGCAACCATAGAGAACAAAGCACCCGGCTAGAGGCACAACAATGACAGATCAAAACGTGACCAACATGGCGCTGCAAGGGTTGAAAGTGGTTGAGATGGGCCAGCTTATTGCGGGCCCATTCGCCAGCAAACTCCTCGGCGAGTTTGGCGCGCAGGTGGTCAAAATCGAACCGCCAAAGGTCGGCGACCCGCTGCGCAAGTGGCGCAAGATTAAAGATGGCACCTCACTCTGGTGGCATGTTCAGTCGCGCAACAAGCAGTCACTGACGCTAAACCTGAGAGAAGCGGAAGGTCAGGATATCGTGCGCAAGTTGATTGCCGAGGCGGATATCCTAATTGAGAACTTCCGCCCCGGAACCCTTGAAGGCTGGGGGCTGGGCTGGGAGCAGTTGTCGCAAATCAACCCACGACTGATCATGCTGCGCATTTCGGGCTACGGTCAGACCGGCCCGTACCGCGACCTGCCCGGCTTTGGCGTGATCGGCGAAGCCATGGGCGGCCTGCGCCATCTTTCCGGATACCCAGGGCAAGCGCCGGTGCGAGTAGGCATTAGCATTGGCGACTCATTGTCCTCGCTCTATGGCGTCATTGGCGTATTGCTGGCACTGCAAGAACGCCAGCGCAGCGGTTTGGGGCAATACATTGATGTGGCTTTGTACGAATCAGTCTTTGCCATGATGGAAAGCCTGATTCCCGAATACGATGCCTTTGGCTACATCCGTGAACCCGCTGGCAGCGCCCTGCCCGGCATCACGCCGTCCAATTCCTATCCGTGCAACGATGGCAGTTTCGTATTGATCGCCGGTAATGGCGACAGTATCTACAAACGCCTGATGACCCTTGTGGGTCGCGAAGACCTGGCCAACGACCCACGCCTGGCCCACAACGATGGCCGCAGTGAGAATGCTGAGTTAATCGACCAAGCGATCGCTGACTGGACCCGTGAACGCGCGCGTGACGACGTGTTGGCAGCGCTCAATCAAGCACAGGTTCCGGCCGGTTTCCCCTATACCGCAGCCGATATTGTCAAAGACCCGCATTACCTGGCGCGGCAGATGATCGAAACCGTGCAAACCGCTGCCGGGCCACTAAAGGTGCCAGGCGTATTGCCCAAGCTGAGTCGTACCCCGGGTCGCATTGGCACCGGCGGTCCGGCACTGGGTGAGCACACCGATGATGTATTGGCCGGTTTGGGCCTGACCGACGAGCAGCGTCAAGGCCTGCGCGATCGCGGCATAGTATAAGGAACTGATGATGAGCAAGCGTCTATACATCCAGGAAGTCGCCACCCGTGACGGCTTCCAGATAGAACCCAACTTCGTTGCAACCGAAGACAAAATTGCACTGGTTAACCGCCTCTCTCGCACCGGCTTGGCCAAGATCGAAGTCACCTCCTTTACCTCGCCCAAGGCCATACCCAACTTGCGTGACGCTGAAGAGGTGATGCGCAGTATCGAGCGTGTGGCAGGGGTTGAATACACGGTGTTGGTGCCAAACGTCAAAGGCTGCGAGCGCGCCTTGTCATGCCAGGTTGATGAAATAAATCTGGTCATGTCAGCCAGTAATACCCATGGCCTGGCCAACTTGCGCATGACGCCTGAACAATCGCTGGCACAGTTCCGGGAGATCATCGAAGTAGCGCGTGGCAGCGAGGTATTTATCAACGCCTCACTCTCCACCACCTTTGGCTGCCCTTTTGAAGGCGCCGTAGCTGAGACTCGCGTGTTTGAGCTAATTCAGCGCTTGACTGACATTGGCGTGCAAGGCATAACGCTCTGTGATACCACCGGCATGGCCGACCCGGCGCAAGTCGAGCGCATCAGCCGCGAAGCCCTGCAACGTTGGCCGCAAACCGTATTCACCCTGCACTTTCATAACACCCGTGGCATGGGCTTGGCCAATGCGATTGCGGCATTGGGTGCGGGCGTTGATCGCTTTGATGCATCGCTCGGCGGGCTGGGCGGCTGCCCATACGCACCAGGCGCCAGCGGTAATATCTGCACCGAAGATTTGGTGCATATGTTTCAGCGCATGGGGTTCGATACCGGCGTAGACCTGGATGCGCTGCTGCAGGCTGCGGCGAGCCTGCCTGAACTGCTCGGCCACGATGTACCGGGTGCGATCCTGAAGGCCGGTAAAGCTGATCGGCGCTATCCAAAACCCAAGTGGATGGATGCCGCGAGCTGATGTACAAGCACAAAAAAACGGGCGACTGATGCAGTCGCCCGTTTTTGTTTATCACGCAAAGATAAAGCTTAAGGCGTGTTTGAAGCCTCGGCAGCCTTGATCAGGTCGGCGCCAATCTGCGGTTCAAACTTCTTCCACACCGGCTTCATCGCTTCACGCCACTTTGCACGTTCTTGCGGCGTCAGGGTGATGATTTCAGTGGTGCCAGCATCGGCAATCTGCTGCTTGGCTTTCTGGTTCAGGTCTGCAGCTTCTTTGTTCACCGCGACAGTCACCTCGCCCATGATTTCATCAAGCTGGGTGCGAATATCATCCGGCAAGCTATTCCAGAACTTGGTGTTGGTGATCACCATGTAGTCGATCAGGCCATGATCCGACTCAGTCATGTACTTTTGCACTTCATTGACTTTCTGGCTGGCGTAATTCGACCAGGTATTCTCGGTGCCGTTGACCACACCGGTCTGCAAGCCTTGGTAAACCTCGGCAAAACTCATTTTGCGCGGGTTAGCCCGGACCGCCTTGAACTGTTCTTCAAGTACCGCCGATGCCTGCACGCGGAACTTCAAGCCACGGGCATCGGCCGGTACGTGCAATGGTTTGTTGGCGGACAATTGCTTGGTGCCATTATGCCAATAGGCCAAGCCCGTGATGTTTTTACTTTCCATCGACTTGAGCAAAGCCTTGCCTTGCGGGCTGCTTTGAAAACGGTCGGCGGCGGCCAAGTTGTCGAATAGAAATGGCAGGTCAAAGATCTGGATCGGCTTGGAGTACTGTTCAAACTTGGCCAGTGACGGCGCCAGCATTTGCACGTCGCCCAGCAGCAATGCCTCCATTTCCTTGCCGTCGCCATAGAGTGATGAGTTCGGGTAGACCTCGACCTTTACCTTGCCTGGAAGACGCTCTTCCACCAGCTTTTTAAACAGCAATGCCCCCTTGCCTTTAGGGGTGTTGTCTGCGACCACGTGGGCAAACTTGATAATAATCGGATCTGCGGCATGGGCCAGGCTGGCGAAGCCAACTGACATCGATACAGCAGCGGCGCATAGCAGTGTCTTGAATGGAAGCTTATACATTGAATACCTCTTGTTATTGTTGGTAGACCTCAACCTCTGCACGGATGCACAGAGGTTATTTAGCGAGCTTTTAGTCACATGCCGGCACGTTCGAGTAAACGCTTGGCATGACCGAGTACCGGCGCATCAACCATCTGCCCGTCGATTACAAACACACCAGCGCCCTGCGCTGCCGTATTCATTACGCGTTGCGCCCAATCCAGTTCATCGGCAGCTGGCATCAGGCTTTGGTGCACCACGGCAACCTGTTTGGGGTGAATACACAACATGCCGCCAAAGCCCATGTCATTGGCATCGCGCGCAAATTGCGCCAGTCCGCTGGGGTCATCGATTGCTGGAAATACACTGTCTAACGGAGGCGCCAGCTGGGCCAGGCGCGACTGCAACACAATCGCGAAACGCGCCTGATCCAGCATGCGTGTAGCGCCTGAGGTGCCTGCTGCCAAACCCAGGTCAAGGCCCAGGTCCAGCCCGCCAAACGAGAGCCGTTCAACACCTTCTGCATGGGCAATTTCAACCAAGGCCTGCAACCCCTTGGCACTTTCGACAATGGGCCAGATTGGCTTTTTGCAGGCGGCCAGGTGGCGGACCTGAGCTGCGCTTTCGACCTTGGGCAGCAATACACCGACAACGCCTGGATGGCGCGCGCACAGTGCCATATCTGCATCATGGCCAGCGTGACCAGCCGAGTTGATGCGCACATGCAGGCGGGCCTCGGGATTGGCTTGCAAAAAGGCATCAAGATCAGCTCGTGCTTGTTCCTTGAGCGTCTCTTCAACTGCATCTTCAAGATCAACGATTACTGCATCACTGCCGACGGCAAGCGCCTTGGGGATGCGCTCAGGGCGGGATGCAGGCACGAACAATGCCGTGCGAATGATCGATCCATTCATGGTCATTTCACTCTCTCTAGCTCGCACAGACACTGCTTAAACAACGCCGCGTTCGTGAAGTTGCTGGATATCACTGGCACTCAAGCCCAGCTCGCCAAGCAGGTTATCGGTGTGTTCTCCCAATGCGGGAATCCCATCCATGCGTGGGCTGAAGGCACTGTTGCGCCCTGGCGGCAGCAACGCCGGAAGCATCCCGGATGGGCTCTGCACCTCGGTCCAGCGTTGGCGGGCCTTGAGTTGTGGATGTTGCCAAACCCCAGCCATGTCATTGACATGGGCATTGGCGATTTGCGCCTCGTTTAGCCGCTCGATAACCTGCTCGGCGCTTAACGCAGCGAAACTCTCAAGGATGATCGCACGCAGTTCCGTACGGTTGGCCGAACGCTTGGAGTTGGCTGAAAATCGTGGATCATCGGCCAACTCAGGTTGCATCAGCACCTTGTCGCAAAAGGCTCGCCATTCGCGCTCATTCTGCAGGCCGAGCATCACGGTTCCGCCATCGCCTGCCGGGAACGGGCCGTAGGGATAAATAGTCGAGTGCGCGGCACCTGCCCGTGGCGGCGGCGTCGCACCTTGATAGGCGTAGTACATGGGATAGCCCATCCACTCCACCAGACTTTCGAGCATAGACACATCGACCCGACTGCCGACACCCGTCTTGCCGCGCAGCATCAGTGCCGACAACACGCCGGTGTAGGCGTACATCCCGGCGGCGATATCGGCAATCGAGCAACCGGCCTTGGCCATCTGATCTTCGCCCTCGCCGCCTGTCACGGACAAAAAGCCGCCTTCGCTTTGAATCAGCAGGTCATAGGCTTTCTTTTGCTCGTAAGGACCACCTTCGCCGTAACCGGAGATGTCGCAAACAATCAACTGCGGGAAACGCTCGTGCAAGGCCTCGAAGGACAAGCCCATGCGGGCAGCCGCACCCGGAGCCAGGTTCTGCACCAACACATCGGCCTTGGCCAGCAAGGCGTCAAGCACAGCTGTGGCAGGCTCTTGCTTGAGGTCAAGGGTCAGGCTTTCCTTGGAGCGATTGGTCCAGACGAAATGCGAGGCCAATCCCGATACTCGCTCATCGTAGCCACGGGCAAAGTCACCGCTGAGCGGGCGCTCGACCTTGATAACCCGGGCACCAAGATCAGCCAATTGACGGGTACAAAACGGAGCCGCAATGGCGTGCTCCAGACTAACAACTGTGATGCCGTCCAACGGACGTGGTGAACGTGTGGAACTATTCATAATGGTTCTCTTACTTAGACGGCATGATTAACAAAGGCTGTTTACCGACGCGCAGTGGCGCAAGTTCCAAGCCTGGGCAATCAACTCATCCGCTCTGGTTGAGTCCTTGTGCCCAGCGAATGCAAGTAAACGGCGGAACTTGTCTTCCAACTCTGACCGCGACAACGTGTTGCCTGGATCGCCTTTAGGTTCGTCTATTGCGCCCTGCAGACGACGACCATCAACCGTCAGCACCTCAACACGCCCGAGCCAACGTTGCGGATAAGCA
This sequence comes from Pseudomonas sp. RL_15y_Pfl2_60, assembly GCF_963970595.1. NCBI lineage: Bacteria > Pseudomonadati > Pseudomonadota > Gammaproteobacteria > Pseudomonadales > Pseudomonadaceae > Pseudomonas > Pseudomonas sp. RL_15y_Pfl2_60. The sequence continues at coordinate 224,734 of NZ_CAXAOE010000008.1, read as the reverse complement.
GCATCGACCTCTGTATCGAGTTGCATCTGCACCTTGCCCCTAAAACCGGCAACATGCGGATCGTGTAACGCAAACTGCTCGAACTCCGGCAAACCAGCCTTGCCATGCACGGCAATCAAGCCGAGTACGGTGCCCATTGAGAATTTGGCTTGATGAACGCTACTTGGCACATCCACCCGGCCCAGCACATCGATTGCGCCTTGATGAACCCGGGTTGTGACCTGTTCGATCTGTTCATGCTCCAGCCCCTGCGCTTGCATCAGCGCCAGCAAAGCGTCAGCGGCGGGATGGGTGTGGCGACAGGATGCATGGAACTTGAATGAGGTTTCACACAAGGCCCAGCGGCTGCCTAGGCGATCGGACAACTTGGCTGGGTCGGCGTCACTGGACATACCTGCCGCCATCCCCTGATCGCCTTCAAGAATATTGCGCGCGCCAGTTAAACCTTCAGCAGTCAGGTAGGCCGCAAGCACGCCATCTGCAGCAGCCTTGGCGGTGTGCAACTGCTTGGAATCGGCAGCGTCACGCAAAAACTCCCACAAGCCTGCAGCCTGGGTCCCGGCGGTTCCGAGCAAGTTGATAAACTGCTCGCGATTAAACTTCAGCAGCTTGCCAACAGTAACCGCAGCGGCCAGGGTGCCGACCGTCGCGCTGGTGTGGAAGATCCGGTAGTGCGAGCGTCCAAGGAATTCACCGATGCGGATGCCTGCCTCATAACCCACAACCGCAGCCAACAGCAGCTCTCGGCCGCTGCAACCCAGGTCCTGAGCAGCAGCCAGTGCCGCCGGGAATACAACAGTGGCTGGGTGCAGCACTGAGCTGTTGTGCAAGTCATCCTGCTCAACCAGATGCGAGGAGGCACCATTCACAAGCGCAGCAAAATAGGCGCTGGTGCATTTGCCACTGACCAGAATCTTCGCCTTGCCTGTACCTGGCCCCATGGTTTGCGCATAACGCTCAAACAACGGAATCGGATGGCGACCCTGGCTGGCCAATGCAGAACCCAGCCAGTCGAGGTAAAGCTCCTCGGTTCTGTCGAGCACAGCCTCGGGAAGTTGCTCATAACGCAAGTCAGCCATAAACGCGGCAAGCTGTTCTGTATGAGTCATGGGCTGACGTCCTTAGAATGAACGAGGCAGGTCGAGCAGATGCTCGGCCACATAAGACAGAATCAGGTTGGTCGAGATCGGGGCAACCTGATACAAGCGGGTCTCGCGGAATTTGCGCTCGATATCGTATTCACAAGCGAAACCAAAGCCACCGAAGGTTTGCATGCAGGCATTGGCAGCTTCCCAGGATGCTTTTGCTGCCAGGTACTTGGCCATGTTGGCACTGGCACCGGCGTTCTCTCCGGCGTCATATTCATCACAGGCGCGCCAGCGCATCAGGTCAGCCGCCTCGACTTCGATATGCGCCTCGGCAATCGGGAATTGCACACCCTGGTTCTGGCCGATCGGGCGACCAAAGACTTCACGGTCGCGGGCATATTGACTGGCTTTCTCGATAAACCAGCGGCCATCGCCGATGCACTCGGCGGCAATCAGCGTGCGTTCGGCGTTCAAGCCATCAAGGATGTAGCGGAAGCCCTTGCCCTCTTCGCCAATCAGGCTGTCGGCTGGTAATTCGAGGTTGTCAAAGAACAGCTCGTTGGTTTCATGATTGACCATGTTGGCAATCGGCTGCACGGTCATGCCGTTGCCAATTGCCTCGCGCAGGTCAACCAGGAAGATCGACATGCCTTCGGACTTTCGCTTAACTTCAGCCAGCGGCGTGGTGCGCGCCAACAGGATCATCAAGTCGGAATGCTGGATACGCGAGATCCAGACCTTCTGGCCGTTGATGACATATTTATCGCCCTGCTTCACCGCAGTGGTCTTGATCTTGGTGGTGTCGGTGCCGGTTGTCGGCTCGGTAACACCCATCGATTGCAAGCGCAGCTCGCCGTTTGCCAGCTTTGGCAAGTAATAGCGCTTCTGCGCTTCGCTGCCATGACGCAGCAAGGTGAACATGTTGTACATCTGGCCGTGCACAGTGCCGGAGTTACCGCCGCAACGATTGACTTCCTCAAGGATGACCGAGGCTTCAGCCAGGCCCAGGCCCGAGCCGCCGTACTCTTCAGGAATCATCGCGGACAGCCAGCCAGCGTCGGTCAGCGCCTTGACGAAGGCTTCCGGGAAACCTTTTTCTTCATCGATTTTGCGCCAGTATTCAGCTGGAAATTCGGCACACAAGGCACGCACACCTTCACGAATGGCATTAAGTTCTGGATTCTTATTCGGATTCATATTTCGCATCTCGTTTGAGCCAATGGATTGGCTGTGTCAGTCAAATTTCACTTCGCTGCGCTGAGCAACACCCGCTTCGTTTCCAGCCCAGAGTTGTGCAGCTCCGCTGGATTCAATTTTGCCGCCGACCACAAAGGGGTGCGGCGCAACCAGCGGCCGCAAGCCGCGGTAGGAAAACTGGCGCAAACGCGCTTGCGGGTTAGCCCGACAGAAGGCGCGCAGGCTCAAGGTGGCAATCAACGGGCCATGCACGACTAGGCCTGAATAGCCTTCGGTATCGGTCACGTATGGCCAGTCGTAATGAATGCGGTGGCCATTGAAGGTAACGGCCGAATAACGGAACAACAGAGTTGCAGTTGGTGTGATCGACTCCTGCCAATCCCCCGCTAGCAACGACTGACCGCTGCTGCTTTTCGGCGGGCTTGGCTCGCGATACACGATGTTTTGATCTTCACGAATAGCCAGCTCACCATCCTGAAAATATTCATGCTGCACGGTGACGAACAACAACGCGCCGGTGCTGCCATGCTTCTCTTCGATGTGGGTGATAGTCGAAACCCGTGTGGCATCACCGCCTACACGCAAGCTCTGGATAAACTCGATTTTGCCGCCAGCCCACATGCGATTACGGTTATCAGCCGGAGGCAGAAAGCCGCCGCGCGCTGGATGGCCATCCTCGCCCAGACCGGTCTCGGCCACGGGGTTCTGAAAGAACGCCCAATGCCACAGTGGCGGCAATGCTTCGCCATGGGCCGGGGTTTCTTCACCTAGGGTTGCGGCAATTCGCATCACCAGATTACGACTCAGTTGGTCATGGACTTCTTCGGAACGGCCAATCCAGGCAGATAATGCGGCGTCAGTCATGGGTTACTTCCAGCAGTGCTCTTTTTAGTTGCACTTAGGATGCGTCTGACACTGCGTTCTGTGAATTTGCATTTACATAACTCAGCGTTCGGTTATGCTGAACGCAAAATCAAGCCTCACCCAATGACGCAGAGACAATCCATGCACTTTGATTTACCTGACCTGCGCTTGTTTATTCATATTGCCGAATCCCCGAGCCTGACCCAGGGCGCACGGCGTGCATTTCTTTCACCTGCGGCGGCTAGCGCGCGGATCAAAGCTCTGGAAGCGCAACTTGATTCACGCCTGCTCTATCGCGACAGTCGCGGGGTTGAGCTAACCCCCGCCGGTGAGCGCTTGCTGCACCATGCGCGCTTGATCATGCGCCAGGTTGATTACCTGAAAAGTGAGTTCGCCGATTACGGTGCGGACGCGGCCGGGCATATCCGCATCTTTGCCAATACCACGGCGGTCACCGAGTTCCTGCCGGAGGTTCTTGCCGGGTTTCTCGCTGAGCGTCCGGGCGTCAGTGTCGACCTGCAGGAGCGCTTGAGCCGTGACATCGTGCGTGGCGTGCTCGACGGCAGCACTGACCTGGGCATTATTGCCGGGCCAGTCGAGGTCAGTGGCCTGCAAGTGCTGCATTTCAGCACCGACCGCCTATTGCTGGCGGTGCCGAAAAATCACCCACTGGCCAGTAAGCAGCAAGTGACACTGCGCGACACCCTTGAGTATCAGCACATTGGCCTGCACGAAGGCAGCACCTTGTTGAGCTTTTTGCGTGAACAGGTCGAAAAACTCGGCACCAAACTTTCGCTACGCATCCAGGTGTCCAGTTTTGAAGCCATCTGCCGCATGATCGAGGCAGGTGTAGGCATAGGCATCATTCCTGAATCCGCCGCTCAGCGTCATAGCCGCACCATGCAACTCAGCACCATCGAACTGGACGAGCCCTGGGCCGTGCGTGAACGCAGTATTCTGGTGCGTGATCTGGAAGCTTTGCCGGGCAGCGTGCGTGCGCTGATTGCAACGCTAATGCCAGATTCAAAGGATGGTTCAGACAGCAAAACGCCCTGAATCAATCAGGGCGCTTGGGTACACAGGCTAAGTACGCCTAGCTCTTGACGTTGAGCACCACTCGGCCACGACTTGGGCACTCACTCATATAGAGGTGCGCCTGGCCAACCTTGTCGAAGCTGAAGGATTTATCGATCAGCGGCTTGAGCAAACCATCGCCCGTGAGTTGATTGATGCCTTGCAGCGCCCGGGCAACCGCTTCTTTATCCTGCGGGATACCCAATTCTTGCTTGCCGGTAAAGTTACCGATGCAATGCACGAAAAACTGAATATTCTTCTGGAACGCGGCGCAGGCTGGGAATGGCGTCTCGTTGCCACCTTGCAGCCCGTACAGCACCAAACGGCCACGCGGAGCCAGTGCATCACCAAGCAGGCACATTTGTGGGCCGCCCAGTGTATCCATGACGATATCCACGCCGCGATCATTGGTCAGTTTTTTAACCCGACTGACCAAATCCTGCTCTTCGGTAAGAATCACATGCTCGGCACCGAGTTCACGCAGAAAATCGGTATCCTCGTCGGTATCAGTAGCCGCAATGACATGAGCACCCAATGCTTTGGCCATTTGCACTACATAAGGCCCCCAGCAACGGCTGGCAGCGGTAATCAGTACAGTTTCGCCGGCTTTCACGCGGGCAAGTTCGACCATGCCAAACCAGCCGACCATGGAAGGTAAAAAGTGAACGCAGGCCTGTTCAGGCGTCAAGACGTCTGCGTAACGCGCCACTGAGGTACGTGGCAACACCACTTCTTCAGCATACGCTGGGTAGTCGTTTGGGCTGTGAGCCGGGAAGCTGGCAACTTTATCGCCAACAGCCAAGTCATCAACGCCTTCCCCCACAGCTAAAATCACGCCGGCGACTTCATAACCCAGGCCAGCCGGAAGCTGCGCATGTGTGGTCGCAAGATTCTGGCGCCAGAGCACGTCTTGCCAGCTAACACCGATAGATTCGACGCCGATCAGCACTTCGCCAGCGGCTGGCGCAGGGCGCGAGCGCTCTTCGATTTTGAGGACATCGGCCTCGCCAAACTGATGAAAACGGATAATGCGGGACATCATAAACCTCTTCGGTTGACCCCTTTAGACTTAGACTTTATCGGGCCTTTGTAAGCAATACCACATGCCAATACTAATATTCACCATGCCTGTCGATGATGATTGGTGGTTACAATATTAACAGCGTGCACTAGGATCTGGTAACAGGCTCTAGCTTATTGCTAAGGCAAGCTGATCCGCATTAGCCTTTCGCACCGCTTATAAGCTGCGCATTTATACCTGATATGGACGACAGATGAACCGTAACGATCTTCGCCGTGTAGACCTAAACCTTCTGATCGTTTTTGAAACGCTGATGCACGAACGCAGCGTGACCCGCGCAGCAGAGAAACTGTTCCTCGGCCAGCCAGCCATCAGTGCTGCCCTCTCTCGTCTACGCAGCTTGTTTGACGATCCGTTATTCGTACGCACGGGCCGCAGCATGGAGCCCACGGCGCGAGCCCAAGAAATCTTTGGCCTGCTATCGCCCGCGCTCGATTCAATTTCAACCGCGGTGAGTCGCGCAGCTGACTTCAATCCAGCCACCAGCAATGCGGTGTTCCGTATTGGTCTTTCCGATGACGTTGAGTTTGGCCTGATGCCGCCGCTGATCAAGCGCTTGCGTGCTGAAGCGCCTGGCGTGGTCTTGGTGATTCGCCGGACCAACTATTTATTGATGCCTGGTCTGTTGTCGTCTGGCGAAATCTCTGTCGGCGTTGCCTACACCGAAGAGCTACCGGCCAACGCCAAACGCAAAGTGGTACGCCGCAGTAAAGCCATGCTGCTGCGTGCGGACACTGTTCCTGGCGCCCTTTCACTTGATGACTATTGCGCCAGGCCCCATGCATTGGTGTCTTTCGCCGGTGATCTTGGTGGCTTCGTTGATAGTGAACTGGAGAAGCTCGGCCGCAAGCGCCGGGTAGTACTGGCGGTACCGCAGTTCAATGCGCTCGGCCCATTGCTTAGCGGCACTGATATCGTGGCCAGCGTGCCCGACTACACCGCAGCGGCATTAACCGCAGCCGGCGGATTGCGTACGGAGCCTTTGCCACTGGAAACCCAAACCTTTGAATTACACATGGCCTGGCGTGGCGCGCAGGACAATGATCCGGCCGAACGCTGGCTGCGCTCACGTATTCAAATGTTTGTGGGGGATCCGGACAGCCTGTAACCGCACCAACTGCGAGCACAGCCTCTGGAAGGGTCAAGTTCGTGCACTACTATTGCACTATGACAATAATGAGTCGCCCATAATCATTTCCAGTAATACTTAAATTCGCAGCGTTCGATTCGTTCCCGGGTTCGTTGCGACTCACACTTCGCCCAAATATTACATCCACGGGCGGAAAAATCATGGAACAGCCAAACAACAAGATCTGGCACCTTCCACTTGCAGTACTTGCGGCAGTCGTTCTCAGTGCATGTGGGAAAACTGAGGAAACCACTCAACAGCAACATGCAGCGAAGGTCAGTGTCGCTGAAGTCATTGAACAACCTATCAACGAATGGGATGAATTTACCGGTCGGCTAGAAGCGCCAGAATCGGTTGAAATTCGCCCGCGCGTGTCTGGATTTATCGACAAAGTCGCATTCGACGAAGGCAGCCTGGTCAAGAAAGGTGACCTGCTGTTCCAGATCGACCCGCGCCCTTTCAACGCAGAAGTCAAACGCCTCGAAGCCCAGCTCAACCAAGCTCGTTCAGCCTACTCCCGTGCGCGCAGTGAAGCCCAACGTGGCGAACGCTTGCGTAAAAGCAATGCCATATCGGCTGAGCTTGCCGACGCGCGAAGCAGTACGGCGCAAGAGGCCCTGGCAACAGTTGCGGGGATTCAGGCTGAGCTTGAAAATGCGCGCCTGAACCTGAGCTTTACACGGGTGACCTCGCCGATTGACGGTCGCGTAAGCCGTGCGGAAATCACCGCAGGCAACCTGGTGACCGCCAGCCAATCGCTACTGACCTCTGTAGTTTCCACCGACAAGGTCTATGCCTACTTTGATGCCGATGAACAGGCCTTCCTGAAGTACGTGGAAATGGCCAAGAAATCGGGAGGCAATACTCGCGATGCCAGCCCGGTTTACTTGGGACTTTCCAATGAGGTCGGCAACCCGCACCTTGGCAAGCTCGATTTTCTGGATAACCAGGTCAACCCGCAAACCGGCACCATTCGTGGTCGTGCAGTATTTGACAACAGCAAGGGTGAATACACACCTGGCCTGTATGTACGACTCAAGCTGGTCGGCAGCGACACCTATTCAGCCAAGCTGATTCAAGACGCCGCCGTAGGCACTGACCTTGGCAAGAAGTTTGTCCTGGTACTCGCCGATGACAACACTGTCAGCTATCGCGCTATTGAGTTGGGCCCCAAAGTCGAAGGCTTGCGTATTGTCCGCAGCGGCCTGGAGAAAGGCGACAAAATTGTCGTCAACGGTTTGCAGCATGCAATGCCCGGCTCAACCGTCGACCCACAAAACGTAGCCATGGCTGATGAACAAACATTGGCCAAGCTAGCGCGCATCCGTAACGCCGTTGACTCAACAGTAGACAGCGAAGTTGACATCGCTGAGCGCCCTGCTCAGCCAAACGCGTCACCTCGCGGCTAAGGGTAAAGCTTTATGAATTTCTCCCAGTTTTTTATCAAACGGCCAATTTTCGCAGCGGTTCTCTCGCTTCTGATATTGATTGCCGGTGCTATCTCGCTCTTCCAATTGCCAATCAGTGAATACCCCGAAGTGGTGCCGCCTACAGTCGTGGTGCGTACCAGTTTTCCCGGCGCCAACCCCAAAGTAATTGGCGAAACAGTTGCCTCGCCGTTGGAGCAAGCCATTACCGGCGTCGAAGGCATGCTGTACATGTCATCACAGGCAACATCCGACGGCGCGCTGACCTTGACCATTACCTTTGCCCTGGGCACCGATCTCGATAACGCTCAGGTTCAGGTGCAAAACCGGGTCACCCGGACCATGCCAACCTTGCCGACTGAAGTTCAGCGTCTTGGCGTGACGGTCGATAAAGCCTCACCCGACCTGACAATGGTGGTTCACTTAACCTCGCCGGATAACCGCTACGACATGCTCTATCTGTCGAACTATGCGGCGCTCAACGTCAAAGATGAGCTGGCCCGCCTCGACGGTGTGGGCGATGTGCAACTGTTCGGCCTGGGCAACTATTCGCTACGTGTATGGCTTGATCCCAATAAAGTGGCTTCACGCAACCTGACCGCTACCGATGTGGTTAATGCCATCCGCGAACAGAACCGCCAGGTTGCCGCAGGTTCGCTGGGTGCACCACCGACCGCTGGCGATAACAGTTTCCAGCTCTCGATCAACACCCAGGGACGACTGGTGACTGAGGAAGAGTTCGAGAACATCATCATTCGCGCTGGCGAAAACGGTGAAATCACACGCCTGAGGGATATCGCCCGGGTCGAACTGGGTTCCAGCAAATACGCCCTGCGCTCGCTGCTGGATAACAAGCCTGCGGTTGCCATTCCGGTATTCCAACGGCCAGGCTCGAACGCTATTGAGATTTCAGACTCGGTCCGTGCGCGTATGGCTGAGCTGAAGAAAAGCTTCCCGCAAGGCATGGACTACGAGATCGTCTACGATCCAACCATCTTCGTGCGTGGTTCTATCGAGGCGGTGGTACACACCTTGCTCGAAGCCATTGTGCTGGTGGTACTGGTCGTAATTCTCTTCCTGCAGACATGGCGGGCATCGATCATTCCGCTGGCGGCTGTACCTGTCTCCTTGATTGGTACTTTCGCAGTGATGCACCTGTTCGGCTTCTCGCTCAATGCCTTGTCATTGTTCGGCCTGGTGCTGGCAATCGGTATCGTGGTTGACGACGCCATCGTTGTGGTGGAGAACGTCGAACGCAATATCGGGCTGGGCAAAACTCCGGTCGAGGCAACCAAGCAAGCAATGAAAGAGGTCACAGGCCCCATCATTGCAACAGCTCTGGTGCTCTGTGCCGTGTTCGTACCCACTGCATTTATTTCCGGCCTGACGGGCCAGTTCTATCAGCAGTTTGCCTTGACCATTGCGATCTCGACCGTCATCTCCGCCTTTAACTCGCTGACCCTGTCACCCGCCCTGGCTGCAGCACTGCTGAAAGGCCACGACGCGCCCAAGGACCGTTTCTCCCGGATACTGGAACGCCTGTTTGGCGGCTGGTTATTCAAACCATTCAACCGTCTGTTCGACCGTGCCAGTAATGGCTATGTCGGCACGGTGACCCGCGTCCTGCGTGGCAGCAGCATTGCGATGCTGGTGTACGGCGGCTTGTTGGCGCTGACCTACTTTGGTTTCGCCAGCACACCGACCGGTTTTGTACCGCCGCAAGACAAACAATACCTAGTTGCCTTTGCCCAGCTGCCGGATGCTGCAAGCCTTGATCGTACCGAAGCGGTCATCAAGCAGATGTCGGAGATTGCCAGTGAATACCCTGGGGTTTCCAACACCGTTGCCTTCCCGGGCCTGTCGATCAACGGTTTCACCAACAGCCCGAACAGCGGCATTGTTTTTACAACGCTTGAGTCCTTTGATAAGCGCAAGGACCCAAACCTGTCAGCGGGAGCAATTGCCGCTGCGCTGAATGCCAAGTTCGCTGGTATCCAGGATGCTTATATTGCGATTTTCCCACCGCCACCAGTCCAGGGGTTGGGCACTATCGGCGGCTTCCGTGTGCAGATCGAAGACAGAGGTAATCAGGGCTATGACGAGCTGTATAAACAAGTGCAAAACGTCATCAGCAAGAGCCGTGATGTACCCGAGTTAGCCGGTTTGTTCACCAGCTACCAGGTCAACGTACCCCAAGTTGATGCCGACATTGACCGCGACAAAGCCAAGATTCACGGCGTCGCCATCAGCGATATCTTTGACACCATGCAGGTGTACCTGGGTTCGCTGTATGCCAACGACTTCAACCGCTTTGGTCGAACTTACCAGGTCAACGTGCAGGCTGATCAGCAATACCGGGTTGATGCCGACCAGATCGGTCAGCTCAAGGTGCGCAACAATCGCGGTGAAATGGTGCCGCTGTCGACGTTTATCAAGGTCAAAGACAGCTCCGGCCCCGATCGCGTGATGCATTACAACGGCTTTATCACTGCTGAAATCAACGGTGGTGCAGCGCCCGGCTACAGCTCCGGCCAAGCCGAAGCTGCTATGGAGCGCCTGCTCAAAGAGCAACTGCCAAACGGCATGAGCTATGAGTGGACCGAGTTGACCTACCAACAAATCCTGGCAGGTAATACTGCTCTGTTTGTATTCCCGCTCTGCGTGCTGCTGGCATTCCTGGTGCTGGCTGCTCAGTACGAAAGCTGGAGCTTGCCGATGGCGGTGATATTGATCGTGCCAATGACCCTGTTGTCAGCCATTGCTGGTGTAATCCTGACCGGAGGCGACAACAACATCTTCACCCAGATCGGCCTCATTGTATTGGTTGGACTGGCCTGCAAGAACGCGATTCTGATTGTTGAGTTTGCCAAGGAGCAGCAGGAAGCTGGAATGGATCGCGTGAGCGCGGTTCTGCAAGCTTGCCGCCTGCGTCTGCGGCCGATTCTGATGACCAGCTTTGCCTTCATCATGGGCGTGGTACCGCTGGTATTCAGCTCTGGTGCGGGTGCAGAAATGCGTCATGCGATGGGTGTTGCGGTGTTCAGCGGCATGCTTGGCGTGACCTTCTTTGGCCTGCTGCTGACTCCGGTGTTTTATGTACTGATTCGCAGCTTTGTTGAAAAACGCCAGGCTAAACGCGCGCTACGTCTGCAGGAGGCAGGAGCATGAAGTTGAAGTTATTCGCACCAGCGCTGCTCGCTTTGGCGGTTTCCGCCTGCGCTGTTGGCCCAGACTTTAAACAGCCTGAAAGCAGCCCTGCGCAATTGGCGCAGTTGAACGCTGGCAAATATGACCAAGAGCACTTTGAAGCGTTGTGGTGGCAACAGTTTGATGACCCAACCCTCAACCAGTTGGTGAGCAAGTCGTTGCAGGACAACCGTGAGCTACGTGTCGCTTTTTCACGGCTAAAGGCAGCCCGGGCCATTCGTGACGATGTTGCCAATGACCGGCTGCCGACCATCACCAGCCGCGCCAGTAGCGACATCGGCAAGGCGCAACAGCCTGATATCACCGAGGATAGAGTCAGCACCGAGCGTTATGACCTTGGCCTGGACATGGTCTGGGAACTTGATCTGTTTGGCCGAATCCAGCGCCAACTTGAAGCCAGTGACGCGCAGATTGAAGTTGCCGAAGCCGATTATTATCAGTTGCAGGTAAGTTTGATTGCTGAGCTGGTTGATGCCTACGGCAGTTTGCGCGGTGCCCAGTTACGCGAGCAGATTGCCCGCGAGAACCTGCACAACCAGGAAGAATCACGGGGTATCACCGAAGACCTGCGCGATGCTGGGGTCGGTAGCGAACTTGATGTGCTTCGCGCCGACGCACGCCTTGCCGCAGTCGAAGCCAGCGTGCCGCAACTGCAGGCAGAACAGGTACGTGCGCGCAACCGCATCGCCACCCTGCTCGGTCAACGCGCAGATCAACTCGACATTGATCTTTCGCCACAACCCATCCCGGCTATCGCCAAGGCGCTGCCCATTGGCGACCCGGCCGAGTTGCTGCGTCGGCGACCGGATATTCGTGCTGCTGAGCAAAACCTGGCAGCGGCGACTGCGAATATTGGTGTAGCGACTGCAGACTTGTTTCCACGAGTTAGCCTGAGCGGCTTTCTGGGTTTTACTGCCGGGCGAGGCTCGCAGATTGGCTCTTCGGCGGCGCGGGCTTGGGGTGTCTCACCGAGCATCACCTGGGCTGCGTTTGATCTGGGCAGCGTCAAGGCTCGAATTCGCGGCGCTGACGCAGAAGCCGAAGGTGCGCTGGCACAATATGAGCAGCAAGTCTTGTTAGCCCTGGAAGAATCCGAAAACGCCTTTAGTGACTACGCCAAGCGCCAACAGCGCTTGTTGGCGCTGATTCGTCAGTCAGAGGCCAGTCGCGCGGCGGCGGCTCAAGCTGCGGTGCGTTATCGCGAAGGCACTGTCGACTTTTTGGTACTGCTCGATGCCGAGCGTGAACGCCTTGCCGCCGAAGACACCCAGGCACTTGCCGAAGTCGAGTTGTACAGCGGCATCGTTGCAATCTACAAAACCCTGGGCGGTGGCTGGCAGCCCAAGGGTTAAACTCTAAGGCAACATCCGAACCCCGCACGATCAACGTCGCGGGGTTTTTTATGCCTGATTAATCGTACGCGGGATTGCTGAGACTTTATTTGCATCCCTGAGCGTAACGGATCCACTGCTGCAACACTCTAACGTTAATCCCGCGCGGCGCATCAAAAGCGCGAATTGAACAACGAGGTTGCAGTGCTTATCCCACTTACCCTGGCATTTTTAATCGGCTGGGTCTCGCAGCGTATGGGCTTATGCCTGGTGGCTGCTATTACCATGGCCCTGAATAAACGCCCCACCCTGTTTGTGGCGCTGGCGTCATGTGGCTTGTTCGGCCTTCTTTTGACTCCGCTGTATCAATACATTGGCGTGTCACTACCCTTTTACCAGCCAGTTGCGCCTTATCAGCACATTATCCTGGGCGGTTTTTTATTCGGGGTCAGTTCGGTGCTCAATAACGGTTGCAGTGTCGGCACGCTAACCAAGCTGGCCCGTGGCGACCTCAGCAAAGCGTTCACCATTATCGGCTGGGTTATCGGCATAGTGCTCTGGTACCACTTGAATATGGATATGACCGCAAAGCAACCCCTTACGCCTTCACCCTCAAGCTTCAACTACCTGTTGGCCATTGGCTTGGTGATTGCCAGCCTGCTGGTGCTTGTCCGTTTCCAGCGCGAGAAACACTACGTCAGCTTGAGCATCTTGCTTGGCTTGCTGACCAGTGCACTCTATACCTTTGAACCCCAATGGACGCCAAGCCTGCTGTTTTACGATTTATCCAAAGCCGTGTGGATACAGCAATGGCACATTCATCCGACCAGGCTCGGTATCTTCGCAATGCTGGTGCTGGGCATGTACTGCTTCACCATTTACCGCAGAACCTTCGACTATCGGCCGATCAACCTGCTCGACTCGAGTCGCTACCTCTGCGCCGGAACCCTGATGGGCGTTGGCGCATCCATGATGTTGGGCGGTAACGACTCGCAAATCCTGCTGGTATTTCCCACGCTGCACCTGGCGACAACCTTGCCATTGCTGGCTATTTGCAGCGGGATTGTATTGAGCATCCTGCTCAGCAAATACATCGTTCGCCTCCGGCCAGCCAGCTAAAACACCAAGCATCAAGACTCAGGCGATCCCGCCGTTGACTCTCAGGGTCTGGCCGTTGACCCAGGCCCCCTCCTCGCTAACTAGAAACGCCACGGCTGCGGCAATATCATCCGGAGTGCCAAGCCGCTCCAGCGGAGGCTGCAGGGTCAGTTTTTCGATCAGTTCGTCACTCTTGCCATTGAAGAACAAGCTGGTTGCAGTTGGCCCGGGGGCAATTGCGTTGACACTGATACGGCGGCCACGCAACTCCTTGGAAAAGATCTGAGTAAAGACTTCAACCGCAGCCTTGGAGGCGGCGTACACCGAATAACCAGGCAGAGCCATGCCAATCACGCTGGTTGAAAAATTGACGATGCGCCCACCCTCACGCAATCGAGTAGCGGCCAGGCGCAATGTGTTGAATGTGCCTTGGGTGTTGATGGAGAAGATTCGCTGGTATAGCTCATCATCGGTGTCTTTCAGTGGCACCATGCCCGGTTGAATGACGCCAGCATTGTTGACCAGGATGTCGATGCCGCCGAAAGCCATCTCGGTTTGATCAAACAAGGCTTCGACCGCCACCGGGTCAGCAATATCGGCCAGCACCGCATAGGCCTTTCCACCTAAAGCCATGATCTCGCGCACCACGCTTTCTGCATCTGCAGGGTTTGAAGCGTAGTTGACCACCACGCTGATGCCGTCCTTGGCCAGGCGCTTGGCAATGGCAGCGCCAATGCCCCTGGAGGCACCTGTGACTATCGCAACTCTGGACATAATTACTCTCTCTAAATGATGGTTCCCCAGCGCGCCACTGCTGGGTTGAAACCCACACCATGCAAAATCCACGACTTACTTCTGTATAGCTGTGAATTCAGGCCTACGACTGACCAGTCATCTGGACCTGACCCAACTAAAGACTGGCTGCAAAGCCATTACCAGCAGGTAACCGGCAATAATCCGCTGAGATTTCAGGCAAAGATGGCGATAAATCGCCACCACCTGCGAACTGGTTCACTGTGTTTTTTCGGCGAATACTGCCCTGAGCACAATCGGCGCAATTGGCACAGGCATTGCGATATGGAACAGCGCCAACAACGCCAATACTGATAAAAAAAATAGGATTCCCACATGTTTAAGCAATTGTTTGCCGTGGCTGCCTGTGCCTTGGCGATCACTTCGACACCTGCCATCAGCGCCCAGCAAAATGGCCCAATTGTCATAAAGTTCTCGCATGTCGTCGCCGATGACACCCCCAAGGGCCAAGGTGCCCTGCTGTTCAAAAAACTGGTTGAGGAACGCTTGTCCGGTAAAGTCTCGGTCGAGGTGTATCCCAACTCGACGCTGTTTGGTGATGCGGACGAAATGCAAGCGCTCAAAGACGGCAAGGTACAAATGCTTGCACCTTCGCTGGCCAAATTTGGCGACTACACCAAACAGCTGCAAGTCTATGATTTACCCTTCTTGTTTGACGATCTTGATGCTGTCAATCGCTTCCAAAAGCGTGCAAAAGGCCGTCAACTGCTGCGCAGCATGGAAGATAAAGGCATCACTGGCTTGGCTTATTGGCACAACGGCATGAAGCAGCTGTCAGCCAACAAAGCCTTGTATATGCCTGCCGATGCCAGCGGCTTGACCTTTCGTATCCAGCCATCGGATGTACTGAGCGCACAGTTCAACCAGTTGTCTGCAGCCCCGAAAGTGCTGCCCTTTGCCGAGGTGTTCAAGGCACTTCAAACCGGCGTGGTACAGGGCGCCGAAAATCCCTGGTCGAATATTTACAGTAAAAAGCTCAATACCGTTCAGCCCTACATCACCGAAACCAACCACGGTGTGCTCGACTACATGCTAGTTAGCAACCCAACCTTCTGGTACAGCATTCCGCACGCCACACGCGTAGTGCTTGAAGGCATTATTGATGAGGTCACCTACTCGGTGAATCGCCAGGCCGAGGAAGCCAATCAGGCAGACCGCAACCGTATCCAGGCCTCGGGTAGTAGCCAGATCATCACCCTCGACGATCAGCAACGCCAGGCTTGGCGTGACGCGATGAAGCCGGTATGGGCACAGTTTGAAAAGGAAATTGGTGCCGACGTGATGCAGGCCGCGCAGGTGGTAAACCGCAAATCGCGTAACTAAATCTCAGGCGATGAACCAAGCCAGCATCGGCCCAGATGCTGGCTTGGGCCAGTGGTTAATCCAGCTTGTCATCCTGATCAGCGGGCGGCACCAGTTGATCGACAGTCCAGCCGCCGCCCAGCGCCGCAATCAACTGAACACTGGCCGTGAGACGATTACCCAGCAAGGTTAGCGCGGTACGCTCGTTACTCAGCGCCGTTGCCTGGACAGTCACCACGCTATTGAAGTCAACAGTGCCAGCCTTGTACTGGTTCTGAATCAAGCGCAGTGATTCACGGGCCGACTCAACCGCTTGCTGTTGCACCAGCGCCTCTTGCTCCATGACCTTGAGCTGGACCAGGTAATCCTCAACCTCACGAAAACCATCCAGCACAGATTGCCGATACTGCGCGACAGTCTGATCATAGACGGCTTCGGTACGCTCCACCTCGGCACTGCGCGCGCCGCCATCGAACAAGGTCATGGCCAGGCTTGGGCCAATGGACCAGAAGCGGTTTGGCAACTCAATCCAGTCCGCAAAACTGCTGCCCCGATAACCACCGCTAGCGGAAATCGTCAGGTCCGGATACCAGGCGGCCTCAGCTATGCCGATATCGGCGTTTGCGGAAATCACCCGGCGCTCGGCTGCGGCGATATCCGGCCTGCGCTCAAGCAGTTGCGAAGGCAATGCCACTGGTATTTGCGGTAACTGAGGCAATTGCTCACGCGGGGCGATGCTCAACTCGGCAGGCGAAACACCGACCAACACCGCAATCGCATGCTCCAACTGCGCACGCTGCCACTTGAGGTCAATTGCCTGCGCCTCGGTGCTTTTCAATTGGGTGCGCGCCTGGCTGACATCGGACTTGGGCACAATACCGGCCCGGTACTGGTTTTCTGTCAGTTTCAGGGAGCGCGCATATGCAGCCACGGTGGCGTCCAGCAAGCGCTGTTGGTCATCGAGTACGCGCAACTGCAGGTAGCTCTGCGCCAACTCCGATTGATAGCTCAACTTGGCCGCCGCTAGATCGCCGGCACTGGCTTCGAAACCGGCCTTGCTCGACTCCAGCGAACGGCGCAGCTTGCCCCAGATATCCAGCTCCCAGGACGCATTAAGGCTCAAGTCGTAGTTCTTGGTGATGGTTGAGCTTGATCCGCCGCTGGAGATCACGTCAGAAGTGGTGACCACGTTCTGGCCACCGCCCTGACCGGAGCGCGTGACACCGGCATTGGTCGACAACGAGGGGTAAAACGCTGCTCGCGCGCCTCTAACCAGCGCCCGGGCCTGACGGTATTGCGCCTCAGCCGCAGCCAGGTTCTGGTTCGACACATTGAGGCGGCCGACCAGGTTGTTCAACTCGGCATCACCGTAGAGTTCCCACCAGGCGCCACGTTCCAGCGCATCGCTGGGCACGGCAGCTTTCCAGCCGGCTACTTGCTTGAATTGGGCTGGGGTGTTGATTTCAGGGCGTTTGTAGTCCGGGCCAACCGCACATGCACTCAAGGCGATACTCAGAGCAAGCAGGCTTAATAGACGCGTACCACGGGCTTTTGCGAGGTCTGCAGTAATCATAATGGTGTATCCAGGGCTGCATCGGTTCGCACGCCCCGCCAGCGGTTTACCCGGTGGCGCAGACGGTCGAAGTAAAGGTAAATAACCGGTGTGGTGTAAAGGGTCAGCAACTGGCTCAGGATCAAGCCGCCAACAATGGTGATCCCCAATGGCTTGCGCATTTCCGAGCCTTCGGCGCTGCTGAGCACCAAGGGCAATGCGCCAAGGATGGCAGCAAGCGTGGTCATCATGATCGGCCTGAACCGCAACAGGCATGCCTGGCGGATCGACTCGAATGGACTCATGTGTTGCTGGCGCTCCAACTGCAAGGCCAGGTCGATCATCAGGATCGCGTTTTTCTTCACCACGCCAATCAGCAAGAACAAGCCCAGCAAGGAGATCAGGCTGAACTCGGTATTGAGCAACTCCAGCGCTAATAGCGCCCCCACCCCGGCAGAGGGCAAGGTGGAAAGAATGGTAAAGGGGTGCACATAACTCTCGTAGAGCACGCCCAGAACGATATACACCACCACCAGGGCCAGCAGGATCATCAAGGGTTGATTGTCCTGGGTTTTCTGGAAGGCGGCGCCGGTGCCGCTCATCATGCCCTGCACTTCAGTGGGCAGGCTAAGCCTGGCAACCGCCTTGTCGATCGCTTCGGTGGCCTGATCGAGGCTGACACCTTCGGCCAACGAGAAGCCAATATTCTCCGAGGCGAACTGACCTTGGTGATTAACCCGGTCCTCTTCAAGGCTGCGCCCCCAATGGGCAAAGGTCGACAGCGGCACCCGATCACCGTTGGCGGTAATCAGCTTGATCTGGTCCAGCGACTCTGGATGCTCGGCGTATTTTTTATCGACCTCCATGACCACGCTGTATTGGTTGAGCGTGTCGTAGATGGTCGATACCTGGCGCTGGCTGTAGGCGTTGTTAAGCACGCTGGTAACCATTGCCATGTCCACGCCAAAGCGCTTGGCCATGTCGCGATCGACCTGCAGGCTGATCTGTTGCGCGCCTTCGTTTTCCTTGGCGTCGATATCGGTCAGCTCGGGCAAAGCACGCAGTGCCTCGCGCACCTTGGGCATCCACTCGCGCAGTTGATCGAGGTCGCCCGACAACAGCATGTATTCATTGTCTGAGCTACGCCCTTGCCTGCCGCCGATTTGCAGGTCTTGGTCAGGCATCAGGAACAGCCGGCCACCGGCGACCTTGGGCACTTCCTTGCGCAGGCGGTTGATCACATCCTGGGCTGAAATCTTGCGCTCGGTTATGGGTTTGAGGCGCACGATGATAAAGGCATTGTTGATCCCCCCTGCGCCGCCCACGAAACCGGCAACGCTATCCACTGCTGGGTCCTTGAGCAGTGCCCGGCGATAGGTTTCCATTTTGGGCTGCATTACCTGGAAGGACAAACCATCGTCACCCCGCACAAAACCAATCAACTGGCCAGTGTCCTGCTGGGGCAAGAAGGTCTTGGGCACAATGATAAACAACACGATATTCAAGGCGATGGTGGCGAACAAACTCAACAGCATCAGCAATGAGTGACGCAGAGCCCAATCCAGGCTGCGCTTGTAGCCACGTAGAATCATCGCGCCAAAGCGTTCCAAATGTTGCTGCAAGCGGCCATCGGGGCGCTGTTGATCTTCGGCCTTGAGCCAACGCGCGCAAAGCATCGGCGTCAGCGTCAGCGACACCAGCAAGGAGATAATGATCGACACCGCCAAGGTGATCGAAAACTCACGAAACAGGCTCTCGACCAACCCGCCCATAAACAGAATCGAGACAAACACCGCCACCAGCGACAGGTTCATGGCCAACAAGGTGAAGCCAACTTCCTTGGCTCCCTTGAATGATGCAGCCATAGGTGTTTCGCCAGCCTCGATATGCCGAGAGATGTTCTCCAACACCACGATTGCATCGTCAACCACCAGGCCTGTGGCCAGAATCAAGGCCATCAGTGACAGGTTATTCAATGAAAAACCGAGCAGATACATGGCGGCGAATGTACCGACCAGCGATACAGGCACCGCCAGCGCCGGGATCATCGAGGCGCGCCAGCGACCCAGAAAGCCGTAGACCACGAGAATGACCAAGGCCACGGCGATCAACAAGGTACGCTCGGCTTCATGCAAGGTGGCGCGAATGACCGGTGAGCGGTCCATTGCCACTTGCAGATCAACAGTGGCCGGAATCACAGCACGTAGCGCAGGCAGTTGCTCGCGAATGCTGGCAATGGTTTCGATGATATTGGCCCCGGTCTGGCGGTTGACTACCACCAATACGGCGCTTTGATCGTTGTAGAACCCGCTGTTGTAGCGATCCTCGACGCCATCGGTGACCTTGGCGATATCGCTTAGACGCACCACCGAACCATCCTGGTAACGAATGATCATTGGCTTGTAGTCGGCGGCCTTCTCCAACTGGTCGCTGGCCTGGATCTGCCAGTGATTGCTGGCATCTTCGACTGCACCCTTTGGCCGCTTGGCGTTGGCATTGGTTATGGCTTGCCGTACATCATCCAGGGCGATGCCATATTGATCGAGCATGCGCGGTTGCAAGGACACCCGCACCGCCGGCAATGAGCTGCCGCCAATCTGCACTTCACCGACGCCGGTGACTTGCGACAGTTTTTGCGCAATGACCGACGAGGCCACGTCGTAGAGTTCGCCCTTGGTCAGCACATCGGATGACAGCGCAAGTACCATGACCGGTGCTTGCGAAGGGTTGATCTTGCGATAGGTCGGCATGCTGCGCATACCGCTGGGCAGCAAGTCACGCGAGGCATTGATCGCGGCCTGGACTTCGCGGGCTGCGGCATTGATATCACGGTCAAGCTCAAACTCGATCATGATACGCGTGCTGCCTTGGCTGCTGCGGCTGTTCATCTGGCTGATACCGGCAATGGTACCCAGCGAGCGCTCAAGCGGCGTGGCCACGCTCGACGCCATGATCTGCGGGCTGGCGCCAGGCAATGTGGCGTCAACCGTGATCACCGGGAAATCCATATCCGGCAAGGGCGATACAGCCAGCAATCCATAGCTGACTGCACCGAGCAAGATGATCGCCAAGCTCAACAGCAGCGTCGCCACCGGACGACGGATAAAAGGCGCTGACAGGTTCATGGCTTGACCAGAATCCCGGCGGCGCTACGGCCGGTGGCACGACGGGCCAACCGGTCGAAGTACAGGTAAATCACGGGCGTGGTAAACAAGGTCAATAACTGGCTGACCAACAAGCCGCCGACCATGACCAAGCCCAGCGGTTGGCGCAGCTCTGCTCCGGAGCCTGTAGCCAGCATCAGCGGCACAGCGCCAAACAGCGCGGCCAGCGTGGTCATCAGAATGGGTCGGAAACGCAACAGCGCCGCTTGGTAAATGGCTGCCTCTGGCTCCATGCCCTGGTTGCGCTCAGCATCGAGGGCAAAGTCGATCATCATGATCGCGTTCTTCTTGACGATACCAATCAACAAGATGATGCCAATGATTGCGATCAGCCCCAGGTCATTGCCGGTCAACAGCAGGGCCAGCAAGGCCCCGACGCCCGCCGAGGGCAAAGTCGAGAGAATGGTGATCGGGTGAATGTAGCTCTCGTAGAGCACGCCAAGCACAATGTACATGGTCACCACCGCCGCCAGGATCAACAGCAAGGTACTCGACAGCGATGCACGGAATGCCTGGGCGGCGCCCTGGAATTCGGTCTGGATACCGGCGGGCAAGCCGATGTCCTGTTGTGCTTGTTGAATCACATCCACCGCATCGCCCAAGGCAATTGCGGGTGCGAGGTTGAATGACAAGGTCGCCGCTGGAAACTGGCCGATATGGTTTATCAGCAAACTCGCGGCGCGCTGCTCTACGTGGGCAAGATCAGAAAGTGCAACTTGCTTGCCGTCAGCGGTGGCAACGTGGATCTGGCGCAGCGCAGCCGGGCCAATGCTGCCCGCATTCTGGCTTTCCAATACCACGCGGTATTGGTTGGCCTGGGTGTAGATGGTCGAGATCTGGCGCTGGCCAAATGCGTCGTACAAGGCATCGTCGATGTCGGCAACTTTAACGCCGAGGCGCCCGGCAATATCGCGGTCGATATCCAGGTAAACCTGCAGGCCGCGGTTTTGCAGATCGCTGGCGACGTCGGTCAGCTCTGGCTGCTGTTGCAGACGGGTGACTAATTTGGGCACCCACTCCTCAAGCAGCTTCAGATCAGGAGACTCCATGCTGAACTGGTATTGCGTACGGCTGACGCGGTCTTCAATCGACAAATCCTGCACCGGCTGCAAGTACAGCTGAATTCCGCTGAGCTTGGCCAACTCGGGGCGCAGGCGGTCGATCACTTCGCTGGCGGTGACATCCCGCTCGCTGTGTGGTTTGAGGTTGATCAACATGCGTCCACTGTTGAGCGTCGGGTTATCGCCATCGACACCAATATAAGACGACAGGCTGCTCACCGCAGGGTCCTTGAGCACCACTTCGGCAAGCCGTTGCTGACGCTCACTCATGGCGCTGAAGGAAATCGATTGCGGCGCCTCGGAAATGCCCTGAATCACGCCCGTATCCTGCACCGGGAAAAAGCCTTTTGGCACAGCCAGGTACAAAACCACGGTCAGCGCCATGGTGCCAATGGCGACCAACAGGGTTAGTGGCTGGCGCTTGAGTACCCATTGCAGCCAGATCCCGTAATGGTGGATCAGGCGGTCAATCCAGGCGCCGCTGGCCTTGTAAAAGCCAGACTGTTCCTCAGGCTTGGGTTCGCGCTTGAGCAGGCGTGCGCACATCATCGGCGTGAGGGTCAGGGAGATCACCAGCGAGATCAAGATCGCCACGGCCAAGGTGATGGCAAACTCGCGGAACAAACGCCCCACGACATCGGCCATGAATAACAGCGGGATTAATACCGCAATCAGCGAAATGGTCAGCGAGACCAAGGTAAAACCAATTTGCTTGGCGCCTTTGAGTGCAGCATTGAAGGGTGTCTCGCCCTCTTCAATGTGCCGTGCGATATTCTCCAGCATGACAATGGCGTCATCGACCACAAAGCCGGTGGCTATGGTCAACGCCATCAATGTCAGGTTGTTGATGGTGAAACCCGCCAGATACATGATACCGAAGCTGCCAATCAGCGATAGCGGCACCACAATCGAGGGAATAATGGTCGCCGACAATCGGCGCAGGAACAGGAATGTCACCAACACGACCAAGGCGATGGCCATCATCATTTCGTGTTGCACATCGCTGACTGCGGCGCGAATAGTTTGCGTACGATCGGTAAGCACCGTCACGTCGACGCTGGCAGGCAAGCCTTCAGTTAAATTCGGCAGCAGGGTTTGAATGCGATCGACTACGTCAATTACATTGGCGCCCGGCTGGCGTTGCACGTTGACCAGAATGGTCTTATTCAGGTTGGCCCAGGCTGCCAGCCGCTGGTTTTCGGCGCCATCGACAATGGTCGCAACGTCCTTGAGACGCAAGGTTGCGCCTTCGCTGTAGTTAAGAATCAGTTGGCGGTATTGATCCACCGACACCAACTGGTCGTTGGCATCAAGCTGCGAAACGCGCGTCGGACCATCGAAGTTGCCCTTGGGCTGATTGACGTTGCTGGCGGTTATCAGCGTGCGGATATCTGCCAGGTTCAAGCCGTAGGCGGCCAGTGCTTCGGGGTTGACTCGAATGCGTACGGCAGGACGCTGGCCGCCTGCCAACGAGACCAAGCCGACACCACTGGTTTGCGCCAGCTTTTGCGCTAGGCGGGTATCAACCAGGTCGTTGATTTCAGGTAGCGGCAGGGTTTTCGAGCTGATCGCCAAGGTCATCACCGGGGTATCAGCCGGATTGACCTTGCTGTACACCGGCGGTGCCGGCAAATCATTGGGCAACAGGTTGGTCGCACCGTTAATCGCCGCCTGGACCTCTTGCTCAGCCACATCGAGTTCGATTTCAAGGTTGAAGCGCAAGGTGATAACCGAGGCGCCGCCTGAACTGGTCGAAGACATCTGCTTCAAGCCAGCCATTTGCCCGAACTGACGCTCAAGCGGCGCGGTGACCGCGCTGGTCATTACATCCGGGCTGGCACCTGGGTAAAGGGTCATGACCCTGATCGTCGGGTAATCCACCTCGGGCAAGGCCGAAACCGGCAACAGGCGATAAGCGATGATCCCGCTCAGGAAAATCGCCACCATGATCAGCGTTGTCGCGACCGGGCGCAGGATGAACAGGCGAGAAACATTCATGCTTTGCGCTTCGACTGACCATCAGTTTCGGTGGCCAACGGCACCGGAGCCGACTCTGGCTCAGGGGTGAAGCCGGTACCCAAAACCTCAACCTTGTTGCCATCGCGCAAGCGGTCGGTGCCTTCGAGCACCACGCGCTCACCAACGCTGACGCCCTTCTCGATCAGGGTCGTCTCACCGTTACTTGGGCCAACATCGACGGGGCGGATGCTGATCTTGTCTTCTTTGTCGACGATATAGACAAAGGGGCCATTGGAACCAAACTGCAGCGCAGCGGCTGGAATCACATCGACGTTTTTGCGAATTTCGACGCGCAGGCGCACATTGACAAACTGATTGGGGTAAAGCATTTCATCGGCGTTGGCGAAACGTGCCTTGAGCTTGACCGTACCGGTGGCGGTATCGATCAGGTTGTCCAGTGTTTCCAGCTGGCCTTGGGCCAAGCGATTCTTCTCGCTGCGGTCCCAGGCCTCGACCTCCAGGGTTTCACCGGCGCGGTAGTGCTTCAATACCGCTGGCAACTCGGCCTCGGGCAAAGTGAACATCACCGCAATCGGCGTGGTTTCGGTAATTACCACCAGCGGCAATTCATCACCCGAAGTCACCAGGTTACCAATATCGACCTGGCGCAGGCCCAGGCGACCACTGATTGGCGCGCGCACCTGAGTGAAATCCAGGTTGAGCTTGGCTTCAGCAACAGCTGCCTGATTGGATTTGACCGTACCACGATATTGATTGACCAAGGCCAGCTGAGTGTCGAGGGTCTGCTTGGCAATCGAGTCTTCGGCATACAATCCCTTGTAGCGCGCCAGGTCGATCTCGGCGTTTTTCAGCTGTGCCTGATTCTCAAGTAACGCCCCCTGGGCCTGCTGCAATGCAACCTGGTATGGCCGGGGATCAATCACGGCCAGTAAGTCCCCCGCCTTGACCCGTTGGCCGTCGGTAAACAACAGCTTCATCAGCTCACCATCAACCCGGCCACGCACATTGACGGTGTTATAGGCGGTCACCGTGCCGAGGGCTTTTAATTCGATCGGAAAGTCCGCCGCTTCAACCTCAGCCACTCGCACCGGTACCGGGCCCATATCGCCAAAGCGCTGGTTACTGACGTTTGCAGGTTTTGCTGGCCAGAAAAACCAGACCAATGCGGCGATAACTACCAGTAAAACCAGGCCAATCAACCATTGGCGCGAGGCTTTTGCGGGGCTCAGGGTGTTGTTTGAATCAGGCATGTCTCAGATCACTTCCTTTGGGAAGATGAACGATAAGCACTCTTAAGGCCTAAGCAAAGCCTCTTTACCAGCTATTTACTTACGGTCTGTTGCAGTTTGTGCCTGCCAGCGACCAACCGGCCGGTTAAATCGCTGTAAATGGCTGGGCATCTGGCTGAAAGACTGGCGCTTTCAACCCCTTACCCAGCCCAATAACCGTACAAGTCCTAACCCAGCAATGCCCAGGCCAACAACCAAATGGGCGCGGTGATAACAGGCAATGTCAGGGCAAGTTTTGGCTTATAAGGAAGGCTCATCACCAGTAGCAAACCGGCCAGGCTGACCTGCCCCAACCAGCCAATCGGCCCCATTGCCCAACCCCAGCTTGATACACAGGCCATGAAGCCCGCGCCCAACAGCAACCAGCCGCAAACACGCAAGGCGCGGCAGACATAGGGGTGAGGCTCACGCTTCCAGACATTTTTGTAGTGCCGCGCAAGCCCCAGGCACAGGGCCGTCATAGCGCAATAAACCAGTAACAGACCGGCAAAAAAGTTGATCAGCATTTTATTGCACCTGTGCCGCAGCGGGAGATTGACGACGCGGCGCAACACGAGCCTTTGACTGGCCTGTGCGCCAGGCACAAAAGGCCAACAATGCACCGCAGCCTAAAATCGTAATTTCAACGTAAAGTCGGATAGATTCTGCCCGTGGGTTTTCCAGGGTCATGCTACTGAGCAGCGGCAAGAGCAAGCACATTAATGCCGCTAAGCCCAACTGTTCACGCCAGGCTTGAATGTAAGGACGGCAACAGGCATGGCCCAAGCTCAACAGCCAAATCGCAAAAAACACCCGTACCTCCAACGCACCACGCCCCTCCAGTTCGACAGGCAGCAAGCGGTTGGCCCACAAGTAACCAATACAGGCAATGCTGAGACCGGCAACGATTGCCACATTCAGCCGTTCCGCCACTTTATACAGCCATGCCGCAACGGGGCCTTCGGCATCATGGCGGCGCCGGCGTTTAACGGTGAACAGCACCAGGCCGGTGGCAATCATTGCGCAACTGGCGAGGCTGCAAAGGAAGTACAACCAGCGCATCGGGTAACCGCCGAACTGGGCGAAATGCAAGCCAGCGATCACCCGCTGAGACAAAATGGCGCCACTGTTTTGCTCCGGTTGTTTTACGACCTTGCCGGTCAACCCATCGAAGACCATGCTCTTGCCCTTGGTCAGCTCGATTCGATTGCCCAGTACCGGACGCGCTTCAATCCTGGCATCGCTACGCCCTGGATTACTGATAGACAGTGAACCGATTTCACCCATAACCCGCTCTGCCTCCGCCAATACCGGCCCGATCGCGGTCAATTGGGCAGGTGTGACGGCAGCCACTTTAGCGGCGCCTCGATGTTCATGCTGATCGCGGCCAAAAGCAGCCTGGCGATCGCCATCAAACAGGGCATCAACTGCGGCAGGCATATAAATGAGTGAGAAAATCACCAACCCGGTGTAAGTGATCATCAAGTGGAACGGCAACACCAGCACGCCAGTGGCGTTGTGCGCATCCAGCCATGAACGCTGACCTTTCCCCGGGCGGAACGTAAAAAATTCTTTAAAGAACTTTTTATGGATGATCAGGCTGCTAAACAGCGCGACCAACATACCAATGGCGGCAAAGCCAACCAGCCAGATACCAATATTGCGCGGCATGTTCAGGGTGAAGTGAAAGCGGAAAAAGTGTCCGCCACCGGCCGTTGCACGCACCGCCACTGGCTCAGCTGTTGCCGGATCCAGGTATTGCCTCGGCCCGCCTCGCCGCTGCTCGCCAGCGCTCACAGTCAAACCCGGCGAGCGCTCAGTAGGCAAACCGATGTTCCAAGCACTGGCACCCGCGTGTTTGGCCTGTAAATAAGCGATCGCCCGCTGCGCTGCCTGGGTTTGATCGACTTTATGCGCGGGCGCCTCGGGGCGCATCCAGACATCGATTTCCTTGTCGAATACAGCCAAGGTCCCGGTGAGGAAAATAGCGAACAACAACCAGCCAAATACCAGCCCAACCCAGGTATGTAACCACGACATCGATTGAGTTAACGATTGCGCCTTCATGACCAAGCTCTCATTAAATGCGGCCAAAACCCGATGATTAACAGGGCACCGCTGGCCAGCAATAAACCGCTCCAAACCAGCCGCACTCGCGTGCAGGCGAAGGCCCAGAGAATCACCAATGGGTAAACCACGAAGGCTGGCCAGGTTGCGATTGTCATTGCCGCACGCGGCTCGCCGGGCAGCAGTTGCGCCAATGCGGCGGTGAATGCGTAGGTAAACAGGTAGCCAGCAAATATCGCAGCGACCACCCGTGACAGCATCGGCCAACTAAAGACTTGAGCTTTCATTGTGGCTGCGGCTCCGTTGCGACTTTCAACGCCCATGGAATCGACGCAGGCAACATCGGGCCATGGCCTAGCCCCGGCAATTGTTTATAGCCAAGCTGCAAGCCCGGGAAGGCTGCCAAGCGCTTGAGCATTTTGGGTACTGCATCAACCCCCACAGCGCGCATCGCCGTCGAGCGCGCCTTGGGCACCTCCCGGCCCTTTTGCGCCAGCCCTTCCAACTCGCCATGTAGGATCAGCAGTTGTGCTTGAACATCAGCAGGGAGCTGTTTTTCAATCTCAAGAATCAAGCCCGACTGCCACCACAGCGATGGGCTGGCGGCGATGTAACGATTAAAACTCTGTGGTTTGGTAAACAAGGTGTTGAGTACGAACAAGCCACCAAATGAATGCCCCCAAATACTTTGCCGCTGTTTATCCAGCACATAGTTGGCCTCGACTGTCGGCTTGATCCGGCTTTCAATCAGTTGCAGAAATGCAGATGCCCCGCCCGCCATGCGTCCCTGGAAAACCAGGGGCTGGCCTGCTTGTGGCGCGGGGGTATAGTCGAGCGTACGCGCTGGAGCATTGATCATCCGCTCACCGGCATAGCCAACCATCACCAACAGCGGCGTTTCAGGCAAAGCGCTAAACCATTGATCCTTGAGGGCCGCCAATGCGGCGTTGCCGTCGAGCATATACAACACCGGATAACCCGAAGTCGGCGCAGCTTGCTTGGGGATTGCCAGGTAAACCCGGTAGTGGCGCTGGGCATCTGCGGAAGGCAGGTCGAAATGTTCAAAGGTATA
Source organism: Pseudomonas sp. RL_15y_Pfl2_60 (assembly GCF_963970595.1). Taxonomy (NCBI): domain Bacteria; kingdom Pseudomonadati; phylum Pseudomonadota; class Gammaproteobacteria; order Pseudomonadales; family Pseudomonadaceae; genus Pseudomonas; species Pseudomonas sp. RL_15y_Pfl2_60. The sequence continues at coordinate 196,959 of NZ_CAXAOE010000008.1, read as the reverse complement.
AAAATCCGAACCACGCTCAGCCAGGGTCTCGCCCATGACGCGGGTCAAGTCTGGTTTTGCATGCGCCATCCAGGGCAGAAGGGATAACAACAGCAGCAGATATTTCATTACAGCCAGGTCCTCGCGCAAAGCAAAGAACTCCGCCAGGAACACTGGCGGAGTTAAAACCGCTTGTTAAGACGGCCAAAGGAGCACAGTAATCAGAAGTTCGCCGTCACCGAAGCGAAGTAAGAGCGGCCCGGTTCGTTGTAGGTATTGGCACCCTCACCGCCGGAGTTGGCTTCGCGCTTGAGCTCTTTGTCGAACAGGTTGTTTATGCCAGTGGAGAAACTCCAGGTTTCATCCAACTCATAGTTACCGGTCAGGCCAAATACGCTGTAGCTGCCACGGGTTCTCAGCTCATCGCCAGTCGCTTGCGCACCACGGGAGGTCAGGTTGCGCGGCTCCTGTTTGCCGTAATGACTCATATTGAAGGACAGATCCAGGCTGTCGGTGACCGCCCAATCAAGCATCGAGTTGATGGTGTATTCGGGAATAATCGACAAGGGTTCGTTGGTCGATTTATTGGTGTTTTCAATCATGTAGGTAAAGTTGTTGTTCCAGCTGAGGATTTCGCCTTCATTACCCAGCAGCGGGATATTCAAACTGCCTTCCCAACCGGCAACCACGGCCTTGGGGGCATTTTCCCATTGGAAAACCCGGCCATTGCTGGTGGTTTGTGCCACTTGATCAAGACCTGCGGTGATCTTGTCTTTGTAGTCATTGTGGAAATAGGTAATCCCAGCGTTCCAGCCCGCCTTGTCATAGACGATGCCAATTTCCTTGTTGATGCTGGTTTCCGCATCCAGGTCGTCATTGCCCTGTATATAGCACCCAGCGCCCAGGCTCGGAGCATCAACCGGGCAACCGTTGCCACGGGTGTAGTACAGGTAATTGGTGTTGGACTGATACAGGTTGGGTGCCTTGAATGCCTTGGCAACACCCCCTTTCAACGAGATTGCATCGGTGATTTTGTAAGTGGTATTGAGGCTTGGGCTCCAGTTACCGCCGAACTGGCTGTGATGATCAAAGCGCAGGCCCGGAGTCAGAATCCAGCGGTCACTCAACTCGATGTTATCTTCAGCAAATACCGCGTAATTGTCGGCATCAGCCTTGCCCGAACGCACACCTGTGTCGGCACCGGGCACAGCACCGCCATTGCCGGTGCTTTGGGTCATCGAATAGGGATCATCCAATTCGTCGCGGGTGAGCTCCGTGCCCAGCGTCAAGACCTGCGGCCGGCCGATTTGCAGCGGCATATTCACCTCGCCTGCCAGGCGATAGGCTTTAAGTTCGGATGTCGAGCGGTCGTCAGAAGTGGTGATACTGCCTTCTGGACCACCTGCCAACCCTTCATTGAGGCGGCGATTACGGGTGTTCTCGTAGGAAGCCACCACTTGCGATGTACCGAAGTCCCAGTCGCCACGATGGGTTACCGCTGCGGTTTCGCGGTACATGACGTTGGTTTCCTTTCCATCACCGGCGAGTTGGCTGATCAACTCGGTGCCATTGGTGCTGACAGCCCGGTCACCGGCAAAGATATTGCCTTGTCGGCTAAAACCACCTTCAAACTCAAGCACTTGTTGTGGGTCTAGGTCCCAGCGCAGCAGGCCATTGATATCCTTGTTGCGCACCCCTTCGCGACCGGCTGGTGGCGTTGCGGTTGGGCTGGCGGCGAACTCTTCATTGAGCGACAGGTCATCGGCATCGGTCTTGTTGAAGTTGCCATACAGGCGATACGACAAGGCTTCAACAATAGGCCCGGCCATATTGAAGTTGATACGCTTGGTCATTCCCTCGGCATCGTTTTCGGGCAGGTTGGTGTAAGCCGTCACCTGGCCGCTGTGCTCAAGCGTTGGGGCTTTGGTGATGATATTGACCACACCGCCCGCCGCACCAGAGCCGTATCGCGCCGCCGCCGGGCCACGCAAGACTTCAATGCGTTCAACCGCTGCGGCTGGCACCCAATTGCTGTCGCCACGGGTATTGCGCTCGCCGCTGCGCCCCATGCGCACCGAGTTACGTGAACTGACAGGCTTGCCGTCAATCAAAATCAGGGTGTTTTCCGGGCCCATGCCACGAATGTCAATCTGACGGTTATTGCCATACTGGCCAGTCGCGCTGTTGCCGGTCAGGTTGACCCCTGGCATCTTGCGGATGATATCGGAGAGATCGTTGACTGGTGGGCGCTTCTTGATGTCTTCGGCAGTGATGATCGAAACGCCCGGCGCCTGTTTCAGCTCTTCTTCGGCAGTCCCCAGTACATAAGCGTCCTGCAGCTGTACAGTGCCCTTTGCATTGCTTTCTGAATCAGCAGCAAATCCAACCTGCGGGCCACTGATAGCCAGAAAAGCCAATGTCAGGTGATTTAATCTTGAGGGGTACCGCATCAACATCTCTCCTTGCCTGCAAATAAGTGCGTCTAGCTGAGCTGCAAACAGTCAGTACCGTTAGGCTCAGCGCACTGGATGGCGGAGATGATATTGATTCTCGTTAGAGAATAAAGATCATTTACAATCTATACACTTTGCACTTGCAACCAAAGCCGAAGCCCTGTGTCGCCATTGTCGGCCCACAACTCACCTCCTTGCAGACGCACCGCGCCCCTGGCTATGGCCAAACCAAGGCCAAAGCCTTCACCCCCCGGCCGCGCAGCTTGCAAACGGGTAAAGGGCTGGAAGATGGTTTCAAGTTCGGCGTCAGCTACCCCGCCGCCCTCATCTTCGATATGCAGCAACCAACCTTCAGCCACTCGCTGTCCACGCAGATAAACGCAACCTTGCGCCGGTGAATGGCGAATGGCATTGCGCAAGATGTTCTCCATCGCCTGCGCAAGGCTGTTCAGATGACCGCGCACCCGACAGTTCTCAGGCAATTCGCAGCGCAATCGACTCGGGTCCCAGGCGCTTTCGAAGCAGGCATCCTCACAGAGCACGTCCCACAAGGCCGCTACATCAATGTCCTGATGTTCAAACTGCGGCTGTTCGGTGTCTAGCCAGACCAACTCCAGGGTGTCATCGACCAACACCTGCATTGACTCCACTTCTCGCTCCATGCGCTGGCGCAGTTCTGCGACGTCATTTGCGCACTCCCCGGCAACACGCAAGCGCGAAAGGGGTGTGCGCAATTCATGGGAGACATTGCGCAGCAGTTGGCGTTGCAGCGATACGGTTTTGTCGAGCCGCTCAGCCATGCGATCAAAGGCCCGGCCCAGCCTGCCCAGTTCGTCCTGGCGCTGGCTTAGCTTGGGCGAAACCCTGGCGGCAAGGTTATCGTCGCCCAGCGCATTGACCTGCTCCAGTAAATACCCCAAGGGAGCGATCACCTGGCGGTAAATCAGCAAGCACAGCAGCAATGCCAATATCGCAGGCACCACGCCCTGCAACAGAACCTGCATCGACCAGGTAAAGCCCTCAGGCACAAAGCGCCGCGGTAACTGGATAACCACCTGGCCTTGCTGATCGGATTGCTCGGCCGTTGTGAAGGGAATGCCGATATACGGCAGGCCCCTGACCCGCTGACTCATGGGCCCGTCAACGATGCGCAACCGGCGCAAATGGGAAAACTCTTCGGCGGTAAAAGGCTCGCGCCCCAGGCTCTCCAGATTACGACCTATCACCGCCACCCAGATGCCGGGCTCAAGGGCGGCCATCTGCTCGACCCAACGCTCGACGCCATCAGCGCCGTCATCTAGCCAAGCTTGTTGCGCTTCATGAGCGTAGGTATGAAGTTGTTGCTGCGCGGCGCTGCTCAGGTAAGCCGTGCGCTGCTCGATAAAGCCGCTCCAGTACCAAGCGCCCCACGCGATGAGAATACACACGCCAAGCAGTTGCGCGGCAAGACGCCAGAACAGCGGGTATGAGCCTGGCATATTCAGTGCTGGTCGAGTTCGAATACATAGCCTTTGCCCCAGGCTGTTTGCAGCTTCCCGCTCAGATAGCCGATGGCCGAGAGTTTGCGGCGCACATGACTGATGTGCATATCAAGGCTGCGGTCATGTTGGGAATAGGCGCGGTGAAGCACGTGTTGATAAAGGAATGCCTTGCTCTGCACCTCACCGGTATTATCGATCAGCAACTCCAACAGACGAAACTCGGTCGCGGTCAATTGTGCCCATTTGCCCTTGTGGCGTGCGTCATTGTGCTGTTGGCTAAGCTCAAGGGTTGGCGCAATTTTGGCGACTTGTCGATAGCCGCGCTCATACGCCACACGACGCATGATTGCGGCGATGCGCACCTCCAATTCAGCCATAGTGAAAGGTTTGGGCAAATAGTCATCGGCGCCCTGGGTAAAACCTGCGATACGGTCCTGCTCGGCACCAAGCGCCGACATCAGGATCACCGGTACACTGCTGTGGTGACGCAATTGCTCCAAGACTTCCAGGCCGTCAAGACCGGGCAAGAGGATGTCCAACAAGACCAAATCAAAGGGTTCAGCCAAGCCCTGCGCCAGGCCAGCCTGTCCATCGCCATGCAGGGTCACTTGAAAACCGCGACTGGATAAATGCTCGTGCAGATGTACGGACAGCACCGGATCATCTTCAATCGCTAAAATGTGAGGTGTCATTGTGTCGCCAGCCATAGCAATCAAACGCAAATAATAACCAGTTGCGATAATGCCAGATTTTCAATGACTTGAACATCGACCAAGGCTGAACAGAGTGCCCGGCTATTTATCCTGCGCAATCGCCCACTGATCTGCCGAGAAAAGTTCCACCAGCCAATCAACCCACACCCTGACCCGCCTGGACAATTGCCGATGCGGCGGATACAGCGCGGTCAGTGGCATCGCAGGCGGACGGTGCTGGCTGAGTATCTCGACCATGCTGCCATCAGCAAGTTGATCATGCAGGTGATAATACGGCGCCTGGATGATGCCCAGCCCAGCTTCGCAGGCCGCCACATAGGCTTCGGCATTGGTTACGGTGACAATGCCTGGCTGAGCGATTTCAAGCACCTTGCCCGCAACCTGGAACTCGAAAGGAAACACCCGTCCATTCAGTGCCGAGGCATAGTTGACCGCGCGGTGCTCAGCCAATTCTGCAATGCTCTGCGGCGTGCCAAAACGACTCAGGTACTCAGCGCTGGCACAGGTTATTTGCGGCAGTTGTGCCAGCGGCCTGGCGACCAGGCTAATGTCGTGGATCTGCCCGGCCCTGACCACGCAATCGACACCTTCGCGCACCAGGTCCACCGGCCTGTCGGTCGAGCCGACAATCAACTCTATCTTGGGATAGCGCACGCAGAATTGCGCCAGCGCTGGAATGATCACCCTGTGTCCCAGTGATGCCGGCAAGTCTATACGCAGTTGGCCTTGTGGGTTATTGCGAGTCTGCGAGAAAAACGACTCGGCCTCTTCGATATCAGCCAACAGGTGCACACAGCGCTGGTAATAGGCCTGTCCGTCCAGGGTTGCGCGGACTTGACGTGTAGTGCGTTGCAGCAGTTGCACGTCTAAATGGGTTTCAAGCTGCTTGATCAACTGAGTGACCGTTGCGCGGGGCAAGCCCAGGCTGTCGGCCGCCTTGCCAAAGGCGCCCAGTTCAACGATCCGGCTGAAAACCTGCATTGCTAAAACTCGATCCATAGCGGCCTGACGCACCTTTATTATTTTTATTTTCTAAATAGTAAATCCAATTTTAGCCAGTTTATCTAGTAATGGATAACAGCCAAACTGATCGCACAGTCACTCACACGAGGTTCAACCGATGAAAACACGTCAACTCGGACGCAAGGGCCCGCAGGTATCGGCAATCGGCTTAGGTTGCATGGGCATGAGCGATTTCTATGTAACCAATCAAGATGAATCTGAATCAATCGCCACGCTGCACCGCGCCCTTGAGCTTGGCTTGAATCTTTTCGACACAGCAGATGCCTATGGCCCACACACCAATGAAGCCTTGCTCGGACAGGCCTTGGCAGGCAAACGCCATGATGCCTTTATCGCCACCAAGTTTGGTTTGCTGCGTGATCCAAGTAACCCGCATGTGCGCGGCGTCAGTGGCCACCCCGACTATGTGCGGGCATCAGTCGAGGGCAGTCTCAAGCGTTTGCAGACCGACTATATCGACCTGTATTACCAGCACCGTATCGATCCCAATGTGCCCATTGAAGATACCGTTGGCGCAATGGCGGATTTGGTCCAACAAGGTAAGGTTCGCTACCTGGGCCTCAGTGAAGTTTCAGCAGCCACGCTGCAGCGCGCCAACCAGACTCATCCCATCAGTGCTGTGCAAAGCGAGTACTCATTATGGACACGTGATCCGGAAGAAAATCAGGTACTGGCGACCTGCCGCGAACTGGGCATCGCCTTTGTGCCCTACAGCCCTTTGGGTCGGGGCTTCCTGACCGGCGCCTTGAAAAGCCCTGATGATTTCGCCGAAGACGATTACCGGCGTTTCAGCCCGCGCTTTCAGGGCGACAACTTTGCCAAGAACCTGCAGCTGGTTGCCCAGGTTGAACAGCTGGCAAAGGACAAAGGCGTCAAAGCCTCGCAACTGGCGTTGGCTTGGGTGTTGGCACAAGGCAATGACATTGTGCCGATTCCCGGTACCAAGCGCCGGCGTTATCTTGAAGAAAACATTGCGGCGCTGGAGATCAGCCTGAGTCCTGCCGAGCTCTCAGCCCTCAACAGCATCTTCCCTGCTCAAGCCGCTGCCGGTGATCGCTATGGAGCCGAATCGATGGCCATGCTGACGTTGTGACCTAGCCAATCGAGCCAGGCAAAAAAAGACCGCAATCGGATTGATTGCGGTCTTTTTGTTCCAACGCTGGCAACCCACCAAGGCTTGGCGGGTGAAGCGCAATTATTTGAGTACGGCGATCGCAGCTTCGTAATTCGGCTCGCTGCCGATTTCGGACACCAACTCACTGTGCAGCACCTTGTCATTCTCATCGAGAACCACAACAGCACGGGCAGCGACGCCGGCCAATGGGCCAGAGGTCAATGCCACGCCATAATCCTTGAGGAACTCGACGCCACGCATTGTCGACAGGTTCACTACATTTTCCAGGCCTTCAGCGCCACAGAAGCGAGCCTGGGCAAACGGCAAGTCGGCGGAAATGCAGGCAACCACGGTGTTTTCCAGCGCGCTGGCTTCTGTATTGAATTTACGCACGGACATGGCGCAGGTCGGGGTGTCGACGCTTGGAAAAATGTTCAGCACTTTACGCTTACCCGCCAAGCTGCTCAGGCTCACATCAGCCAGACCTGCACCCACCAAAGTAAAAGCCGGAGCCTGTTTGCCCACCTCAGGCAAGTTGCCTGCTACATCTACAGGATTGCCACGCAAGGTTACTTGAGTCATTACAATGATCCTCTTGGTTGTTAAAGCATCAGTAAAACATGTCACACATAAAAAAGCCTCGCGATTGCGAGGCTTTTTATCAGGCATCAACCCCACAAAATCAGTGGGGTTTAACCAAGTTCTACTTGCTGAAATGCTCCTTGGTCAGCTTCACCACTACTGGGCTCAGCAGCAACAGCGCCAACAAGTTAGGCAGTGCCATCAAGCCGTTGAGAGTGTCAGCCACCAGCCATGCGAAATCCAGTTGGGCGATTGCACCGAAAGGTACAGCCAAGACCCAGATCAGGCGAAACGGCAGGATGGTTTTGGTGCCCATCAGGTATTCCCAGCAACGCTCGCCGTAGTAGCTCCAACCCAAGATAGTGGTAAACGCGAAGATCACCAAGGCGATGGTCAGAATCGGTCCACCAATGCCCGGCATGGCCGAGTCAAATGCCGCTGCAGACAATGCCGCACCGCTGGCACCGCTGCTCCATACGCCCGAGCAAATAATTGCCAGGCCGGTCATGGTGCAGATAACCAGGGTGTCGATAAAAGTCCCGAGCATACCGATCATGCCAGAGCGAATCGGGCTATCAGTGGTACCGGCAGCCTGCGCGATACCCGCAGTACCAAGACCGGCTTCGTTGGAGAAAATACCGCGCGCCACGCCAAAGCGAATCGCCGCCATTACCGCAGCACCCGCAAAACCGCCGGTTGCAGCAATTGGGGTAAAGGCGTGGGTGATGATCAGGTCGAATGCAGCCGGAATTGCCGCTGCGTTAACCACCAACACCACAATTGCCGCGATGATGTAGGCCACACACATGAAAGGAACAAGCGAAGCGGCAACCTTACCGATTCGACGGATGCCCCCCAGAATCACCAGGCCCACCAGCACCATGCTGACAACACCGGTAACCAGCGGCGGCACGTTGAACGTCTCTTGCATGGCGCTGGCCATACTGTTGACCTGAACCATGTTGCCGATACCAAAACCGGCAAAGCCACCAAAGATGGCAAAGGCCGCGCCCATCCAGGCCCACTTCTTGCCCAGGCCGTTCTTGATTGCATACATTGGCCCACCGACAAATGCACCGCGTGAGTCTTTCTCACGGTAGTGAACAGCCAGCACCACTTCGCAGTATTTAGTGGCCATGCCCACCAGAGCGGTACACCACATCCAGAACAGCGCACCCGGGCCACCCAGGAAGATAGCCGTCGCCACACCGGCAATGTTGCCGGTACCGACAGTCGCTGCAAGCGTGGTCATTAATGCTTGGAATGGGGTGATTTCGCCGACTTCGCCCTCACCCTTGGTGCGGCCACGCCACATCAGGCGGAAGCCTGTGACGATGTGGGTCAGCGGCATAAACTTCAAACGCAGCATCAGGAAAAGACCTGTGCCGAGGATCAACACCAACATCGGTGGCCCCCAGACGAGGCCGTTAACCTGGTTGACCAGATTGTTGATGAACTCCATCGCTAGCTCCTTTTTTTTGTTGTTCAGCGCCAGCTGTTACCGGGCTGATAATCAGGACATGCCGCCGATAAGCGCCACTGTCTATGCTGACAACAGGTCGATGTTACGGGTCACGTAAAGCCGACAAACGTTGCAGCAACCTAGTTGTGTCAAAGTGCTACGGCACATTGATGGACTGGGATGCTACCACGCCTTTTTTAAGAATGGATCGTTGATTTTGAAGAGTTTTTCCTCAATTCGAACAATCAAAAATCACGTTTGAAGAAAATATCCAGCGAGCTGGCCAAGCCGCTGGCGGCTTCAAGGTACAAGCGCTTGGTCAATTCATAGCGCAGGGCCACGGTATTGACCGGCTCAAACACCCCAACGCCATAGCGCAGGCTAAGCCGCTCGGAGAGCTTGCCACTGGCAACCACACTGGTGCTGTCACCACTGCCTTCGCTGTCCAGCTCGAAATCGGTGATGCCCATGGTCTGGGCGAGATTACCGGCAAAGGGTGATGAGCCCTTGAGCCCCAACGCGACGACGGCCTGGCCGATCAGATTACTGTCGCCACTGTCCTGGCCAATTGGGCGACCCAGTATCAGGTAGCTCAACGCCTGGTTCTGGCTCATTGCCGGCTCGGAAAACACTTCACTCTTTGGCTGTGCGGCGTTACCGCTGAGGCGCAGCCCTGCGACGACATCATCAACGGTTCGAATCGCCTCGACATCCAAGTAGGGTTGGTCAATTGGCCCGGCAAACAGCAGGCGCGCGCGGCGTATTTGCAGTTTCTGGCCATAAGCACTGAACTTGCCTTTATTCAGATTGAGTACGCCACGGGTATCCAGGTCATTGCCAATGTGCACATTGCCTGCGATTTCAGCCTTGAGTCCAAAGCCACTGAACTTGAGCAAATCTTCACCGACTATCACATCGACATCCATCGCGATGGCGACCGGCTTGTCTTCTGTCGCCTGGCTGCCAACGATGCGTGCATCGCTCGACACCTGCACTGTGGAAGGCGGCAGCTCGCGCACCTCAATACTTCCGCGCGGCACCAGCACCTTGCCACGTACCGACATTTGCTCATTGGCGACCACAACCGTGATATCCGGTTCGACCTCAAGCGCCGCGTAAGGCTCAACGTGGACAGGTAGCCGCTTGGCACTGATGTTCAGTTGCCCGGCCAGGTTATTGCCCCACGCCAGATTGCCTTTTAACGTGCCAGCGCCCTGCTCGCCGCTGCGCCAATCCCCCGTCAGTTGCAGGCTCTGCCCGTTGATCAGGGCCAACAATTGCAAGCCTTCAAAGTTGGTTGGCAATTGGCCGCCGGACACTTCTGCATCAGTCAGTTGTACCCGGCCATTGACCAGCGGCGCCAGCAGCGTACCGGACAATGTGCCGTTACCGCCGAGCCGGCCTTTCAAGGTATCGACCATGGGCACAAAGGGCCTAGCCACCGAAAGGTCGACGTTCTTTAGGTCAAAGGTGCCTGATATCGGTCGCTTGCCGGGCCGAGGATCAAGCTTGGCCTGAATATTGAGCTGACCGATCTTTGGCCCACGAAGCTGCAGGTTGCTGACGATCTGGGTAGGCTTCAAATCACTGGTCAGGCGCAAGCTGTCATAGCTGAAATCGTTCCATTCACCGGCGTTGCGCACCCGCCATGAGCCGCGCCCGGCATCCAGGGTGATTTGCCCACTAGGCCCGGCGCTCGGGATATCCAATTTGATCGCCGCATCCAACTGCCCCTTCCATGCAAAGTCATCCGGGAACCACTGGGCCAAGCTGTCCAGCGGGAAACCTTTGAGTTGATAGCGAATTCGAGGGTCCGGCAGCAAGCGTTGGTCCTCACCACATAACGAAGCACTGCCGGAGCGCCAGCAGTGCTTGCCCAAGGTGATTTGGCCATTGGCCAGACGCTCCAGCTTGGCGGCCTGCTGCAAGCGCCAATCCTGACCGCCACTTTTGATTTGACCGCTGTCCAACGTACCGCGCCATGCACCTTTATCGTTCAGTACGCCGTGCAGCGCCGTGGAAGTTTCAAGCAACGGTCCTTTAAGGTCGAGCTTGAGACTTTGGCGCTGCTGATTACCTTGGGCACTCGCATTGAGGCGCCCTAGCTGGGTTTCACCGAGGGCAATGCCGTCGGCAATCAGTTTCAGCTCAGCTTGCTGGGCGCTGTTCAAGGTTGCATCAAGGTCGAGGCTGGTGATCTTCTGGTCGGTGTAGGCCAACTGCTGGCCCTTGAGTGTCAGCTTGGCTTGCGGTGCTTTGAGGCTGCCAGCCAGGTCGACCTTGCCGTTAACCCGCCCCTGCAATCCCGGCCAGAGTTGGCCAAGACGCGGCAAGTTCAACTGTAGTTGTCCGGCAAGGCTTTTATCCAGGACACCTTTACCAGTGATGCTGTTTTCACCAAGTTTGATATTCAGCGCGCCCAGGGTCCAGGACTGGCCGGCGCCCGTGGCATCGACCTTGAGTCGCGCCGGCTGGCCACGCAGATTGCCATTGATATCCAAGGCTGCGCTGAGCTTGAGGCTTTCATTTTTCAGTTCGCCTTTGCTCGCTAGTGGGCCAGCCAGCTTGCCTGGCATTTCAGCTAGCCAATACGCAGGGTCGATATCACTCAGTTGCAACTGAGTGTCCCAACTGACGCCATCGGCGAAACCAACTTGGACCCGCCCGCCCGCCTTGCCTTGCCCGGCCACGATCTGTAAATCGGGCAGATGCACTTGAGTCAGGTTGCCGCTAACAGGCGTTTTTACGCTGAACGGCCCAGCTGGGCCGAGCAAGTTGGCGTCTATGTTCCCCAGATAATTTCCGTCGGCAAAACTGATATCACCGGTGAGGGTTTTAACCGTGACTGGCGGTGGCGTTTCCAACGGATAGAGCATCAGCCAGGGAAAATCCTGCCAGTCAAAGCTGGCATCAACGCTAAAGCCATCGCTCCAGCTCATCTGGGCGTTCAGGTCGAGCTTGCGTTGATCATCAGCACTGAGTTGCAACTGTGAGATGTCTGCGCCAACGCCCGTGACCACGCCTTGCAAGAGCAGGCCTATATCACCACCATCGCCCGGCAGCTGTGCACTGCCCTCAACCTTGTAGCCCTGCTCAAGATCACCTGCTGCTGTGAGAAGAACCTGATTCAAGCGCAAGGTGTCAGGCAACACCGCACTGCCTTTGAATCCATCGGCCTTGAGTTGCACTTTAGCCGGTAGGTTTTCAGCCAGGGCTTGCAGTTCACCGGTCAAATGTCCTGGCAGATAGCCGCTGCTTTGTGCATCGATATTCAGGGTCTTTTGTAGATCACCGCTGATGTTCAGCACCAGCTTCCAGGGACCGGCATCGGGGGACGGCAGATTTATATCGCCAGAGACCTTTAGCGGCCAGTTGCCGGTGGGTTGCAGCAAACCGGTCAGGGCGACACTTAAATCCTCACGCTGCAGATCCAATTTATCAATCTTCAGGCCTTCAGCTGTCCAATGTGCAGCCATCTGCAAGCCTTGCAGTTGTTCAACACCATTGAGTTGCAAGCTGCCGACTTGTATCTCGCCGAACTCAATGGCAACCGGCAGATTCAACTCGGGCAAGGTGATAGGCCCACTGCTGGGCTCGTCGCTGCTGGCTGGTAATTGCAAGGTAATAGCTTGCGCCTTGAGCTGGTCGATACACAGGGTCATGCGCAGCAGGCAACCGGGCGACCACTCGAATTCTGGGTGATCAACCGCTACAACAGTGGCGTCTTGTTGCCAGTTCAGTGCATCGGCCTGCCAGTGCCCAGCCAAACGCCCGCTGAAGTTTGTCAGTTGCAGCCCTGGCACCTGCCCCAGCAGCCAGTGACTGCCCGCTTGCGTGCCTAACAAGCTGGCAATTGCGATCAGCAATATCAGGACTAAAGCCAGTACAGCCCAGAGACTGCGCTTCAACAGACGATTCACAGCTCTGGCCCCATGGAGAAGTGGATATGAATGCCGTCGTCATCGTCGTCACCCGGATTGATCGGCTTGGCCAAATCCAAACGCAGTGGCCCCAGGGGCGAAATCCAGCGAACGCCGAACCCAAAGGATTTTTTAAGCGACGGAAACTCTAGGTCGTTAAACGAATTGCCTTGGTCGAAGAAGGTCGCGACTCGCCATTTGTCAGCGACGCTGTATTGGTACTCGACCGAACCGGCGACCAGATAGCGACCACCAATCTTGTCGCCATCGGAGTTCTCTGGTGACAGGCTGTCGTAATCGTAACCGCGCACACTTTGGTCACCACCGGCGAAAAAGCGCAGCGAGGGCGGCACATTGCTGAAGCCATTGGACTCGGTGCCGCCGATTTGCGCCCGCCCCAGGAATCGATGCTTGTTGGCGATGGTGTAAAGGCCCTTGGCTATTGCATTGGAATGCACCACATCTGAGTCAGAACCCAAGCCCTCTTTACCGGCAGAAAGATCGAACTGCAAACGGTAGCCCTGGCTCGGGTCGATCTGGCTGTCGCTCTGCAAGTAGGCATAGCTGATACCTGGCAGCAGCAAGGTGCTCAAGCCAGAGTCATCACCCAACTCGTATTCTTCCCGTTGCCACTTCAGCGAAATAACCCGCTGCCAGCCACTATCGAGTTTGCTATGCCATTCAGGCCCGACAGTGATCAGGTTACTCAGGGTGTCAGTGTCTGGCAGGTCTTCGTACTGATAACCGCCTGCAAACCTGAATTTATCGGTCAATGGTGGATCAAGCGGCACGTCATAAAACAGGCTGACATTTTGCCGAGGGGCCGAAAGCTCCATTTCAGCGCCATAACTGTGGCCTTGCGGGTTGGCGTAGTGGCGGGTCCAGTTAGCCCGTCCACGGGGGCCAACGTCGGTCGAGAAGCCGAGCCCGAGCCCCATGCTGCGTGGCTTGCGCGCGGTCAGTTGAACGACCACTGGTATTATTTCGCCACTGGCCTGCGACGGGTTGGCATCGACTTGCACATTGTCGAAATAATCGCTTGAGCGCAGCGCTTGATAAAGCTCGGCAATTTTGTCGGAGTTGTAAGGCGTATTCGCCTCGAACGGCACCATGCGCTGCAGCAAGTCATTGTCGAGGTCATAGTCACCCGAAAATGCGACATCACCAAAGGTATAGCGCGGGCCACTTTCATAGATCAATGCAACATCGGCAATGCCTGCCCGCGGGTCAATATCAAGCTGCTGGCTGGTGAACTTGCCGGCAAAAAAACCATAGCGTGACGCTTGATTGAGGATATAGCGCTTAACCGCCTCATAAGCGCCATGGTTGAGTACATCGCCGGATTTAAGGCGCGCATCCTTTGGCAGCTTGAATTGGCTGAGTTCGCCAGCGGGGCCGTCAATACGCACAACAACATTGCGCAGATGCACTGGTTCGCCGGGATTGATACTGACTTTGAGTTGCGGCGGGGTTGCTTCGACAACCTCAAGGCTGATCTGCGCTTGATAATAGCCAAGGGCCTGTGCGGCTTTTACCGCTTGTTCTTTGGCGACCAAGCTAAAGCGTTGCAAGGCATCGGCATCGCGCTCACCGAGCGAACCGATATAGCCTTCCACGTTGGCCTTGAGTTCTTTATTTGCCGGTTTGATGGAAACAGTTAAACGCGACTCGGCCAGTGAACTGGCGCAGAACATTATGAGCGCCACTCCGGCGCAAAGCTTTTTCACCACAGTCATGAACTCGATGTTAGCACGACGCGACCCCTCACCTAGAGCACTTAATACACTTAACCACGACTAAGGAGCCTCTGAAAAAGGCAGCGAGCGACGATAGTACAAGGCGCAACGACCAACACCAACGGGAGTAACAGCCAAAGGCTGTGAGCAGTTTTTTAACGCCGTAATAGCTAGCGCAGTCGTTTTTCAGAGGTTCCCTAACTCAGGCACAAACCTACCACCTGGTAGAAGTGATCAACCGGGATGAGTCACTTTTATTCAGAATTGTCACTGTGGAAAACTCAGGCGTCATAACCCACCCTGGACGACCAGTGCGTCCAGAGGTTAGGTCTGTCTCAAGCGCTGGCTTTGGTCACCTGTTGCGGGTTGGGATGCAAGAACACGTGCTCTATGACAGGACCAATGGCAACCTGGCCAATTTCCTCGTAGCCCTGTCGCTGATAGAAATTCAGGTAATGCGGATTACCGGTATCGACCACGATGCCACCCGAGTTAGGGTCATCAGCGCACCAGTTATGCAAGGCTTCAAGCAATTGCTCGCCACGGTGCTTGCCTTGATATTCAGGATGAATACCAATCAACGGAAGGACGTGAAAAGCACCAATTGGCAGGATGGACATCAAGGCTGCATGGTACTCAAGGTAACGCTTGGTGCAGCGAAAACCCGTGGTTAACAACATTCGCATGCGCCATGCCCAACTTTCAGTGATATCGAGCCGGCGCTGTGGTGGTGCAATCAAGGCTATACCGATCAGGCGATCGTCAATCAATAGACCGACTGCTGGCAGGTCCTCGCTGAAGTGTTGCTGAACAAGCTCACGGATGGTGGCACGCACTCGCTGGTCAAAGCCCGGACGCTCGGCTTCAAACAAATAGGCAAAGGTTGGTTCAAGCCGATACGCGTGATAGAGCAATGAGCGCGCCTCTTGAGCATAACCTGAGTCGAGCATGCGAACTTCAGCAGGGCTATTTGGCATCAGTCACGACCTCTTGTCTTTTAAGTAAAGGGCCTACCTCTCCACCCTAGCACCGCACAACCAAGCCTGCTAGATGGCTGGCAGCCACATACCGCAATCGGCTAGCATCAGTGATCTCATCTACAAAGTACTGGATCTGCCGCCATGAAGATTGTCTCCTTCAACATCAACGGCCTGCGCGCCCGCCCGCATCAATTGGCGGCCTTGATTGAAAAGCATCAACCAGACGTCATTGGCCTGCAAGAGACCAAGGTATCTGATGATCAATTTCCAGAAGCGGATATCCGTGCCCTGGGTTATCACGTGCATTATCACGGACAAAAAGGCCACTACGGTGTTGCCCTGCTTTCCCGTGAGGCACCGCTAGAACTACACAAGGGTTTTCCCGGCGACGGCGAGGATGCGCAGCGGCGCTTTATCTACGGCACCTTTGCCGATGAAAACGGCAATCCAGTGACCGTGATGAATGGGTACTTCCCCCAAGGCGAAAGCCGCGATCACCCAATCAAGTTCCCGGCCAAGCAGCGCTTCTACGCTGATTTGCAACAACTGCTGGTCAGTCAATTCAAACCTGAGCAGCCACTGGTGGTGATGGGCGACATCAATATCTCGCCCGAAGACTGTGATATCGGCATCGGCGAAGTGAACCGCAAGCGCTGGCTGAAAACAGGCAAATGCAGCTTTCTTCCCGAAGAACGCGAATGGCTCGCCACCCTTAAAGGCTGGGGTTTGGTTGACAGCTTCCGCGTACAGAATCCGGAAGTGAACGATCAATTCAGCTGGTTTGACTACCGCAGCCGTGGCTTTGAAGATGAACCCAAGCGTGGCCTGCGCATTGATGTAATCCTGGCCAGCGCACCCTTGCAAGAGCGAATCAAGGCAACCGGCATTGATTACGCACTGCGCGGCATGGAGAAACCCTCGGATCATGCGCCTATCTGGCTTGAGCTCGAATAACAGCCCGGGTTGCGCGGCGACCACAAACGAGGCTGCTGCGCACCGGCCTTAGCTAGCAGAACCTGAAAAACACCTCTAAACATGATTGTGACGTCACATCGGCGTCACAATATTGTCTTATCTTCGCGGCACTTCCCACCCATACAAGGTGTTTGCCGCATGTCGCGCGTCCTGCTCGATAATGAATCTGATACGTGGAGCCGTGCCTCCAGCCTCATTCTTCTAGGCTTTATTTGCTACGCCCTGCCCTGGTCGGTATTTGCCGCCCAGCAACCCGCTGCCAGTCTGCAACAAACTGAGGCCCCGCTCCTGCGCATCCAGGGCTCCAACACCATTGGCGCCAAGCTGGGGCCAGCGCTGGTCAAGGGCATGTTTGAGGCGCAAGGCTACAGTGCGATCACACTGCTGCCGGGCAACATCGAAAATGAACAGAGGATCACGGCAACCTCAAGCAAGGGCCAGCCGGTCAGGGTCGATCTCGCCGCCCATGGCTCAAGCACTGGGTTTGCTGGCTTGCAAGATGGCAGCGCCGACATTGCCGCAGCGTCGCGACCGATCAAGGATGCGGAAGTCGCAAGCCTCGCCAGCCTGGGCGACATGAAAAGTCGTGATGCTGAACAGGTCATCGCCATTGATGGCTTAGCCATAATCCTGCACCCGAGCAACCCCATCAGCTCATTGCGCACCGATCAGCTGGCGCAGGTATTTTCCGGGGATATTAACAACTGGGCACAACTGGGCGGCCCAGCCGGTGACATTCACTTGTATGCGCGTGACGACAACTCAGGCACCTACGACACCTTTAAAGAGCTGGTGCTCAGCGCCAACGGCAAGTCGCTCGCAGCGTCCGCCAAACGCTTTGAGTCCAACGACAAACTTTCCGACACCGTCAGCAGCGACCCGCAAGGCATAGGCTTCACAGGTCTGCCGTCTATTCGTCAAGCCAAAGCCCTGGCCATTGCCAGCGGCGACTCACAACCCATGCTGCCGACCCGCACGGCGATCGCCACCGAGGATTACCCGTTGTCGCGGCGCCTGTACCTCTACAACTCACCTAATCAAAGCCAGCCTTGGGTAAAAGCGCTGGTCAACTTTGCGCACAGCCCACGCGGCCAAGCCATAGTTGCGCAAAATGGGTTTATTTCGCAGACAGTCAGCGCGGTCAGAATCACCCCAACAGCCGAGATGCCCGGCGCATACCAACAACTGAGCACTAACGCCCAGCGCCTGTCTGTTAATTTTCGCTTCGCCGAAGGTAGCGCCGACCTGGATAACAAGGCTCTGCGTGACCTCAACCGTGTGATGGACTACTTGAGTGTTCACGACAAACTGCACCAGAACGTGGTGCTGGTCGGCTTTGGTGACCCTAAATCTGACCCGGCCCGCGCCAAGTTGCTATCCAAATTACGCGCCATGGCTGTTCGTCGCGAGCTGGCCAAGCAAGGCGTCATCTTTAAAGACATCATTGGCCTCGGTGATGTGCTACCCGTTGCCGCCAATGACCAGGAAGGCCGGATTAAAAACCGCCGGGTTGAAGTCTGGGTTTATTAAAGCCCCATGCGCACAGAGGCCCGTCGTGTCGGGCCTTTGTGCGTTGCGCTTGATTATTGTGCAAAGCTTATTGGAAATGGGTTATTGAAACATTCAATGATCTGGCGGTCGGAATATCATCGAGCGCAGCGGATCCATGGTTGCGCAAGCTCAACGCTCAAGCTGGAGTCGTCAATGAGTCATGCTTTTCTAACCCTTTGCAAATCCCTGCCTGCCCTGCTGATTGCAATGCTTGCTCTGGATGCCGCGGCGGCTGACCCAATCCGCATTCAACAACTGCAACGCTGCGGTGATCTACTGGAAACCAAGAAGCAGACATTCTGCCTGCGAGTCAAAGGCCTGCAGGCCGGCGCCCGGCAGGTTCGCCTCAATGGTCAGGCACTGGCTGAAAAACAGCTAAGCGGCGAAGGAGAAAACCTGCGACTGCAATTAGACACCCGCGGCAAGAAAAGCGGCCCCTTGGTGCTCGAACAACAGGGCCAGCAGAGCAATCCGGTCTGGTTATCACTGGCCAGCAGTCACGTAGTAGCTGCCACTGCAGATGAAGTGGCAAAGAATATGGATGGCCTGACCTCCTATGTCGACCTGATCAGCGTCGTGATCGAAGAAGATTACGACGGCGCCAAACAGGCACGATTGCTGGCAGACAAATACGGCGCCAAAGTGGTTGGCATGATTCCACCGCTGAACACCTACCAACTGCGCCTCAAGGCCAAGAACCTCGATGAGCGCGACGCCACTGTGTTGCGCCTTGGCGGTGAAGTCAGTGTCGATGCGGTCGTCATAGAAGAGTCTGGCGCAGAAAAAAGCATCGAGACAGACGCCGACAAGGCGCCTGCGGCGGACAATCAGGAATGGGCGGCCAACCGCTTTCTTGATGCGGTGAATTTTTATCAGCGCCGCTTGCAACGCGAAAACGGCGGACTAGCAACCCACCCCGTGCGTATTGGCGTGATCGAGCGTGATGTTGACTTTGATTCGCCGGACTTCAGTGACTACATCGGTGACAATTGCCGCTCCGACAGCAAGCGTCTATGCCTGTACGCACGTGATGCCGACAAGCCAAGCGGCCATGGTTCAACGGTTAGCGGCATCCTCGCGGCAGCCTGGGGTAAAGGCGGCAACAGCGGCTTTTTGCGCGGACTGGATGATGTCGGCCCTGGTTTCGATGTCATCGTCGCGCGTGACTCGGATGCCGGCATCACCGCCAACGTCGCGGCATCGGTCAATCTGGTCGAAGACGGCGTGCGGGTGCTCAACTGGAGTTGGGGCATACACCGCGTGGGCGCCATTGATGTCAACGGCGACCCCATCGATTCGC
This sequence comes from Pseudomonas sp. RL_15y_Pfl2_60, assembly GCF_963970595.1. Taxonomy (NCBI): domain Bacteria; kingdom Pseudomonadati; phylum Pseudomonadota; class Gammaproteobacteria; order Pseudomonadales; family Pseudomonadaceae; genus Pseudomonas; species Pseudomonas sp. RL_15y_Pfl2_60. The sequence continues at coordinate 177,690 of NZ_CAXAOE010000008.1, read as the reverse complement.
TGGTACGCTCCGGCATTGCCATGAGCGGCTATGAAGAACTGCTCGAGGAGTTTTTTCTCTGGCTGCGCGAAGAGCACCCCAATGTGGTGGTGGTTAACTCGGCGGGGAATGGCTCGTCCTTCTCCGGTCGCGATGAGTATCGACTGCCATCGTCTTTCGTCACTGATCAACTCTTTGTGGTCGGCGGCCATCAACGCAGCAATAAAAACGTCCCGGTCAAAGACCCGGCCTACGCCACAAAGCGCAAGGCGTCCAATATCGATATGCGCGTAGACATCACTGCAGCAGCCTGCGTGCACGCCTCAACCGCAAAGGCTGACGAGGAAGGCGATGTGCATTGCGGCACCTCCTACGCCACCCCGCTGGTCGCCGGCTTGCTGGCCGCCATGCTGTCGATCAACCCGGAACTGGAACCCGATCAGCTGCGCATGTTGCTCCGCCGCAGCGCCATGACCATAGGCGAGGAATACGACTTCGAACCCACCGAGGGTGACGACCTGACCGCGCCCATACTGCCATCCGAACGCGCCAACGAACTGAACAACCCTGACGTGGGTCACTCAGCAAGGCTGGATATGTACAAGGCGTTGGATTTGACCGTGCAGAGCTTGAATCGGGTGCGCTGAGGCAGGACAAGAAAATTCGCTTGAATTGCTGGCGCCCGATGCAATGTACCGGGCGCCAGGGTAACGTGGCCTAGCGGGTGGCGTTCATCGCTTCGCGGGAGATGTACTTGCCAATCTCGAACTTACCGATGGCGGCGCGGTGAACCTCGTCCGGGCCATCGGCCAGACGCAAGGTCCGCTGCATGGCGTACCAATACGCCAGCGGGAAGTCATTGCTGACCCCGCCGCCGCCGTGGATCTGGATCGCACGATCGATGACCTTCAGCGCGACATTCGGCGCCACCACCTTGATCTGGGCGATTTCGCTGGCTGCGATCTTGTTCCCGACCGTGTCCATCATATAGGCCGCGTTGAGGGTCAACAGGCGCGCCATGTTGATCTCCATGCGTGAGTTGGCAATGTGGTCGATATTGCCGCCCAAACGCGCCAGAGGCTTGCCGAACGCCGTGCGTTCAATCGAGCGTTCACACATCAGTTTAAGTGCGCGCTCAGCCATGCCGATCGAGCGCATGCAGTGGTGAATACGGCCAGGACCAAGACGACCCTGAGCAATCTCAAAGCCACGCCCTTCACCCAACAGCACGTTTTCATAAGGTACGCGAACGTTCTCGAAAACCATCTCGGCGTGACCGTGTGGCGCGTCGTCATAACCAAACACCGGCAACGGACGAATGACTTTCACACCCGGCGTGTCCATTGGCACCAGAATCATCGAATGCTGCTGATGACGCGGGCCTTCGGGGTTGGTCAGCCCCATGAAAATCAGAATTTTGCAGCGTGGATCACAGGCGCCGGAAGTCCACCATTTTCGGCCGTTGATCACCCACTCGTCACCGTCGCGGACCGCCGCTGCCTGCATGTTGGTGGCATCGGATGAAGCCACCTGTGGCTCGGTCATGGCAAAGGCCGAGCGAATCTCGCCGCTGAGCAAGGGCGCCAACCACTGCTGTTTTTGCGCCTCGTTGGCGTAACGCACCAGGACTTCCATATTGCCGGTATCCGGCGCAGCGCAGTTGAAGGGTTCCGGGCCAATCAGCGAGCTGCCCATTATTTCAGCCAATGGAGCGTATTCAGTGTTGGTCAGCCCCGCCCCAAGTTCAGAGTCTGGCAGGAACAGGTTCCACAAGCCTTCAGCCTTGGCCTTGGCCTTGAGCTCTTCCATGATTGCGGTTGGCTGCCAGCGGTCTCCTTCACTGACCTGCTGTTCAAATACAGCCTCGGCAGGATAGACATGAGCTTCCATAAACGCTGTTACGCGCTCACGCAGTTCCTGAACTTTGGGCGAATAGGCGAAATCCATGGGCGCTACCTTTTGACGTTTGGCTTTAAATAAATTGAGTGAAAATTATGCTAGATCACAGATGAAAATTTACCTAAGCTATTTTCACTGTGTATAAACATTCATCACCGATATATGATTCACTGCCTCGGAGCTACTACGGAATGAATCTCAACAAGGTCGATCTGAACCTCTTTGTCGTCTTCGATGCAATCTACACCGAGGCTAACCTGACTCGCGCCGGACAGATTGTCGGCATCACCCAGCCTGCGGTTTCCAACGCTTTGGCACGCTTGCGCGAGACCTTCAACGACCCGCTATTCGTACGCACCGCCCAAGGCATGGTGCCAACACCCATGTCGCAAAACATTATTGGTCCGGTGCGCAACGCCCTGCAGCAACTGCGCATATCAGTGCAAGAAAGCCGTACCTTCAACCCCGCGCAAGCCAATAAAACCTACCGCATCAGCATGACTGACCTCAGTGAGGCGATGATTTTTCCTGCGCTTTTCCAGCGCCTGCGTCGCCTGGCACCCAAGGTCTGCATTGAAAGCATGCTGGCACGCCGCCGTGAAACGACTAAAGAGTTGGCGGCTGGACGCCTGGACTTTGCGATTGACGCGCCACTCAATACCGACCCACAAGTCCGGCACGTCAAGTTACTGGAAGACCGCTACGTCTGCGCGCTGCGGAAAAACCATCCGCTGGCCAAAGACAAAATCAGCCTCGAAGAATACCTGTCGCTCAGCCACATCCACATTTCCAGTCGGCGCAGCGGCTTGGGTTATATCGACCTGGCCCTAGGGAAAATGGGGATTCAGCGCAAAATTGCCCTGCGCTCTCAGCATTACCTGATGGCCAATACGGTGTTGCATAACACTGATATGGCGATGACCGTGCCGGAACGCTTCGCACGCAGCAACGACTTGCACTACATCCAGCTGCCGGTGAAGGAAATGCCAACCCTGGAAACCCATCTGTACTGGCACGAAAGCACGGATCAAGACCCTGCCAACCGCTGGATGCGTGAACAGATCATTGAGATTTGCCAGCAAGTGAGCTTGCGTGAAAAGCAGGCAGAAAAAGCCGAGTAATCCGGCTTGCAGCTTTAACTGCGGGCAGCGTCGCTACTCCACAAGCACTGAGGTGGACACCGCATTGCCCGGGGCGGTTGCAATCCGGTGTTTCAAGCGCTGTCGCGCATCACGATTTCAAAACCTACGTCCACCCGTGGCTGCTTGGGTTGCTCACCGCGCATCAGGCTCAGAAGCATATCGGCAGCCAACTCCCCCACCTTGCCCCGCGTAGTGCGTACGGTGGTCAACGCCGGATGCACCCAGGCGGCTGCGGGTAAATCATTGAACCCGGCGATGGCCAGGCGCTGCGGAACCGCAAGTTCCAACTGCCGCGCCCGGAACAAGGCGCCGAAGGCCAAGTCATCATTGTTGAAGAAAACGGCATCGGTTTGCGGATGCTGCTCAAGCAAACGGTCGAGCAAGTTAGCCCCCAAGCCAATGGATGAAACCTGCGGCGTAAGCATTTCCAAAGCCGCGTTGTAACGCCCCGCTTCGCGCATGGCATGACGATAACCTTCGGCACGCTGCAAGGTTCGCGGATCGAGTTGTGCGGCGGCAAAAGCGATATGCTTGTAACCGCGCCCGATCAATGCCCGGGTCATTGCCGCGCCAGCTTCAAACTGTGAGAAACCGACACAGTAATCATTTGCCGACTCGCTTAGCTCCATCATTGTCACGATCGGGCCGTGGTAATTGGCCAGCACTTCACGGGCAATGTCGCTGCGCTCGAAGCCGGTCAGGAGCAACCCGGCGGGCTGGTGCGCCAGAAACGAACGTAACAGCCGCTCGTCTTCGGTTTCACTGTAGTGGCTGACTCCAATCATCATCTCGAAGCCAGCCGGCATCAGCACCCGCTGAATGGCTTCGGCAGTATCGACAAATACCGAGTTGGACAATGACGGAAGAATGGCCGCGACCAGGTTCGAGCGTGAGCTGGCCAGCGCCCGCGCCGCTGAATGCGGCACATAGCCGAGCTTTTTCACGGCTTGCATGACCTGTTCGCGCAAGGCATCGGAAACCCGTTCGGGTTGTGACAAGGCCCGCGATGCAGACATCAATGAACAACCTGCAGCCTTGGCTACATCATTCAAAGTGACGCGTTCCGCAGTGCGGCGACGACGCTGACTCATAAGGTTGGCTCTTATTCGGGAAGCAGTTCAAACGGCCGCAATATTAGCAAGACATCAACGCCTACCGCTGCATGGCAGATGATTCAGCATGCAACGGTGACATCGAATGCTTATTGGGCGGCTTTTTTAACCTCTGCCTGAACCTGATCGAACAGCTGCTGGCCAACGGTATCAGTCACTTGCTGGATTGCCGGTTGAGCTTGTTCACGCATACGCTCGACTTCAGCAGGACTGATTTCATTGATTTGCATGCCATTCTCTTTCAGCTGAGCCAAGGCCTTGGCAGCTTCTTCACGGGTGTCCTTACGTTCAAAGTCACGCGCTTTGACAGCCGCCTGCATGATGATGTCTTGCTCGGTCTTGGACAAACCATCCCACCAGCGCTTGGATGCAGTGACAATCCAGGGGCTGTACACATGGTTGGTGATGGTCAGGTACTTCTGCACTTCAAAGAACTTCGAAGACAGGATGGTGTTGAACGGGTTTTCCTGACCGTCTACAGCCTTGGTTTCCAGCGCAGTAAACAGCTCTGAGAACGGCAGCGGCACCGCGTTGGCGCCCATCAACTTGAAGGTTTCTAGGAACACGGGGTTGGGCATCACACGCAGCTTGATACCGTCGAAATCTTCCATTTTTTCGATTGGACGCACGTTGTTGGTCATGTTGCGGAAGCCATTTTCCCAGTAGACCAAGCCAACCAGGCCCTTCTCTGCCAGCTTGTCCATCACTTCACGGCCAATTGGCCCATCAAGGACTTTGTCAGCTTGCTCGGCACTGCTGAACAGGAAAGGTGTATCCCAAACAGCCATTTCCTTGCTGATGCCGACCAAGGTGGCAGTGGAGCCAACCATCATTTCCTGGGCGCCACCGATCAGCGCGTTCTGCATCTGGTTATCCGGGCCGAGGCTGGCAGCGCCGAATGTACGTACTTTGAGTTTACCGTCTGAAGCCTTGGCCACCTCTTCGGCAAGCAACTTGGCTGCGCGGCCCTGGTTGCTGTCTTCGTTGAGGCCATAACCAAAACGGATCATGCGTGAGCGAATTTCGTCAGCGTGGGCGGCAAAAGTCGCCAGTGGGCTAAGCAGGACTGCGGCGGTTAAGCCGGCGATCAGTGTACGTCTCATGGTTTGCACCTTTTTTGTTGTTGAATGAGTCGGACCAACAGTAATAAAAGTCGTGTGTTGCGCGCCTGCCAGCAGACGCATGCAATGCCCGGCGGCCAAAATCAGCGCAGCCACGCAAGTGGGACTGTGACGATCGCCGGAAACAGGATCAGCAGCAGTACGATTGCCAGGTAAATCAGGAAGAACGGCATCACACCACGCACCAGAATCTCCATGCGCAACTTGCCAATGCCGCCAACCACGTTGAGTACAGTGCCCACCGGCGGGGTAATCAGGCCGATGGAGCCAATTAATACGAACATCACCCCAAAATACACGGGATCAACCCCGGCCTTGGCAGCAATTGGCGCCAGCACCGGTGCCAGAATCAAAATGGTCGGCGTGAGGTCAAGCACCATGCCGACGGCAATCATCAGCACCATGATTGCGGCGACCAGCACACGCGGATGATCAGCCAATGGGCCAAGCATCGCTGTAAGCTCGGCTGGCAACTGGGCCAACGTCACCATGTAGGCAGACACAGTTGCAGCGGCACAGAGGAACATCACTGAAGCCGTTGTGCGGCTGGCGCGGGTCATGGCTTCGATCAGGGTCTTCCAGTCCAGCTCGCGATAAAGCAGGGTCGAAACCGCCAAGGCATAGGTCGCCGCAACGACAGCCGCCTCGGTGGGAGTAAAGATACCGAAGCGCAGGCCACCAACGATAATCACCGGCAGCATCAATGCCGATGCGCCATCAACCAACGCCGCACGGCGGACTTCCTTGCTGGCTTTGGGTGGCGATGGCTCGGTAAAACCTCGGGCGATAAGGGTCCAGGCGAAAATCAAACCCGCGCCCATGATCAAGCCAGGCACCAAGCCCGCCATAAACAGCTGGCTGATCGAGGTATTGGTGACCACGCCGTAGATCACGAATGGCATTGAAGGCGGGATAATCGGCGCAATGATGCCGCCGGCCGCCACCAGGCCAGCCGAGGAATGCAGCGGATAAGCACGCTGGCGCATCATCGGTAATAACAAAGTAGCCAGTGCGGCAGTATCGGCCAGCGCCGAGCCGGACATACTGGCCAACAGCACGGCCGCGGCAATGGCCACAAACCCCAGGCCGCCACGCTTGTGGCCGACAAAGGCCTGGGCCATGGTGATAATCCGCCGCGAAATGCCACCGGCATTCATCAACTCGCCAGCGAGAATGAAGAACGGAACAGCCAGCAGCGGAAAACTGTCAGCCCCTGCCAGCAGGTTTTGCGCCAGCAATTGAACATCCCAGAAGTCCAGGTACCACATCAGCACCGCGCCAGTGAGCATCAGCGCAAAAGCGATTGGCATGCCAAATGCCATGAAACCAAGCAGTGAAGAAAGGAAAACGGCAACCGTCATGTGCGTGTCCTCGGTGGGCGTTGCCCGTTGTTCTTATGGGTGGATATGGCGATTAATCAATGGTGACATTGGCTGTTGCATTGGCCAGCGACTGGTCTCTACGCCAGACATTGACCAGTTGCACCATTGCCAACAGCACCAGCACAGCCATGCTAGCCAGCACCGGCAGCATGGCGATCGCCAGCGGATAGCCCACCACCGGGCTGGTATTGCTCCAGCCATATTGCATCTGCTCCCAAGCGCCCTTGACTGAAAGCGCACTGGCAGCCGCAACCAGCAGCCAACTCAGTGAATCGATGCCTTTGCGCATCAGGTGTGGGAAGCGATCACGAATCAGGGTAAAGCTCATCAGCTCGCCCCGGCGCATGCTTGACGCCACGCCGACGAACACCAGCCAGACAAAGGCCAACCGGGACAACTCCTCGGCGCCGCCCCAACCGGTGCCAAATACGTAACGCAGCACCACGTTGCTAAACACCACGATGACCATAAACGCCATCAGCGCCGCCATCATCATGTCGGTGATCTTGTCGAACATCAGCGCAACGCCGCCGGTATAGATAGGCTCGCCAGTCAGCCGGGCGCCCTCGTGCTCTGCTTTTGCCTCCTGAGCTGGCGCGACGCTGTTAGCGCTATCAAATTCAGCACTATGATCAACCGCCTCAGCCAGCAAGGCTTGCTCACTGTTCTGAGCCCAGTTAACAATGGCTGTCACCACGACTTCACGGCTTTGACTAGCATCAACCGTCAATACTCCGGCTTCACTTGCTGGGGATTCAAGGGTGGCGAACTGGCTGTCGACCAGCGAGGTCGGCATAAAGTGCCCAGGACGAGCGCCCACGCGCTCAAGCGCAGTGGCGTGGTCGATTTCCAGGTGAGCAAAGTGCAGGTCGCTGATTGCCGCGCGTAGCTGCTCGCGGTAGCTGTTTTTCAGTGCTGAGCAGGCCAAGACAAAGCCATTGCCGGATGCTTGAACAACCTGCATTTCAGCGATCAAGGCATCGAGCCACACTTTGCGATTCTCATCACTCAGTGGAATACCGGCGCTCATGCTCTGAACATTTTCCTCGGGGTGGAACAGATCGGCTTCGATATGTTGCAGGCCGAGCTCAGTGGCGACCGCACGGCTGATATCACTTTTGCCTGAACCGCTAACACCCATGACCACGAGTGCACGAATTGCTGGCTCAGCGCCTTGGGCAGGAAGGCTGGTTTTCATTCTTGTCTCCGGCACGCTGTCGATGCAGCGCTATTTTGTTTGGGCAGATGTTAGCGCTACCAAATTTATCAGGCAAGTAAAAATATTCATCCTGGCTCGATGGGCTTATGGAGAAAAACCAACAGAACATGGCTGATAAAGGCGCGCCAAACGCTTGAAACCCACCAGCAACAACTTACCAAATAAGATCAGATATATAGACTAACTAATTGTTTTTAATAGATATAAACAAGTTAATGTAAATTCTAGAATAGGCTCAGGCTGTCAACACGGCACTTGCCTGCATACCCAAGCGCCGCTGGATCCTGCCCTACGCCTTTAGTCTATAAACCCAGCTCGGCAATGGTCTGCTCGCGCATGCGGAACTTCTGAATCTTGCCGGTTACCGTCATCGGAAACTCATCCACGAAGCGGTAGTAACGCGGCACTTTGAAATGGGCAATATTGGCTTTGCAGTACTCACGCAACTGGTTTTCATCGCAACCACTGCCCTGATGCAGCTTGACCCAGACCGCAATTTCTTCGCCGTATTTGCTGTCGGGCACACCAATGACCTGCACATCGGCAACGGCGGCATGGGTAAACAGAAACTCCTCGATCTCCCGCGGATAAATATTCTCGCCGCCACGAATGATCATATCCTTGCTGCGCCCGACGATACGCACATACCCCTGCTCGTCCATCACCGCCAGGTCACCGGTGTGCATCCAGCCTTCGGCGTCGATGGCCTCGGCGCTGGCCTGCGGATTATTCCAGTAGCCAAGCATCACGCTGTAGCCCCGGGTACAGAGCTCGCCAGTCTGCCCGCGCAGGACAATACCGCCCTGCTCGTCAATGATTTTGCTCTCAAGCTGTGGCTGCGTACGGCCCACGCTGGTAACCCGCACCTCAAGCCCATCATCCGCAGCGGTCTGCAGCGATACCGGGCTGGTTTCGGTCATGCCGTAGGCAATCTGCACCTCGTTCATGTGCAGCTCCTTGATCACCCGGCGCATCACCTCGATCGGACAGGTTGCCCCAGCCATGATTCCAGTGCGCAGCGAGCTCAGGTCAAAGCCCTTGAGGCGCGGATGATCCAGCTCGGCGATAAACATGGTTGGCACGCCGTACAAGGCCGTGGCGCGCTCTTGGGCCACCGCTTGCAGGGTTGCCTCAGGCTCGAAGCCCGCGCTGGGATAAATCATGGTCGCGCCATGCGTCATGCAACCAAGGTTACCCATGACCATGCCAAAACAGTGATAGAGCGGCACCGGGATCACCATGCGGTCACGCTCGCTCAAGCCCAGGCTTTCACCGACCATATAGCCATTGTTGAGGATGTTGTAATGGCTCAAGGTCGCACCTTTAGGCGCGCCTGTGGTGCCCGAGGTGTACTGGATATTGATGGCCTGATCACAGCTCAATGCAGCTTGGCGTGCGGCCAACTGCTCAGCGCTCACTGTTTCGGCAAGCTCGGCCAGCTCTCGCCAGCGCAGAAAGCCGGCTGGCGCCTGATCCGCCAGGCTGATCACCCCGCACAATTCTGGAAGACGGCTACTTGTCAGTTGGCCCGGACGGCTGGATGCCAACTCCGGCAGCAACTCGGTCAGCATGGCGTGGTAATCGGATGTCTTGAACGCATCGGCGCAGACCAGCCATTTACAACCCGATTGCTTGAGTGCGTATTCCAGCTCACTACGGCGATAAGCTGGATTGATATTGACCAGTACAGCGCCGACCTTGGCACTGGCGAACTGGCTGATGCACCACTGTGCGCAATTGGGCGCCCAGATACCCAGCCTGTCCCCAGCTTTAATGCCAAGCGCCATAAAGGCCTGCGCTGCCCGGTTAACCTCCGCCGCCAACTGCCTCCAGCTGTAACGCAGCTGCTGATGCACCACAATCAAGGCATCGCGCTCGGCAAAACGTGCAGTGGTGTTATCAAAAGCATCGCCAATGGTCATAGCCAGCAATGCTTTATCTCGGGGTCCCTGGGTATAACTAGGCGCTGTCATTGGATACCTTTTTTATGATTATTCAGGTAATTGGCAAGGCGCTGCCGCAGTTAGCAGCCAGAACGTTTGTAGGCAAACACGCGGTATCAAAAACCGCGTGCAATAACCATTCGCTGAATATCGCTGGTGCCTTCATAGATCTGGCAAACCCGCACATCGCGGTAGATACGCTCTACCGGGAAGTCTTTCAGGTAGCCGTAGCCACCAAGGGTCTGAATCGCCGCTGAACAGACCCGCTCTGCCATTTCCGAGGCAAACAGCTTGGCCATCGAGGCTTCGGTCAGGCATGGCAAGCCTGCTTGGCGCAAGGTGGCTGCATGCAAGACCATTTGCCGGGCAACGGCGATCTCGGTGGCCATATCCGCCAAGCGAAACGCGACCGCCTGATGCTCGATAATGGACTTGCCGAAGGTTTCCCGTTCATGGGCGTAATCGCGCGCGGCCTCGAATGCCGCACGGGCCATGCCGACCGCCTGGGAGGCGATACCAATGCGCCCGCCTTCGAGGTTGCTCAGGGCGATTTTGTAGCCTTCGCCCTCCTCACCCAAGCGCAAGCTGGCCGGGATGCGCATGTCATCGAATTGCAGCTGGCAGGTGTCCGAGGCGTGCTGGCCCAGCTTTTCTTCAATCCGGGTGACGCTAAACCCGGGCGTGTCGGTGGGCACGATAAACGCGGAAATACCGCGTTTGCCAAGGCTCGCATCGGTCACGGCAAACACAATCACCACGCCAGCATGGCTGCCGGAGGTGATAAATTGCTTGCTGCCATTGAGCACGTAATAGTCACCATCACGCTGCGCCTTGGTACGCAGAAAACTGGCATCGGAGCCTGCTTGCGGTTCCGTCAGGGCAAATGCGCCAATCATCGTGCCTTGCGCCAATGGCTGCAGGTAATCGCGCTTTTGTTGCTCGTTGCCGAATTTCAGAATCGGCATGCAACCCACTGAGTTGTGCACACTCATGATGGTCGAGCAGGCGCCATCCCCGGCGGCAATTTCTTCAAGCGCCATGGCATAGGCAACCTGGCCAGTATCGGCGCCACCCCACTGTTCCGGCACCAGCATGCCGAGAAATCCCAGCTCAGCCATTTCACGCAAGGCTTCGGCTGGAAAGCGATGCTCACGGTCCCAGTCCGCAGCAAAGGGTTTGAGCCGTTCTTGAGCAAACTGGTGGGCAACGTCGCGGATCTGCAACTCTTCATCTGAGGGAATCATTAATTGGCTCCTTTGCCCAGCAGCTCAATAGCGACCGCAGTCGCCTCGCCGCCACCTATGCACACCGAGGCTACGCCGCGTGTCAGCCCCCGCTGTTGCAGGGCATGGAGCAAGGTCACTATTACCCGTGCACCGGATGCACCGATGGGATGGCCCAAGGCGCAAGCGCCGCCATGTACGTTGACCTTGTCATGGGTAATTGCCAGGTCGCGCATGGCCGCCATTGGCACCACGGCGAAGGCTTCATTGATCTCGAACAGGTCAACCTGATCCAACGTCCAGCCGGTGCGCGTCATCAAGGCCTTGATAGCCCCAACCGGCGCCGTGGCAAACAATCCCGGTGCCTGGGCATGGGAACTGTGCCCGACAAGGGTTGCCAGCGGCTTCAGCCCGCGCTTTTTAGCCTCAGAACGACGCATCAGCACCAAGGCTGCCGCGCCATCTGAAATGGAACTGGCGTTAGCTGCCGTTACCGTGCCGCCGTCTCGAAAGGCAGGCTTTAAGCCCGGGATTTTGTCCAACTTGGCCTTTGGTGGCTGTTCATCGCAGGTCACGCTGAGCGTTTCGCGCTTGGTTTTGACTTCAACCGCGGCAATCTCCGCCTCGAAATGGCCCTGCTCCATCGCCGCTTGCGCACGCTTTAGCGAATTGATTGCATACTCATCTTGCTGCTCACGGCTGAAACCATAGCTTTGTGCGCAATCTTCGGCGAACGTGCCCATTAGACGGCCTTTTTCATAGGCATCTTCCAGGCCGTCAAGGAACATATGATCAAGCACCCGACCGTGGCCCATGCGGTAGCCAGCACGGGCTTTGTCCAGTAGATACGGCGCGTTGGACATGCTTTCCATGCCGCCAGCCACCAGCACCTCGGCGCTACCAGCCAACAATGAATCATGGGCCAGCATCACCGACTTCATGCCCGAACCGCACATCTTGTTCAGCGTCGAGCAGACAGTGCCTTGATCCAGGCCGGCGCCCAGTGCCGCCTGGCGTGCCGGGGCCTGCCCCTGACCGGCCTGCAGCACACACCCCATGATCACTTCATCAACACCGTCATTGGCCAAGCCGGCGCGCTTTACCGCCGCGCGAATGGCCGTAGCGCCGAGTTCGGCACAGCTCACACTGCTCAAGTCGCCCATAAAGCCGCCCATTGGCGTGCGTGCAGCACTGACAATGACGACTGGATCGCTATTGGTGTTCATCTACGGACTCCTGTTGTTTGGGCGACTATTTGGCCGCCATGCGCAAGGCGCCATCCAGGCGGATAACCTCGCCGTTGAGCATGCTGTTCTGGACAATGTGCAACACCAACGAGGCGTACTCATCGGGCTTGCCCAGGCGTGGCGGAAACGGCACGTTGGCCGCTAAGCCATCACGCACGTCCTGGGGCATTCCAGCCATCATCGGTGTTTCAAAAATGCCCGGGGCAATACACATGACGCGGATACCTGAACGGGCCAGTTCACGGGCCAGTGGCAAGGTCAGACCGACCACCGCGCTCTTTGAGGCCGCATAGGCGGCCTGGCCAATTTGCCCATCAAATGCAGCGACCGAGGCCGTGTTGATCATCACCCCGCGTTCGCCATCGGCCTGCGGTTCATTGCGCGCAATTGCCTCTGCCGCCAGACGCAGCATGTTGAAGGTGCCGATCAGGTTGATATCAACCACCTTGCGAAAGCTCTCCAGCCCATGCACACCATTGCGGCCCAGCAACTTTTCCGCTGGCGCGATACCCGCGCAGTTGACCAAGCCATGCAGGCCACCAAAGTGCTCAATGGCCTGGTCAATGGCCGTTTGTGCGGCGTCTTCCTGGGTAATGTCGACCGCAACGAACAAGGCGCGCTCGCCCAACTCGGTCGCACGGGCCTGGCCCGCTTCGGCATTGATATCCGCCAGCACCACCTTGGCACCCGCCTCCACCAGCTTGCGCGCTGTCGCCAAGCCCAACCCGGAACTGCCGCCGGTGATTAAAAAAACGCGTTGTTCAAGCTGCATTTTAGTAAGTCCTAATCAGTCGCCGCACACTCAGGCCGTCGCACCAAGCAAACTCTGCTTGGCGATCTCCTGGTTGCGTAATAAAAAGCGTTGGATCTTGCCGCTTGGGGTCTTTGGCAGCTCATCGACAAACTCGATTTCACGCGGATAAGCATGTGCCGACAAACGTTTGCGCACGTACTGCTGCAACTCTTCGGCAAGGGTTTGAGTGGCCGCAAACTGCGGCTGCAATACAACAAAGGCCTTTACCAGCTCAGTGCGTTCTGGATCGGGCTTTCCAATCACGGCGGCCTCAATAACGGCATCGTGCTCGATCAAGGCGCTCTCAACGTCAAACGGGCCGATGCGATAGCCTGAAGTCGTGATCACATCATCGGCGCGGCCGACAAAGCTGATGCTGCCGTCATCGTTGAGCTCAACCGTGTCACCGCTCAGGTAATAGCGATCGATGAACGACTTGGTCGACATGCCTTGGTAACCGGGAAACCAGAACAGCGGCGACTGGCTCATATCCACCGCCAGATTGCCGGGCTGGCCGACGCCAAGCTCTTTACAGGCGTCATCAACCACCACTACGCGATGACCTGGCACCGCATAGCCAGCCGCACCAATGCGTACCGGATGTTCATAAGCATGATGGTTACACAAGACCATGCCCAATTCGGTTTGGCCGTAGTGATCATGAATGGTGGTGCTCAAGCCCTCGGCAAACCAACGGATGACCTCAGGCGTCAGTGGCTCACCGGCGCTGCTCACGGCGCGCAACCGGCCTTTTAACAGCGGCTCGACCTGCTGTTTGGCGGCGAGCAATAAACGGTAAGCCGTCGGCGATCCAGCCAGATTGGTGATGCCGTACTTGCGGATAACCCTGCAGGTGCTTTCAACACTGAACGCACCTTCGTAAAAAGTCGTCGGATGGCCCAGCGCCAATGGCCCGGTGACTGCGTAGTACAGGCCATAGGCCCAACCGGGGTCCGCGACATTCCAGAATGCATCTTCCGGGCGCAAATCCACTGCATCGCGCATATAGCTGACAAACGCCAGAATCGCCTTCAACGGCACAGGCACTGGCTTGGCAGCGCCTGTTGTGCCCGAGGTGAACATCATCAAAAAGGGGTCTTCAGCGCTGCGCATGACTGGCTCGAACTGATCGTCATGGCGTTCAAGCTCAGCCCAGAAGCTAAAGTCACCCCGGGCAATACCTTGCCCCTTGGGACCGGATACGGTGACGCGCAGCGCGTCGTTGGCAACCTCATCAAGCTTTGATCGATTGCTGGCGTCGGTGACTATGATTTTAGAGCCTGCGGTATTGACCCGGTGCTCAATGGCCTTGGGACCAAAAGCAGTAAATAGCGGCTGGTAAACCGCTCCAGCACGCCAAGTTCCCAGAATAGTGATTAGCAGCTCAACCTTGCGTCCCAGCATGCCGGATACACAATCGCCGGGTTTAACACCCTGACTGCGCAAGAAATTGGCAAAGCGTGCAGACTGTTGCTTGAGTTCAGTGAAGGTATAGGTCGCACTGGAACCGTCGGTGCCTTCGCAAAACAAGGCCACCCGCCCGGGCAGCGCATGCCGGTCGCAACACTCGACACAGGCGTTGATCGCATCCACCGAGCCCGACAATGTGGTGCTCATGGCGTGGGCAAAATCGAACTCGCGGGCAGCAGCAAAGTAGTCACGCATCAGTCAACTCCGAGCTATTTTTTGTTTGAGGAGTGGTAACCGATAGTCGCGCCCGGAGGCGGTCCGGGCAATGTCTTAAGGGGTCAACCTGACTGAGCAGTTTTGACAGTGACGCCGCCTTGCGGGTGCATCATAGCTTGGTATTGACCAGGGGTTGAACCTGTCCATTTCTTGAAAGCCTTGTAGAACGCGCTGGCGTCAGCGAAGCCCAGCTCGAACGCCAGCTCATTGAAATTAACTTCACCCTGGTTCAGGCGATTAAGCGCCAGGTCGCGGCGCACATGATCCTTGAGACTTTGGTAGGACTGCCCTTCTTGCGACAGCTTGCGCCGCAGTGTTGAGGGCGCCATAAAGAAGTGCGCAGAGATGGCTTCGATGTCCGGCCAGCGTTCGGGCTTGATGCCACGCAGGTAAGCCTTGATGCGGGCGGCATGGCTTTGCGGGTCGCGGTACCTGACCAGAATGCCTTGCGGCGCGGCTTGCAAAAACTGCTTGAGCTCATCGGCGCTGCGCCTGACTGGCAGATCCAGCCATTGCGCATTGAACAACAGCCTTGAGTGCGGACGACCGAAACGCAGGTTGTCACTGAACATCACCCGGTAATCTTCTACGTACTCAGGCTGCGGGCGCTGCACATCAATCGCAATGATTGGGATACGCCGCCCCACCAGCCAACACGCCAGGCCATGGACCATCATCCATAAGGTGAAGTCCGCGAATGCCCGGTCCCGCGTGGCTTGGGAGCCGGGCGACTGCTCGATTGCAATCTCCGCCATGCCTCCAGTGCGCAGCAGGCGCGGGGAAAAATCCTCAAAAATCAGCCCCAGAAAGCGCAAGATGCCATGCAATGCGGACTCCAGGCTGGCTTCCTTGCTTGCGGTGCGCGCCATAAATGCAAAGCTGCCGACCTTCATGCGCCGCGCATTGAGGCCAAAGAACTCGTCATCCATTTGCCGCGCCAGGTCCAGCCATAGCTGCGCATATTGCTCGCATGTGACTCGGGCATAAGGCTTCGCCAGTAACGCCGGAGCAATACCCGCCTGCGCCAGCAAGGGACCAGTGTCCACACCCCTGTTCTGCAGCTCAAGAACCGCCTCGGTGACCAGTCTTATGGAAATGGTGCCCTTGTCTGACTGCATAGGTCCCTTGTTAGATCGTATTGGTCGCGCACATTTTCAGCGAACTTAGTATTTCGCACCTTGCGGCGAAAGTCGTACGCCAGATTACGACAAAATGTAGACCGGTTATTTATAGCGCAACAGCTTGACAGCCCTGCAAGGCATCTTTACGTTTACGTAAAGGTTAATACGAGCAACCGGCAATGCCTACCTATTCCATTTCCGAACTGGCCCGCGAGTTGGATATCACCACCCGCGCCATTCGCTTCTATGAAGAGCAATCAATGCTCAGCCCTGAACGCCGTGGTCAGGAACGCATCTACAGCGCTAAAGACAAAGTCACCCTCAAGCTGATCCTGCGCGGCAAGCGCATCGGCTTTTCGCTGGCTGAGTGCAAAGAACTGATCGAGCTTTACGATCCCGTCCAGGGCAATCGCAAGCAACTTGAAAGCTTTATGCAGAAGATCTCGGAACGGCGCAATCAGCTTCAACAGCAGCTATTGGACATTCAACAGATGCAGCTCGAACTGGATACGGCTGAAGAACGCTGCCTGAGCGCACTAGAAGATATTGATTAAAAACATATATTTACAATCACTAATTAAAGACAATAATTACAGGTGAAACCATGAGCTACCCATCATTGAACTTCGCGCTTGGCGAAACCATCGACATGCTGCGCGACCAGACCCGAGCCTTTGTCGCAGCTGAACTGGCCCCACGCGCGGCAGCTATCGACAGCGAAAACCTGTTCCCTGCCGATATGTGGAAGAAGTTCGGTGACATGGGTTTGCTTGGTGTAACCGTCAGCGAAGAATACGGCGGCGCAGGCCTTGGTTACCTGGCGCATGTCATCGCGATTGAAGAAATCAGCCGTGGCTCAGCCTCGGTTGGCCTGTCCTATGGCGCTCACTCCAACCTCTGTGTCAACCAGATCAACCGCAACGGCACGGCTGAACAAAAAGCCAAGTACCTGCCGAAACTCATCTCTGGTGAGCACGTCGGCGCACTGGCCATGAGTGAGCCCAATGCCGGTTCGGACGTGGTGTCAATGAAGCTTCGCGCCGACAAGCATGGCGATCATTACCTGCTCAACGGCAGCAAAACCTGGATCACCAATGGTCCTGACGCCAACACCTACGTGATCTACGCCAAAACCGACCTGGAAAAAGGCCCGCACGGCATCACCGCCTTTATTGTCGAGCGCGACTGGAAAGGCTTCAGCCGTGGCAGCAAGTTCGACAAACTCGGCATGCGTGGCTCGAACACCTGCGAGCTGTTCTTTGATGATGTTGAAGTGCCTGCCGAAAACATCCTTGGTGTTGAAAACGGCGGGGTCAAGGTGCTGATGAGCGGCCTCGACTACGAGCGCGTAGTGCTTGCAGGCGGCCCGATTGGCATCATGCAGGCTTGCATGGACGTGGTGGTGCCCTACATCCATGACCGCAAGCAATTCGGCCAGAGCATCGGTGAGTTCCAGCTGATTCAGGGCAAGGTGGCGGACATGTACACCCAGCTCAACGCCAGCCGCGCTTATCTTTACGCGGTTGCCCAGGCTTGCGATCGCGGCGAAACCACGCGCAAGGATGCCGCCGGAGTGATCCTCTACAGCGCCGAGCGCGCCACACAAATGGCCCTCGACGCCATTCAGATTCTTGGCGGTAACGGTTACATCAACGAGTTTCCGGTCGGACGCCTGCTGCGCGACGCCAAACTCTATGAAATTGGTGCTGGCACCAGCGAGATCCGGCGCATGTTGATTGGCCGCGAACTGTTTAACGAGACCAAGTAAGCCTTTGCTTTGGCTGGGCGTCAGTGACTCGTCGCCCCTTTTCACGGAGTTCGCCAGATGGCTGTACTACACACCCAGATCAACACCCGTTCAGCGGAGTTTGCCGCCAATAGTGACGCAATGCGCGAACAGGTTGATGCCCTGCACACCTTACTTGGGCAGATTTACCAAGGTGGCGGCAGCAAAGCCCAGGAACGCCACAGCGCCCGTGGCAAATTGCTGCCTCGCGAACGGATCAACCAACTGCTCGACCTCGGCTCGCCCTTTCTGGAGCTCAGCCAATTGGCCGCCCATGATGTCTACGGCGAGAACGTGCCTGCTGCCGGTGTAGTGGCGGGTATCGGCCGGGTCGAAGGCATCGAGTGCATGATTGTCGCCAATGATGCCACGGTAAAAGGCGGCAGCTATTACCCGCTGACGGTGAAAAAACACCTGCGCGCCCAAACCATCGCCCAGCAGAATCGCTTGCCCTGCATCTACCTGGTTGATTCCGGCGGCGCCAACCTGCCCCGTCAGGATGAAGTCTTCCCAGACCGCGAACACTTCGGGCGGATCTTCTTCAATCAGGCCAACATGAGCGCCATGGGCATTCCCCAGATTGCCGTGGTGATGGGTTCGTGCACCGCCGGGGGCGCCTATGTGCCAGCCATGGCTGACGAGGCGATCATGGTGCGCAATCAGGCCACGATCTTCCTCGCAGGTCCGCCGCTGGTCAAAGCGGCGACCGGTGAGGTCGTCAGCGCCGAAGACCTTGGCGGTGCTGATGTGCACTGCAAAACCTCCGGCGTTGCTGATCACTATGCCGAAGACGATGCCCACGCCCTCGCCTTGTGTCGGCGTAGCATTGCCAACCTCAACTGGCGCAAGCTCGGACAGATCAATATGCGCGAACCCATCCAGCCGCTGTACGACAGCCAAGAGTTGTATGGCGTGATTCCGGTTGATGCCAAGCAGCCTTTCGATGTGCGTGAAGTGATCTCACGCCTGGTCGATGGCTCGGTGTTCGATGAATACAAGGCACTGTTTGGCAGTACGCTGGTCTGCGGCTTTGCGCACATCAACGGCTATCCGGTCGCGATCCTCGCCAATAACGGGATCTTGTTTGCGGAGTCCGCACAAAAAGGCGCCAACTTTATCGAGCTGGCCTGCCAGCGCAAAATCCCCTTGGTATTCCTGCAGAACATCACCGGCTTTATGGTCGGGCAGAAATACGAAGCCGGTGGCATTGCCAAGCATGGCGCCAAGCTGGTTAATGCCGTTGCCTGCGCCAAGGTGCCCAAGTTCACCGTCATTATCGGCGGCAGCTTCGGTGCGGGTAACTACGGCATGTGTGGCCGGGCCTATGATCCGCGTTTTCTGTGGATGTGGCCCAACGCCCGCATCGGCGTGATGGGCGCCGAACAGGCTGCTGGGGTATTGGTGCAGGTCAAGCGTGAACAAGCCCAGCGCGCAGGCGAAGCATTCAGCGCAGAGCAGGAACAACAGCTCAAACAGCCGATTCTTGACCAATACGAAGCCCAAGGTCATCCGTATTACTCCAGCGCACGACTGTGGGACGACGGCGTCATCGACCCTGCGCAAACCCGTGAAGTGCTTAGCCTGGCCCTTTCCGCCAGCCTCAACGCAGCCGTTGAGCCAAGCACATTTGGCGTATTTCGCATGTGACTGCGCCCCGCTCGCGCAAACGCCCTGCCCCTGAATATCAAAAGAGTTAATGGCATGACTGACTTCACCACCATCGAACTGACAAAAGCCGCCAATGGCGCTGCCACGCTCTGGCTTAATCGGCCGGAAAAGAACAATGCCTTCAACGCGCAAATGATCCGCGAGCTGATTCTGGCCCTGGATGATATTCAGGCGGATAAATCCCTGCGCTTTGTCATCGTACGTGGCCGTGGCAAGCACTTCAGCGCAGGCGCTGATCTAGCCTGGATGCAAGCCAGCGCCCAACTCGACTACAACGCCAACCTGGGTGACGCCCGCGAACTTGCAGAACTGATGCACAACCTCTATCAGTTGAAAATCCCAACCCTGGCGGTGGTGCAAGGCGCGGCATTTGGCGGCGCCTTGGGCTTGATCAGCTGTTGTGACATGGCAATCGGTGCCGAGGATGCCGTACTCAGCCTTAGTGAAGTACGTATTGGCCTTGCGCCAGCAGTCATCAGCCCCTTTGTAGTGCAAGCCATCGGCGAGCGCGCAGCACGGCGCTTTGCCCTGACTGGGGAACGTTTCGGCGGTAAACAGGCGCAGCAACTGGGCCTGTTCGCCGAGTGCTACCCCGCCAGCGAACTGGACGCGCAAGTCGATGCCTGGAGCGCCAACTTGCTGCTCAACAGCCCGCAAGCCATGCGCGCCACCAAGGATCTGCTTAAAGAAGTCGGCAGCGGCGTATTAACCCCAGCCCTGCGCCGCTACACCGAGAACGCGATTGCACGCATCCGTGTCAGCGCCGAAGGCCAAGAAGGCCTCAATGCCTTTCTCGAAAAACGCACACCCGCCTGGCAGGAGCCTCAAGCATGAGCCAGAAGCAAAACAGCATCGATACAATCCTGGTCGCCAACCGTGGCGAAATTGCCTGCCGGGTGATGCAAACCGCCAGGCAACTGGGCTTACGAACCGTAGCCGTACACAGCGCCATTGACCGCGATGCGCGCCACGTACGCGAAGCGGATATAGCGGTGGATTTGGGTGGAGCCAAACCTGGCGACAGCTATCTGCGCATTGACGCGGTGATCGAGGCGGCCAAGGCCAGCGGAGCCCAAGCCATTCATCCAGGCTATGGCTTTCTTTCGGAAAACGCCGACTTTGCCCGCGCCATCGACAAGACTGGGTTGATATTCCTCGGCCCGCCCGCCTCGGCAATTGATGCCATGGGCAGTAAGTCCGCCGCTAAAGCGCTGATGGAACAAGCCGGGGTGCCGCTGGTGCCCGGTTACCACGGCGCCGCGCAGGATGTCGAAACCTTCCTCAACACCGCCGAGGTCATAGGCTACCCGGTGCTGCTCAAGGCCACGGCTGGTGGCGGCGGTAAAGGCATGAAGGTGGTTGAGCAAGCCTCGGAAATGGCTGAAGCGCTGGCATCGGCGCAACGTGAGGCGCAGTCATCCTTTGGTGACTCACGCATGCTGATCGAGAAATATGTACTCAAGCCGCGTCATGTCGAGATTCAGGTATTCGCCGATCAGCACGGCAATTGCCTGTATCTCAACGAGCGCGACTGCTCGATCCAGCGCCGCCACCAGAAAGTCGTCGAAGAGGCTCCCGCCCCCGGCCTGTCGCCCGCGCTACGCCAAGCCATGGGCGAAGCAGCGGTCAAAGCCGCGCAAGCAATTGGTTATGTAGGTGCGGGCACCGTTGAGTTCTTGCTCGATGCCCGGGGGGATTTCTTCTTTATGGAGATGAATACCCGGCTGCAGGTTGAGCACCCGGTTACTGAAGCTATCACCGGGCTTGACCTGGTGGCTTGGCAGATCCGTATAGCCCGTGGCGAACCCTTGCCAATTACCCAGGATCAAGTTCCGCTTAATGGCCATGCGATAGAAGTGCGCCTTTACGCCGAAGACCCTGCAAATGACTTTCTACCTTCTACCGGCAAGCTCGACATCTACCGTGAATCCAGCGCTGGTGAAGGGCGGCGCATTGATTCGGGTGTTGCCGAGGGTGATGAAGTCTCGCCGTTTTATGACCCGATGCTCGGCAAGCTGATCGCCTGGGGTGCCAATCGGGAAGAAGCCCGGCTTCGCTTGCTGGCCATGCTCAATGACACCCAGGTTGCTGGCGTTCGCACCAACCTGGCCTTCTTGAAGCGCGTACTCAGTCATCCGGCATTTGCCGCCGCCGAACTGGATACCGGGTTTATTCCGCGCTATCAGGATGTGCTCTTGCCAGCGCCGAGCGCGCTGCCCGATGAGTTCTGGCAAGTCGCCGCCGAGGGCTTTGTTCAAAGCCAAACGCCGCGTTTATCCGCCGAAGACCCACACTCACCCTGGGCCCAGCTCACGGGCTGGCGCGCAGGGCTGCCCGGCGAGGTGGATATACACCTGGTCTCTGGCGATGAACAACAGC
Organism: Pseudomonas sp. RL_15y_Pfl2_60; assembly: GCF_963970595.1. Taxonomy (NCBI): domain Bacteria; kingdom Pseudomonadati; phylum Pseudomonadota; class Gammaproteobacteria; order Pseudomonadales; family Pseudomonadaceae; genus Pseudomonas; species Pseudomonas sp. RL_15y_Pfl2_60. The sequence goes on along the minus strand of NZ_CAXAOE010000008.1, from coordinate 155,990 downwards.
AGGTACAGCTGCGCACTAGCGCGCCTTCGCAGCTGAAGTTGTGCGGCGAACAGATGCAGGTTGAGCGCAACGGGGTACGCACCTCGCACCTGCTTGTTCGCCGCGGTGACAGCCTGTTTATTGAATGGGACGGCGAACTGCACAAGGTCGACAAGCTGGACCCCATCGCAGCCGCCCAACATAGCCACGACCACCAAGGCGGCCTGACGGCGCCAATGAATGGCAGCATTGTGCGTATCCTGGCTGAACCGGGCGCCAGGGTTGAAGCAGGTGCCGCGCTGGTGGTGCTCGAAGCGATGAAGATGGAGCACAGCATTCGCGCCCCTCACGCAGGCACAGTCAATGCCTTGTTTTGCACCGAAAGTGAAATGGTCAGCGAAGGCACTGTGTTGGTAGAAATTGCTTTGGATAATGACGAAAGCGCAGTCATCCAATCTATCAATCGAGATTAATTTTTAATCATAAACAACTGATTAAATTGCCTTTAATGAACGTATTGGAGCTAGAGCATGACCCTGCCGCACTCTGTTCGACTGGTTGAAGTTGGCCCACGCGATGGCTTGCAGAATGAGAAGCAACCCATCAGCGTTGGCGACAAAGTCCGGCTGGTCGATGACCTGACGGATGCGGGCCTTGGCTACATTGAAGTCGGCAGTTTTGTCTCGGCCAAATGGGTGCCGCAAATGGCCGGCAGCGAACAGGTTTTCGCGCAAATCCAGCAACGCGCGGGCGTGACCTATGCGGCCCTGACACCAAACCTGCGTGGCTTGGAGGGCGCGTTAGCGGCTGGAGTCAAGGAAATCGCCGTATTCGCAGCGGCGTCTGAATCGTTCTCGCAGAAGAACATCAATTGCTCGATCAAAGACAGCCTCGAACGCTTTGAACCTGTGATGCAGGCCGCCAAACAGCACGGCATTCGCGTGCGCGGCTATGTATCCTGCGTGCTTGGCTGCCCCTATGAAGGCGAAATCGCCCCTGAACAAGTCGCCTGGGTCAGCAAGGCATTGTTTGATATGGGCTGCTATGAAATATCCCTGGGCGACACCATCGGCAAAGGCACCGCTGGCGCAACCCGCCATTTGCTCGATACTGTGGCGCGAGAAGTTCCGCGGGACAAACTGGCCGGCCACTTCCACGATACCTACGGCCAGGGCTTGAGCAACATCTATGCAAGCCTGCTCGAAGGCATCAGCGTATTTGACAGCTCGGTTGCAGGCCTGGGCGGTTGCCCCTACGCCAAGGGCGCCACTGGCAATATCGCTACTGAAGATGTGGTCTATCTGCTCAACGGACTGGGGATCGAAACCGGAATCGACCTGCACAAGCTGGCCGCAGCAGGCCAGCGCATCTGCACCCTGCTCGGCAAGACCAATGGCTCACGGGTGGCGAGCGCCTTGCTGGCCGCCGCAGACTAAATGAAACAGTTAGGGTTTGACGTATCCCATCCGCCAGCTGATGGCTTCTGCGGTTTGTTTCAGACGCTCAGCCGCCATGCCCGCCTCGTCGGCATCAAACACCCTGGCCGAGCCCACGACGGTAAGCACCGCAGCGACGCGCCCATAGGCATCGAACACCGGCGCCGACAGCGCATCAACGCCCGGCATCAGCAAGCCGTGTACCGCGTGCAACCCCTGATCGCGAACCAGCTTTAGATGCTGCTGGTATTGGCTCGCGTCAGCAAACGGATGATCGCGGTTAGTCTGCAGTTCGTCCTCACGCAACTGCGCCGTCTCGGCTTCAGGCAGGTAGGCGGCAAAGGTCAGGCCGGTCGCCGAACTCAACAACGGCAAGACCGAGCCGACCTTGGTCACCAGCGTTACCGCCCGGGTGGCCTGTTGCAACTGGACAACGGTTGCGCCTTTGTTGGCCCAGACAGCCAGGAAGCAGCTTTCATTCAGTGCGTCACGCAACTCAGCCAAAGGCACTGCAGCGACTTTGAGGACATCCATGCTGGCCAACGCCGCCAACCCCACCATCAAGGCTTCCCGGCCAAGGGCGTAATGATTGGTCACTTGATCTTGCTGGGCAAAACCGCTGGCAATCAGTGCCTGGAGGTAGCGATGCACCTTGCTTGCAGGCATCTGCACATGCTCCGCCAGATTCGACAAGGAGGTCGATGGGCTCAGCTCAGCCAGTGCTTTAAGGATGTCAGTGCCGACCTCGGCCGAACGAACTTTCTGTTTGCTCGAGACTTCACGACTCAGGGGCTTTTCCATTCAATGCTCGGTAGGTAACGATGATGGCTTTATGGCTTGACGCAAAATTATACACAAATTACGTTAATCAAAATCCGATTACGATTACAGCCGCGCGCTAATCCAGCAACCATAAAAGTATGGTTAAGCTACGCCAAGAAGCCCGACTTAGACCTTGTGCGTATAGCCTGGCCAGTTTGATTCAGTAACACTGAGCACTTGCTGTCAAACCTGCTGCAACAAAGAGCGCTATCTTGGTTGCAGCCATAACAACAACATAGGACCGACCATGCTTTCATCAATTACTGCCTTGAGCGTAAAGCTTGTCCAGCGTTACCTGCCCTCGCCTTTTGTCTTCGCTATCCTGCTCAGCCTGATCGTACTGATCACCAGCATGCTCAGCACCGGCCAGAGCTTGCCGCAGATGGCTCAGCATTGGGGCGGCGGTTTCTGGAACCTGCTGACCTTTGCCATGCAAATGGCTCTTATCCTGGTCACCGGCCATGCCCTGGCCAGCGCGCCACTGATCCACCGTTTGCTTGGCGCCCTGGCTCGCATAGCCAAATCGCCCGGTCAAGCCATCGTCCTGGTGACATTGGTCGCCTTGGCGGGCGCCTGGATCAACTGGGGTTTTGGCTTGGTCATTGGTGCGGTTTTCGCCCGTGCCCTGGCGCGTGAAGTCAAAGGCGTTGATTATCCATTGCTGGTCGCATCCGCTTATTCGGGCTTCCTGATCTGGCACGGCGGCCTGTCCGGCTCGATTCCGCTGTCGCTGGCCACCGGCGGCGCTGACCTGTCGCGCATGACCGGCGGTGTGGTGACCTCGGCAATCGGTGTGGGCGAAACTCTGTTCACGCCGATGAACCTGACCATTATTGCCCTGCTGGTTATCGGCCTGCCTCTGCTCAACCGAGCGATGCATCCAGCCCAGCCAAAAGTCGCAGACCCAAGCCTGCTGGTGGATGCCGAAAATCCAGCCCTACCACGGGAAACGCCAGCACAGCGCCTGGATGACAGCCGTATTCTCAACCTGATCATCGTTGCAGTCGCGGTTATCTACTTCGCCTATTACTTCATTAACAATGGTTTCGCCCTCAGCCTCAATATCGTTATCGGCCTGTTCCTGTTTGTTGGCCTGTTCCTGCATGGCTCGCCTGAGCGTTATATGCGCGCGGTGCAGGAAGGCATTGGCGGCATCAGTGGCATTGTTATCCAGTTTCCGTTCTATGCCGGGATCATGGGCATGATGGTTGGTGCAAACGCTGATGGCATCTCGCTCGGCAAACAAATGACCGACGCGTTCGTCACCTGGTCCAACGCCGACACCTTCCCGGTACTGGCCTTCCTCAGCGCGGGTTTGGTCAACGTCTTCGTACCATCCGGTGGTGGCCAGTGGGCGGTCCAAGGCCCAATCATGTTGCCTGCAGGCCAGGCACTTGGTGTTGCACCGGCGGTAACCGCGATGGCCATTGCCTGGGGCGATGCCTGGACCAACATGATTCAACCCTTCTGGGCCTTGCCGTTACTTGGTATCGCAGGACTGGGCGCTCGCGACATCATGGGCTATTGCCTGCTGATGCTGGTCTACTCGGGCATTGTTATTTCAGGTTGCTTGTACTTCTTCGGCTAAGTAACCCTGATTAGTCGCTTTAGACAACTGCAACAAAAGTCGGCGGATTGCTAGTAAATGTCGCTGCAGGTCAAGTCGCCGCAGCCCGGTTAACGTCTACTCATTGACCTGGCCGGGCACTCATCGAGGAGTTAATCAAATGAATAAAATCTACCCCAGCGCCCAAGAGGCTCTCGCCGGATTGGTTGAAGACGGCATGACCTTGGCGGTCGGCGGTTTTGGCTTGTGTGGGATTCCCGAGGCGCTGATTGCAGCCCTGCGCGAGACCGGCAAACGCAACCTGACGGTGATCAGCAACAACGCCGGGGTCGACGGTTTTGGCCTGGGGCTTTTGCTTGAAAGCCGACAAATCAGCAAGATGATTTCTTCCTACGTCGGCGAGAACAAAGAGTTCGAACGCCAATACCTGGCTGGCGAGCTTGAGCTCGAATTTACCCCGCAAGGCACCCTGGCTGAAAAGCTGCGGGCCGGCGGCGCGGGAATCCCCGCGTTCTACACCAAGACGGGCTACGGCACGCTGGTCGCCGAAGGCAAGGAAACCCGCGAGTTTGACGGCGAGTGGTACGTGATGGAGCGCTCACTGACCGCCGACATCGCTTTGGTCAAAGCCTGGAAAGCCGACAAGTCAGGGAACTTGGTATTTAACAAGACGGCGCGTAACTTCAACCCACTGGCCGCAGCCGCAGGCAAGATTTGCATTGTCGAGGTAGAGGAAATCGTCGAAACCGGCGAGCTTGAGGCAGACCATATCCATCTGCCGGGTATCTACGTGCAACGTCTGGTGCTGAATAAATCTCCAGAGAAACGCATCGAACAACGCACACTGCGGAGCGCTTAATCATGGCCTGGACACGCGAACAAATGGCGCAACGCGCCGCACTGGAGCTCAACGACGGCTTCTACGTAAACCTCGGAATCGGCCTGCCAACCCTGGTTGCCAACTACATCCCGCAAGGCATGGATGTGTGGCTGCAAAGTGAAAACGGCCTGATGGGCATCGGCCCTTTCCCTACCGAAGCTGAAGTCGATCCGGACCTGATCAACGCGGGCAAACAAACCATCACCACCCTGCCCGGCAGCGCCTTTTTTGATAGCGCTGCAAGCTTTGCGATGATTCGCGGCGGTCACATCAACCTGTCGATTCTGGGCGCGATGCAGGTCTCGGAAAAAGGTGATCTGGCCAACTGGATGATTCCCGGCAAGATGGTCAAGGGCATGGGCGGCGCCATGGATCTGGTCGCAGGGGTCAAGCGTGTGGTGGTGCTGATGGAGCACACCGCCAAAGGCGGCGCCCACAAGATTCTACCCAACTGCGACTTGCCGCTGACAGGCGTCGGCGTGGTTGACCGTATCATTACCGACCTTGCGGTGCTTGATGTCACCGAACAAGGCATGCGCGTCGTTGAACTCGCCGATGGCGTCAGCTTTGAAGAGCTGCAAGCTGCGACCGGCTGCACCTTGTTGCGCGACTGAACAGCCTCGTCCTGATAGAAAAAAGCCCGGCATGCCGGGCTTTTTGTTGCGCTGCTTGAAAACCGGCTTAAGTAGACTCGCGGTTTTCGGGCATTAGATACCTTGCCTGCCCGGATCTTCCGGCGGGGTATCCTCTTCAATGTCTTCAAGCTTCAACTCAAGCCCCCAATCGGCGGAATCTGCAGCTGGGGCCGGTTTCGCCTGCGCAACCGGCGCGGCTACCGGGCTGGCAGCAGGCGCAGCCGGTGTTTCGCGATAGAGTTTTAGCTTGAGCCGGACGTTATTTGCAGAATCGGCGTTTTTAACCGCCTCTTCCTCGTCAATCGCACCTTGATTAACCAAATCGATCAAGGCTTGATCAAAGGTCTGCATACCCAGGTTTTTCGATTTCTCCATGATTTCCTTGATCTCGGAGAACTCGTTGCGCTTGATCAGATCCCGCACCGTCGGCGTGCCCAACAGCACCTCGACCGCAGCACGACGCTTGCCGTCCGTGGTCTTGACCAAGCGCTGGGACACAAACGCCTTGAGGTTGTTACCCAAGTCATTCAACAGCTGTGGGCGGCGGTCTTCCGGAAAGAAGTTAATAATCCGGTCGAGCGCCTGATTGGCATTGTTGGCGTGCAATGTGGAAATCGCCAAGTGCCCGGTGTCAGCGAATGCCAGCGCATGCTCCATGGTTTCGCGATCACGAATCTCGCCGATAAGGATCACATCTGGCGCCTGGCGCAGGGTGTTTTTCAGCGCCGCATGGAAGCTGCGCGTATCAACGCCGACTTCACGCTGGTTGATGATCGACTTCTTGTGTCGGTGTACGTATTCGACTGGGTCTTCAATGGTGATAATGTGCCCGCCGCTGTTGCGATTACGGTAATCAATCAAGGCCGCCAGTGAAGTCGATTTACCTGAGCCGGTACCGCCGACAAACAACACCAGGCCACGTTTCTCCATCACAGTGCTGAGCAATACTTCCGGCAGTTTCAGGTCTTCAAACTTGGGAATATCCAGCTTGATGTTCCGTGCCACGATCGAGACTTCATTGCGCTGCTTGAAGATATTGATCCGAAAGCGTCCCACGCCCGGTACAGACATCGCCAGGTTCATCTCCAGCTCACGCTCGAACTCTTCACGCTGGGCAACGTCCATGATGGCATCAGCCACGGCCGCAATGTCACCAGGTTTCAATGGCTCGGCACTCAAGGCCTTGAGCATGCCATTGAACTTGGCGCAAGGCGGAGCCCCCGTCGAAAGGTACAGATCGGAGCCGTCTTGGCTGGCAAGGGTTTTGAGTAGCGATTGAATGTCCATGTGCACGTCCGCAAGACAGGTTCTATAACAGTAGGCGAGTTTAGAGCGGATAAACCTAAGGTATCCCCGATGAGCCTACGCCCAGATTCACCGCTCTTTGTATGTCGCCGGGATAATTTTTGCGATTTGCTAAATACTGGCACAATGCGGCGCAAGAACTTGTGAGGAACCGCCCATGGCTAAAGCAATGGCGAAACATATTTTGGTGAAAACTGAAGCCGAAGCGGCTCAGTTGAAGAAGCGTCTGGCTGCGGGCGAAGCGTTCGACGTACTGGCGCGCAAGTATTCGACTTGCCCTTCTGGCAAGCGTGGCGGCGACTTGGGTGAAGTGCGCCCCGGACAAATGGTCCGCGCGATAGATCAAGTGATCTTCAAGAAGCCGCTGCGCGAAGTGCATGGCCCGATCAAAAGCCAGTTTGGTTATCACCTGGTCCAGGTGTTTTACCGCGATTGATCCTGACAAACGCCTGCAAATGCAGGCGTTTCGGTTTTAGCCTAATCAAAGCGTAGAGCGGTTGGATTACTTCTCCAGCTCTTGCAACGCCTCATCGAGCTCCTCATGAGCTTCGGCCAGCTTCTCTTTGCGCTTGTTGATTTTCTCAACGTCGCCTTTCTTCATGGCCTCTTCAAGATCAGCTTTGCGCTCGCTGACTTCATGCTTGGCATCAAGCACGTCTTGTTCACGACTTTTCTTAAGCGACTCATCGGTGCAATGCTCATTCACTTCACTGAGCGCCTTTTCCAGGCCCGCTTGCTGACTGGTATTGCCGTGGGATTTGGCAAACTCAATCTGCTCAAGAATGTGTTGTTTCTTGGCGGCGCAGCCCTTGAGGGTTTCAGGAGCACTTTCAGCGGCCATCACAGGCGCGGCCAACGCGCTGCACAGGGTTAACATCGCCAAAGGGGTAAAAAATTTCATAAAAGATCCATCTCGAATAACAAAAGACTCAATGCGCTGGTGCATTGTCGGCAGCTGTAATGCTAGCAGACCCCAGCCCCCCAGTGGGCCATCAGCTCGCAAGCTGAGGTGGTAGCAGTTTGTATATATCTCCAGATGTTGACCCAGATCAGTACATAAACAAACAACCCGCCATCAAGGCGGGCTGTTTGATATCACCCTGAATCCCTTGTCGGCCAACGTACAACTGTCGCCTTACCTATGCGACAATAGCCGTAATGTCTGGCATCACTCCCGCATTCACTTCCCAGCAGCTCAGCCATCCTGTGCAGACGCTGCTCTTTTAGTATGCACGCTGGATCGACTCAAGCTCCGATTGGAGCTAACTGGAAAAGCCAGGTTTTGGTATCAAATGGGTATCAGGCTAATCCAGACACTTCTAAGTTATTGATAGGTAAGCCCTTTGATCTCCACCGCTAACATCACCATGCAGTTCGGCGCCAAGCCACTGTTCGAGAACGTTTCCGTCAAATTTGGCAACGGCAACCGCTATGGCCTGATCGGTGCCAACGGCTGTGGCAAGTCGACCTTTATGAAGATCCTCGGTGATGATCTTGAGCCGTCGAGCGGCCAGGTGATGCTTGAGCCCAATGTTCGCCTGGGTAAGCTTCGTCAGGATCAATTTGCCTATGAAGAATTCAACGTGATCGATACCGTGATCATGGGCCATGCCGAGTTGTGGCAGGTCAAGGCTGAGCGCGACCGTATCTATTCGCTGGCTGAAATGACCGAAGAAGACGGCATGGCTGTTGCCGAACTGGAAACTGAGTTCGCTGAAATGGATGGCTACACCGCCGAATCCCGTGCCGGTGAATTGCTACTTGGCTTGGGTATTCCATTGGCCCAGCATTTTGGCCCGATGAGCGAAGTCGCTCCAGGCTGGAAGCTGCGCGTATTGCTGGCCCAGGCGCTGTTCTCCGATCCGGACGTGCTGCTGCTCGATGAACCGACCAACCACCTGGACATCAACACCATCCGCTGGCTGGAGAATATTCTCACGGCGCGTAACAGCACCATGATCATCATTTCTCACGACCGTCACTTCCTCAACAGCGTGTGCACGCACATGGCCGACTTGGATTACGGCGAGTTGCGCCTGTTCCCAGGTAACTATGATGAGTACATGACGGCGGCCACTCAGTCGCGCGAGCAACTGCTCTCGGACAACGCCAAGAAGAAGGCGCAGATCAGCGAGCTGCAAAGCTTCGTCAGCCGCTTCTCGGCCAACGCCTCGAAAGCCAAGCAAGCCACTTCCCGCGCCAAGCAGATCGACAAGATCCAGCTGGCTGAAGTCAAGCCATCGAGCCGTATCAGTCCGTTTATCCGCTTCGAGCAGACCAAAAAGCTGCATCGCCAGGCAGTGACTGTTGAGCACATGGCCAAGGGCTTTGATGGCAAACCGCTGTTTAAGAACTTCAGCTTTACCGTTGAAGCCGGCGAGCGCGTGGCGATCATCGGCCCTAACGGTATCGGCAAGACAACCCTGCTGCGTACCCTGATGGGTGAGTTGACTCCGGACGCAGGTTCGGTGAAATGGACTGAAAGCGCTGAGCTGGGTTACTACGCCCAAGACCATGCCCATGACTTTGAAGATGACCTCACCCTGTTCGAGTGGATGGGCCAGTGGACCCAAGGCGGCGAACAGCTGGTACGCGGCACGCTGGGCCGCATGCTGTTCTCCAACGATGACATCCTCAAGTCAGTCAAGGTGATCTCCGGTGGCGAACAAGGTCGCATGCTGTTCGGCAAGCTGATCCTGAACAAGCCTAACGTGCTGATCATGGATGAACCGACCAACCACTTGGACATGGAATCCATCGAAGCCCTCAACCTGGCGCTGGAAAACTACCCGGGTACGCTGATTTTCGTCAGCCACGACCGTGAGTTCGTAGGCTCGCTGGCCACCCGTATCATCGAGCTAAGCGACAGCGGCGTGACCGACTTTAGCGGCACCTACGATGATTACCTGCGCAGCCAGGGCGTTATCGTTTAAGCGCCCTGCTCTGCAGTAAAAAAGCCCGCTCTTGCAGCGGGCTTTTTGCTTTGTATATGGCGTGGGCAGCTAGGCTATTGGCGGACAGAAAAGCGCTGTCCGCTCTACTTCATCCGCGTAGGTTGTGACAACGCGAAGCTTGTCCACCAAACGATCCGCAATACCTCACCCCATAAATGGCGGGCAATAAAGCATTGTCTGCACTGCATCCTGCCAGCAAGAATTTCCCAATAAAAAAGGCCACCCGAAGGTGGCCTCTTTTCAGACAAAAAAGCGATTAGGCCTTTTTGACTTCCCAACCAGTCAGCTCAGCCAGGGCTTTGCCGATGTCAGCCAGGGAACGCACGGTTTTAACGCCTGCGTCTTGCAGAGCAGCAAACTTCTCGTCTGCAGTGCCCTTGCCGCCAGAGATGATTGCACCAGCGTGACCCATACGCTTGCCCGCAGGAGCGGTAACACCAGCGATGTAGGAAACAACAGGCTTAGTCACATTGGCTTTGATGTAAGCAGCAGCTTCTTCTTCAGCCGAACCGCCGATCTCACCGATCATAACGATCGCTTCGGTCTTTGGGTCTTCCTGGAACAACTTCAGGATGTCGATGAAGTTAGAACCTGGGATCGGGTCACCGCCGATACCAACGCAAGTCGACTGACCGAAACCGGCGTCAGTAGTCTGCTTAACAGCTTCGTAAGTCAGGGTGCCGGAACGCGACACGATGCCTACTTTGCCTGGCAAGTGGATGTGGCCTGGCATGATGCCGATCTTGCACTCGCCTGGGGTGATAACACCTGGGCAGTTAGGGCCGATCAGGACAACGCCCAGCTCGTCACACTTAACTTTGGCTTCAAGCATGTCGATAGTTGCAATACCTTCGGTAATGCAAACGATCAGCTTGATACCGCCCATTGCTGCTTCCAGGATCGAGTCCTTGCAGAATGGAGCTGGTACGTAGATAACGCTGGCAGTAGCGCCAGTGGTTTCTACAGCTTCTTTAACAGTGTTGAACACTGGCAGGCCCAGGTGAGTTGAACCACCTTTGCCTGGAGTAACACCGCCGACCATTTTAGTGCCGTAGGCAATGGCTTGTTCGGAGTGGAAGGTACCCTGCGAGCCGGTGAAGCCCTGGCAGATTACTTTGGTGTCTTTATTGATCAGGACGCTCATTACTTGCCCTCCGCAGCTTTGACGACTTGCTGAGCAGCGTCGGTCAAGCTGGTTGCCGCGATGATGTTCAGGCCACTTTCAGCCAGGACTTTAGCGCCCAGCTCAGCGTTGTTACCTTCAAGGCGAACAACAACCGGAATTTTAACGCCGACTTCTTTCACTGCGCCGATGATGCCTTCAGCAATCATGTCGCAACGAACGATACCGCCGAAGATGTTAACCAGAACGGCTTTAACATTGTCATCCGAGAGGATGATCTTGAACGCTTCAGTAACGCGTTCTTTGGTCGCGCCGCCGCCAACATCAAGGAAGTTAGCTGGCTGACCGCCGTGCAGGTTGACGATGTCCATGGTACCCATGGCCAGGCCAGCACCGTTGACCATGCAGCCGATGTTGCCTTCAAGGGCAACATAGTTCAGTTCGAACTTGGCAGCGTGGGCTTCGCGTGGATCGTCCTGCGACGGGTCATGCATAGCGCGCAGCTTAGGCTGGCGGTACATGGCGTTGCTGTCGATGTTGATCTTGGCGTCCAGGCAATGCAGATTGCCGTCAGCCTTGATGACCAGCGGGTTCACTTCCAGCAGCGCCAGGTCGTAGTCCTGGAACAGCTTGGCCAGACCCACGAAGATCTGAGTGAATTGCTTGATCTGGTTACCTTCCAGACCCAGCTGGAAAGCCAACTCGCGCCCCTGGAATGGCTGAGCGCCAACCAGTGGATCGATAGTTGCCTTGAGGATTTTCTCAGGGGTGTCGTGTGCCACTTTCTCGATGTCTACGCCACCTTCAGTGGACGCCATGAACACGATACGACGGCTGGAACGATCAACTACAGCGCCCAGGTACAGTTCCTTGGCGATGTCAGTGCAGGATTCAACCAGGATCTTGCTGACAGGCTGGCCGTTGGCGTCAGTCTGGTAAGTCACCAGACGCTTGCCCAGCCAGTTGGCTGCGAATGCCTTGGCATCTTCTTTGCTCTTGACCAGCTTCACGCCGCCCGCTTTACCGCGGCCACCAGCGTGAACTTGGGCTTTAACAACCCACTCACTGCCACCGATTTTGTCGCAAGCTTCTGCGGCTTCTTCTGGGGTGTCTACTGCGAAGCCTTGGGATACGGGCAGGCCGTATTCAGCGAATAGCTGCTTACCCTGATACTCGTGGAGATTCATGCTTGTCTACCGTCTTCGTTTGGGTATTGCGCATTCGGTGCTGCATATTAGTGCCGCACCACCTGTGACCGCCATCTTGAGCAGTCCGACGTACATTCCGCGCTTAACCGAGGTCAAACACGGGCAGTCGTCGTGGTTCTTTTTGTCCAGTAACCGATGAGCCTGCCGATTGGGCAGACCCAAGGGTTAATAGTCAGTTCACTTAGCGTTTTTTGCGATTAGCAATGTGAATAGCACCGCCATTCACCGCCAATGCTGCTTCGTGCAACGCTTCGGAAAGGGTTGGGTGCGAGAACACCATCATCCCTAAATCTTCGGCACTGGTGCCGAATTCCATGCCGATTGCGCCCTGCTGAACCAACTCAGCAGCGCTTGGGCCAATAACGTGAACGCCCAACACGCGATCAGTCTTGGCATCGGCAATAACCTTGACCATGCCGCCGGTATCATTTGCAGCCATTGCACGGCCGCTGGCCGCGAATGGGAAAGTACCGACGTTTACAGCAATCCCGTCAGCCTTGAGCTGCTGTTCGGTTTTACCAACCCACGCGATTTCCGGGTGAGTGTAGATAACCGATGGGATCAAGTCATAGTTCATTTGCGCTTTGTGACCGGCGATACGCTCGGCAACCATCACGCCCTCTTCCGAGGCTTTGTGCGCAAGCATTGCACCACGAACCACGTCACCAATGGCGTAGACGCCTGGGACACTGGTCTCGCACTGGTCGTTGACGAAGATGAAGCCACGCTCATCCATATCAACGCCGCTGTCAGCTGCCAACAGGTCTGTTGTAACCGGACGACGACCGACCGCTACGATCAGCTTGTCGAAAGTCATCTTCTGCTCGCCATCGGCGTCGGTGAAGCTCACGGTCACTTGCTTCTTCTTGACTTCAGAAGCAGTCAGGCGTGCACCCAGCAGGATTTTCAGACCTTGTTTGGTCAGGGTTTTCATCGCTTCTTTGGAGATCTGGTCATCAGCCGCTGGCAGGAACTTGTCCTGGGCTTCGATTACAGTCACTTGCGAACCCAGACGCGACCATACCGAACCCAGTTCCAGGCCGATAACGCCAGCGCCGATAACGCCAAGAGTCTTAGGTACAGCTTGGAAGTCCAGAGCGCCAGTCGAGTCGACGATAACGTCTTGGTCAACAGGTGCTGGTGGAATGTCGATCGGCTTGGAGCCCGAAGCGATGATCACATTACCGGCTTCAACAATTTGAGTGGTGCCGTCTTGGGCAGTGACTTCAACTTGCTTGCCCGAAAGCAGCTTGCCGTGGCCTTCCAGCAGGGTTACACCGTTAGCCTTGAACAGGGTGGCAACGCCGCCAGTAAGGTTCTTAACGATGGTGTCCTTGCGGCCAACCATTGCAGGCACGTCCATGCTCACGCCTTTGGCAGTGATACCGTGGACGGCGAAGCCTTCCTGGGCTTCGTGGTATTTCCACGAGCTGTCGAGCAGTGCTTTGGAAGGAATGCAACCTACGTTCAAGCACGTACCGCCCAAGGCGATCTTGCCAGCTTTATCCTGATACTTCTCGATACAGGCAGTCTTCAAGCCCAGTTGCGCCGCCTTGATTGCAGCTACATAACCGCCAGGGCCGGCACCGATGACTACCACGTCGAATTTCTGAGACATTACTGATTCCTTCTCAAATAAACCGGGCGGCTCCTTGTGAGAGCCGCCGAGGGAGAAACTGGGTTTAGATATCCAGCAGCAGGCGTGCAGGATCTTCCAGCAGGTTCTTGATGGTCACCAGGAAGGTCACGGCTTCCTTACCATCGATCAGGCGGTGATCGTAAGACAGCGCCAGGTACATCATTGGACGAATAACAACCTGACCATTGATCGCCATCGGGCGCTGCAGGATATTGTGCATACCCAAGATAGCAGCTTGCGGCGGGTTAACGATCGGCGTCGACATCATCGAACCAAAAGTACCACCGTTGGTGATGGTGAAGGTACCGCCAGTCATCTCATCAATCGACAGTTTGCCGTCGCGGGCTTTCTTGCCGAAGGTGGCGATGCCATTTTCGATTTCAGCCAGGCTCATCGACTCGGCGTTACGCAGCACTGGTACAACCAGGCCACGGTCGCTCGACACAGCAACGCCAACGTCAGCGTAGCCGTGGTAAACGATGTCAGAACCGTCGATCGAAGCGTTTACAGCCGGGAAGCGCTTGAGTGCTTCAGTGGCCGCCTTGACGAAGAACGACATGAAGCCCAGGCGTACGCCATTGTGCGACTTCTCGAACAGGTCCTTGTACTTCGAACGCAGTGCCATGACTTCAGTCATATCGACTTCGTTGAACGTGGTCAGCATCGCCATGTTCGATTGAGCTTCAACCAGACGCTCGGCAACCTTGGCACGCAGGCGGGTCATTGGTACGCGCTTCTCAACACGATCACCAACAGCCATTGCCGGAGCGCTGGCAGCTGCAGCAGCAGCAGCTGGTTTGGCAGCAGGCGCGTTCTTCTTGGCTTCAACAGCCGCGACAACGTCTTCTTTAGTGACGCGACCGCCTTTGCCGGTACCCGTGATGCTGCTTGGGTTGATGCCGTTTTCTTCAGCCAGCTTGCGCGCAGCAGGCGAAAGGATTTGGTCGTCGTCGCCAGCAGCCGGTGCAGCAGCAGGCGCCTCAGCTTTGGCAGCAGGTGCCGAGGCAGCGGCCGGGGCAGCGGCCGGGGCAGCTGCAGCAGCGCCTTCAGTCAGGCGACCCAGCAGTTCGTTGCTCAGTACGGTGTCGCCTTCGTTCTTGACGATTTCAGCGATAACGCCGTCGGCTTCAGCCAACACTTCGATAACAACTTTGTCCGTCTCGATGTCAACAATCAGCTCATCGCGCTTGACTGCGTCGCCCGGCTTTTTGTGCCAAGTGGCAACGGTACCGTCAGCAACCGATTCCGGGAAAGTTGGGGCATTAATATCGATAGCCATTGTGTGTGTCCTTAAATTCGGTTTTCAACGAGGCGGCCTACTCAGGCCGCCTCTTGCGCTCGGGCGTTAAACAGTAAAAGCGTCTTGCAGCAGTTTTTCCTGCTGCTCGGCGTGCAACGATGCATAACCGCATGCTGGAGATGCAGAGCCTTCACGGCCGGCATACTCAAGAACCAGGGTTTTCTTATGCGCAGTAACAACACGGCGCATGTGATGCTGGCTGCAATACCAGGCACCTTGGTTCATCGGCTCTTCCTGACACCAGACGATGTGCTTGAGGTTCTTGTAAGCGGCAAGCGCCTCAGTCAAGTCTTCTTCTGGGAACGGATAGAGCTGTTCGAGGCGTACGATTGCAATGTTGTTCAAGCCTTCAGCGCGACGCTTTTCAAGCAGGTCGTAGTAGACCTTGCCGCTACACATCACCACGCGGTCCACTTTCTTCGGATCAATTGCATCGATCTCTGGAATAACCGTCTGGAACGAGCCTTCGGCCAAATCTTCCAGCGTCGAGATTGCCAATTTGTGGCGCAGCAGCGACTTAGGCGTCAATACGACCAATGGCTTGCGCAGCGGGCGAATCACCTGACGACGCAGCAAATGGTAGATCTGAGCCGGCGTGGTCGGTACGCAAACCTGCATATTGTGCTCGGCACAGAGTTGCAGATAACGCTCCAAACGCGCCGAGGAGTGCTCAGGCCCCTGCCCTTCGTAGCCGTGCGGCAAGAGCATGGTCAGACCACAGAGACGACCCCACTTGGTTTCACCGCTGGAGATGAACTGGTCGAATACAACCTGGGCACCGTTGGCGAAGTCACCGAATTGCGCTTCCCAGATAACCAGGCCATTTGGCGTGGTTGTGGAATAACCGTATTCGAACGCCAGCACCGCTTCTTCAGACAGGAACGAGTCATACAGATCGAAGTCTGGTTGCTCGTTATACAGCTTCTGAAGTGGCACGTAGGTGCTGCCATCTTTTTGGTTGTGCAGCACGGCATGACGGTGCGAGAAGGTACCGCGACCCACGTCCTGACCGGTAATGCGGATCGGATGGCCTTCGAACAACAGGGTTGCGTACGCCATGGTTTCGGCATAACCCCAGTTGATCGGCAGCGCACCGGCGGTCATCTTCTGGCGATCTTCGTAGATCTTCGAAACCTGACGCTGAACCACGAAGCCGTCTGGTGTTTCCAGCAGCTTGGCCGACAGTTCTTGCAGGGTTTTGAGATCAAAACGGGTGTCGTGACGCGCAGTCCAGGCGTGGCCCAGATACGGACGCCAGTCAACGAACAGCTCTTTGTTTGGCTCTTTAACCAAGCTCTTCACAACGTGCTGACCGTTATCCAGTGCCGTGCGATATTCATCGCTCTTGGCCTGAACGTCTTCGGCAGTCTGACGCGATGCGTTGATCAACATCTCGGCATACAGCTCACGCGTGGTGCGCTGCTTGGCGATTTGCTGATACATCAGCGGCTGGGTGCCGTTCGGCTCATCGGCTTCGTTGTGACCGCGGCGACGGTAGCAAACGAGGTCAATAACCACGTCGCGCTTGTACTGCATGCGGTAATCAACAGCCATCTGCGTAACAAACAACACGGCTTCCGGATCATCACCATTTACATGGAAGATCGGCGCCTGAATCATTTTGGCCACATCGGTGCAGTACTCGGTGGAACGAGCATCGTCTACACGGCTGATGGTAAAGCCAACCTGGTTGTTGATGACGATATGGATGGTGCCGCCTGTCTTGAAGCCGCGGGTCTGCGACATCTGGAAGGTTTCCATGACCACGCCCTGACCTGCAAAAGCAGCGTCGCCGTGGATGGAAATTGGCAGGACCTTATCGCCCACATCATCACTGCGGCGGTCTTGACGGGCACGTACCGAACCCTCGACTACCGGCGAGACAATTTCAAGGTGAGACGGGTTGAACGCAAGCGCCAAGTGGACTTCGCCACCTGCAGTCATCACGTTCGAGGAGAAACCCTGGTGATATTTAACGTCACCTGAGCTCAGGCCTTCGGTTTTCTTGCCTTCGAACTCGTCGAACAGATCACGCGGGTTCTTGCCGAAGGTGTTGACCAATACGTTGAGACGACCACGGTGGGCCATGCCGATGACAATTTCCTTGGTGCCGTATGAGCCACTGCGCTGGATGATTTCATCAAGCAGCGGGATCAGGCTTTCACCACCTTCCAGACCAAAGCGCTTGGTGCCCGGGTATTTGGTGCCCAGGTACTTCTCCAAACCTTCAGCCGCAGTCAGGCGCTCAAGCACATGGCCCTGCACTTCCGCGGAATATTGTGGACGACCACGAACGCTTTCCAGACGCTGCTGAAACCAGCTGCGCTGCTCGGAATCGACGATGTGGGTAAATTCTGCGCCAATGGTGCGGCAATATGTCTGCTGCAACGCTTCGAGAATTTCCCGCAAACTTGCCTCTTCCTTGCCGATAACAAGGCCACCCGTGCGGAACGTGGTGTCCATGTCAGCGTCGGTCAGGCTGTAGTGATTGATCGACAGGTCAGCCGGCAGCGGACGCTGCCAAAGACCCAGCGGATCAAGCTGCGCAGCCTGATGACCACGCATGCGGTAGGCCTGAATCAGACGCAGAACCTCGACTTGCTTTTTCTCGTGCTCGCTGCTGACGCTAGCGGCGGAAACCGGTTGCGCACGGGCTTTGTTTTTAGCGAGCAGGACGAAATGGTCGCGAATCGTGGAATGCGATACGTCTGTTGTGGCGCCACCATCGGCCGGTAACTTCTGAAAGTAAGTGCGCCACTCTTCTGGCACAGCGTTGGGATCGTGCAGGTAAAGCTCATAGAGCTCTTCCACATAGGCAGCGTTTCCACCGGATAGGTGGGCACTGTCCCACATGCGCTGCATCACGCTTTCTTGCATGCTTGGTCACCCTCGGTTAGGGGACACCACCGGCGTAGAAACCGCGTGGGCTTTCGAAGTCTTGATGCAGCGACCTCGGTAAAGCCACCACGGATCCCGCAGATAGTCCGGGCTCCGGCCCAGATGCCCCTGCTGGTCGTCATAATATTTCAAAATAAGAACCGCGACTTTTTGAGCTGCGATTCTGGCTATAACTGCGGCCTCCTATTGAGCACAAGAGACCGCAGGCGTTACAGGTCTAACTAAACTCGGTGAATCAAGTACCGCTTTGCAACAACATGCCGCGAATGTGGCCGATTGCCTTGGTCGGGTTAAGACCCTTAGGGCAAACGCTCACGCAGTTCATGATGCTGCGGCAGCGGAACACACTGAATGGATCATCCAATGCCGACAAACGTTCAACTGTTTTTGTATCACGGCTGTCTGCCAGGAAACGATAGGCTTGCAGCAGTGCAGCAGGACCGAGGAACTTATCAGGGTTCCACCAGAACGACGGGCAGCTGGTCGAGCAGCAAGCGCACAGGATGCACTCGTACAGACCGTCCAACTTCTCGCGCTCTTCCGGGCTCTGCAGGCGTTCGATGGCCGGTGTTGGCGTATCGTTCTGCAAAAACGGCTGAACCTTCTCGTACTGCTTATAGAAGATGCTCATATCGACAACCAGGTCACGAATGACTGGCAAACCAGGCAACGGACGAATCACCAGCTTGTTGTTTTTCACCACAGCCGACAGCGGCGTGATGCAAGCCAGGCCATTCTTGCCATTGATGTTCATACCGTCAGAGCCACACACGCCCTCACGGCAAGAACGACGATAGGAGAAGCCTTCGTCCTGTTCTTTGACCAGCGCCAGTACGTCAAGAACCATGATGTCCTTGCCGCCTGTATCGATCTGGAAATCCTGCATGAACGGCGCAGAGTCGCTCTCAGGGTTATAGCGATAAACACTTACTTGCAACATATCAGCCACCCTTAGTAAGTCCGGATCTTAGGTTCAAAGGTCGGAACTGTCTTCGGCGAGAAGTTGACGGCACGCTTGGTCACGCGCTTTTCGCCTGGGAAGTACAGGGAATGGCACAGCCAGTTTTCGTCGTCACGATCTTCGAAGTCTTCACGAGCGTGAGCACCGCGAGATTCTTTACGCGTCTCGGCAGCAATCGCAGTCGCTTCAGCAACTTCAAGAAGGTTTTGCAGTTCCAGGGCTTCGATACGCGCAGTATTGAAAGCCTGACTCTTGTCCGCGATCTTAACATTGGCGATCCGCTCACGCAGGTCAGCCAATTGGGCAATACCCTTCTGCATGTATTCGCCAGTACGGAATACACCGAAGTAGTTCTGCATGCAGCTTTGCAGCTCTTTACGCAGCGGCGCTACATCTTCGCCAGTGGTGCGCTCGTTAACACCCGCCAGACGGCTGAGCGACTGATCAATATCAGTGGCGCTGGCATTACGATGTTCAACGCCTTCTTTAAGCGATTTCTCCAGGTGCAGGCCAGCCGCACGACCAAATACCACCAAGTCGAGCAGCGAGTTGCCGCCCAGGCGGTTAGCACCGTGAACCGATACGCATGCCACTTCACCCACGGCGAACAGACCTTCGATGATCTTGTCGTTGCCGTTGGCATCCTGAGTGATCGCCTGGCCATGAATGTTGGTGGCAACGCCGCCCATCATATAGTGGCAAGTTGGAACAACCGGGATCGGCGTTACAGCTGGATCAACGTGAGCGAAGGTTTTCGACAGCTCAACGATGCCTGGCAGACGGCTCAGCAGGACTTCTTCGCCCAGGTGATCCATCTTCAGCATTACGTGATCGCCATCAGGGCCACAGCCGTTACCGGCAATGATCTCTTTAACCATCGAACGTGCAACTACGTCACGACCTGCAAGGTCTTTGGCGTTTGGTGCATAGCGCTCCATGAAACGCTCGCCGTGCTTGTTGATCAGGTAACCACCTTCACCACGGCAACCTTCAGTTACCAGTACACCGGCGCCGGCAATACCGGTCGGGTGGAACTGCCACATTTCGATGTCCTGAACCGGAACACCTGCACGCAGCGCCATGCCAATACCGTCACCGGTGTTGATCAGGGCATTGGTGGTCGACGAGTAGATACGGCCAGCACCGCCAGTCGCCAGAACCACAGCCTTGGCACGGATATAAACGGTCTCACCGTCTTCCAGGCAGATAGCGATCACACCGACGATTACGCCGTCCTGGTTCTTCACCAGATCAACCGCGTACCACTCGTTCAGGAACGAGGTGCCAGCTTTCAGGTTGCCCTGATAAAGGGTGTGCAACAGTGCGTGACCGGTACGGTCAGCGGCTGCGCAAGTACGAGCAGCCTGGCCGCCCTTACCGAAATCTTTCGACTGGCCACCGAATGGACGCTGATAGATGCGGCCAGTTTCAGTGCGCGAAAACGGCAAGCCCATGTGCTCAAGCTCGAACACCGCTTCCGGACCTACGGAACACATGTATTCGATAGCGTCCTGGTCACCGATATAGTCGGAGCCCTTGACGGTATCGTACATGTGCCAGCGCCAATCATCGTTCGGATCAGCCGAAGCGATCGCACAGGTGATACCGCCCTGAGCCGATACAGTATGCGAACGGGTTGGGAAAACTTTGGTGACTACTGCGGTTTTGTGACCGCCTTGAGCCAGTTGCAGCGCGGCACGCATGCCTGCACCGCCGCCACCAATGATGATGGCGTCATAGGAAAGTGTACGAATGCTAGTCATGGATCAGATACCCCAAAGAATCTGCACGCCCCAGACGAAAAACGCGAACATGGCGATGCCACACGCAGCCTGGAACAGAAAACGCACGGCCGTAGCCCACTTGCCGATAGCCATGTTGGTCAGGTAGTCAGTGGAGATTGTCCACATACCAACCCAGGCATGAACGCTAAGTGAAACCAAGGTCAGCAAGCTGAAGATGCGCATTGCTTGATTGGAGAACAGACCATGCCAATCGGCATAACCCATACCAGGATGGGCGATCACATAACCGAGCAAAAACAGTACATAAGCCGCGAGCACGACTGCTGAAACGCGTTGTGCCATCCAGTCATACAGACCCGAACGCGACAAGTTAGTGACGTTAGTTACCATATCCATACCCCCAGCAGCAGAATCATGACCGCTGCGACAGCGAGTACGATTTTCGAGCCCAATGCACCGCCCTCAAGCGATTCACCGATGCCCATGTCCATGATGATGTGGCGTACGCCAGCCACCAAGTGGTACAGCAAGGCGGACAACAATCCCCAAATCACGAACTTAGCCAAAGGGCTGGTCAAACATTCTTTCACCTCGGCAAAGCCTTCCTCTGAAGCAAGCGACTTGTCGAGCGCATAGAGCAACACGGCAATACCGACAAAGAGGATGACACCGGAGATACGGTGAAGAATGGACGTGTAAGCGGTGATTGGGAGCTTGATAGTCCTAAGGTCTAGGTTTACAGGTCGTTGGCTATTCACGGCTTTTTTTATCACACTGAGAGCCCCGAAGTTGCAGGGCAAAGTTGTCGGGAGGTGCACTGGTCAGGTACCCATCACCCAAGGAGTGAAAACCACCAGATACAGGGTCAAAAGCCCTTAGTGGTTGGCCGCAGAGTATAGACAGTTAGGTTACTAATGACAACGGACCAGCCTATCCTTCGTGCAGATTGCGCGGATTAATTAAATCACGTAAAAGCGCAACTTATCCTTAATAATCAGCTGCCAACACGCTCTACCCCATAGTGTTTTAGCAAATTGACTTTAGAATTTATCCCACTATAGTGGTGCGGGCCCTGCGTGGGGGGCTGTCTGATGATATCAAGCATAACTAGGAGGCCACACATGGCTGACAAAAAAGCGCAGTTGATCATCGAGGGCGCTGCCCCCGTCGAGCTGCCTATTTTAACCGGCACCGTTGGTCCCGATGTAATAGATGTAAGAGGCTTAACAGCCACGGGCCGCTTCACTTTTGATCCGGGCTTCATGTCCACCGCGTCTTGCGAGTCGCAAATCACCTACATCGATGGTGAACAAGGCATTCTGCTTCACCGCGGTTATCCAATTGAGCAGCTCGCCGAGAAAGCTGACTATCTGGAAACCTGCTACCTGCTGCTCAATGGCGAACTGCCTAATGAAGCGCAAAAAGCTCAATTTGTATCCACTATCAAGAACCACACCATGGTTCACGAGCAGTTGAAGACCTTCTTCAACGGCTTCCGCCGCGACGCACACCCAATGGCCATCATGTGTGGCGTGGTCGGCGCACTCTCCGCCTTCTATCACGACTCCCTGGACATCAAGAACCCGCATCACCGCGAAGTTTCGGCCATGCGCCTGATCTCCAAGATGCCGACCCTTGCAGCGATGACCTACAAGTACTCCATGGGCCAACCCATGATGTACCCGCGTAATGACCTTAATTACGCTGAAAACTTCCTGCACATGATGTTCAACACGCCTTGCGAAATTAAGCCGATCAGCCCGGTTCTGGCCAAAGCAATGGATAAAATCTTTATCCTGCACGCCGACCACGAGCAGAACGCATCGACTTCAACCGTTCGCCTGGCTGGCTCCTCTGGCGCCAACCCATTTGCCTGTATCGCGGCTGGTATCGCTGCACTTTGGGGCCCTGCTCACGGCGGCGCCAACGAGGCCGTACTGAGCATGCTTGATGAAATTGGTGATGTTTCAAACATCGACACCTTCATCGCCAAGGCCAAAGACAAGAACGATCCGTTCAAGCTGATGGGCTTCGGTCACCGCGTCTACAAGAACCGTGACCCACGCGCCACCGTGATGAAACAGACCTGCGACGAAGTCCTGAAAGAGCTGGGCATCACCAATGACCCACAACTTGAGCTGGCAATGCGCCTCGAAGAGATCGCGCTGACCGATCCATACTTTATCGAGCGCTCGCTGTACCCGAACGTAGACTTCTACTCGGGCATCATCCTCAAGGCCATAGGCATCCCAACCAGCATGTTCACTGTGATTTTCGCACTGGCACGTACCGTTGGCTGGATCTCGCACTGGAAAGAAATGCTCGAAAGCCCGTACAAGATTGGCCGCCCACGCCAGCTGTACACCGGCAAAGAGCAGCGCGATATCAATAGATAAGCCGACCGGGCCTGTTTAATCGCGTAAAAAAGGCTGCCAATTGGCAGCCTTTTTTGTGAGCACCTGGACAGGTGGCGCCGCTGGATTATTGTTTCTCGGCTAATTCTCGGTAGTTTTTCAAGGTATTGAACGGCGCATCGACCACGAACTTGTTGGCCAGCCACGATGGCACGCTGCCGCCCGGCTCGGTATGCACCTCATACACAACCTCAATATCACCTGCGGCCTTCGGGGTAAACACCCAACGACCTTCTAGCTGGCTGACCCTGACAAAGTCCTTCTCTGGCGGCAAGTAATCAGGCACACCGTGCATCACACGGGTCGCGCCACCCTTCGCATCCTGCGCGGTGGTGACTTCCATAACGGAGTCACGCGGAGTGACCGGCCATGGCGTGTTGAATTGCGCGTAGGTCCAGGTTTTATCGCCTTCGTGCTTGAGCATTTTTTGCATTTTGCACTCATGAATCCATGCGCACGAACCGGCTACGTCATTCTGTAACTTGAGCAACGTCGGTAAATCGGCCTTGACTGTCGTCACACCGCGATAGGCCTTGTATTCCGAGCCCTTCACATCGCTCAGGTAAATCTTGATCCCGGCTTCATCTTTCACCAGATTCCAGTCCTGGCCATGAGCAGTACTTACAGCCAAGACTGTAACGCCAGCCACTAACAACCGTGTAAACAGAGCCATCATTTCTCCCAGGCTTTTGCCTGCTGGTAATTAATTAACACGCCACAGCAGTAGAGCCTTCAAGCCAGGCGAGCAAACGTATTGCGTCTTCCCGAGTGTCACCGCACACCTCTAGATCCGCACTAAATGCAGAACAGACCGCCGGGCGCTCAGGTTGGCCGAAGATCATGCAGAAATTAGCTTCATCCAGCTGAATACAGCGCACGCCTGCAGGCTTGCCGTTGGGCATGCCTGGAATGGGCGAACTAATTGAAGGTGAGATGCAGCAAGCGCCACAGCCAGCACGGCATTTCATGACCTTAAAACCTCTAACGAAAGCACAATCACGACATTTTGCCGATTTTAACCGCCCAATGCTGAAATTAGCAGTGTCTGAAACAGATAAATGCCGGGCAATCTGTATCAGGCGCAATGTGCAGCGCCTGATAGATAAGGCAACAAACAGCCTCAGGAGTTCTTTGTCGGCTTAAGTCGCGAGATCAGGCTCGAAGTATCCCAACGACCACCGCCAGCAGCCTGAACGTCGGCATAGAACTGATCAACCAACGCAGTGACTGGCAATTGAGCACCATTGCTCCGCGCCTCAGTCAGCAGGATAGACAAGTCCTTGCGCATCCAATCGACCGCAAAACCGAATTCGAACTCACCATCAAGCATGGCTTTATGGCGATTCTCAAGCTGCCAGGATTGCGCTGCGCCCTTGCTGATGACCTCCATGGCGCCAATACCGTCGAGACCGGCACACTGTGCAAAGTGAAGGGCTTCGGACAAGCCCTGAACCACGCCTGCGATACAAATCTGGTTGACCATCTTAGTCAGTTGGCCACTACCCGCCGGCCCCATCAACCGTACCATCTTGGCGTAAGCATCAATCACCGGCTGCGCTTTATCAAAATCGGCCTGCTCGCCGCCGACCATGACCGTCAGCACACCATTTTGTGCACCCGCCTGACCGCCTGAAACCGGCGCATCAAGAAAGCCTATCGAGCGCTCTTGGGCGAGCTCAGCAAGCTCGCGGGCGACAGTGGCAGAGGCCGTGGTGTGATCAACCAGCACTGCGCCAGCCTGCATGCCCGCCAACGCACCATCGTCACCGAGCACTACACTGCGCAAATCATCGTCATTACCGACGCACACCATCACCAAGTCTGCGCCTTGCGCCGCTTCGCGTGGTGTCGCGGCGCACTCACCGGCATATTCTTCAACCCACTGCTCAGCCTTGGCCGAGGAGCGATTGTAAACACAGACTTGATGACCATCGCGCGCCAAATGCCCCGCCATGGGATACCCCATTACACCTAATCCAATAAAGGCTACGTTGGCCATTTGAAACCTCCAGGTTGATTTATCAGCAGCCTAACATGGGTTTTGCCGCACTTGTCGGGCACTTGCATACTGCCGCCATTGTCCTAAAACCTAATAGTAAGTTTGCCGACAGCGCGAGTACAGGCTCGCATGCTCATGGAGAGCCTATGGGACACTGGTTAGTAATTGACTTGGAAGCCACAACCGAGGAAGGCGGCTGGCCGATCGAAGAGATGGAAATCATCGAAATAGGCGCCAGCATGGTGAATGCCCAGGGCCATGAGATCGATCACTTTCAACGTTTTGTAAGGCCTGTCAGGCGCCCTCACCTGACCAAGTTTTGCCGTGACCTGACCCATATCAGCCAAACCGATGTCGACAGCGCAGGGCCATTGTCTGAAATCTGGCCGCACTTTGAGCGCTGGCTCAGCCAGCATCACCCGCGCCTGATCGGCTGGGCAAGTTGGGGCGAATATGACCGCCGCCAACTTGAGCAAGACTGGCGCCTGCAAAAGCTCAGCAGTCACTTGAGCACGCTCAGTCACCTGAATCTTAAAAAAACCTTCGCCCAAGCGCGCAAACTACAGCAGCCAGTGGGCCTGCACACCGCACTGCAACTCTCTGGAATCAATTTCAGCGGACAACAGCATCGCGCTCTTAGCGACGCGCGTAACACCGCTCGATTACTGCCACTGGTTTTACCTGTTCAAAGCTGATGACGACCCGATCAGGCTTCGGCATACTGGCGACCCTTTTTTCAGCCCTTGCGAGGATGTGCATATGTTCAAAGTGAATGAGTACTTCGACGGCACCGTCAAATCTATTGCTTTCGATATGGTCGCAGGCCCCGCCACTATCGGCGTAATGGCTGCTGGCGACTACGAGTTTGGCACCAGCCAACTCGAAGTCATGCATGTTGTGGCAGGCGCACTGACGGTTCAATTGCCAGGCTCAGACAGCTGGGAAACATTCGAATCGGGCAGCAACTTCACAGTTCCGGCCAACAGCAAGTTCAAGCTCAAGGTCGCGGTTGATACGGCTTATCTCTGCGAATATCGCTAATTGCTTGATGGCTGAATAACCGGCCTGCGGGCCGGTTTTTTATTGCACCTGTATTTGATCTGGAATCGACAATGCCCCGCGCCATACCTGCTACCGCCATTGTGCTGCCAATCGCCCTGCTCCTGGTCGCCATGGTGTCTATTCAGAGCGGAGCCTCGCTGGCTAAAAGCCTGTTCCCGTTAATTGGTCCGGAAGGCACAACCGCCTTGCGCCTGGGGTTTGGCGCAATCATTCTGGCAATCATCATGCGCCCCTGGCAGGCACGCTTAAGCCTCGGTTCTTGCAAAGCATTGCTGGCTTACGGGTTGGCGCTGGGCGGCATGAACCTGCTGTTTTACATGTCGCTTAAAACCATCCCGCTGGGCATTGCCGTTTCCCTTGAGTTCACTGGCCCCTTGGCGCTGGCATTGCTTTCATCTCGGCGATTGCTCGACTTTGTCTGGGTGGCGATGGCGGTCGCAGGCTTGTGGTTATTACTGCCAAGCAATCAGTCCGATCAAGCACTTGATCCAGTGGGCATGGCGTATGCGCTCGGCGCCGGGCTTTGCTGGGCGATGTATATCATTTTCGGCCAAAAAGCAGGCGCCCAACACGGCAAGCATACTGCCTGCCTGGGTACCTTGGTCGCCGCCGCATTGGTTATCCCGATTGGCATGTGGCAGGCCGGCACTGCCCTTTACAACCTCGATTTACTGCCCATCGCCTTGGCGGTAGCGGTGCTTTCATCAGCCCTGCCCTACAGCCTCGAAATGATTGCCCTGACACGCCTGCCTTCGCGCACCTTCAGTATCCTGATGAGCCTTGAACCCGCAGTTGCAGCCCTAACCGGCCTGTTGTTTCTCAGCGAGCAATTGCACTTCAGCCAATGGCTGGCCATTAGCTTCATCATCCTCGCCTCCGCAGGTGCAGCGGCCACCATCAGGCCTCAGGTTAAGCCTATTGATTTGCAGGGCTAAGCCTTGGTCTGGCCTGACTGCGGATTTGAAAACTGCAGCTCAGCCAGCCGTGCATACAGCGGGCTGCTGTTGATCAACTGCGGGTGCGCTCCGATGGCCACCAGCTTGCCAGCTTCAATCACCGCGATTCGCTCAGCGCTTTTCACAGTTGCCAGACGATGTGCAATCACCAGCGTGGTGCGGCCATGCATTAACCGTGGCAGGGCTTGTTGAATCAGATGTTCGCTTTCTGCGTCCAGCGCGCTGGTGGCTTCATCCAGCAGCAATATCGGTGCATCAAGCAACAACGCCCGGGCAATCGCCAAACGTTGACGCTGACCACCGGACAAGCCCATGCCTCCATCCCCAAGATGAGTTTGATAGCCATCCGGCAGCTTCATGATGAATTCATGGGCGTGCGCGGCGCGTGCAGCCGCCTCGACATCGGCATGGCTGGCCGTTGTTTTGCCGTAGCGAATATTGTCTTCAACGGTGCCGAAAAACAGCGCAGGGTTTTGCGAAACCAGCGCAAAGCACTGCCTCAACTCACTCGGATCAAGCTGATCAATCGGCTGGCCATCAATCAAGATGCGTCCTTGTTGCGGATCAAAAAAGCGCAGCAGCAAATCAAAAATCGTTGATTTGCCAGCGCCAGAAGGCCCGACCAAGGCGACGGTTTGCCCCGGTTCGACCAACAAATCAATGCCGTCTATGGCAAAAGTGTCGAGCCGCGACGGATAGGCAAAACTTAGCTTTTGCAGTTCTATGCGCCCTTGAACCGGCTGCGCCAGACTCAGCTTATTGGCAGTCGGTGCCTTGATTTCATTACGCGCCTGCAACAACTCGGCAATCCGCTCGGCTGCGCCCGCAGCCCGTTGAAGCTCTCCGATCACCTCGCTGAGCGTGCCAAACGACGAGCCGACGATCAGGCTGTAGAAGACAAAGGCGGCCAGCTCACCACCGGTTATACGCCCGGCGATTACATCCATTCCGCCAACCCAGAGCATCACCCCGACAGCGCCAAGCACCAAGACAATCACCACGGTAATCAACCATGCGCGCTGGGCAATTCGCTGGCGAGCCGTGTCGAATGCAGCCTCGGCAGAAATGGCGAAACGGCGTATGTCTTCGTGCTGGTGGTTATAGGCCTGAACTGTTTTGATCTGGCCAAGTACCTCGGCCACGTAGCTGCCAACATCGGCCACCCGGTCCTGGCTCTGGCGCGACAGTGCGCGCACGCGACGACCAAAGACAAGAATGGGCGCAACCACCAGCGGCAGCGCGACCAAGACGATACCGCTGAGCTTTGGATTCGTGATAATCAGCAAAATCACGCCGCCGATCATGATGATCAGGTTACGCAGCGCCATGGACAAAGACGAGCCAATGACCGACTGCAGCAAGGTTGTGTCAGCTGTCAGGCGCGATTGAATCTCGGAACTGCGGTTACTTTCATAAAACCCGGGATGCAGGGTAATCAGATGGTCGAACACACGCTTGCGAATATCGGCAACCACCCGTTCACCCAACCAGGACACCAGGTAGAAGCGCGTGTAGGTGCCAACAGCCAGCGCCAGCACCAAGACGAAGAACAAGCCAATCGAATGCTCCAACGCCTCCCGCGATTGGGTGGCCAGCCCCTGATCCACCAGCAGCTTGATACCCTGGCCCATGGAAAGCGTAATAGCCGCGGTAAACATCAGCGCCAGCAAGGCCCCGAATACCCGAGCGCGATAAGGCGAAATAAAGCGCCAGGCCATGCGCAGTGCATTGCGTTGATGTGAAGACAGGATCGAAAGCATAAAGGCTCGCTGGGGCGTTAACGCCGGTTAATGAGGACGCGATTAAGGCGTTTGCGCCCGCCAGGCCACCCAGCACAAGGCCAGGGCGGCGAGATTGGTCGACAGCGTATTAAATGCCTGCATAAGTAGATGGGGGCTAAAGAGGGCCACATCAAGCAGCAAACCAATCAGCAGCGCAGCCGCCAGCAGCAATGGCCAGCGCTGGCGTCGCCACAGCAGCAACAGACCCAGGGTTATTTCCGCCAAGCCGGCGATACGGGCCACCCATTCGGGGGCTGGCAAACCATGGGCCTGGATCATCGCCAGTTCATCCGGGCTTAGCCAGAGGATCTTCGGCACCAAGCCGTGCCAGATAAACACCAGCGCCAGGGCGATACGCGCTAGCCAGGCGATCTGCAGTAAACGAGGGTCATTCACCCAAGAAACGCCGGGCGTGGTCGGCGCTTGGCAGCAGACACTGATCATAACGGCCAAACAGCCGATAGCGATTCAGGGCAACGCGGTCATAGCACCAGTCACGTATGGGCCGTGGAATCAGTCGCAAGCATTTCAAATACCGCCAAGGCCTTGGCAGCTGGGCGACGATACATAGCACTGCATCCGAACGCAGCAGCATCTGGTCATTCTCGATCAACGCCATGCTGTCAAAATGATCCAGGGGCAAACCGCCCCATTCCAGTAATGCCTGGCCTTCCTTCGACTGAACCGAAGCCAGGCGAAAGTGTTGCTCAATATCGTGGCGAATCAAAAAATTCGCCCAGCCGTTACACAGCTTGCACACACCATCAAACAACACCACGCGCTCGCCCGGCTGGATAAAAGGGGGTGGCATGTGCAACTCCTCTGCGCAGCCCTCAGGCCTTGGGAATACGGTAGTGGCCAGTAATTTTGAAATTGAACAGGATGTCTTCTTCCTGGGTGCCGCGGCCAATATTGTGCAATACCAGGGGCACGCCACTGCTCGCCTGGCGATCGCTGATAATGCCAATATGGGCCAGGCCAGCGCCCAAATCCCAAGTGACGATATCGCCGGGGCGATAGTTTCCGGCATGCTGATCAAGCGGCAACGCCCACCCCTGGCGCTTGAACCAGGTCATCAAATTGGGTACGCGCCGGTGGTCGATATTGCTATCGGGGCGGCTCAACCCCCAATGCTTCGGATACTGACCAAAGTTGGCACGCATGTCCTGATGCACTGCCCGCTGAAGGTCTAGCCCTTGGGTGCGCAGCGCACGAATCAGTACATCGGTGCACACACCTGTATTAAGTGGCACATCGCCATTGGGATAGGCCAGACGGCGATAGGCAGGGTCATAACTAAGCGTCACGCCCACCTGCTGGCGCGCAGCCAGCACCAGTTTCTCCGCCTCGACGGCTTGCGCAGCAAATGCGAGTAGCCAGATCAGCAACAGACTCACAACCCGCATCACGACCTCCTATCGACTTAGGGGATAGAGCAACTCTTCCTTGTAACCGGCCCACACCCGCACGGCATCGGGAAAGGCATCATCCAGCGCGATGTCGCCGCTGTCCACCAGCAACGGACGACCTTGCAGTGTGCCGAGCTTGCGCTTGGTAGCGACCACTCGCAGGTGTTCAAGACCGATGGCACGAAGCACTCTTGGACTGATCTGCTGGTTGCCACGGCCGATAATATGACCCTGGCCGCCAATGGCAGTCACCAATAGGCGCGCCGGGTGATCAGCCACCAACGCGTACAACTGCGCCTCGGTGACGTCGCTGGCCAGCAACTGGCCATTTTCGATTACATCCACGCCCAGCAACGTGGTGTCCAGGCCCAGGTTCTGCGCCAGACCATGCAGGGTTGAGCCGGGCCCGAAGACATAACGCACATCGCTTTCCCAACTGTCCTGCAGCCAATCGGCCAGATCACCCAGCACCAACTCTTCGGACTCCACACCGCCCTGCTTGACCTGCTGCACATAACCACCCTCTTCCGGCACGCTCAACTCACCGTACCAGCGTGCAGTCACCCGTCCCTCACGCAGCGCAGACTCATCAATGTCGCGCACCTCGCCACTGGCCAAGCGCACCAAACCACCTGTTACCAATCGAGCGGTTAACTCGCCCGCCGCTCGTGGACTGATGGCATAGACCCCAGACTGGATCTTCACCCCAGCTGGAATCCCCAGCACTGGCTGGCCTTCGCACACAGCAGCGCAGATATCCCGCGCAGTCCCGTCACCACCAGCAAATAGAATCAAGGCCACACCAGCTTCCTGCAACAGCTCCACGGCCTTACGCGTATCCGCGGCCGTCGTTTGCTGCGCTATAGCGCCGATCACACGATGAGTGAACCCCATGTCAGCCAGCAAATCGGCGCCCATGCTGCCCGGAAAGGTTACAAACTCAACCCGGTCCTTAAGCTCGACCAAACAATCCAGAGCAGTACGTGTACGCAGCGCAGCTTTT
Organism: Pseudomonas sp. RL_15y_Pfl2_60; assembly: GCF_963970595.1. Taxonomy (NCBI): domain Bacteria; kingdom Pseudomonadati; phylum Pseudomonadota; class Gammaproteobacteria; order Pseudomonadales; family Pseudomonadaceae; genus Pseudomonas; species Pseudomonas sp. RL_15y_Pfl2_60. The sequence goes on along the minus strand of NZ_CAXAOE010000008.1, from coordinate 124,914 downwards.
GGCTCAATGCCAAGCGCCAGTGCCTGTTCTGCAACGCCATCACTGCCCTTGAGACCTGCAGGGCCGCCAAGGCCGGCGAGCGGGTTAATAATTAACCCGATGTGAAAGCGTGACATACAAGAACTCCAAAATAATCCGATAATTTAGCCAAATTATTGCTTCCCGACTTTCCAAGTGCCGGGCTTTTTTGGCAGAGTAATCCTACGTGAAAGCCCGACTGCATGCAGTGCCGTCAAAATGGCCATGCAGGAGTTGCAGTTTCAACCAGACGTTGCGCTGAGGAGACCGACCATGAGCAACTCAAATCCGCCCAAGCAAAGTGGCAACACCTCGGTTAATCCTGACAAACCCGTCGGCGGTGCCATCATCGACGAGCAAGGTCGTGAAGTCGAGATCACCGAACACATGATCCAGGATGCTTGCGAAGAACTTGAAAAAAGCCGCGCGGCCAACCAAGGCAAAGACTGAGTCCAGCGCAGTAACCGCGCTGGCTCGCCTAGGAATCATCTGAAAAAGGTAGCGAGCGAAGGGAGTGCAAGGCGCAACGACCAACGGGAGTAACAGCCAAAGGCTGGCCCGGAGGGCGAGCGCCAGCGAGTCAAAGATGCGAAAAAGCGACCGGGGTCGCGCTCGACTTTAGTTGACCTAAATGAGCATTTGATTCGCGTTGCTCACCCCTTCGGGGCCGCACTGAAGTGCGTTCAGCCTAAAGGCTGTGAGCAGCTTTTCAACGCAGTAATACCTAGCGCGTTACCACACCCAGCGCCTTTAACGTCTGCACAAGCTCTGGCGAAGGCGGGCCTGCGAAACTGACCTCAAGGCCGGTAATTTCGCGGCGCATCGGATAGTGCTTGCGCAGCGCATCAAACGCCAAGCGCTGTTGCGCGTTATTGGCGAACAGGCTCCTGCGAAAATCTGCATCATCACGGCGAGGGTCGTAGACCGCACGGCAAACGCTGGTGATCAACCAGTCGCGCTGCACCGAGGCATCGAAATGCATCTGCGCCAGCCACGCCGGCGGCGTTAAATCGTCCAGTCGATGCTGTTCAGGTTGTCCCAGAAACTCGCACAATGCGCTGTAAATCTGCGCGGTACCACGCAACTTGCCATCAAGGCTGTAGCCTGCAATATGCGGCGTCGCAATCCGGCACAATGCCGCCAGTTCAGCGTCGACACTTGGCTCCGCCTCCCAGACATCCAGCACCGCACGCAAGTCTTCACGTTGCACCAGCAGCTGGCGCAGCGCCGCATTATCAATCACCGGGCCACGACTGGCATTGATAAGCCAGGTATCGGGCTTTAACTGGGCAAGATTTTCGGCATTGAACAAGTGGTGGGTCGGATACTCGCCAGCTTGATCCAGAGGTGTGTGCAGGCTGATCACATCACAGTCACTGATGATGTGCTGCAGGCTTACAAAATCCCCGTCCTCAATGGACTGTCGCGGCGGATCACAGACCAGAACCGTCCAGCCCAGCCCTTGCAGCACCGTCTGCAGACGGCTACCAACTTGCCCTGCACCGACAATACCGTAGGTACGTTTGGAGAGATCAACCGCCTGATCTTCGGCAAGCACCAATAGACTCGACAAAACATAATCGACAACACCACGGGCGTTGCAACCCGGAGCGCTGGACCAGGCAATATTGGCTTGCTGGAAATAATCGAGATCGAGGTGGTCGGTGCCAATGGTGCAGGTACCGACGAAGGATACCGGGCTGCCTTGCAGTAATTGCTGGTTGACCTTGGTGACCGAGCGCACCAGCAGCACATCGGCGCTGGCAACCGCAGCGGCGTCAATCGAACGCCCTGGCAGGCGTGTGATGGACCCAAAATCTGCAAAAAACTCATCAAGCAGCGGGATGTTTTCATCTGCAACAATTCGCATGGCGTGGCTCCACGGGACAAGCCTGCATTCTAACAGCAAGGTGCTGGTATTCATTCGCTGATGCTCGGCAAATCAATTGTTACAACGCCCTGCGCAATTAACCTGACTGTTCCCAGAAAAACAGACGATTACAGTCTTTCCTGACTGAAAGGTCAGAGCGTATACTGCGCGGTTTTACGAGAGCATCAGCTATGTCTGCCACCACAGTCGCTGCAACACGAGCTCAACGCGTAAGCCGCGAACTTCGTAGTTTGCTGATGCTCGCCACGCCAATCATCGTCGCCCAACTAGCGCATACCGCCATGGGCTTCGTCGATACCCTGATGGCTGGACGCGTAGGCCCGCATGACTTGGCTGCTGTGGCATTGGGCAACTCGATCTGGGTGCCGGTTTTTCTGCTGATGACTGGTATTTTATTGGCAACCACACCCAAAGTTGCCCAGCGTTATGGCGCCGGTGACGAATCCAGCATCGGCCCATTGGTACGCCAGGCTCTGTGGCTGGCGGTGGTGGTCGGCGGCGGTGCAGCGGCGCTGCTCTGGAATGCCGAAATCGTGCTGCACAGCATGAACGTTGAGCCCGACTTGATCGAACCATCGATGGGCTATCTGCGCGCAGTGGCTTGTGGCTTTCCTGCGGTAGCGCTTTATCACGTGCTGCGCTGTTTCAGTGACGGTCTTGGGCATACCCGACCCAGCATGGTGATTGGCATCTTCGGGCTGATGCTCAACATTCCGCTCAACTACATTTTCATCTACGGCAAGTTCGGCTTACCGGCCATGGGTGGCGTCGGCTGTGGTTGGGCGACCGGCCTGGTCATGACCTTTATGTTTGTGTGCATGCTGGTATGGGTCAAGTGGGCGTCCTTTTACAAATCAAGCGAGCTGTTTAAGCGCTTTGAGTGGCCGCAGTGGTCGGTCATCAAACGCCTGCTTTCAATTGGCTTGCCGATAGGCATCGCGGTATTCGCCGAATCGAGTATTTTTGCGGTGATCGCCCTGTTGATCGGCGGTCTTGGTGCAACAGTGGTTGCAGGTCACCAGATTGCCCTGAACTTCAGCTCACTGGTATTTATGATTCCCTACTCGTTGGGCATGGCCGCTACTGTTCGCGTCGGTCAAGCGCTGGGCCGCCACGACCCGCGAGGCGCGCGCTTTGCCGCTGGTGTCAGCATGGCGACAGCACTGGCTTATGCCTGCTGTTCGGCAACCCTAATTTTGCTGCTACGCGAGCAGATCGTCAGCATCTACACCCCAGATCCGACTGTGATTGCACTGGCGTCCATGCTGATTGTCTACGCCGCGCTGTTCCAACTGTCGGATGCGATTCAGGTCACCGCCGCAGGCGCCCTGCGCGGCTACCAGGACACACGCGTGACCATGCTGCTGACTCTGTTTGCCTATTGGGGTATTGGCCTGCCGGTGGGCTACGCCCTGGGTTTGTCCAACTGGCTGGGTGAGCCTTCTGGGCCACAGGGGCTGTGGCAAGGCTTGGTGGTGGGTTTAACCTGCGCAGCCGTGATGCTGGCAATACGCCTGAGCCGCAGTGCACGCAAATATATTCGCCTATCTAAACAGGCTGGATAGTGCCAGCTTGATTGCCGACCTGCGCTCAATCAAGCTTGGTGCGAATCCAATACAGGTAAGCGCCGGCTTCTTCGGCTTGATCAAGCAAGTCATGGCCAAGAAACACACAGAACTTGGGCACGTCGCGACGCGTTGACGGGTCTGTCGCAATCACTTTGAGCAAGCTACCCGCCTGCAAGTCGCGCACTTTGTTGTGCAGCATCATTACCGGCTCAGGGCAGTTCAATCCACTGGCATCAAGTACCGCGTCAGGGGTAAGGGTTTTCGGGTCAGACATCGAAACACTCCAGATAGAGGCCGCTATTGTCGCGCAAAGCTGAGCCCGAGGTCACCTGTTGCTGACTACTTGCCCAGGCGACGTAGGTGGCAAGTAACTTCTTCACGGTCGTGATAGAGCTGCTTGCAGGCAATTGACACCTTGATTCGCCGCTCGGCAAAACCGGCCTCCATTCTATCGAGCAGCTTACGCACCTCGGCATAGCGCTGTTTCATGGGCAGTTTGAGGTTGACCACCGCTTCGCGGCACAAACCTTCGCCAATCCAGGTTTCCAGCAATGCTGCGTTGCGTGCGGGCTTTTCAACAATATCGCAAACCATCCAATCCACCGGCTGGCGCGGCTTGTAGGTAAAGCCATCGGCCATCAAATGCTGAACCAAGCCAGTATCCATCAAGCTTTGCGCCATGGGCCCGTTATCAATTGCAGTCACCAGCATGCCCCGCCTGACCAATTGATAGGTCCAGCCACCCGGCGCGGCCCCAAGATCAACACCGGTCATATCGCCATTGAGGCGCTCATCCCACTCGTCACGCGGAATAAAGGTGTGCCAGGCTTCTTCAAGTTTCAAGGTCGAGCGGCTTGGCGCCTCACGCGGGAACTTGAGTCGCGGAATACCCATCGGCCAGATAGCGCTGTTGTTCGCCTCGGCCAAGCCCACAAACACCTCGCGACCGCTTTTAAACGTCAGCAACAAGCGCGGCTTGCCCGGCTGATCAATCAATTTGCCCGCCTTGCTCAAGGCTTTACGCAGCGGCACTTCAAACTTCTTGCAGAAATTCGACAGTTCCTTGCCGTCATTGGTGTCGAGCACTTCGAGCCAGACACTGCCGCAGACCGGAAAGTCTTGCAGATGCTCAAGCAAAACGCTGATGCGATCCGTTTCAGGCAGGTCAATAAATACACCGCGCGCCCACTGCCGGGGAAAAATCAGCTGTTTAAAACGCACAGCCTGCATCAGCCGCTCGGCGCCGCCCTCTTCCGTGCAGACGAACTCCGCACAGGCACTGCTGGCTTTAGCCTTGGCGTAGCCTGCGACTTGCAGGTTGGCAGCATGCTCGCTGATTTCAGAACAGACTTCGTTTTCAAATCCGGGGCGGCAATGCAGTAACAAAGTATTCATCGGGGGTTCTCCTCAAGGCGCGCATGATAGCGAACTTGGGAACCTAGGGCTGTAAATCATGTCCAGCTTAGTGTCCTGCGAGGATTACAGCGCCAAGATCGCGACAGCTTTATGCTGATCAACACGCAGCTATTCCAGCTAGTAAACCGCGCGCCCGAGCCTGCTAAAGGTCTGAGCTGCTGCATCTTCAAATATCGCCGATAGCAACTTGATGTTATCGACCACCAGTGGCAGGGTAAAAATACGACTCTACAAATGGCAGGACACACCAGCTACAGCTAGCGTTTAAGCCTGCCTTGAAAAAACATTAAGTTCAGCCCGGCCAGCCGTGTGGCCATAGAAGGAGCTTTAAATGCCATCCCTAAATAGCCTGAACAGCCGCCAAAGCCTCAAAGTTGGCGACAAGACCTACCAATACTTCAGCTTGCCCGAAGCGGCTAAATCGCTCGGCAACATCGACAAGCTCCCCATGTCCCTGAAAGTACTGCTGGAGAACCTTCTACGCTGGGAAGACGATAAAACCGTCACCGGCGACGACCTCAAGGCAATCGCCGCCTGGCTGGAAAAGCGCAGCTCCGACCGCGAAATCCAATACCGCCCCGCCCGCGTACTGATGCAGGATTTCACCGGCGTTCCAGCCGTGGTCGACCTTGCAGCAATGCGTGACGCAATGAGCAAGGCTGGCGGCGATCCCCAAAAAATCAATCCACTTTCACCCGTGGATCTGGTTATCGACCATTCGGTGATGGTCGACAAGTTCGGCACAGACAGTGCGTTCACCCAGAACGTTGACATTGAGATGCAGCGCAACGGCGAGCGTTATGAGTTTCTGCGCTGGGGCCAGCATGCCTTCGACAATTTCAGTGTGGTGCCGCCAGGCACTGGTATCTGCCACCAAGTAAACCTTGAATACCTGGGCCGTACGGTTTGGACCAAGGAAGAAGATGGCCACACCTTTGCCTTTCCTGACACCCTTGTCGGCACCGACTCACACACGACCATGATCAACGGTCTTGGCGTATTGGGCTGGGGCGTAGGCGGTATCGAAGCCGAAGCGGCCATGCTTGGCCAGCCGGTTTCGATGCTGATCCCCGAAGTCATCGGCTTCAAGCTCACCGGCAAGCTAAAAGAAGGCATTACCGCGACCGACCTGGTACTCACTGTCACGCAAATGCTGCGCAGCAAGGGCGTGGTCGGCAAGTTCGTTGAATTCTATGGTGACGGCCTGGCTGAGCTGCCACTGGCCGATCGCGCAACCATTGCCAACATGGCACCCGAATACGGCGCAACCTGTGGCTTCTTCCCGGTGGATGAAATCACTTTGGGTTACCTGCGCCTGTCTGGTCGCCCGGACGATACCGTGGCGCTGGTCGAGGCCTACTCCAAGGCTCAAGGCCTGTGGCGCGAACAGGGCCAGGAGCCCACCTTTACCGACAGCCTGTCACTCGACATGGGCAGTGTTGAAGCCAGCCTGGCTGGCCCTAAACGCCCTCAAGACCGCGTGGCCTTGACCCAGGTGCACAAGGCATTTGACGACTTTGTTGGCTTGCAGCTCAAGCCCAACGGCAAAGAAGAAGGCCGCTTACTCAGTGAAGGCGGTGGTGGCGCAGCTGTTGGCAGCGATCACTCCACAGGTGAAATCGATTATGAATTCGAGGGCCAGTCACATCGCCTGAAAAACGGTGCCGTGGTCATCGCCGCAATCACCTCTTGCACCAACACCTCCAACCCAAGCGTGATGATGGCTGCTGGTCTAGTCGCGAAAAAAGCGGTTGAAAAAGGCTTGCAGCGTAAACCCTGGGTCAAGAGTTCATTGGCCCCTGGCTCGAAGGTGGTGACCGAATACTTCAATGCCGCTGGCCTCACCCAGTACCTGGACAAACTCGGCTTTGACCTTGTGGGTTATGGCTGCACCACCTGTATCGGCAACTCCGGGCCACTGCCCGCCCCCATCGAAAAGGCGATTCAAACTGCAGATCTGACCGTTGCCTCGGTGCTCTCCGGCAACCGTAACTTTGAAGGCCGCGTCCATCCCCTGGTGAAAACCAACTGGCTGGCCTCCCCACCCCTGGTTGTCGCCTATGCATTGGCCGGTAATGTGCGAATCAACATTGCCGAAGAACCCTTGGGCGATGATAAAGACGGCAATCCGGTGTACCTCAAGGATATCTGGCCAACCCAGAAAGAAATCAGCGACGCCATTATGAAGGTCGACACAGCCATGTTCCGCAAGGAATACGCCGAGGTATTCAGCGGCGACAAGCAGTGGCAGGCAATCAAGGTATCCGAAGACGATACTTACAGCTGGCAAGCTGACTCAACCTATATACAGCACCCGCCGTTCTTCGAAGGCATTGCCGATGCACCGCCACATATCGGTGATATCAGCAACGCACGCGTACTGGCATTGCTCGGCGATTCGGTGACCACTGACCATATTTCACCGGCTGGCAATATCAAAAGCGACAGCCCAGCCGGCCGTTACCTGCGCGAAAAAGGGGTTGAGCCTGTTGACTTCAACTCCTACGGCTCGCGTCGCGGTAACCATGAAGTCATGATGCGCGGCACCTTTGCCAACATCCGCATTCGCAATGAAATGCTAGACGGCAGTGAAGGCGGCAACACCGTGCATATTCCAAGCGGCGAACAGCTGTCCATCTATGACGCCGCCATGCGTTACCAAAAGGAAGGCACGCCCCTGGTGGTCATCGCTGGCAAGGAATATGGCACAGGCTCATCCCGCGACTGGGCAGCAAAAGGCACCAACCTGCTCGGGGTAAAAGCAGTGCTGGCTGAAAGCTTCGAGCGTATTCACCGCTCCAACCTGGTTGGCATGGGCGTACTGCCGCTGCAGTTCAAGGACGGTCAAGACCGTAAAAACCTTAAACTAACCGGCAAGGAAACCCTGAAAATCAGCGGCTTGGATGGCGTTGAAATTCGCCCGATGATGAATCTTATTGTCGAAATCAGCCGCGAGGACGGCAGTAACGAACGCATTGAAGTGCTTTGCCGAATCGACACTCTAAACGAGGTCGAGTACTTCAAAGCGGGCGGCATTCTGCATTATGTACTGCGCCAACTGATCGCTGGCAAATAGCCTGACTAGAGCGCTCGGACATTATCAATGATTGTCCGGGCGTTCGTACTGCCAGCTATATTTGATTTAAATCAAACAATCTAAAGTTTGGTGACTTTTTTCCTAAATCACCCTCAACTTGCGCCGCTTCAGGCCGATGACATGCAGTATCAACTTCATGGATCTGCCACGTCATGCGTAACAATCAGCCTATCACCCAACGTGAACGCACCTTTCCTGCCGAACAGCGGCTGATATCAACGACTGACCTCAAAGGCCAGATCACCTATTGCAACGAAGCATTTACTGCAATCAGCGGTTTTTCCGACGCCGAATTACTTCGTGCGCCGCACAACTTGGTGCGCCATCCGGATGTACCTCCAGCAGTATTCGAGCATATGTGGACCACCTTGAAAAAGGGTCGTCCATGGATGGGAATCGTTAAAAATCGCTGCAAGAATGGCGACCATTATTGGGTTAATGCTTATGTCACGCCGATGCTTGATAACAACCAAGTGGTTGGCTACGAGTCGGTGCGGATCAAACCCACAAGCGAGCAGATCAAGCGCGCTGAAAATCTTTACCTGCGCATCAATGCGGGCAAGCCTGCGATCTCTACCACCGCCAGGTTGCAGCCGATCCTTGTCGACTGGTTGCCTTTTCTGCTGGTCGCGATGATTAGCTGGCTGATTGGCGCTTGGCTCAATACATCCATTGGCCTATTGGCTTCAGCGCTGGTTGCCATACCTGTCGGAGCCTTGGGTCTTCGCTGGCAGCAACGCGGATTCAGACGCCTACTGAGCCTGGCTGAAAAGACCACTTCTGATCCACTGATCGCGCAAATGTACACCGATACTCAAGGGCCGCTTGGCCAACTTGAAATGTCTGCACTGAGCCAGGAAGCACGCCTCAAGACCTGCTTAACCCGCCTGCAAGACAGCGCCGAGAACCTCACCAAACAGGCTCGCCAGGCAGACAAGCTGGCGCAGAACAGCTCGGCCGGCCTTGAGCGCCAACGCCAGGAAACCGAGATGGTTGCCACTGCCGTAAATGAAATGGCAGCCACAACACTCGAAGTCGCAAGCAATGTCGCGCGCACCGCCATTGCTACACAAGAAGCCAACCGACTGTCCAGTGAAGGTCGGGCTATCGCCGCAGAAACCCGCGAAGCCATTCAACGCTTGTCAGTATCTGTCGGTGAAACGGGCGAAACGGTTACCCGCTTGGCCCAGGACAGCAACGAAATTGGCGGCGTGGTTGATGTGATCAAAGGCATTGCCGACCAGACCAATCTATTGGCACTTAACGCCGCTATCGAGGCCGCTCGCGCTGGCGACATGGGTCGTGGCTTTGCCGTGGTAGCTGACGAAGTGCGCTCTCTTGCCCAGCGCACTGCCGAGTCAACCGAACAAATCCACGGCTTGATCGCCAAACTGCAGCGCACCGCTGAAGAAGCGGTGATGACTATGGAAATTGGTCGCAAGCAGGCCGACGATGGTGTCGAACGTGTATTGAAGGCTGACGAGGCGCTCTCCGGCATCAGCGACTCCGTTGCCAATATCGCTGACATGGCTGATCAAATAGCTGCCGCCGCCGAAGAACAAAGCGCAGTCGCCGATGAGATCAATCGCAATATCACCACCATCGCCCAACTCTCCGACCAAACCGCGGGCGATGCGCAAAGCACCGCAGCACTTAGCCAAGAGCTGACTCAAACAGCGCAGGGCCAGTACTCCTTGGTCGAGCGTTTCAATCGATAGACGTTGCACTTGGCTATGGCGTGCGGCAGCAAGCGCGCCATAGCCGGGTCTAAAGGCAAAATAAGCTAGAGAAAGCCAATCGACAGCGGCATTATCGCAGCCTCCAAAAAACCTAGGACGCAGCGATGAAGATCAGCAACCTCCCCTTCGTGACCACCGACTGGGCCAGCATCGAGCCAACACGGCATGCGGGCGAAACCGGCAGCGCCACCTGGCGTACCACTCAGTTTGGTGACATTCGCGTACGCATCGTCGAATACTCGGCCGGTTACCTGGCTGATCACTGGTGTAGCAAGGGGCATGTACTGTTCTGCCTGGAAGGCCAATTACATACCGAACTGGCGGATGGGCGCACCTTCACCCTCGAGCCAGGCATGAGCTATCAAGTCGCGGACAATGCTGAGCCACATCGCTCATCGACGCAGTCAGGCGCCAAGCTCTTTGTAGTTGATTGAACGCAAAACCTACCCTACATTTAATCCATCTAGGACGTGCATTTGCACAACATACGATTGCAGCGCAACTGTATGCCAAGGAAATCAATGGCGTAGACAATTACGCTGCAACCTACATCAGGATCAGGTGTCGGCATGAAGCTCAGTTCAACTTCTCTACTCTTTGCATGCATGGGCTCGGTAATTGCCGGTTGCACAACGCTCCCCTCGCCCGAATACACAGTCACCAACGATGAAAAATTCAACCTGCAAAATGCCGGCATAATCGTTGGTTCGATTGATGATGCCGCCTATGCCGGTGCCGATATCCAATTTCGCGATACCTTGAGCGGCAGCACCTACACCATCACCGATGCCAACGCCTCGGAGTTCTCGATGTGGCTACCGGCAGGCACTTATTCGGTGTCCGCCATCGGCCCGAGTAAAGCCTGGCTTGGCACCTACAGCCGACCGCTGACTTTCAGCGTAAGCAATGGTGCAATCAACTATATCGGTGATCTGTCCTACGGTTGCGTGCAACAGAGTCCCAACCTCGCCTGGTACGGCCAGCGCTATTGCGGCATTGGCTCATTACCCGAACAGTGCACCACGGCCCACCCACTGACCTCGATGTGCATTATTGACAATCAGCAGCAGGCGGTTAATGCATTCAAGGATCGGTTCTCGCAGTTCGCCGACACCCCGCAAATGTCCGCGCTGATGACATCATCCGAATAACGCACCGTCTTGCGACGCAGTGGAACCCGATCGACGCCAGCTTGCCAAACAGGCATAACCCTTTTTGCACCTTATGCCTGTTGAGCACCGCCTTCTATGCTAAAACGCATCCACCACGCAGCCATTATCTGTTCCGACTATCCGCGGTCTAAACATTTCTATACTGAAATCCTCGGCTTGCAGATCATTGCCGAGCATTACCGCCAAGAGCGCCAATCCTACAAGCTCGACCTGGGCTTGAGTGATGGCTCTCAGATAGAGCTTTTCTCGTTTCCCAGCGCCCCTGCACGCCCTTCATATCCGGAAGCCCAGGGCTTGCGCCATCTGGCTTTTGAGGTCGACGACATCGCCCAAGTCAAGGCAAAGCTTGAACAGCAAGGCCTTAGCGTTGAACCCATTCGTATCGACCCCTACACGCAGCGCCACTTCACATTTTTTAGCGATCCGGATGGATTGCCGCTAGAACTCTATCAAACCGACTAAATGTGTAATTTTTAGCAGGCTCGGCCCTCAGTAGATCAACGCACTTGCGAGATTCGATGCATGTGCGAACCCTGATCACTTAAGGACCCAAAATGCTTAGCCAAACTGCCAACAGCAACCACACTCGGTTTAATCTTTCGACACTCGGTGGGGCTGCCATTGCAATGGCGGGCGTGCTTGGCTTTGTTTGCTTTGGTGGCGCACAAGCGCTGGGGGCGCATCCGTTTTGGGGAATGAAAATTGCGTATTTTGCGATTGGCGCGGGCCTGATCATGAGCGTTCTGGCCACTTTAGCCAAACAGCGCCTGGCTCAACAGCTGATTACCTTCACCACCCTGCTGGTGATCAGCATTGCCATTACAACCTATGGCAAAACCCAATTCGCAGCCTCTTATGCCGAAGATGATTTCGCAGGAAAACTGTGGTTCTTTGGCTGGATAGCAGCACTTGCTGCAAGCTTCAGTATTATCACTGCGGTTACTGGAAGCTGGCTGACTCGCAGCAAGGTGAATTAAGCAACTATTGGCTTTGGGCTTTTATAAAGGCGGCAATTTCATTCGCGGCAGACTGCAGGTGCTGCGAATGAGTGAAGCCTGAACGTTTAAGCGGCTTGAGGTCGTGATCCGCAGCCTCCAGCCACTTCAAGCCAATCGCCGGTGACAAGTCATAACCCACGACAGCCTGCCGGTCACCCAAGGCATCACGCTCGCCCTGAACAATCAACGTCCGCGTTTGCAGGCCTGCAAGATGTGCTGTTCTGGGCTTTTCTGGCTTGCCAGATGCATAAAACGGATAGCCCAGGCAGACCAACCCAGCAGCACCTAACTCATCGGCAACAATGCTGGCCATACGCCCGCCCATGGACTTGCCCCCAATTACAACGGGGCCATCTGTCTGCCGGCGTATCTCGGCATAAACGCCGCGCCACTGCTCAAGCAATTGCGACTGAGGGTTAGGTGGACGCCGCTTACCATCAATACGCCTTGCCGCCATATAGGCAAACTCAAACCGCACCACCGCAATGCCGCAGTTCGCCAATAACTGGCTGATTTGCTGCATAAACTCACTGTCCATAGGCGCACCTGCGCCGTGGGCAAGAATCAAGGTGGCATCACAGGTTCCTTGAGGTTTATCCCAAAGCAGTTCTGGGCACCGGGTTGCGGGGCAAGATTGATCTTGATCAACACTTACCACCGTTGCTTTACCCATACTCGCTTTCAACTTGATACCTCTGATCACTGGCATTGACGTTACCGGCAATTGGTCCTGTAACGCTGTCTATAATTATCCAGGAGATAACCTAATGGTCCGGTCTACAATCAGGCAAGTGCAGATAGCCAATCCCGCTGTTTCGCAAGCAAAGCGCCCAGCCATGAGCGTGAAGGCAAGGGTTGCGCATACAGGTGCGTTGTGATTGGCTGGCGGCGTGGCGATATTGGGGTCACAGGGCAAAAACTAAAGTGCGACCTGACGTCGCACCCTGTCGACCAGTGGCACTCAAGACTGTAGACATGAGCTAATCTTGTTGGCATTCGCCACGTTGCACAACCCATAAGGCGATCCCCATCTTTGCTTAACAGCAAATTGGTCTAGAGTGCTGTTAATAAAGCGTTTTCGAAATGCGCAAAATGCTTTTTAAATGCCTTTAGACCCTGATCGTGACGGCATGTATCGTTGCAATGCCTTACTGCTTTATACATACTTGCCGCCGATTTTTATCCCTAAAAAATCCATTAACCGTGGAACCCCAGCAATGAGCACAGCAATCAGTCCGACTGCTTATAACTACAAGGTGGTCCGCCAATTCGCCGTCATGACGGTAATTTGGGGGGTCATTGGCATGGGCCTAGGCGTTTTCATCGCTTCACAACTCGTGTGGCCTGAACTCAACTTTGGCTTGGAATGGACGACCTTTGGTCGTTTACGTCCTCTGCACACTAACGCGGTGATTTTCGCTTTTGGCGGATGCGCGCTAATGGCAACTTCACTTTATGTGGTGCAGCGCACCAGTCAGGTACGTCTGATTTCTGACTCCTTGGCGTCTTTCGTCTTCTGGGGTTGGCAAGCAGTTATTGTTGCCGCAGTTATTACTCTGCCGCTGGGTCTGACCAGCTCTAAAGAGTACGCAGAACTGGAATGGCCAATCGACATCCTTCTGGCAGTCGTCTGGGTGGCTTATGCGGTTCTGTTCTTTGGCACTATTGTCAAACGCAAGCCAAAGCACATCTACGTTGGTAACTGGTTCTACGGTGCCTTCATCCTGGTGACGGCGATGCTGCACATCGTAAACAGCGCAGAAATGCCTGTGAGCATGTTCAAGTCGTACTCGATGTACTCAGGTGCAACAGACGCCATGATCCAGTGGTGGTACGGCCACAACGCCGTAGGTTTCTTCCTGACCACCGGCTTCCTGGGCATGATGTACTACTTCGTACCCAAGCAGGCTGAGCGTCCGATCTACTCCTACCGCTTGTCTATCGTGCACTTCTGGGCACTGATCACCCTGTACATCTGGGCCGGTCCTCACCACCTGCACTACACCGCTCTGCCTGACTGGGCTCAGTCCCTCGGCATGGCCATGTCGATCATCCTGCTGGCTCCAAGCTGGGGCGGCATGATCAACGGCATGATGAGCCTCTCAGGCGCCTGGCATAAGCTGCGCACCGACCCTATCCTGCGCTTCCTGGTGGTTTCGCTGGCGTTCTACGGCATGTCGACCTTCGAAGGTCCGATGATGGCTATCAAGACCGTCAACGCCCTGTCCCACTATACTGACTGGACCATCGGCCACGTTCACGCAGGTGCGCTCGGCTGGGTTGCGATGATCTCCATCGGTTCGCTGTACCACCTGATCCCGAAAGTCTTCGGTCGCGAGCAAATGCACAGCGTCGGCCTGATCAATGCCCACTTCTGGTTGGCGACCATCGGCACCGTTCTGTACATCGCCTCGATGTGGGTCAACGGTATCACCCAGGGCCTGATGTGGCGTGCAGTGAACGAAGACGGCACACTGACCTACTCGTTCGTTGAAGCCCTGCAAGCAAGCCACCCTGGCTATGTAGTTCGCGCAATTGGTGGCGGGTTCTTCGTCCTCGGCATGTTGCTGATGGCTTACAACACCTACCGCACCGTGCGTGCCGCCAAACCGTCCGAGTATGACGCCGCGGCAATGATTCCTGCCGGAGTAGCTCACTGATGAAACACGAAATCATCGAGAAAAATATTGGCTTGATGGCCCTGTTGATGGTGCTTTGCGTCAGCATCGGCGGCCTCACCCAAATCGTCCCGTTGTTTTTCCAGGACGTCACCAACGAGCCGGTTGAAGGCCTCAAGCCCTACACCGCCCTGCAACTCGAAGGCCGTGATGTTTACATCGCCAACGGCTGCGTCGGTTGCCACTCGCAAATGATCCGTCCGTTCCGTGCTGAAACAGAGCGTTATGGTCACTACTCGGTTGCTGGCGAGAGCGTCTGGGATCACCCATTCCTGTGGGGCTCCAAGCGTACCGGTCCCGATCTGGCCCGTGTTGGCGGTCGTTACTCGGATGAGTGGCATCGTGCTCACCTGTATAACCCACGCAACGTAGTGCCTGAGTCGAACATGCCGGCATTCCCGTTCCTGGTTGAGAAAAAGCTCGACGGTAAGGACACTGCGAAAAAGATGGAAGTTATGCGTGGTTTCGGCGTGCCTTACACCGATGAAGATATCGCTGGGGCCAAAGAAGCTGTTAAAGGCAAAACCCAAATGGACGCTCTAGTTGCGTACCTGCAGGTTCTTGGCACCTCTATCACGAGCAAACGGTAACGCACGATGGAAATCGGGACTATTCGCGGCATAGGCACAGCAGTCGTATTCATCGCCTTCATTGGTCTGCTGCTATGGGCATATAGCAGCAGACGTAAGTCAGACTTTGACGAAGCTGCCAACCTGCCTTTTGCTGACGAGCCGAAACCAAGCGAGCGTGACGAGCAATCTTCCAGGAGCAATAACCAATGACCACTTTCTGGAGTTGGTACGTAACAATACTTTCACTCGGAACCATTTTTGCTCTGACGTGGCTGATCTTCGGCACACGTAAAGGGCAAAAAAACGACGAAGTCACCAACGAAACGGTAGGCCACGCCTTCGACGGCATCGAGGAATACGACAACCCACTGCCTAAGTGGTGGTTCATGTTGTTCGTTGGCACCATCGTTTTCGCCCTCGGTTACCTTGCCCTTTACCCAGGCCTGGGTAACTGGAAGGGCCTGCTGCCGGGCTTTGAGTACCTCGACAATGAGGCGAAAACCCCTTTCGCCACTAACGTAGAGATCGCCGGCGGCGAAGAGCGTAACGGTGGCTGGACTGGTGTTCACCAGTGGGAAAAAGAGATGGCCAAGGCTGACGCCAAATATGGCCCGATCTACGCCAAATACGCAGCAATGCCGATTGAAGAAGTGGCCAAGGACGACAAAGCGTTGAAGATGGGCGGCCGCCTGTTCGCTTCGCACTGCTCGGTTTGCCACGGTTCGGATGCCAAGGGTGCCTACGGTTTCCCTAACCTGACCGACAATGAATGGCGCTGGGGCGGCGACCCTGCAACCATCAAGACCACCATTATGGAAGGTCGTGAAGGTGCGATGCCTGCTCACTTGCCAATCATTGGCGAAGACGGCGTGCATAACGTAGCGGCTTACGTTTTGACCGAACTGGCTGGTCGTAAATTGCCTGAAGGCACTGAAGCGGATATCGCTGCAGGTCAAAAAGTCTTCAGCACTACTTGTTTCGCTTGCCACGGCGCAGACGGTAAAGGCACTCCAGCCATGGGCGCGCCTAACCTGACTGATCCGGCAGCATTCATCTACGGCACCAGCTACGCTCAGTTGCAGCAAACCATTCGCTACGGCCGTCACGGCAGAATGCCTACGCAAAAAGACTTCCTCGGCAACGATAAGGTCCACTTGCTAGCAGCCTATGTGTACAGCCTGTCGCACAAGCCAGCAGCAGAGTAATACCTTCTTGCCACCGGGCCGCGACGGTCAGTCGCACCCGGTGGCAAGAGCCTCAGGCGTACCATAGCGTTATTAGAATGACCACGGTCGGCACGTATCGACTGCGGCACCCCATTTAACCGCTTGGGACGATCTGATGAGCCAGATTCCAGTTAAAAACATCACCCCTCCTGCCGCGAAAGTACAGTCATCGACTGACCTTTACGCCAGCGCTGAAAAAATCTACACCCGCGCCTTTTCCGGCGTTTTCCGCAACCTGCGCAGGGTTGGCGGCGCCTTTCTGTTCCTGGTTTATTTCGGCACCGTCTGGCTCAACTGGGATGGTCGTCAAGCCGTCTGGTGGAACCTGCCAGAACGCAAATTTTATATTTTTGGCTCAACCTTCTGGCCTCAAGACTTTGTGCTGCTCTCAGCACTATTGATCATTTGTGCCTTCGGTTTATTTTTTATTACCGTGTTTGCCGGGCGTGTGTGGTGTGGCTACACCTGCCCACAAAGTGTATTCACCTGGATTTTCATGTGGGGCGAGAAAGTCACCGAGGGTGACCGCAACAAACGCATGAAGCTCGACAAAGCACCAATGAGCGCCGAGAAGTTCCTGCGCAAACTGGCCAAGCACAGCATCTGGATTGGCGTATCACTGGCCACAGCCATCACCTTTGTCGGCTACTTCAGCCCCATTCGCGAGCTGATTCCCGACCTGTTCACCTTCGACGCCAGCGGCTGGGCCTTGTTCTGGGTTGGTTTCTTCACGGTTGCCACCTATGGCAATGCTGGCTGGCTGCGCGAACAGGTGTGCATCTACATGTGCCCCTATGCACGCTTCCAGAGCGTGATGTTCGATGCCGACACCCTGATCGTGTCTTACGACCCACGCCGTGGCGAAGGCCGTGGCCCGCGTAAGAAAGGTGCTGACTACAAAGCCCAGGGGCTGGGCGACTGCATCGACTGCCACATGTGCGTGCAGGTCTGCCCTACCGGCATTGATATCCGCGATGGTCTGCAGCTTGAGTGCATCGGTTGCGCCGCATGCATCGACGCCTGCGACAGCATCATGGAGAAAATGGATTACCCCAAAGGCTTGATCAGCTACACAACTGAACACAATCTTTCCGGCCAGAAAACCCATTTATTGCGTCCGCGCCTGATAGGCTACGCCGTCGCTCTGGTGGCCATGATGTGCGTATTTGCCTGGGCAGTTGCCAGCCGTCCATTGGTGGGTCTTGATGTGATCAAGGACCGGGTCATGTTCCGTGAAAATCAGGATGGCCACATTGAAAACGTCTACACCCTGAAAATCATGAACAAAGCCCAGCATGATGTGACGTACAGCATCAGCGCTGACGGCATTGAAGGCCTCAAATTCGAAGGCACAAGCCAGGTCAAGGCCTCTGCCGGTGAAGTCCTTTCAGTGCCGGTTGGGCTTTCTATTGAACCTGAGAAGCTGCCATCCAGCGCAAACAAGATCATGTTCCATGTGCGCGCACTCGAAGACGACAGTATCAACTCCAACGCTGACAGCCGCTTCAACGGCCCCAGCATTCGCTAAGTTTGTAGGCAAATCGATGACCGAAGAAGCAACAGTCGCCCCTTGGTACAAGCAGTTCTGGCCCTGGTTCATCATTGGCCTGCTCGGCTTATCCGTCGTGCAGGGCGGCTCGATGTTGATTTTCTCAATCAACAACCCACCGGGGCTGATTTCCGATAACTATTACGAAGTCGGCAAGGGCATCAACCAGTCGCTGGATCGCGAGAACCTGGCCAAACAGCTCAAGGTCAGCGCCAAGATCATCTTCAACAATGAAACCGGCGTGGTTGATATGCAGCTCAAAGGGCTTACTGGCCCTGCCGTGCTCAAACTCAATGTGATCTCACCAACACAACCCGAGCGTGATCGTCACATCACTTTGCAAGCCAAAGGTGACGGCAACTACACCGGCAACCTTGAAGATGCGGTGCAAGGCCGTCGCTTTGTCGAGTTGATCGGCCGCGAAGGTGGCAAGGACTGGCGCGTATTCGAGGAAGAAGTGCTCGAATCCGGCAAGACAATCCGCCTCGGTGACGACAAGTAACCCGATCTTGTGCGGCGCAAAAACTGCGCCGCCCTGCCTGGCTGGCTCTCCATAAGCCACCTGTACCTGCATCAAGATAGTTGATTAATGGCCAGTCCAAACCCTTGCTATCACTGCGGCTTACCAGTTCCTGCTGGCAGCCAGTTCTGCACTGAAATACTCGGTGAGCGCCGCGACATGTGCTGCCCTGGCTGCCAGGCAGTGGCCGAAGCCATTGTGAAAGGCGGGCTGGAGCACTATTACAAGCATCGCAGCGAATCAGCCAGCAACCCGCAGGACTTGCCGCAGGCGTTGCCTGACGAACTACAGCTGTTTGACCGTGCCGAAGTGCAAGAGCCTTTTGTGCAGCATCAGGGCGAAACCAGCGAGACCTGGCTGCTCATCGAGGGCATCAATTGCGCGGCCTGCGGCTGGCTGATCGAAAAACACCTGCGCGCCCTGCCCGGCGTCAATGATGCGCGACTCAACCTGTCCAACCATCGGCTTAATGTCAGTTGGATAGACAGCCAGGTCGCGCTCAGCCAGTTACTCAGTGAACTGCGCAAAATTGGTTATGCCGGCCACCCCTGGCAAGCCGACGAGGCCGCACAGAAACTAGCCACCGAGAACCGCAGGGCCATGCGTCAGCTTGGCCTTGCGGGCCTGCTCTGGTTCCAGGTGATGATGGCGACCATGGCAACCTGGCCGGAATTCAACGTAGACCTCAGCCCCGAGCTACACACGATCTTGCGCTGGGTCAGCCTGTTCTTGACCACACCGATCATCTTTTACTGCTGCGGGCAGTTCTTTCGTGGCGCGCTGCGCGATCTACGCACCCGCCACCTGACAATGGATCTCTCGGTTTCACTGGCGATTGGCGGCGCATATGTTGCAGGGATCTGGTCTGCAATCACCGGTACCGGCGAGCTGTATTTTGATGCCGTGGGCATGTTTGCGTTCTTTTTACTTGCCGGGCGCTATCTCGAACGGCGCGCCCGCGAGCGCACCGCAGCAGCGACCGCACAGCTGGTAAACCTGCTGCCTGCATCCTGTTTACGCCTCAATGCGCAAGGTCAAACCCTGCGCATTCTGCTCAGCGAACTGCAACTCGGCGAACGGGTATTGGTGCAACCGGGCGCGCTGATGCCAGCCGATGGCTGCATCATCAGTGGCCAGTCGAGTGTTGATGAGTCGGTGCTGACCGGTGAATATTTGCCGCAGCCTCGCGCTGAAGGGGATCACGTCACAGCCGGCACGCTCAATGTCGAAGGCCCGCTCGTTGTCGAAGTCCAAGCGCTGGGCGATGCCACACGCTTATCAGCAATAGTGCGTCTGCTGGAGCGCGCGCAAACTGACAAGCCTCGCCTGGCAGAGCTGGCGGATCAGGTATCCCAATGGTTCCTGTTGTTCCTGTTGCTGGCAGCCACCGTTGTTGGGGTCATCTGGTGGCAAATTGATCCATCACGCGCATTCTGGGTGGTACTTGCCCTTCTCGTCGCCACCTGCCCCTGCGCGTTAGCCTTGGCTACACCCACGGCCCTTACCGCCGCAACCGGAACCTTGCACGCGCTTGGTGTCTTGTTGACCCGCGGCCACGTGCTTGAAGGCCTCAATCAGATTGATACGGTGATATTCGACAAGACCGGCACCCTGACTGAAGGCAAGCTGACGCTCAGCGCCATCCATCCACTTGGTGCCCTCGACAGCGACAGTTGTCTGGCGCTCGCTGCGGCACTGGAAAATCGCTCCGAACACCCCATAGCAAAAGCCTTTGGCCGCGCCACTCAGGCCGCGGATCAAGTCGACAGCTTCACTGGCCAAGGCTTGCACGGCACTATTGCCGGCCGGCAGTTGCGCATTGGCCAGGCCACATTTGTCTGTGCCCTGAGTGGCAAACCAGCGCCCGCCATTCCCGGCGAAAGCGGCCAATGGTTATTGCTCGGCGACCAGCAAGGCCCGCTTGCCTGGTTTGTGCTCGACGATCGTCTGCGCACCGATGCACCGGAACTGATAGCCAGTTGCAAAGCCCGTGGCTGGCAGGTTTTGCTGTTGTCGGGCGACAGCTCACCTGTGGTTGCACAGATTGCCACGCAACTCGGTATTGAGGACGCCCGAGGCGGCCTGACACCCGATGATAAACTAGCCGCCCTTAACGTCCTGCACCAGCAAGGCCGACGCGTGCTGATGCTTGGCGATGGGGTCAATGATGTACCCGTACTGGCTGGTGCTGACATCAGCGTCGCTATGGGCAGCGCCACCGACCTGGCCAAAACCAGCGCTGACGCGGTGCTCTTGTCCAATCGACTGGGCAGTTTGGTCGATGCATTCAAGCTGGCCAGGCGCACCCGGCGTATTATCATTGAAAACCTGATCTGGGCCGCGCTGTACAATGGCTTGGTCCTGCCCTTTGCCGCATTTGGCCTGATAACACCTTTGTGGGCGGCGGTCGGCATGTCCATCAGCTCGCTGCTCGTGGTATTGAACGCCTTACGCCTTACCCGGCATTAACCGCAAGTTTGCTGCACGGAGTCACCATGCCAGCGTTATACATCTTGATCCCCATTGCCCTGATACTGGTCGCAATTGCGATTTGGGTGTTTTTTTGGGCGGTTGATAGCGGCCAGTATGATGACCTGGACGGGCCAGCCCATAGCATCCTGTTCGATGATGAAGATCCGATGCACAAAGCTGGGGTAGACGAAGCCCGCAAGCATGATCAGAAGGATCAGCCAGATGCTTGAGCTTGCGCCGCTGCTTGTTTCGGCGGTGATTCTAGGCTTGCTTGGTGGTGGTCATTGCCTGGGCATGTGTGGCGGCTTGATGAGCGCCCTGTCTCTTGCTATTCCCCCGGAACAACGCAGCAGGCGCTTTAGGCTGATGCTTGCTTACAATCTGGGTCGGATCAGCAGCTACACAGTCGCGGGGCTATTAATCGGACTCGCTGGGGTTGCCGTGGCCTCCAGCCCGGCGGCCATGTTGCTACGCGTGGCTGCCGGTATCTTGCTGATTTGCATGGGCCTGTACCTGGCTGGCTGGTGGAGTGGCCTGACCCGCATCGAAGCGCTCGGACGCGGCCTGTGGCGCTACATTCAGCCACTTACCCGACGTTTTATGCCAGTCGACAGCATGCCGCGCGCACTGATGCTCGGCGGCCTGTGGGGCTGGCTCCCTTGTGGCCTGGTCTACAGCACCTTGCTCTGGGCATCAAGCCAGGGCAATGCCCTCTACAGTGCAGCACTGATGCTGGCATTTGGCCTGGGCACCTTGCCGGTACTTATAGCGACAGGCATGGCCGCTGAGCGCATCAATCGCTTCCTGCGGATCAAAGGCGTGCGTGTGGCGGGCGGCCTGCTGGTCATTGTCTTCGGTATCTGGACCCTTCCAGGGCCACACCAGCATTGGTTAATGGGCCACTAAATCTTGGCGCGAGGGCAATTTGCGCCAGATATTGCGCATATTCCAAGCCCGGCCATGACCCAGATCAACATAAGCCCCACCCTGCGCTTCTAGAATCAAGAGCATTCTCCGTCTACCGAGAGCGGTTTTATGCTCGATGCCATCCAATGGAGCCCTGAACTGATCAGCCGCTACGATCATTCAGGCCCTCGCTACACCTCCTACCCAACCGCCATGCAGTTTCAAGGTGATACTGGCCCCCGCGACCTGCTTTGTGCACTGCGTGCCAGCAGGAATGCCAAGCGACCACTGTCGCTCTATGTCCATGTGCCTTTTTGCGCCAATATTTGCTACTACTGCGCCTGCAACAAGGTCATCACCAAAAATCGTGATCGAGCCCAGCCCTACTTGCAGGCGCTGAGTCACGAGATCGAAATGATCAGTGCCCATCTCGACCCCGGCCAAGTTGTCGAACAGCTGCATTTTGGTGGCGGCACGCCAACCTTTCTCAGCCATGATCAACTGCGCAACTTGATGGGCAATCTGCGCAAGCGGTTTACCTTGCTCGATGACGACTCAGGCGACTACGGCATTGAGATTGATCCGCGTGAGGCCGACTGGGCGACCATGGGCTTGCTGCGCGAACTCGGTTTTAACCGCATCAGCCTTGGCGTGCAGGATCTAGACCCGCAAGTACAGCGGGCCGTCAACCGCATGCAGTCAGTCGAACAGACCCGCGCCATTATCGATGCCGCGCACACCCTGCAATTTCGCTCGGTCAATATCGACCTGATCTATGGTTTGCCGCTGCAAACACCTGAACGGTTCGCCAAGACCGTGGCTGAGATAATCGCCATGCAGCCGGACCGCTTATCGCTGTTCAACTATGCCCACCTGCCTGAACGCTTTATGCCACAGCGACGCATTGCCAATAGCGACTTGCCCAGCAGTGCCGACAAACTCAACATGCTGCAGAACTCGATTGCACAGCTAAGCGCTGCTGGCTATCGCTATATCGGCATGGACCACTTTGCCCTTCCTGATGACGAACTGGCAGTCGCCCAGGAAGAAGGCTCGCTGCAACGCAATTTCCAGGGCTATACCACCCACGGACACTGTGACTTGATTGGCCTGGGTGTTTCCGCAATCAGCCAGATAGACGGGCTTTACTGCCAAAACAACAATGACCTGAGTCTTTATCAGCAAACTCTTGATAACGACCTGCTCGCCACCAAGCGCGGACTTCACTGCAATGCCGACGACCTTGTCCGGCGTGCGGTAATCCAACAATTGATCTGTCACTTCCAGCTGGATTTCGCCGATATCGAGCACAGCTATGGAATTAACTTCCAGCAATATTTCAGCGATGTCTGGCCACAGCTGCAACAAATGGCTCACGACGGTTTGATCGAGTTGACCCAGCAAAGCATCAACGTACTGCCCAGTGGTCGCCTGCTGGTCAGAGCGTTATGCATGCTATTTGACAAGTATCTGTCGGAGCAGAGCCGGCAACGCTTTTCACGGGTGATCTAAGGCTCAGCTTAACCTGCGATAAAGGTCGCGATGCTGAGCAACTGTTCGCTGCTCAAGTCTTGCTTACGCATCAGGGATACCAGCGAGGCATTAGCACTGCTGATAGCACCATGCAGGCTGGCAATTTCAGCTGAAACGGCATCCGCCTCACGCTGAGAGTCGCTACTCGGTGGCTTTGCTAGGATGGCATCGAGCTCCGCTTGTTTGGCTGCTAGCTCTGCGCGCAATTGGCGGATCATTTTCAGGGTCTGCTTGATGTTATCTGGCAGGTTGCTGTCATCAATATCTTGGTTTTTTGAAGCCTGGCTGGACTGCGCACTCCCGGCTTGCGAGAGGCTTAGCCGTATACCGCCACCCGCTCCCGACACTTCACGAAGCCCAACTTTGTCCTGTCCGTTGCCAGCCAAGCGCAAGGCTGTTGAAGCAAAGCGGCCGGCCTCACCTGTCATAATTTGCATATGCAGCCCTTCTCTACTCACCAAGACTTAGTGGCTATTTCGGCCGTTCGCTGCAAAACTTGAACTTATAGTCAACTAGCCAATTGCTGGCTGGATAAGGCGCGCTGCTGTAATCTAAGGGCTTTAGCGCGAACATCTAGGACTTTTTCGATGACCGGAATCATCAAGACGCATACGCCCCATCAAGCCCACTGCAAAGATTGCAGTCTGGCGAGCTTATGCCTGCCACTATCATTGAACCTAGAAGACATGGATGCGCTGGATGAAATCGTCAAACGCGGTCGGCCTTTGAAGAAAGGCGAGTTCCTGTTTCGGCAAGGCGACAACTTTGGCTCCGTATTCGCTGTGCGTTCAGGCGCACTGAAAACCTTCACCTTAAGTGACGCTGGCGAAGAGCAAATCACCGGTTTTCATCTGCCGAGCGAACTGGTCGGGCTCTCCGGCATGGACAGCGAAACCTACCCGGTATCAGCCTTGGCGCTTGAAACCACCTCGGTCTGTGAGATCCCTTTTGAGCGCCTGGATGAACTGACGGCCAAGCTGCCCCAACTGCGCCGCCAACTTATGCGCATCATGAGCCGCGAGATCCGTGACGATCAGCAAATGATGCTGCTGTTATCGAAGAAAAACGCTGATGAGCGCATTGCCACTTTCCTGGTCAACTTATCGGCCCGCTTTCGCGCCCGCGGCTTTTCGTCTCAACAATTCCGCTTGGCCATGTCGCGTAATGAAATCGGCAACTACCTGGGCCTGGCAGTAGAAACTGTGTCACGCGTCTTCACCCGCTTTCAACAGAACAAGCTGCTTGAAGCTGAAGGCAAGGAAGTTCGCATAACCGACCCAATCGAGCTGTGCGCGCTTGCTGGCGGCAATCTTGAGAGCTAAGCAACCCTGAACCGAGGCCGTCATGCTGCACTTAAATCACTCGGCATGCTGACTCAAGGCGATTAAAATAACCCGCGCCCCTTTTACTTTTTGGATTTTCAGTGCTCGCTCACTGCCTTTGCCAGATGTTACCTAACGCCAGTCTTAAGCGACAATTTACCCAGGACGCAGCATGATTCTCGATGAATTCAGCCTTAAAACCTTGATTCGCCCCGTGCAGGACTTCCCTAAGCCAGGCGTGGTTTTTCGTGATATCACCCCACTGTTCCAATCGCCACGCGCCTTGCGCATGGTGATCGACAGCTTTATTCAGCGCTATATCGAAGCAGACTTCAGCCATATTGGTGTGATGGATGCGCGCGGCTTCCTGATCGGCTCAATCGTCGCCTATGAGCTGAACAAACCGTTGGTCCTGTTCCGCAAACAAGGCAAGTTGCCAGCCGATGTGATCAGCGAGGGTTACCAGACCGAGTACGGCGAAGCATTTCTCGAGATCCATGCCGACAGCCTCAGCAAAGGCGATAAGGTATTGATGTTTGATGACCTGATTGCCACCGGCGGGACCTTGCTGGCTGCCGTCCAACTGGTTCGTCGCCTGGGTGCGAGCATCTATGAAGCTGCTGCAATCATTGACTTGCCAGAACTCGGCGGTTCGCAAAAGCTCGTGGATGCAGGTATTCCAACATTTGCCTTGACGGCTTTCGCCCTCGACGAAAAATAGCCGCTTCCCAGCCAGCAAAACGCCCGCTTTGGCAGCCCCAAAGTGGGCGTTTTGCTTTGCACCTCATAATCTATTCTGCACAGCATCTCTGAACTTAAGTTGGCAAGAATAAACGCCAACTGGCCAGAATTGACCTCCACAAACACCCCGCCCCCTGCATTACTGATTTGGCGCTGATCACAATACACAGCCCAAGGAGTCAGTCATGCAACCAAACACCCATTCCGCGATAGCCAGCTTCCCCGTAAGACGTATGGATTTCAACTTTGCTCAAAGCCGCAAGTATTGGTTTGCCGATGACCCCTTCATGAGCCACTTCATGAGCAACCTGTCTTCACTCTTCCCTTACGGCGAGCAGTTTTTTGTCGACAGCGTACGCGCCTGGCGCCAGCACGTTAGCGACCCGCAACTGCAAAAAGACATCAGCGCCTTTATTGGCCAAGAAGCCATGCACTCCAAGGAGCACAAGGCCTATAACAATTACGCCGCAGAGCACGGCATTGATTTGCAGCGCCTTGAGCTGAGGGTAAAGGCCTTGCTCGAGTGGTCGAAACTCTGGAGCAGCCAAAAACAGCAACTGGCGTCCACCTGTGCGCTAGAGCACTTTACCGCCACCATGGCCGAGCAACTGCTCAAGCGCGAAGACCTCACCACTCAAATGAACGACCCCAAGCTTTATCAGCTTTGGATGTGGCATGCCATCGAAGAAAACGAACACAAGGCCGTGGCTTACGATACCTACAAGGCCATTGGGGGTGGCTACCTCACCCGGATTGGGGCGATGGCTATTGTAACCATCAGCTTTCTCTGTGTGGTTGGCGGCTTCCAACTGCACCTGATGCGCAAGGACGGCCAACTGTTCAATTGGCGTAGCTGGGGTAAAGGGCTTAGCATCTTGCTCGGCCCGCGCCACGGCTTTTTAACGCGACTGATCAAGCCCTACCTGGCGTACTACCGACCTGGTTTTCATCCACTTCAATATGACACCGAAACACTTGTGCAGCGCTGGCGCAAACGCCTGGGGCTTACAACACTTGAGCAAATTTGAGCAACGCCCGGTGCATGCCGGGCTTGACCATCGAAGTGGGTTCAAACGGGTAGTTTCAGCTGACCTGCTTCATGCAGCACCATCGCCCCCGTGAAGAGCATGACAACCTGTTCCTCAGCCAACGCACGAATTGAATCGCGCTGCTCAGGCTGGTTGATGTAATCAAGCGACATCTGCAAGAGATTCCGGGTGATCAACTTGGCGACCTGCTCGATTGCTTGCGCATCAACGCTCTTGGGTAATAGCTCAAACTCAATAATATCCTCAGCCATATCCGTCGCCAGCTCCGAGATCACCCGGTGCAGCGCCTCACGCAGCACTGCGGAAGGGCCTTGCAGCTCGCGAACACCCAACATGATCGCCTGCGGGTTACCTGCAACAAAATCAAAAAAAAGCACTACCGTTTGATGGCACACCCTGCGCCCACGGCCAAGGTTGATGCCAAACAACGCTGGCCCACCAGCATGGTCGCCGCCTTCGGCACGGCTTGCAGCTTCACGACGCAAATCACGCAGCGGCTGACGTAGCTTGGCAGCCAACTGGTGAATGGCTGTCAGACCCAAGTCATCGATATTTGTGAAGTGACGATAGAAGGTGTTGGGGTTCAACCCCGCCTCGCGGGCCAGTTCGCGTATACCCAAACTATCAAGGCTGCGGTTGCTTGAAGTCAGGCGCAATGCGGCCTCAAGCAGTAACTGCTTACCCGACACAGTCATCGTTGCTCTACCCAAAACCATGTTTGGCCCCATCTTACAGTTGGTCACGCAAGCCTGATATTGCCGCTAAGTATACAAGTGTCTACATTGAGTAACAGCCGTAAGCGCCCATAAAAGACCAACAATAGAAGCCATGGAACCTGCCTATGAATGCATCAATAGCCACTTCTTCCCCTGCTCGACACTGCGCCGTAGCCATTATCGGCAGCGGTTTCTCTGGGCTTGGCATGGCAATGCGCCTACAGCAACAAGGCGAAACTGATTTCCAGATTTTCGAGAAAGACGCTGGAGTGGGCGGCACATGGCGGGTTAACAACTACCCAGGTTGTGGCTGTGATGTGCAGTCTCACCTTTACGCTTTCTCGTTTGAGCCAAACCCCAACTGGTCGCGAATGTTTGCCAAGCAACCTGAGATCCAGGCTTACCTGGAAAGCTGCTGGGACAAATACCAGCTCCAAGGCAAAACCCATCTCAACTGTGAAATCTGCACACTTGCCTGGGATGAAGCACAAGAAATATGGCAGCTCACTGACCAGCACGGTCGGGTGTTTACCGCAAGCTGCGTTGTTTCAGGTATGGGCGCTCTATCCCAGCCTAGCATTGCGCCCATCAACGGCCTGGATACGTTCAAGGGCGAGGTATTTCACTCACAGCAGTGGAACCATGCATTCTCACTGAAAGACAAGCGCGTTGCCGTGATCGGCACCGGAGCCTCCTCCATTCAGTTCGTCCCGCAGATACAGCCTGAAGTTGCCCAACTCGACCTATACCAACGTACCGCGCCCTGGGTTATTCCCAAGCCTGATCGGGCGATTAGCGCTGCCGAGCGCAAACGTTTCAAGCACTTCCCTGCACTGCAGAAGTTATGGCGCGCAGCGATTTATAGCCTGCTTGAAAGTCGCGTGGTTGGTTTTGCCATGCTGCCCCAATTAATGACCTTGGCTGCCAAATTCGCCAAGTGGCACCTGCACAAACAAATCAGCGATCCGGACTTACGGGCCAAGGTCACACCTGATTATGCCATGGGCTGCAAGCGGGTCTTGATATCCAACGACTATTACCCAGCGCTGACTCAGGCCAACGTCGAATTGATCACCGACGGTATCAAGGAAATCCGCCACAACAGTATTGTCACTATGCGGGGCGAAGAGCGCGAGGTCGATGCAATCATCTTCGGCACGGGCTTTAGCCCTAACGACCCCATACCGCGCAACGCAGTTTTCGGCCGTGATGGCATTGACTTGCTCGATACCTGGCCAGAAGGCCCGCAGGCCTACAAAGGCACCATGACAGCCGGCTTTCCAAACTTGTTCTTTTTGATGGGCCCCAACACAGGCCTGGGTCACAACTCGATGGTTTACATGATCGAGTCGCAAATCCATTACGTGCTTGCTGCGCTCAATAGATTGAAAAAATACAACCTACAAAGCCTAGAGGTTAAACGTGAGGCTCAGGATGCATTCAACCGCAAATTGCAAAACAAACTTGGGACCACGGTATGGAATGCTGGAGGCTGCACCAGTTGGTATATACACCCAATCAGTGGCCGCAATTGCACAATCTGGCCAGGGTTTACCTGGCGATTCCGTCTACTAACGCGCAATTTTGACCCCTCTGCCTATCACTTCAGCCGCAAGCAACCGGTGCATCCAGCGCAAAGCAATGCGGTTCAACAGCCAGGGAGAAATCTGCATGAAATCGTTTGAGAATAAAGTCGCAGCCATCACCGGTGCAGGCTCAGGTATTGGCCGGGCCTTAGCTTTCGGACTCGCCCGCCAGGGCTGTGCATTGGCCTTGTCTGATGTGAATGCCGAAGGTTTGGATGAAACGGCTGAACAAGCTCGCAAGCTGGGGGTTGAGGTGCATTGCACTGTTGTGGACGTGACTGACCGCGAGGCCATGCATGCCTGGGCAAGCGAGGTGGTTGAGACCTTTGGCAAGGTCAATGCGATCTTCAATAACGCCGGGGTCGCCCAAAGTGGCACTGTTGAAGGCAATGACTACAGCGACTACGAATGGGTCATGAAGATCAACTTCTGGGGCGTGGTCAATGGCACCAAGGCGTTTTTGCCTTACCTGAAAGCCTCAGGCACCGGCCATATCATCAACCTATCCAGTATTTTCGGAATTTTCTCGCAACCGGGCATGAGCACCTATAACGCCAGCAAATTCGCTGTGCGCGGCTTTACCGAAGCACTGCGTCAAGAACTGGACATGACCCAGTGCGGTGTATCAGCCAGCTGCGTTCATCCAGGTGGGATAAAAACCAACATCGCCAACGCCGCACGAATGAATGACAGCATGCAAGCCATGACGGGGCAAGATAACGAGCAGGCACGCCAACAGTTCAATGAACTGCTCATGCTCACAACAGCCGATCAAGCTGCGAAAGTCATTCTCAAGGGTGTGCTGAAAAATAAGCGTCGAATACTGATTGGTGCCGATGCCTATGCCATGGACTGGATGCAACGCTTGTTGCCTGCGCTCTATCAACGCGTAGTGATTGCGGCGATGAAGCTGGGCGTCAAGCTAGGCAAGAAGCAGGCGGGAGGTACGCAATCCAAGACGGCCCCCTAAGGTTGCCCCAGCTACAAAACTGCCGAGACGCCGGAGCAGGCTGTGCTGTCAATGATTACTCGCGCAATGGATTGTTGATGCCCGCGCTGCTAGCGCAGTGGCTGACGAGGCTTGGTGCGTAACGGCTCCAGTAAGGCACTCAAGCCATTGTGATCAATCTCTTGCATCAGCTGTAGCAACTGACCAATCTGCCCTTTGGGAAAGCCTTCGCGGGCGAACCAATTAAGATAATGGCCAGGCAGGTCGGCAATCAGCCGGCCTTTATATTTACCAAAAGGCATTTCCAGCGTAACCAGCAGCTTTAAGTCTTCAGGCTTCATTACAGACCAATCTTGAGCGTTTATGCGCCCAATTATGCCAAAGCTTCAGCCCAGATGCAGTGCAATTAAGTGGTTTGGCAAGTCAGCCAAGGCAAACTCAGGTAAGATTCTGGTCCGCAAATTTCCACCCTGGACTCATACCCATGTTCATCAACATCCTGCGCAACGGCTTAGGCCAGATCATTATCTTTATCGACTTCATCACCCGTCCGCGCAAAACACAGCGTTCGCCAGAAGCTCAAGCGGCGGTTGCCCAAGCTGCATCTAACCTGTCGCTGTATCAGTTCAGAGCTTGCCCATTTTGCGTAAAAACACGGCGCACGCTGCACAAACTGAACGTACCGATGCAGCTACGGGATGCTAAAAATGATGCGCAAGCGCGCAGTGACTTGCTCGAACAAGGCGGCAAAATCCAAGTACCTTGCCTGCGCATTGAAGAAAACGGCCAAAGCACTTGGCTGTATGAGTCGAAAGCCATTGCCAGCTATTTGCAGGATCGTTTCGCCGCCGTATAAGCAAAACGGCGCGACCGTTCAGGGCGCGCCGTACTTCCTCTATGCCTGTTACTGGCTGACCTCAATGCTGCCAACCATTCCTGCTTGATAATGCCCGGCGATCAAGCACGCGAAGTCAAAACGCCCTGATTGATTGAAGGTCCAGATGATCTCCCCGGTTTGCCCTGGCTGGACATGCGCCATATAGGCGGCGTGATGCTCCATACCAGGGTGTTTCAGCATCATCTGCGCATGCTCATCAAGGGTTTGCTTGGTGCCAAGCACATACTCGTGCAATAACTTGCCATCGTTGTGCAATACCAAGCGCACCGTCTCCCCTTGCTTGAATGTCAGGGCGCCTGGGCTGAATCGCATGTCGTCGCCCATGCGCACATCAACAGTACGAGACACCTGGCTAGAATCACCAGCAATCCCCCAAGGCATTTGCTCGGGCTGCGAATGCGTCGAATGGTCAGTCATCGAATGATTGGCATCCGCCCAAAGCACAGGGCTGGCAAACACCCCACAAAGCAATGCAACGGTAGCCAACAGCGTTTTAGTAAAAGTCATATGAAACCTCGATTAAATCCTGCCTTGCAGCACATGACGGGCAAGGCAATAAACGGCTCTTTTGAGCCGAAACCAATTGAGAATTAAACGAGATTGTTACGCGGGGGGCGCTTGGGCAGGTCGCTGATATGACCGATGAACCGAGGGCTGGCCTGGACAACTAGCGCTGTCGCTTCAAAGACTGGGGTTTTCAGCAATGGCGCAGCCAGGACGGCAGCGCTCAGGCACATTGAACAATGCGCACAAAGTTGACTGGCTAGAGACTGGTGTTCGGCATCCACCCCCTGAGTCTGCAAGCTGTGGCATTGGGGCGTCTCGGACACTGAAGCCTGGCTAAGCGACATGCAGTTTTGCATGCTGATCACTGCCATGCTTTGCACAGGCAGTGCAAATAGCATCAGGCAGACGAGCAGTAATCGCAGAGTTTTGTGCATGGAAGCAGCGCAACGCCAAGAGTAAGAGTAAGTGATAAACCCGCTGAAATTATGCCAGCAAAACAGCTGCAAGCCTAACCTCTGCGGGTTTCATATTGCGTCAATCAAACAGCCCGACATACCCGGGCTGACTGGCGACTCGATCCAGCCACTGGCGTATCGCAGGAAACTCGCCTAACTCAAAACCACCTTCATGGGCCACATGGGTGTAGGCATAGAGTGCGATATCTGCGATTGAGCATTGCTCGCCGACCAGATAAGGCGTGTTTTGCAACTGTTTTTCCATGACCCTGAGCGCTTTATAGCCCAGCACATGACAGCGCTGGTATTCGGCCAATCGCTCTTCAGGCATTTTCAGGTACAGCTGGATAAAACGCGCCACAGCAATGCTTGGCTCATGGCTGTACTGCTCAAAGAACTGCCACTGCAGCACTTGGGTGCGCAAGCGCGGCTCGGTTGGCAAGTAATCACTGCCCTCGGCAAGGTAGTTGAGGATTGCGTTCGACTCCCAAAGGCAGGTGCCATCCTCAAGCTCAAGCACCGGAATTTTACCGTTGGGGTTCTTGGCCAGAAATGCCTCGGTTTGCGTTTCACCCTTGAGGATATCAATGGCTATCCACTCATAAGACATGCCCAGCAGATTGAGCAGTAACTTGATTTTGTAGCAGTTCCCCGAACGATAATCGCCATAGACCTTCAACATCGCCCTACTCCTGATCCTGCGAGGCCTAAGCCTCGCTATGCTTGGTCACAAATCCTCAATCGTCGCCCTGCGCTGCGTTTAGGCAGCTGCACCTGTCTGCGCAACACGAATCACACCAGCCAGACGCTGCAAACCTTCACTGAGACGCTCAGGCGCGACGTGACTGAAATTCAGGCGCAAGTGCCCCGGGTTTTGATCCGGATCGATAAAGAAAGGCTCGCCCGGCATAAAGGCAATGTTCTGCGCCAGCGCTGGCGCCAGCAGTGTGCGCGTATCAAGTGGCTGCTTGAGTGTCAGCCAGAAGAACAGCCCACCTTGCGGGATCTCCCAATCAGCCAGGTCGGCAAAGTGCTCAAGCAGTGCAACCTGCATGGCATCGCGACGCACACGGTAAAACTCACGCAATTGCGCCAGGTGATCGCGATAATGCTGGCTACCCAGCCACTGCAGCGCCTGCCATTGGCCAATACGGTTGGTGTGCAGGTCCGCCGACTGTTTCAGACGCAGCAAATGCGCAAACAAATCCGGCGTGGCAATCAGATAACCAACACGCAGCCCCGGCAACAAGGTTTTAGATACGGTGCCGGTGTAGACCCAGCTGGCCTTCTGCAAGCGGCTGACGATAGGCGTCGCGCTGCCTTGATCAAACACCAATTCGCGATAAGGTTCGTCTTCGATCAAGGTTACGCCAAACTCATCAAGCAACGCTGCTACGGCATCACGCTTGGCCTCGCTGTAGCGAACGGCAGATGGGTTTTGGAATGTTGGAATCAGGTAAGCAAATGCGGGCTTGTGGGTTTCCAAGCGCTGGCGCAGAGCTGCAATTTCTGGCCCATCAGCTTCTTGCGGCACCGCAATGCAATCGGCACCGAACAGCTGGAAAGCTTGCAAGGCCGCCAGATAGGTTGGCGCCTCAACCAACACTTCGGTGCCCGGATCGATAAACAGCTTGCTGACCAGATCCAGAGTTTGCTGCGAACCGCTGACAATCAATACCTGGCTGGCATCGCAAGGTACACCCAGGGCACGGGCTTCTGCGGCGATGACCTCACGCAACTCCGGCTCGCCTTCACTCATTCCGTATTGGCCAATAGTGGTTGGCATCTGCGCCCACTCAACTTTCGGCAACATTGGTTCAGCAGGTAAACCACCGGCAAATGACATCACCTCGGGACGCTGCGCCGCCGATAAAATTTCACGAATCAAAGAGCTTTTCAGGCGGGCAATACGTTCAGAGAAGGCCATCGGATACACCAGGTGATTATTTGGAGGAAGTAAGTCAAACTTGTTGACCGAAACTACGCCCACTCATGCAGATACGTCAATATGTTTGACCTTAAAAACTTAGCCGCCCAGCAGTCCGCCATGAAGGCTTTCTTCTTTGGCTACCAGGCGTTTACCGCCAAGGCAGATGAAATGCTGGCACGGCGTGGACTGTCTCGCGTGCACCATCGCATTCTGTTTTTTATCGCCATGTATCCAGGCTTGAGCATGAAAGAACTGCTCAACTATCTCGGCGTCAGCAAACAGGCGCTTAACATCCCGCTGCGTCAGTTGATTGAAATGCACTTGGTAGAAAGCCAGGCTTCAGTGGATGACAAGCGCAAACGCCTGTTGGCCTTCACCGCCGAAGGTGCAAAGCTCGAACTGGCCCTGCGCCGCGAGCAAGCGAAAATGCTGCAACGTGCACTTGGCGATACCGGTGAAGAGGCCATGAATGCTTGGATGCAAGTCAATCAGGCATTGGCTAAGCACCGCTAGAGCGCACCAATCCTGCGACTGTATCGGCGATTTTGCTGCCTCGCTGTACCGCGACGTCACCAAGCTAAGGATTTAGGCTCTGTAAACCCAGGATGCACGGCTGCGATCACGCCCAGTGCATCTGTCTATAGAGTGAGCCTGATGAACGCCGAACTGCTTATCGCATTTATCGCCTTTGCCTTCGTGACCTCAGTCACGCCCGGCCCCAACAACATGATGTTGCTGGCCTCCGGGGTGAATTTTGGTATCCGCCGCAGCTTGCCGCACATGTTTGGTATCAGCATTGGCTTTATGATTCTGGTGATTGCCGTTGGCTTGGGGTTGGGCCAGCTGTTTGAGCAGGTGCCGATGCTCTATAACATCCTGCGTTTTGCTGGAGCGGCCTATTTGTTGTACCTGGCCTGGAAAATAGCTAACTCCAGCGCGCCCGAGGGGCAAAACCCGGGTGCAAAGCCATTTAGTTTTATCCAGGCTGCGGCGTTTCAATGGATCAACCCCAAAGCCTGGGTAATGGCCATTGGCGCAATCACCACCTACACCCCGCATGAAAACTTCGAGCTGAATGTGCTGCTGATCGCGGCGCTGTTCGCCCTAGTAAACTGCCCAAGCGTTGGGGTCTGGACTGCAGCTGGAAGCCTGCTGCGCAAGTGGCTCAGTAACCCAGTAGTGTTGCGCGGATTTAACATCAGCATGGCACTGCTCTTAGCGGCATCGCTTTATCCAATATTTGCAGACGTTCAAGGAGTTTTGTAATGGCACACGCGAGCCAGGCCCGACTACGCCCGTTGGCGGATAGTTCGCCGTCCGCAGTGGTTGCAGGCTTTATCGCCATGCTCACCGGCTACACCTCCTCACTGGTATTGATGTTCCAGGCAGGCCAGGCGGCCGGCCTGAGCAACGGCCAGATCTCATCATGGATCTGGGCATTGTCGATTGGCATGGCTGTGTGCTGCATCGGCTTATCGCTGCGTTATCGCGCACCGGTCATGATCGCCTGGTCAACGCCAGGTGCGGCGCTATTGATCAGCAGCCTGCCTGGCGTGCCATATAGCGAAGCTATCGGCGCCTATATCATCTGCTCGGCCTTGATCGTGATCTGCGGTATGACCGGCAGTTTTGATCGCATTATGCGGCGCATACCCGGCTCGATTGCCGCGGCATTGCTGGCGGGCGTGCTGTTTAAGATCGGCCTGGAGATCTGTGTGGCGGCCGAACAGCAGCCAATCTTGGTGGTCACCATGTTACTGGCTTATCTATTCGGCAAACGCTTTATGCCGCGCTACGCAGTACTGGCTGCATTGATTGTTGGCTGCGTATTAGCCGGGGTGTTTGGCTTGCTCAACTTTGATCACTTCGAACTCAAGCTGGCGACGCCGCAATGGACCACACCGAGCTTTTCGCTTGCGGCGGCAATCAGTATTGGCATACCGCTATTTATTGTCGCGATGACCTCACAAAACCTGCCGGGCATGGCGGTTTTACGGGCCAATGGCTATGACGTGCCCGCCTCCCCGTTGCTCAATACCACGGGTATCTGCTCAATATTGCTGGCCCCCTTTGGCTCCCACGGCATTCATATGGCAGCGATCAGCGCAGCCATATGCGCAGGCCCAGAGGCCCATGAAGACCCAAGTAAACGTTACACCGCCGCCGTCTGGTGTGGCGTGTTCTACGGTATTGCCGGGATTTTTGGCGCGACCTTGGCGGCGCTCTTTGCCGCACTGCCCAAGGCACTGATTCTGTCGATTGCGGCGCTGGCGCTGTTTGCCTCGATCATCGGCGGCCTGACCCAGGCCATGAGCGAGCCCAAAGAACGCGAAGCTGCGCTTATCACCTTTCTGGTGACGGCTTCGGGCATGACCCTGTTCACCATCGGCTCGGCATTCTGGGGAATCGTCGCCGGCCTGATGACGCTGGTGATCTTGAATTGGCGCAAGGCCGAGTAACCTGCCAAGCAGCCTTGCCTGATGAGCAAGGCTGCTTGGCTCTTCTAGAAGTTGCTAGATTGCGGTTGCACCACCGTCGATTGCCAGCGCCTGACCAGTGGTAAAACCTGCCTCATCGCAGCACAGATACAGCACCGCAGCAGCAATTTCCTCAACTTTTCCTATACGTCCAACCGGATGCATGGCCGCAGCGAATTCAGCCTTGCGTGGATCTGCCTCGTAGGCACGACGGAACATATCGGTGTCGATAACCGCAGGACACACGGCATTGACCCGCACCTTTTTCTTCGCATACTCGACCGCGGCCGATTTGGTTAAACCAATGACCGCATGTTTGGACGCGCTGTAAATGCTCATCTTCGGCGCTGCGCCAAGACCGGCAACCGAGGCGGTGTTGACAATGGCGCCACCACCTTGAGCCAGCAACAGTGGAATCTGGTGCTTCATGCATAGCCAAACGCCTTTGACGTTGACACCCATAATCGCATCAAACTCGGACTCACTGCCGTCTGCGAGCTTGCCCTGCTCGATCTCAATACCGGCATTATTGAATGCATAATCCAGCCGGCCATAACACTGGACAACCTGCTGCATCAGCGCCGCTACTTCGGCGTCGAGCGTGACATTACAGGGGATGAAAAAAGCTTCGCCACCGGCTTGGCGAATCATTTCAACGGTAGCCTCACCACCGGCACTATCAACATCGGAAACCACGACCTTCAGCCCTTGCTCAGCAAATGCCAGCGCCGTTGCACGACCAATGCCAGCCGCAGCCCCCGTAACCAACGCAACTTCACCGCTGAAGCTAAAGCCCATGTGCATATTCCCCTGTATTGAAGATTTCTGATGATCGAGTCTAGTCAGGAACCCAAGGTGGCGGGCAGCACTATCAAAAGCATCATAGTTGCTGGATTAAAAATAGTGATAAAACACTGAGACCTACTATCACCTCGATAAATCGGCCTACATTCGATTTTCAGGCGCAGGTTGCTCATTGGCACATGACGCGCTATCACCCTAGTTTTCGAACAATGAGTAAATTGCCATGACCGTCCAAATCAACCGCCAATTTCTGCTCGCCAAGCGCCCAGTTGGCGCACCAACACGCGATACATTCAGCTTTGTCGAAACCCCAGTGGCTGAACCTGCTGAAGGCCAGATCGTCGTCAAGAATGCCTTCCTGTCGCTCGATCCAGCCATGCGCGGCTGGATGAACGACGCCAAGTCCTACATCCCGCCGGTGGGCCTGGGCGAAGTGATGCGTGCCTTGGGTGTTGGCGAGGTCATCGCCTCGAAGAACCCGAAGTTCGAAGTGGGCGATCATGTCAATGGCGCACTTGGCGTACAGGACTACTTCGTTGGCGAGCCGCGCGGCTTTTATAAAGTTGACCCCAGCCGCGCGCCGCTGCCGTTGTACCTGTCTGCGCTAGGCATGACCGGCATGACGGCCTATTTCGCCTTGCTCGATGTCGGCGCTCCTAAATCGGGAGAAACCGTGGTGATCTCGGGCGCTGCTGGGGCCGTTGGCAGCATTGTCGGGCAAATCGCCAAGATCAAAGGCTGCCGTGTCGTGGGCATCGCTGGCGGTGAGAAAAAATGCAAGTTACTGGTCGATGAGCTAGGGTTTGACGGCGCAATCGACTACAAGAATGAAGACCTGGCAGCAGGTCTGAAGCGTGAATGTCCGAAAGGCATCGACGTGTTCTTCGACAATGTCGGTGGCGATATCCTCGATACCGCGCTGACCCGGATCGCGCCGAAAGCACGCATCGTAATATGTGGCGCCATCAGCCAGTACAACAACAAAGAAGCCGTCAAGGGCCCGGCCAATTATCTTTCACTGTTGGTCAACCGGGCGCGCATGGAAGGCTTCGTGGTGATGGACTACGCCAGCCAGTTTGCCGATGCCGCCAAAGAAATGGGCGGCTGGATGGCCAGCGGCAAGCTGAAGTCAAAAGAAGATATTGTCGAAGGTTTGGAAACCTTTCCGGAAACCCTGCTCAAGCTGTTCAGCGGCGAAAACTTCGGCAAGTTGGTGCTCAAGGTTTAAACCTGCACCCACAAAAAAGCGGTGCTTGGCAGGACGACCAAGCACCGCTTTTTTTATTTCAGTGATCCTGTTACTGGCGCATACCGCGGCCACTGACCAGCAAGCGCACGCAAACCAGGTAGAGCACGGCTGTAGCGAGCAGCATAAAGGCGACAGCGACGCTGATGCGAATATCGGAAACGCCAAGAATGCCATATCGGAAGGCGTTGACCATATGCAGCACCGGATTGGCCATCGAGACGGTCTGCCAGAACGGCGGCAACAGATTGATCGAGTAGAACACCCCGCCCAGGTATGTCAGCGGCGTCAGGACGAAGGTCGGAATAATCGAGATGTCGTCGAAGTTGCGGGCAAATACCGCATTGACGAAGCCGCCCAGCGAAAAAATCGTCGCAGTCAACAGCACCACCAATACAGTCAAACCAAGGTGGTGAACCTGCAAGTCAGTGAAAAACAGCGACAGCAGCGTAACAATAAAGCCCACAGCCAGACCGCGCAGTACGCCACCGGTTACATAACCGATCAGAATGGTGTGTGGCGACACGGGGGACACCATCAACTCTTCAATCGAACGCTGGAATTTACTGCCGAAAAAGCTCGAAACCACGTTGCCATATGAGTTGGTGATCACCGACATCATGATCAGGCCCGGCACTATGTACTGCATGTAGCTGAATCCGCCCATGTCGCCAATCTGCCGGCCAATCAAGTTACCGAAGATGACAAAATACAAGACCATGGTGATGGCTGGCGGCAGCAGGGTTTGCGGCCAGATACGGGTAAAACGACGCACTTCGCGATACACAATAGTGCGCAGGGCAACCATGTTCGCGGCAAATTCTGAATTTAAGTGTTCGGTGTTCATAGGGTCTCCTTGGCCAGGTTCTTCTCGACCAAGTTGACGAACAACTCCTCCAGTCGATTGCTTTTATTGCGCAGGCTGCAGACGTCGATATTCTGCTCGGCAAGCTGTCGGAACAGCTCGGTTACACCTTGATTCTTGTCGACCTGCACCTCAAGGGTGTGATGATCAACCAGCTTGACCGGGTAGCCTTCAAGCTCGGGCTCGACCAGCAAGGAAGCCGTCAGGTCGAGCAGGAATGTTTCAACATGCAGGGTTTGCAGCAGCTCGCGCATGCTGGTGTTTTCCACAATCCGGCCATGATCGATGATGCCGATATTGCGACACAACTGCTCGGCCTCTTCTAGGTAGTGAGTGGTCAGGATGATGGTGATGCCCTGCTCATTGAGCTTGGTCAAAAAGCTCCACATAGAACGACGCAGTTCAATATCAACCCCAGCCGTAGGCTCATCGAGGATCAACAAGCGCGGCTCGTGAACCAACGCCCTGGCAATCATCAACCTGCGCTTCATGCCACCAGAAAGCTCGCGCGACGCTACATCACGCTTCTCCCACAAGCCAAGCTGCTTGAGGTAGTGCTCGGCACGCTCCTTGGCGATTCGCGCAGGAATGCCGTAGTAACCGGCTTGAGTGACAACAATGTCGAAGACTTTCTCAAACTGGTTGAAGTTGAACTCTTGCGGCACCACACCAATGCAACGCTTGAGTGAAGCCGGGTCTTTATCGAGGTCGAAACCGAACACATTGACCGTACCGCTGGATTTATTCACCAGGGTCGAAAGAATGCCGATTGTGGTGGATTTGCCAGCGCCATTAGGGCCGAGCAATGCGTAAAAATCGCCTTCAGCTACATCCAGATCAATGCCGTGGAGTGCTTGAAAGCCATTGCCATAGGTTTTTGTAAGTTGACGAATGGACAGAGCGGTAGTCATAAAGAATGCACGCACCCAAAAATAAAAAGTGAGTTAAAGAGACAAGCTATGCCGTGATGCGACTGCACAAGTTTACCGCCCAAAGGCATGGGCTCGAAGCAACAGTCGAAATTTAATGAAATAAATTGGCACCCGCACAGCCTAGCACTGTGCCATAAAGAAGAAAGCCCCCAAGCCTGATGGTGACTATTACTGCGCTTCATAATGGCCCTGTCAGGCCTTGCCTGAATGGGGTCACGCAAACGAGTGCAAATACATCCAGGCGCTGCGCATTTAAAGGTAAATTTCTCGCCGACAAGCATCAGATGTCACACCTTGAACATGATCTGCGAACTCAATTAGCGTAGGGTGGTCTTTATCGATGAAGCGGTTAGCTTTAACGTATTGCTGCATCAGCGCCTGCCAATGGCCTGGCGAGCCCAGTCTCGGTAGGATCAATACGCTGAAGTGACAATACGAAAGCCAAGCTCACCGCTCATTTCGTCATCTATTGACAGGTGATGGCTAAGCTCATGACGCCCAGGCGTCATCATGGAGGACGTTAAATGCTCGCAGTCTGGTTAATTGTTTTAGTGATTGGCGTGGCTTATCTGGCCCACCGCCGCATCTCACCAATACCCGCCTTGGCATGCGTTGCCGTTTACCTGCTGGTCATGGGCTCTTTCAGCCACGCACATGGCGCGCTTATGACGGTGCTATGGCTGATCCTGCTTGCAGTCGCCCTGCCATTGGCATTACCCGACTTACGCCGCAAGCTGTTTAGCGCACCGCTATTCGCCTGGTTCCAGAAAGTACTGCCGCCCATGTCCGAAACCGAGCGCGATGCGATCGAAGCCGGCACCGTATGGTGGGATGGCGAACTGTTCAGCGGTCGCCCTGACTGGGACAAACTGCTGGCTTACCCCAAGGCAGTGCTCAGCGAAGAAGAGCAAGCCTTCCTTGATGGCCCCACCGAAGAACTCTGCGCCATGGTCACTGACTGGGACATTGGTCAGCAGATGGACCTTCCCGAAAAGGCCTGGAAACACATCAAGGATCACGGTTTCTTTGCCCTGATCATTCCCAAGGAATACGGCGGCAAAGGCTTTTCAGCCTACGCCCACTCACAAGTCGCAATGAAGCTTGCCACCCGCAGCGGTGACCTTGCCTCGACCGTGATGGTGCCCAACTCGCTCGGCCCTGCAGAGCTGTTGCTTCACTACGGCACAGACGAACAGCGCAACCATTACCTACCCCGCCTGGCGAGCGGCGAAGACATCCCCTGCTTCGCATTGACCGGCCCATTGGCTGGTTCCGATGCGGGCGCCATGCCTGATACCGGCATCATCTGCAAAGGCGAATGGGAAGGTAAGGAAGTTATCGGCCTGCGCCTGACCTGGGAAAAGCGCTACATCACCCTGGGCCCAGTCGCGACCTTGCTTGGCCTTGCGTTCAAAGCCTATGACCCTGACCACCTGTTGGGTAAAGAAGAAGACCTCGGTATCAGCCTGGCGCTGGTACCGACCGATACCGCCGGTGTCGAGATTGGTCGCCGACACTACCCGCTGGGCGCGGCCTTCATGAACGGCCCTAACTCGGGTAAAGATGTGTTTGTTCCGCTTGAGTTCCTGATCGGCGGACAAGAGATGCTCGGCAAAGGCTGGATGATGCTGATGAACTGCCTTTCGGTCGGGCGCTCCATCTCACTGCCTGCGGTGGGCACCGGCGCCGCCAAGTTCACCAGCTTGGTGACTGGGCAGTACAGCCAGGTGCGTGAGCAATTCAACGTGCCACTTTCGGCTTTTGAAGGCATTCAGGAGGCCATGGCGCGTATTGGTGGTAATGCCTGGATGATGGACAGTGCGCGCATCCTCACCGCCAATGCCGTCGACCTCGGGGAAAAACCATCGGTTCTCTCGGCAATCCTCAAGTATCACCTGACCGAGCGCGGCCGTGACTGCATCAGCGACGCCATGGATGTACACGGCGGCAAAGGCATCATCATGGGCCCTAACAACTATCTGGGCCGCTCATGGCAAGGCGCACCGATCTTCATCACCGTCGAGGGTGCGAACATTCTCTCGCGCAACCTGATGATCTTCGGTCAAGGCGCGATCCGCTGCCATCCCTACGTGCTCAAGGAAATGTCCCTGGCCAGCCGTGAAGACAAGGACCAGGCGC
Organism: Pseudomonas sp. RL_15y_Pfl2_60; assembly: GCF_963970595.1. Lineage (NCBI taxonomy): Bacteria > Pseudomonadati > Pseudomonadota > Gammaproteobacteria > Pseudomonadales > Pseudomonadaceae > Pseudomonas > Pseudomonas sp. RL_15y_Pfl2_60. The sequence continues at coordinate 82,943 of NZ_CAXAOE010000008.1, read as the reverse complement.
TCATCGAGTTTGATGCGCTGCTGATGCAGCACATTGGTTTTGCGATTAGTAACGCCGCCAGCACCTTGGTCCTGGGCCTGACCCTGAACCGTCTTGGCAGCGTACCCGGCGACAACCTCAGCCAGCCTTACTACCGCGCACTGAACCGCCTGTCTGCGGCGTTCGCCATGCTCGCCGACATGAGCATGATGCTGTTGGGTGGTGAACTGAAACGCCGTGAACGCCTCTCCGCACGCCTTGGCGATGCCTTGAGCAATCTCTACCTGGGTTCGGCCGCACTCAAGCGTTATCACGACCTTGACTATTCAGCTCACTCCAAACCCATGCTGCGCTGGGCAATGGAAGAAAGCCTGAGCAAAGCCGAAGAAGCGCTGGATGACCTGCTGTGCAACTTCCCTAACAAGTTCCTTGGTTGCGCCCTGCGCGTGCTGGTATTCCCACTAGGCCGTCGTCACCGTGGCCCAAGTGATGAACTTGATGCAGAAATTGCCGAAATCATCGGTCGCAACAAAGGCGATGCAGCGCTGGAAGAAATCCTCACCGGTTGCTACCGACCAACCGCCGATAAAGATCCAGTCGCGGCCTTGCAGCGGGCAATGGATCTGCTTGAGCAGGCTAAGCCGCTGCAGAAAAAACTGCATAAAGCGGCCAAGGCTGGCGAAGTTAACGAAGTGCCGGGGCAAACCCTGATCGAAACCGCACTCGCGGCAGGCGTGCTCTCAGCCGAAGAAGCCGCCAGCCTGCAACAAGCTGAAGCAGCGCGGCGTGTGGTCATTGATGTCGATGACTTTGCCAAGGATGAGCTCAAGCTCAGCCGCGGCAAAATCAGGTAAGCATTACAGCAACCCATCGTCCATAACAGGACAGCGGGCGCGCGGAGCTTTATACTCCCGCGCCCGTTTTACTTTCAGGATTATCGCCATGACCAGCAGCCACCTTGATCACCACCTCGCCCTGCTCACTCAATTGCGCGGTATTCTGGTCGCCCTGGGTGAAGCCGAGCAAATTCTCGACGATAGCCACGCGCTGTTCGTAGAACGCTACGACGAATTAATTGCCTTGCTGCCAGTCGATACCGAGAGCAGCTTGTATCTTGGCCAGGACCTGATCAGCCAGATATTTCATCGTTACCCGCAAATCGCCCACCTGGTCCCCCGCGACCTGCTTTGGTTCTTCGGTGGCGATTGCCTGCACTTCATGCCCGATGAAGAAATCGAAATGTTCCAGACGCTTGATGAGCGCCGCTTTGAAGCAATGGAAAATGACGAACCCTTTGATTGGAACCAGGAGAAGCGCCTGCTCGCCCTGTCACCGCAGACCTCCAGCAAGCACTGAGCCCACTGACAGACAAAAGCCCGCCAATACACAATATTGAGCGGGCTTTTGAAAGATGCTGATTTTCAGGCACAAAAAAGCCGCTCAGTGAGCGGCTTTTTTGTTTATTTGGAGCGGGAAACGAGACTCGAACTCGCGACCCCGACCTTGGCAAGGTCGTGCTCTACCAACTGAGCTATTCCCGCATTTACAACACACTTCTTGCGAAGTGCTTACAACAAAATGGCGTCCCCTAGGGGACTCGAACCCCTGTTACCGCCGTGAAAGGGCGGTGTCCTAGGCCACTAGACGAAGGGGACCTGGAACTTTGCAGGCTAATCAGAGCTGTCTCTGGCTAGCCTTTGTGCCGCCTGCCGGGCAACACATCTTAAACTGGAGCGGGAAACGAGACTCGAACTCGCGACCCCGACCTTGGCAAGGTCGTGCTCTACCAACTGAGCTATTCCCGCATTTTACATCTGCAACGCCACTTGTTGAAAGTGGCGTCCCCTAGGGGACTCGAACCCCTGTTACCGCCGTGAAAGGGCGGTGTCCTAGGCCACTAGACGAAGGGGACGCAGCCCGGAATCAACAACTCTATCTCCGGCTTCCCGTGCTTTGCCATCTGACATTGCGCTAAGAAGTGGCGCGCATTCTATGGAGCCTTGATCGAGTCGTCAACCTCTGTGTAAAAATATTTTAAAATCAATAACTTCAAACCAAAAAATGCGACTGTGCTATCAGCTGATCACTTAAGGCACTACACTCGCAGAAAACCAAGTGATCGAGAGGTCGTATAGATGTCCCCGCTCGTGATTACCCTGTTGATAGTAGGCGGTATTGGCATTTTGCTAATAATCGCCTACATCAATCATGCCGTTGAAAATAGCAAACTTGAGAAAGCCAGGCTCAAGGCCGAGCTCAATGACCGCATACGGCGCTGCGCCGAAGTGTCTGAGTCCATGCCCGGCCAACTGATGTCACCGAGCCTCAAGTTGTTGCTTAGCCAAATCCAGCAAAGCTACAGCGAACGACTGCTCGCCAAGGATAAAGCCAATACCAAGCTCAAGGAGTCGATTACCGAGCTTCAACAATTGGTTGCTCAGGGCGAGTCAATTCCGGTGAAGAACCCGCCAGTCAAGATCCTTAACGAGCAGCAAGCCAAGCAAACCCGGTTTATCCTCGAAGACCTGCACAGCCAGATTACCCGTGCAGGCCAGGATGGAATCCTGCCTGCCGGGCAGGCCAAGCAATGGCTGCAACAAATTCCCCCACTGCTCACCCAGCTGCATATCGAATATTTCGGCAATATCGGCCAGCGCGCCCTGCAACAGAACCAAGCCGGCCAGGCGCGCCTGGCATTCGAGCGTGGCGTCCAATACCTGCGCAAGCAAAACGACCCCGCACGCTATAGCGCCGTACTCAAGCAGTTCCAGGAGCAACTGCAGATCGCCAATAACCTGGTACTGAACCAGCCACCAGCGCCTATTGATGAAAACAGTGAGCTTAATCAGGGCCTGGAAAACATTGGCAGTGACGAAGATTGGAAAAAGAAGAACATTTACGACTAGGTCGGCAAGTGTCGAACAACCCAATGCATAAGGAAACCCAATGAGCATGATCGTCTACGGCGCCCCACTTTCGCCCTTCGTGCGAAAAGTTCGCTTGTTTCTGGCGGAAAAAGGCCTTGATTATGACCTTGAGATGATCCTTCCATTCGGCAAGCAGCCCGACTGGTACAAGGACCTCAACCCGCTTGGACGCATCCCGGCCTTCAAAGATGGCGACTTTAGCCTCGCCGACTCCAGCGTGATTTGCCAGTACATTGAAGAGCAATATCCAGACTGCACGCCATTGCTCGGCAACAATGCAGAACAACGGGCACGGGTGCGCTGGCTGGAAAAATACGCTGACTATGAAATCGCCCCACTCAGCACCTTTTGCGTATTTCGTAACCGCGTACTGAAAACATCCATGGGCAAGGCCAGCGATGAAACTGCAATTGCCCAGACGATGAACGAAAAGCTGCCGCCGCATTTCGATTACCTAGAGGAGCAACTGGGCGATAAACAGTTCTTCGTTGGCGACGCCTTGACCTTGGCCGACCTGGCGATTACCTGCCAATGGGTGAATATGCAACACGGCGATGAACGCATTGATGCCAGTCGCTGGCCCAAGCTCGCCGCTCATTGCTCACGTATTTACTCGCTTGGCTCGCTACAGGCGGTCTTAGCGGCAGAGCACGCAATGCTGGCGAAAATGGCCAGCAAAGTCGCACAGCCTAGCTAAATCTCGCTCCAACAACATAAAGCCCGCACTGCAGCGGGCTTTATGTTTGCGCGAAACCTGTGCTCAGCAATCGGTCAGCCGCAGAAACACATCGACCATTTGCTCGACACCCGCCTGATCTTCGGCTGTGAAGCGCCCCACTTGCGGGCTGTCCAGATCAAGCACGCCAATCAGTCGGCCCGACTTGAGCAACGGCACCACCAACTCGCTGTTGGATGCGCTGTCGCAAGCGATATGCCCGGCAAATGCATGAACATCCTCCACTCGCTGGGTTTGCAGGCTTTGCGCTGCAGCCCCGCAGACACCACGGCCAAACGGGATGCGCACGCAAGCAACCTTGCCCTGAAACGGCCCGAGCACCAGTTCATTGTCACGCGCCAGGTAAAAACCAGCCCAGTTCAGCGCGGGCATTTGCTGGAACAGAAAAGCAGAAAACTGTGCGGCATTGGCAATAAAGTCACGCTCATCCGCCAACAAGGACCCCAACTGAGCGACCAACAGCGGGTATTCCTCAGCACCTTCTAACTCAAACATCTGCACCCTCTAAAAGTTGTAGCCCGACCCAATAGCGGGCGAATTGATAAGCACAGCGACCGTTACGATTACCCCGCCCTGTTGCCCAGCGAATTGCGGCCTTTTCCAGGGCCTCATCCCAAGTCCAGTTCAAACTTGCTGCCGATGCCTGCATCTTTACCCAGTGACGCACTACATTGAGGAAGTGATCCTGGGTAAATGGGTAGAACGAGATCCACAAGCCAAACCGATCCGACAAGGCAATCTTGTCTTCTACCGCTTCACTTGGGTGCAACTCGCCGTCAACCATCTTGTAATTCTGGTTATCGCTTTCCTTCTCCGGCACCAAGTGACGACGATTGGATGTTGCATAGAGCAAGACGTTATCCGGCGCCCGCTCCAACGAACCATCGAGCACACTCTTGAGAATGCGGTAGTCACCCTCGCCTGTGTCGAACGACAGGTCATCACAGAACAAAATAAAACGCTGCTTGAGCCCGGCCAACAGCTCGACGATTCGCGGCAGATCAGCCAGGTAATCACGCTCGATCTCTATCAGACGCAAGCCGCTGCCCGCATGAGCAGCCAGCAATGCGCGAATCAAAGAAGACTTGCCAGTCCCTCTTGCGCCCCACAACAGCGCGTGATTGGCCGGTAAGCCGCGGACAAACTGTGCGGTATTGCGCGACAGTTGCTCACGCTGGGTATCAACGCCAATCAAATCCGTCAGGTCAAGGTCCAAGCTGACCTTCAATGGCTGCAAGAAGCCGCCACGCCCTTCCCGCTGCCAACGCGCCGCCAGGCACTGTTGCCAGTCGATCGTCACTGGTTCAGCAGGCAAAAGCGGCTCCAGGCGCGCCAGAACCCCTTCGGCACGCTGTACAAAATCAATTATCCGCGAATCCACAACTCACACTCCCAGGCGTGGCGATCAAGATCATCGCCATCCTCCAGATGGTATTTGTTTCGCAATCAGTTAAGGGACAGCCTGCAAACGACTGCGCACGCCTGTTATACCGCCTTGACCAGCGGTTTTTGGCACAAGCTCCCAATGATGCGACCGGGTCAAGCAGTCTACCCGCCGGGCAGGTCATTTCCAAAGCGTAAAGCTGGGATATAGACCACTGCGGTACAGCGTCGACAGTAAATAAAATCAAGCTGCCAGCCCGACACCAACATCAGCTATGCTTGCCCGCTGAAACCAACAGGCCCGCTAGCACCCATGGAAATATCGCTAACCCACCGTCTCTCGTATAAGCAGGCCAGCCTGACGGTGTTGGTTGCATTTGTTCTTGGCACCGTGCTCTGCTGCATTCAGGTTGGATTCGACTACCTCAGCGAAGACGCCTCGATCGACCGTGAAATCCAGGCGTTGCTCGACACCAGCTACAACCCGGCAGCACGTATTGCTTACAATCTCGATGCTGAATTAGCGCAAGAGCTGGTGGTTGGCTTGCTACGCTCACCCGCCGTGATCCAGGCGAGCATCATCTCTGCCGACCACAACCTCATGGCCCACGCATCGCGTCCAGCCAGCGATAGCCAATACCGATTTATCAGCGACTCATTGTTTGGGGCACGTCGCCAATTTGAAAGAGTGCTGTTAATCGACCGAGCCCCGGAGGAGAACCTCGGAGCGCTGCGGATTGAAGTCGACACCTATGCCTTTGGCAGCAATTTCCTGCGGCGCTCGATGCTAACCATCGCCAGCGGATTTGCACGCACCCTATTGCTCTCGCTGATTTTGCTGGTCATGTTTTATTTCATGCTGACCAAACCCTTGATCCAAGTGGTCAGGGCCCTGAGCTCACGCACCCTGGACAAACCCAATGCAGCCTTGCTGCCCTGCCCGCCAGGTCACGAACATGATGAAATCGGCACATTGGTCGGCGTTGCCAACCAGCAATTGCTCAATATCGATGATGAAATCAAGCAACGGAAAAATGCCGAGCAACGCCTCAACCAATCCCTGCTCGAACTTGAAACTGCAGTTGCCCAGCGCACCACAGAGCTGAAAGCAACCAATGACCGCCTGCTCAAATCAAATCACGAACTCGAGCACGCCCAACAACAAGCGCTACAGACTGCGCAGAGCCGCGCCACCTTTCTGGCCAACATGAGCCATGAAATACGCACGCCTTTGAATGGACTGCTTGGCATGCTCTCGCTGGCGCTCGACAACCCGTCCAACAGTGAACAACAGCAACAACTGAGCATTGCCCATCACTCGGGAAAAGTGCTGGTCGACCTACTCAATGACATTCTCGACCTGTCCAAGTTTGAGTCAGGCCAGTTGCAGCTTGAGCACATCGCCTTTGATCTCTGTGCGCTGGTTGAAGACACCGCCAGCCTGCTCTCACAGAACGCCAGCCCCGGCGTTGAATTGACCTGCCTGATCGATCCCGAGCTACCGGCCGAGGTACTTGGCGACCCGACACGAGTCGGCCAGATCATCAGCAACCTGATCTCAAATGCCTTGAAGTTCACTCGCTTCGGCCGGGTTGATGTGCGTATTCGACCGGCTGTTGCAGGAATCGAGTTTTCCGTGCGCGATACCGGAATCGGTATCACTGAAGACGCCTACGAACGGATCTTTGAGCCTTTTACCCAAGCCGATGCAGGCATCACGCGCCAATACGGCGGCACAGGTCTTGGTTTGGCATTGAGCCGCCATTTGTGCGAAATAATGCAAGGCACGCTCAGCCTGCAATCAAAGATAGGCTTTGGATCAGAGTTCACGGCCTATTTCCCGCTCACAGGCTGCGCCCCTGCCCCGGTTTGGGAGCCGCTCAAGGGCAAGGTCATCGCCCTCACCTCGGTCAGTTCCGGCCTGCACGAAATGCTCAAGACACTAGTACCGCACTGGGGGCTTGAGTATCAGCGCCTGGACACCGATGCCAGCCTGCTTGGCTATACAGCCGATGTCGTCATCAGCGACTGCCCTGAATGCCTGTACAGCACGCGCCTGAACTGCCAGGCGCCCATCTTGCTGGTTACAGCCTATGGCAGCTTCCTCGCGCCGGAACAGGCAAAGTCGCTCGCACCGCTTGAGCAATTGGCCCGTCCAATGCCACGCAAAGCCCTGTATCACGCCCTGGAGCGCCACTTCAGCACACGCCCGCTGGAGTTGAAAAACAGACCTGCAAGCGGTACTGAGATTGACTACAAAGCCTGTGTATTGCTGGTTGAAGACAATCCGGTCAACCAGCTTGTGGCCAAAGGCATGCTCATCAAACTGGGTTACAAGGTGATCATCGCCAATGATGGCGAGCATGCGCTCAAGCAACTCAGCGAGCATGCCATCGACCTAATCCTGATGGACTGCAACATGCCCATCATGGATGGCTACGAAGCCAGCCGACGCATTCGCCAGAGCGGTCAATACGCCAACCTGCCAATCATTGCACTGACCGCCAACGCCCTCAGTGACGAACGCCAACGCTGCACAGCCGCAGGAATGAGCAATTACCTGGCCAAGCCATTCACCCGTGAAGAACTGATCAACGTCCTCGAAACCGCACTCAATAACCGAGCATAGGCGCGATGCGCTCAAGCAGCCCGCCAACCTGGGTGCGCAATTCGTCCAGTTCGTTCAGGTCCGCACCAGACTCGCAAATCAACTGCGCCTTGAGCGGTATGACCCGCTCACGCAACTGCACACCCTGATTGCTCAGTTGCAGGTTGACAGCGCGTTCATCACTGACTGAGCGCTGACGAAGCAGCAAGCCTTGTTGCTCAAGACGCTTAAGCAGTGGCGTCAAGGTGCCGGAATCAAGCATCAATCGGGCTCCCAGCGCCTTTACCGTGGCTTGCTCGGGCGCAGATTGATGCCACTCCCACAACACCAACATCACCAGGTATTGCGGATACGTCAGGCCCAGTTCATCGAGCATGGGCTTGTACGCCCGCACCACTGCCCGCGACGCTGCATAGAGCTTGAAACACAGCTGATCATCAAGCTGTAGCGACAACTCAGGCTTCATTTGAGTAACGCTTCAATCTCGTTAGTGAGTTCTTCAGGCTTGGTCGTAGGTGCGAAACGCTTAACCTGGTTGCCATCGGCGCTGAGCAAGAACTTGGTGAAATTCCACTTGATGCCTTTGCTACCGAGCAAACCTGGCGCGCGCTGCTTGAGTTCGACAAACAATGGATGGGCATCGCTGCCGTTGACATCGATTTTTTTGAACAGCGGAAAGCTCACACCAAAATTAAGCTCGCAGAACTGCGAGATATCACTCTCATCGCCCGGCTCCTGCTTGCCGAACTGATTGCAGGGGAAGCCCAGGATCACCAAACCCTGGTCTTTGTAGGTTTGCCACAGGGCCTCAAGCCCCTTGTATTGCGGGGTGAACCCGCACTTGCTGGCGGTATTGACCACCAAAACCGCCTTGCCTGCAAAATCGGCAAGGGTCTTTTGCTCTCCACTGATTGTGGTGCACGGGATATCTAGCAATGAGTTGGCCACGGTAACAATTCCTGGTCGCTGATTTAATGCAAAAGATAGCTCGCAATTAAATTGCACACAATCTAAATAAGCCAAGGTGATACAGATCAATGAGCGCCACTGCCTGAGACAAGAAACCTCCCACGCATTGCTAACGCCTTGGCGAAAAAAGCCTGCCAAGTCACTTTGCCTAACCCATGCTGCAACGTATCATTCCAGCCCTGTTGCTCGGTGCGGCTTATCACTAGCCCTCTCACGCCAACGGTGCCCGTGGGATTAGTTACTTACTTGGGATCACTTCACATGCAGGTCAGCAAATCGAACAAGCTCGCCAACGTCTGCTACGACATTCGTGGTCCAGTGCTCAAGCATGCCAAGCGCCTTGAAGAAGAAGGCCACCGCATTCTTAAACTGAATATCGGTAACCCTGCACCGTTCGGCTTTGAAGCGCCTGAAGAGATCCTCCAAGACGTCATTCGCAACCTGCCTACAGCACAAGGCTACAGCGACTCCAAAGGCTTGTTCAGCGCGCGCAAAGCCGTGATGCAGTATTACCAGCAGATGAACGTCGAAGGCATCGGCATCGAAGACATCTACCTGGGCAATGGCGTTTCCGAGTTGATCGTCATGGCCATGCAAGCATTGCTCAACAATGGTGACGAGGTGCTGATTCCAGCCCCCGACTACCCGCTCTGGACGGCATCTGTGGCACTTTCCGGCGGCAAGCCCGTGCATTACCTGTGTGATGAACAGGCGGGCTGGTTTCCTGACGTTGCTGACATTCGCGCGAAAATAACACCCAATACCAAGGCGCTGGTGCTGATCAACCCGAATAACCCGACGGGTGCGGTCTACTCCAAGGAAGTCTTGCTGGATATTGTCGAACTGGCTCGCCAGCACAACCTGGTACTGTTCTCGGACGAAATCTACGACAAGATCCTCTACGACGGCGCACAACATATCTGCACGGCCTCACTGGCGCCAGATGTGCTGTGCCTGACATTTAACGGTCTGTCCAAGTCCTATCGCGTCGCCGGCTTCCGTTCTGGCTGGGTGGCTATCTCAGGGCCCAAGCATCGCGCGCAAAGCTACATCGAAGGCATTGATATCCTGGCTAACATGCGCCTGTGCGCCAACGTGCCCAGCCAGCATGCGATTCAAACCGCACTTGGCGGTTACCAGAGTATTAACGACCTGGTCCTGCCCCAAGGCCGACTGCTCGAACAACGCAACCGCACTTGGGAACTACTCAACGACATTCCGGGGGTCAGTTGCGTAAAACCGATGGGCGCGCTCTATGCTTTCCCCAAGATCGACCCTAAGATCTGCCCAATCCATAACGATGAAAAATTCGTTCTCGACCTGCTGCTCTCGGAAAAGCTGCTGATCGTCCAAGGCACCGCATTCAACTGGCCGTGGACCGACCACTTCAGGGTCGTGACCTTGCCGCGAGTGGACGACCTTGAGCAAGCCATCGGCCGCATTGGCAGCTTCCTCAAGGGTTACAGTCAATAACAGACGTGCAGCGCCGGCTTGACCGGTGCTGCAAACCTGCAGCTTTCGACAATAAGTGGCGCCGAGATTTATGGACCTGCAAATCGACGACTTCTATAAAGACGCAGCGGCCGGCTTGCTCATGCTTTATCAGGCCTTTCCGCGCAAGATCGGCCTGTATATTGAAGACCTGATTGGTCGCGAGGAGCCCGATGAGTTCGGTTTGCCAAGCAAGCGTCATCAAAGCTGCCTCGGCACGCAACTTTGGCTGGCTGAGGAAGGTTATATTCGCTTTGAGTCCAGCATTGCCTATGACGCACTCGACCAGGCGGTACTCACTGAAAAGGGTTTTTTACGCCTCTCGCGCAGCATCCCCCATGTTGTCAGCAATGACCCAGACCTTCCGCCAAGCGTGCGTCGGGTCCATGCAACCTTGGCATTCCAGCTGCGCCAGGCCATCAGTCAACAGAACAGCGAACAGCTTGCCCGCCTGGCCCGACTATTGTTTGTTAGCAACCTGGGCATTGATAACGAAACAGCTTGAAATAGTCGCCCGGTTGAAGACTGGCGCTTGCGGCCTTATATAGCCTGCATACCGTGAATACCTATCCCTCGAGGAGTAGTTTCAAACCATGAAACGCATTTTCTTATTTCTGGCCACCAACATGGCAGTGTTGTTGATCGCCAGCATCACCTTGAAAATCCTGGGAGTCGATCGCTATACCGGTCAAAACTACGGTAGCTTGTTGGCTTTCTGTGCGGTATTCGGTTTCGCCGGCTCAATTATTTCGCTGTTCCTGTCCAAGTGGATGGCGAAGATGGGCACAGGCACACAAATCATCAGCCAACCGCGCACCCGCCACGAACAGTGGCTACTGCAAACGGTTGAAGAGCTATCACGCGAAGCGGGCATCAAAATGCCTGAAGTCGGCATATTCCCGGCCTATGAGTCCAACGCATTCGCCACCGGCTGGAACAAGAACGACGCACTGGTTGCCGTCAGCCAAGGCTTGCTTGAGCGCTTCTCGCCCGATGAAGTCAAAGCCGTGCTGGCCCATGAGATTGGTCACGTTGCCAATGGCGACATGGTGACACTGGCCTTGATCCAGGGCGTGGTAAACACCTTCGTGATGTTCTTTGCGCGAATCTTCGGCAATTTCGTCGACAAGGCAATCCTCAAGAACGAAAACGGCCCAGGCATCGGTTATTTCGTGGCCACCCTTTTTGCCGAGTTGGTACTGGGGATTCTCGCCAGCATCATCGTCATGTGGTTCTCACGTCAGCGTGAGTTCAGGGCGGACGAAGCCGGCGCCAAGCTGGCCGGCACCAACGCCATGATTGCCGCGCTGCAACGCCTACGCTCCGAGCAAGGCGTGCCGGTCGAGATGCCAAGCACCCTCGCCGCCTTCGGCATCAATGGCAGCCTGAAAAACGGCTTGGCTGGCCTGCTGATGAGCCATCCACCGCTTGAGGTGCGCATTGAGGCGCTGCGTCAGCGCGGCTAAACAGCCGAACGCAAACCAAGGCGACCCTAGGGTCGCCTTTTTTATTGCTTCTGCGTGGGGCTGACGGCTTGCCCAGTGCAGCCGCTGATCCTTGCAGCTGAACGTCAGCGGCACAACAAGGTCGACACTAATAAGGCACAGCACTTTGTGCAGCCGTTTGCCCCTATAGTCAAAAAGCAGGAGTACGACCATGAAGTACAACTGGGACCTTATTGAACGCTTGCTGCAACATGTCCAGAGCTCAGCCAATGAGCGCTTCAATCCACGCAAGTACGCGGTGCAACTCGCAGAAGAGGAGCAACGTGCAGGCGCTGGCCATGTTGATGAGGACGAACTCAAGGCGCAGGCTTGCGACTATGAGGCGCTGCTGCTCAAGGCCGACTTTATCGCGCCACGGCCAGAGGCCGAGGGCGGCAACGGCGAGAACTTTGTCCTCACAGATCGCGGCTTGCAACTATTGAACATGATCGACAGCAGCTTCCCCGGCGAGCAACACCCCCGCGAAGTACTCGATCGCGAAGGGCTTGCGGCGCTCACACCGGAAATCTTTGACAAGATCGCGCTCAAGGCAACCTAACGGGCGCTCAGCAGCGGCGTAGCTGGTACACCGACTCTTCAAGCGACTCAAGACCGCGATCGGCAAAGCGTCGGTTGAATGCATCCTCGGTACGCAGGTGCCGACATTGCCAGCCGCTGCTGTACAGGTGTTCGACTTCCTCGTCAGCCACCGAGAATGGCGGCCCGTCCATCTTCGCTTGATCATAAATCAGCGTGACCAAAATACCCTGGCAACCAATCGGCAAGATTGCGCGCATGTGTTGTACATAGCGAGCGCGCATCTCCGCCGGCAAGGCAATGAGCGCGGCACGGTCATAAAAGCCCTTGCAGCCTGCCACCAAGCTCGAATCGAACTCAAAGAAATCGCCGCAGTAGATCTCGATCGAACCTGCGCGATAGACCTTGAATACGCCTTCCTCAGTGATGCTGGGTTCAAGTTGCTGCTCTGCAAAAAAAGCCTCCACGGCAATCTGCGACAACTCCACACCGGTCACACGCAGACCTTGCGCAGCCAGCCAGGTTAAATCCAGGCTTTTGCCACACAAAGGCACAAATACCTGATCCCCCGCCTGTAAACCGAGCGCAGACCAATTGGCCTGCAAGTAGCTATTGATCTGTTTCGCATGGAAACCAATTTCATTGTTTTCCCAACGAGCCTGCCAAAAATCCGCCTGCATTGATTGCCTCACCTAATCATTCCGTTGAATACCATCTTCCCCCAAAGCACGGGAGATTACTATTGCAGCCCGGAGCCCTATAGCCGGAGCAAGATCACATCAAGTTTATCGATAAATTGATCCGATTTTTAGTATTTGATACCCGGCACACTTGATCAAATACTATTCCATGCAAGCGTTGTTCTATTCGGTATCAGCCGCATATTTATCAGGATAAATCATGCTCCCCAGCCTCTATATCTCCCACGGCTCACCCATGCTCGCACTTGAGCCAGGCGCTAGCGGCCCTGCGCTGCGAGCACTGGCAGCAAACCTCGATACACCTAAAGGCATAATCGTGATGTCAGCGCACTGGGAAACCCAGTCGTTGCAGGTCAGCAGCGCAGCCCACCCCAGCACCTGGCATGACTTTAGCGGCTTCCCGCCTGCACTCTATCAAGTCAATTACCCCGCTCCCGGTGACCCTGGGCTCGCCAGCAGGGTTGCGCAGTTATTGAATGACCAAGGCCTGCCCGCCACCCTTGATGCCAACCGTCCTTTTGACCACGGTACCTGGGTACCCCTTTCACTGATGTATGCGCAAGCGACTATCCCGGTGGTCCAGGTATCCCTGCCGAGCGCACACGGCCCTGCAATGCAGTACAGGATCGGCCAGGCATTAACCCAGCTGCGCGGCGAAGGTTATTTGCTGATTGGCTCGGGTAGCATCACCCACAACCTGCGCGAACTCGACTGGCAAGCGACTCATGACGCTGCGCAGCCTTGGGCTCAGGCGTTTCGTGATTGGGTTGTACAAGCCCTGACCGATAACGCACAAAACGCTCTGCTCGATTATCGACAGCATGCTCCCCATGCAGCGCGCAACCATCCAACAGATGAACATCTGCTGCCACTATTTTTTGCCTACGGTGCAGGCACAGCATTCAGCGTTGCGCACACAGGCTTCACCCTTGGCGCCTTGGGCATGGATATTTATCGCTTTGATTAGCGCTGCAGTTAATGCTGGGCGAGCGACTGCTGCCTAGAGATCGAGCTGGCGACAGGCCGAATCCAAGCCCAAAACCAGGTTGAACACAGACAATAAAAAAGGCCGCTAAGCGGCCTTTTTTATAATACGGACAAATCAGTAACGCTCAATGTCCGCTTTGGCTTCAAGCTGTTTGCGGTAAGCCGCAAAGTCTTGCTGGCCAATACGCGATGCCAGGACACGACGGTAAGTGGTTTTCTCTTCGTCAGTCAGGGCCTGCTCTTGCTTGCTCACACCATCGAGACGAATCACCACAAAATCACCACTGGCCAAGCTCACGCCAGTGTATGTCGGCTTTCCATCAGCTGGCTTAGGCATGCGAAACAGCGCTTGCAGGACGGTAGGATCGACACCTTCCTGGGCACGCGCCGCAGCTTCGGTGACAGCCCATTGTTCATTACCGCTGGAGGAATCACCCGCAGCGAGCTGAGCAATCTGCTTCTCGCCAGCGGCTTTTGCAGCTTCACTGGCACGTACAGTCGTCAGATGCTCGCGGATGCTGTCAGCGACCTCTTCAAGCTTCAACTGCTCAGGCTTGAGGTGTTGCTTAACGTGAATCACTACTGCAGTGCTTGGATCAAGCTCAATCACCGCACTGTTGCTACCACCTTCAAGCACATCATCGCTGTAGGCCGCTTCAACCACCTTACGGTTAGCTGTGATGCCCTCTCCGCCTTCGCGGCCGAATGGCTTGCTGGTTTCAACTTTCAGGCCAAGCTCTTGGGCTGGCTGGGCCAGATCAGATGCTTCGAATGCAGAGTCTTCAAGCTGCTTGGACACCTCGACAAAACGTTTTTCAACTTTTTGTTCCTTGAGGTCGTTAACCAGTTTTTCTTTCAAGCTATCGAAGCTAGGTACTTGTGGCGCCTGCACGCCGAGCAGCTTGATCAAGTGCCAACCGAAGCTGCTGCGCACGGGCGCAGACACCTGGTCCTTGTCCAGCGCATACAGCGCCTTTTCAAACTCGGGGTCGTAAACGCCAGGGCCAGCGTAGCCTAGGTCACCGCCGTTATTGGCAGAACCCGGGTCTTGCGACAGTTCTTTAGCCAATGCCGCGAAATCTTCACCGTTTTGCAGGCGCTTCTGGATTTCCTCGATCTTGGCTTTGGCCTGGTCATCGCTGACCTTGTCATTGACTTCGATCAGGATATGCGCAGCGTCACGTTGTTCGGTGAGGTTGGCGATTTCGGCTTTGTAGGCATCCTGCAAGTCTTTGTCAGCAACCTTGACCTGATCGAAGAACGCGTCCTTCTTCAGCTCAACATACTGAACTACAACTTGCTCAGGGCTCATGAACTGGCTGCTTTGCGCATCATAATAGGCTTTGACGTCATCATCACTGACCGTCACCGGAGCTGGGTCAGCCTTGATTGTCTGAGTTGCAAAGTCACGGGTCTGCTTTTCCAGCGCAGCAAATGCCTGCACTTCTTCGTCAGTTACAAAGCTGCTGGCAGCCAAACCTGCACGCAGTTGGCCGATGAGCATTTCCTGCCTGAGCATCTGGCGGAATTGCATACGTGTGTAGCCCAGTTGACGAATCACCTGGTCAAAACGTTCAGCGTTAAACTTGCCGTCAACACTGAACTCAGGCGTCATCAGGATGACCTGGTCCAGCGCAGCTTCGGAAAAACCGAACTTGGCTTCAGTCGCGCCTTGCAGCAACAGGCTACGTTCAATCAGGCCCTTGAGCGAAGCATCACGCAATAGCTTTTCATCAAGCAGTGCAGGATCAAAATTTCTGCCCAACTGCTGAACAAGCTGGCGACGCTGCATTTCCACAGCCTGGCCAAGCTCGCTTTGTGTGATTTTTTCGCCATTAACCTCGGCGGCATTCTGACTATTACTGGTGCTGGTAAAGATCGCGTCGACACCCGTCAAAGCGAGCAGCGCAACGATAAGACCGATAATAGTCTTGGCAATCCAACCTTGTGAATTGTCCCTAATATTCTGAAGCATGCATCCCCCAGAACGACTGTATAGATAAATCAGCCGCGCAGTGTGGGTAAGTTCCGGATAGAAGAAAGGCGCATCCGAGGATGCGCCTTCTCGTAACTGGCGGAGCGGACGGGACTCGAACCCGCGACCCCCGGCGTGACAGGCCGGTATTCTAACCGACTGAACTACCGCTCCGCTGTCAGATCAGCGATGAAGCTGACCTGATGGGCAATGCCCGAAAGGCGCTTAGTTAACAGCGTCTTTCAGTGCTTTACCAGCTTTGAAACCTGGGATCTTGGCTGCCGCGATGCTGATTGGGTTGCCAGTCTGTGGGTTGCGGCCAGTGCGAGCTGCACGCTCTTTAACTGCGAAAGTACCAAAACCTACCAATACAACAGAATCACCAGCCTTCAGAGCACCAGTTACAGATTCAATTACTGCATCTAGCGCGCGGCCAGCAACAGCTTTTGGGATATCAGCAGATGCTGCGATAGCATCGATCAGTTCCGACTTGTTCACTCTAAGTCCCCTTAATTTCTGTTGAGAATATTTCTTCGTTTTTTAGTGTACGTGAAGCGAGTGCTGGAGGGCTCATCAACCCCAATTAGAGCCGCTTTATAACAAGGGCTCTAAAATGGTGTCAAGGAACCCTTCCGGCTAATGCGTGCTGATTCGCTCCTTGGAATCAGACTCGCGAGTTTCATCCTTTGCAACTAACTCTGGAGCCGCATCAGCTAAGGGCTCCGGGGCGTATTGCAGCGCAATTTGCAGGACCTCGTCAATCCATTTAACCGGTTTAATCTGCAGGTCTTGTTTAATGTTCTCCGGAATCTCCTTCAAATCACGCACATTTTCTTCCGGGATTATCACGGTTTTGATACCGCCACGGTGTGCTGCAAGCAGCTTTTCCTTGAGGCCACCGATGGCCAAAACCTGACCGCGCAACGTGATTTCACCCGTCATCGCGACGTCTGCGCGCACAGGAATCTCAGTCAGCGCCGAAACCAATGCCGTACACATCCCCACGCCCGCGCTAGGGCCGTCTTTCGGCGTTGCCCCCTCCGGCATATGGATATGGATGTCGCGCTTCTCATAGAAGTCCAGAGGCACGCCCAAACTTTTCGCCCGACTGCGTACAACAGTCTGTGCGGCGGTGATGGATTCGAGCATCACATCACCCAGCGAACCGGTTTTGATCAACTGGCCTTTGCCCGGCACAACGGCGGCTTCAATGGTCAGTAATTCACCACCAACTTGTGTCCAGGCAAGACCGGTAACTTGGCCAATTTGATCCTGTTGCTCAGCCAAACCGTAGCGATGTTTGCGCACACCAAGGAAATCTTCGAGGTTTTCAGCGGTTACCAGAACCTTGAAACGCTTTTCCTTGGCGTGATCTTTGACCGCTTTACGGCAAACCTTGGCAATCTGCCGCTCAAGGCTGCGCACACCGGCTTCACGGGTGTAGTAACGGACGATGTCGCGAATCGCATCGACCTCAAACTCCAGCTCGCCCTTCTTCACGCCATTGGCCTGAGTTTGTTTGGGCGCCAGGTATTTGATGGCGATGTTGATCTTCTCATCTTCGGTATAGCCAGGCAGGCGAATCACTTCCATACGGTCCAGCAACGGACCCGGAATATTCATTGAGTTGGCAGTACAGAGGAACATCACATCTGAAAGGTCGTAGTCGACCTCAAGATAATGATCGTTAAAGTTGTGGTTTTGCTCAGGGTCGAGCACTTCCAGCAATGCCGAGGCAGGATCGCCACGCATGTCCTGACCCATTTTGTCGATTTCATCGAGCAAAAAGAGCGGGTTGCGCACCGCAACCTTGGTCATCTTTTGTATCAATCTGCCCGGCATTGAGCCGATGTAAGTACGCCGGTGACCGCGAATTTCCGCTTCATCACGCACACCACCCAAGGCCATCCGCACAAATTTACGGTTGGTTGCGGTTGCAATTGACTCTGCCAGCGAGGTCTTACCCACGCCAGGAGGCCCAACCAGGCACAGCACAGGCCCCTTGAGCTTCTTCACCCGCTTTTGCACGGCGAGATATTCGAGGATGCGGTCCTTGACCTCCTCAAGGCCGTAGTGATCGGCGTCGAGAATCGTCTCGGCACGCGCCAGATCAAGGCGAACCTTGCTCTGCGCCTTCCACGGCACATTGGTCAGCCATTCGATGTAGGAACGCACCACAGTGGCTTCAGCTGACATCGGCGACATCTGCTTGAGCTTATTCAACTCACTGGTGGCTTTGGCATGAGCGTCTTTACTCATACCCGATGTTTCGATGCGCTTTTTCAGCTCATCGATCTCATTATGACCTTCATCGATATCGCCCAGCTCTTTTTGAATGGCCTTCATCTGCTCATTCAAGTAGTACTCGCGCTGGCTGCGCTCCATCTGCTTCTTGACCCGCCCACGGATACGCTTTTCAACCTGGAGCAGGTCAACTTCGGCATCGAGCAACGCCAGCACGTGCTCAACACGCGCAGACAGGTCGGTAATTTCGAGGATTTCCTGCTTTTGTTCGATCTTCAGCGCCATGTGCGCGGCCATGGTATCGACCAGGCGGCTCGGCTCATCGATGCTATTGAGCGATGACAGCACTTCAGCCGGGACCTTCTTGCCCAACTGCACATACTGTTCAAACTGGCTCAACAAGCTACGGGTGAAGACCTCAGACTCACGCTCGGCGACCTCAGCTTCGTCAAGCAGCTGGACTTCCGAGCGGAAGTAGCCATCGGCTTCGATAAACTGCTCGATTTCACCGCGCTGCTCGCCCTCAACCAGCACCTTAACGGTACCGTCAGGCAGCTTGAGCAGCTGCAACACTGTGGCAACGGTGCCAACTCGGTAGAGGCCTTCTTCATTTGGATCATCGTCAGCCGGATTCTTTTGTGCGACCAGCAGGATCTGCTTTTCGCCCGACATCGCGGCTTCGAGTGCTTCTATGGATTTTTCACGCCCTACAAACAGCGGGATGACCATGTGCGGATAGACCACGACATCGCGCAGCGGCAGGAGAGGCAATTCGATGGTTGTCTTCATGATTTCGGCTCTACAGCGACCATACGGCCGTAAACGATGGGAATAACCCTTAACACTAAGATGGGGCTACCCTCAAGAAAAAACAAGCGCTACGACTGAAAAACAAAAAGGGCCCGCAGGCCCTTTTGCATTCAGGATGTAACAGACGAACTATGCGTCTGGTGCTGCTTTGGCTGGCGGCTCACTGTTTTCGTAGATCAACAGCGGCTGCGAAGAGCCATCAATGACGCTTTCGTCGATGACGACCTTGCTGACATCGGTCTGAGACGGAATCTCATACATGGTGTCGAGCAGGATGCCCTCTAGAATGGAGCGCAAACCACGAGCACCGGTTTTACGTTCCAGCGCCTTTTGCGCGACCGACTTCAACGCGTCTGGACGGAACTCCAGATCCACACCTTCCAACTCGAACAGCTTGGCGTATTGCTTGGTCAGCGCATTCTTTGGCTCAGTCAGAATCTGCATCAATGCAGCTTCATCCAGCTCGTCCAGCGTTGCGATAACCGGCAAGCGGCCAACGAACTCAGGAATCAAACCAAACTTGACCAAATCATCAGGTTCGACATTGCGCAGCGACTCACCGATTTTTTTGCCCAGGTCTTTACTGCGAACCTGTGCATTGAAACCGATACCGCCCTTCTCGGAGCGACCCTGAATCACTTTTTCCAAACCGGAGAAAGCGCCACCACAGATAAACAGAATGCTGCGGGTATCAACCTGCAGGAACTCTTGCTGTGGATGCTTGCGGCCACCTTGCGGTGGAACCGAGGCAACGGTGCCCTCAATCAGTTTCAGCAGCGCCTGCTGAACGCCCTCACCCGACACGTCGCGGGTAATTGACGGGTTGTCAGACTTGCGCGAAATCTTGTCGATTTCGTCGATGTAGACAATGCCCATCTGGGCCTTTTCCACATCGTAGTCGCACTTCTGCAACAGCTTCTGAATGATGTTCTCGACGTCTTCACCCACATAACCAGCTTCGGTCAGGGTGGTGGCGTCAGCAATGGTGAACGGAACATTGAGCAAACGCGCCAGGGTTTCAGCCAGCAGGGTTTTACCCGAGCCGGTTGGACCGATCAGCAATATATTGCTTTTACCCAGTTCAACATCGTCACTTTTCTTGTCGCGCTGGTTAAGACGTTTGTAGTGGTTGTACACCGCTACCGCCAAAACCTTTTTCGCGCGCTCCTGACCGATCACATACTGGTCAAGGATGGCGCTAATTTCTTTGGGCGCAGGTAATTTGTGCGCAGTACTTTCGGCCTGGGCTTCTTGCACCTCCTCGCGGATGATGTCGTTGCACAGGTCGACGCACTCGTCGCAGATAAAGACGGAAGGACCAGCAATCAATTTACGTACTTCATGCTGGCTTTTGCCGCAGAAGGAGCAATAAAGCAGCTTGCCGTTGTCCTCGCCGTTGCGGGTGTCAGTCATTCGATCAATCCAATACGGTAGGCTTGAAACACAAGATGAAGGCAAACGTGGGCTTTTTCAAGTCCACAGGTGGTTAGATAGACCAACCACCTTCATCTGAACTGCTTAGGCAGGCATGTCGCGCTTCATCATTACCGAGTCGATCAGGCCATATTCAGCCGCACGCTCAGCGCTCATGAAGTTATCGCGCTCGGTATCACGCTCGATGGTTTCGAGCGTCTGACCGGTATGATGCGCCAGCAAGGTATTGAGACGATGACGAATGTGAAGGATTTCCTTCGCATGGATGTCAATGTCCGATGCCTGGCCCTGGAAGCCGCCCAGAGGCTGGTGGATCATCATCCGCGAGTTTGGCAGGCAATGACGCTTGCCTGCCGCGCCACCGGCCAACAGGAACGCGCCCATGCTGCAGGCCTGGCCAATACAGGTGGTGGACACGTCAGGCTTGATGAACTGCATGGTGTCGTAGATCGACATACCCGCAGTCACCGAGCCGCCTGGCGAGTTGATGTACAGATGAATGTCTTTATCCGGGTTTTCTGCTTCAAGGAACAACAGCTGAGCAGCAACCAGATTGGCCATATAGTCTTCGACCGGACCAATCAGGAAGATCACTCGTTCCTTGAGCAAACGTGAATAGATGTCGTAGGCGCGCTCACCACGGGCCGATTGCTCGACAACCATAGGTACCAAGCCGCCAGCGGCTTGCATGTCAGGCATTTGTTGCATGAAAGGATTGCGGGACATTTCTTGCACTCGCTCCCTAGATAGTCATATTTCAAATACGCATAAGCCAGCACGAGGGCTGGCTTATGGTGTGTTCGAACGAGGTAAAGAAATCAGTCGGCTTTTGGAGCTTCTACCGGCTTGACAGCTTCTTCGTAAGAGACCTTTTTATCGGTCACATTAGCCTTCTGCAAAACAGTATCTACAACTTGCTCTTCGAGCACAACAGAGCGAACTTCGTTCATCTGCTGATCGTTCTTGTAGTACCAGGAAATAACCTGCTCAGGCTCTTGGTAAGCAGAAGCCATTTCAGTGATCAACTCTTTAACGCGAGCGTCATCTGGCTTCAAATCGAACTGCTTGACCACCTCGGCAACGATCAAGCCCAACACCACACGGCGCTTGGCTTGCTCTTCAAACAGCTCGGCTGGCAGCTGGTCTGGCTTGATGTTACCACCGAACTGCTGAACAGCCTGCACGCGCAGACGGTCAACTTCGCTCAACAGCAGCGCCTTTGGCACTTCAATCGGGTTGGCAGCCAGCAAGCCGTCCATCACCTGGTTCTTAACCTTGGATTTGATGGCTTGGCGCAGCTCGCGCTCCATGTTCTTGCGAACTTCGGCACGGAAACCTTCGATGCCGCCTTCCTTGATACCGAACAGCGCGAAGAAGTCGTCATTCAACTCAGGCAGCTTAGGCGCAGCAACAGCAGTCACATTTACGGTGAACTCTGCGGTTTTACCGGCCAGATCAAGGTTTTGGTAATCTTCAGGGAAAGTCGGGTTGATGACTTTCTCTTCGCCAGCCTTGGCGCCAACCAGGGCGTCTTCAAAGCCAGGAATCATACGGCCAGAACCGAGAACCAGTTGGGTGCCCTTGGCCGAACCACCTGCGAACTCAACACCGTCGATCTTGCCGACGAAGTCGATAGTCAACTGGTCGCCAGTTTCAGCGGCGCGATCAACAGCTTCAAAGCTGGTGTTCTGCTTGCGCAGGATGTCCAGCATGTTGTCGACATCAGCATCAACAACTTCAGCATCCAGACGCTCGACAGCAATAGTGTCAAGGCCGGTTACTTCGAACTCAGGGAACACTTCGAAAGTAGCAACGTACTCGAGATCCTTGCCCTTTTCGAACGACTTAGGCTCTACAGCGGGCTGACCAGCCGGGTTCAGTTTCTGCTCGACAACGGCTTCATAGAAGGTTGCTTGAATCAGGTCACCCAGAGCTTCCTGGCGTGCAGAATCTTCGTAGCGCTGACGAATAACGCTCATCGGTACTTTGCCTGGACGGAAGCCAGGGACCTTAGCGCGACGAGCAGTCTGCTGCAGACGCTTGTTGACTTCGGTCTCGATGCGCTCGACGGGTACACCGACGGTCATGCGACGCTCGAGTACGGAAGTGTTTTCAACAGAAACTTGCATTGATAATCCTCGTTGCACAGACATTAAGCCGACTGTTTCCAGTCCCAGATCAAGGGCATGCATTCTAGAGGGTCAATTTACAGAAGTCACCCTAGATGCAGGCGGCAAACGGGAGATAACTAATAGATGGTGCGCACGCAGAGCCTTGGGCTCGTGCATTGGCCACCATCGCAGCAACGCCTTTAAATACGGGCGTTGTGCTTTGTTAATCAGCGTATTTGTGTTCCCCAAACGCCAGCATGGTTTCGCCAAGTCAGCCTTTAGGGCACAGCCGGGGCGCATAATACACCTTTTGTATTGACCAATGGGAAAAAGCTATTTTTCGCCACGCACCACAGCCCACCCCAGCAAAACAATACAAATCAATTGGTTAGCCGGCGCAACACAGTGCCGCCGATACAAACGGACTGCCAACCTGAAACACCCATAAACGAAAAAAGGCAGCCTTTACGGGCTGCCTTTTAACTTTGCTTTCAAATCAAATGCTTTTTGATTGAAAACAATACCTTAATTGGTGCGGACGGAGAGACTCGAACTCTCACACCTTGCGGCGCTGGAACCTAAATCCAGTGTGTCTACCAATTCCACCACGTCCGCAAAACAAGGGGGTGAAACATAAGAGCCAGGCCTAAGGCCTGGCTCTTATTTCAGCAATATGGGGTGGACGATGGGGATCGAACCCACGACAACAGGAGTCACAATCCTGTGCTCTACCAACTGAGCTACGCCCACCATATAACTACTTGAGCCAAAGCTGCCAAATGGCACGCCCGGCAGGACTCGAACCTGCGACCATCCGCTTAGAAGGCGGATGCTCTATCCAGCTGAGCTACGGGCGCTTATCCATCTGCAAAAGCAGACTTTAAGCTTTCGGCATTCTCACAAACACTTACCAGGTAAGTAGCTTGCTTGTTTGCCGTCTTACCCAGCGACTGGCTGTGCTCGACAAGCGGGGCGAATGTTAATGGCGGATTAGATATCCGTCAACACTAAAATCAAAAAAATCAGTGAGATAAAGGAGTTACACGAATTTCGTGGCTTAGCGCCTTTGCCCCACGCCTGCTCCGTGCGAGAATACGCATCCTTTTTCCACCCTCTCTAATGGTTAACCACGCGCAATGACCGCACAACTGATTGACGGTAAAGCGATTGCTGCCAGCCTTCGCCAACAGATAGCCAAATCTGTCGCCGAGCGACGCCAGCAAGGACTACGAGCGCCGGGCCTTGCAGTGATCCTGGTGGGTAGCGACCCTGCCTCTCAGGTTTATGTCTCGCATAAACGTAAAGACTGTGAAGAAGTAGGCTTCCTATCGCAGGCCTATGATCTGCCAGCCGATACCCACCAAGAGGATTTGGCGGCACTGATTGATCAATTGAACCAAGACCCAACCATCGACGGGATTCTGGTTCAGCTGCCGCTGCCGGAGCATCTGGACTCATCCTTGATTCTTGAGCGTATTCGTCCCGATAAAGACGTTGATGGTTTCCACCCTTACAACATCGGCCGTTTGGCTCAGCGCATGCCGCTGCTGCGCCCATGCACGCCAAAAGGCATCATGACCCTGCTCGAAAGCACTGGCGTTGATCTGTATGGCTTGCACGCGGTAGTCGTTGGCGCCTCGAATATTGTCGGTCGACCAATGGCCATGGAGCTGTTGCTCGCCGGTTGCACCGTCACTGTGACCCACCGTTTCACCAAAGACCTGGCACGCCACGTGGGCGATGCTGACTTGTTGGTGGTTGCGGCGGGCAAGCCGGGGCTGGTCAAGGGCGAATGGGTCAAGCCGGGCGCGATCGTGATTGATGTCGGGATCAATCGCCAGGAAGACGGCAAGTTGATTGGCGATGTGGTGTACGAAACCGCCCTGCCTCGCGCAGGCTGGATTACACCCGTGCCAGGCGGCGTTGGCCCGATGACGCGCGCAGGCTTGCTGGAAAACACCTTGCACGCGGCAGAACATCTGCACGACTAAGCACGCGGCTTGAATAAAAACGGCAGACGTTAAGCGTCTGCCGTTTTTATTTGCACCAGGTTCAATCAACCCATGCCTTGGCTTACTTACGAGCCTGTTCCCATGATTTCAACAGGTCAGCATAGTTAACCGTCTCGCCCTTGGGCTTCTCGTTAGCCAGCTTAGGCTTTGGTGCGCCCGGTTGATCCAACCAATACTGCGGATCACGCGGCTCGTTAAGCTTGGGCCCGCATTCGCCCAATACATTGGCTCGCTCCAAACGACCGAGCATAGTGTCCTGTGCTGCGGCCAAGCCATCCAAAGCCTCTTGCGGGGTTTTATCACCACTGGCGGCTTCGGCAATAAACTGCCACCAGAGCTGCGCCAGACGCGGATAGTCGGGCACATTGGTACCTGTTGGCGTCCACTGCACACGAGCCGGGCTGCGATAGAACTCAACCAAGCCACCCAGTTTCGGCGCGATGTCGGTCATGGCCTGCGAGTTGATGTCCGACTCACGAATAGGCGTCAGGCCAACCAGGGTTTTCTTTAGCGACACGGTTTTCGAGGTCACGAACTGCGCATACAACCAAGCGGCAAGACGCTGCTTCTCAGGCGTCGACTTGAGGAACGTCCATGAGCCAGTGTCCTGATAACCGAGCTTCATGCCCTCTTCCCAGTACGGCCCTTTTGGCGAAGGTGCCATCCGCCACTTTGGCGTGCCATCGGCATTAACCACCGGCAAACCTGGCTTGGTCATGTCTGCGGTAAAGGCGGTGTACCAGAAGATTTGCTGAGCAATATTGCCTTGCGCAGGCACCGGCCCAGCTTCAGAGAAAGTCATGCCCTGCGCCTCTGGCGGTGCGTACTGGCGCAGCCAATCGACGTATTTCTGGGTGGCGAATACTGCGGCCGGGGCATTGGTGGCGCCGCCACGGGCAACGCTCGAACCCACCGGACGGCAACCGTCTACCCGAATCCCCCACTCATCGACCGGCAGGCCATTGGGCAAGCCCTTGTCACCGCCGCCGGCCATGGAGAACCAGGCATCGGTGAAGCGCCAGCCGAGCGATGGATCTTTCTTGCCGTAATCCATGTGGCCGTAGACTTTCTTGCCGTCGATCTCCTTGACATCTTCAGAGAAGAACTTGGCGATGTCTTCGTAGGCCGACCAATTGACCGGCACACCCAGCTCATAGCCGTACTTTTCCTTGAACTTGGCTTTCAGGTCAGCACGCTCAAACCAGTCCGCGCGAAACCAGTAAAGGTTGGCGAACTGTTGGTCGGGTAGCTGATACAGCTTGCCATCGGGCCCGGTGGTGAAGGATATGCCGATAAAATCTGGCAGATCCAAGGTTGGCGAGGTGAAATCCTTGCCTTCGTTGGCAATCATGTCGCTGATCGCCACAGCTTTTCCGTAGCGAAAGTGAGTGCCGATCAGATCCGAGTCGTTGATATAGCCGTCATAGATGTTTTTGTCTGATTGCATCTGGGTTTGCAGCTTTTCAACCACGTCGCCCTCTTGCATCAGGTCGTGAGTGAGCTTGATCCCGGTGATTTCACTAAAGGCCTTGGCCAGCACCTTGGACTCGTACTCATGGGTGGCGATGGTTTCGGATGCAACGTTAATGGTCATGCCGCGAAATGGCTCTGCCGCCTTGATAAACCACTTGAGCTCGACCAGTTGCTGCTCTGGTGTGAGTGTCGAGGGACTGAACTCGCTTGCCATCCATTTTTTCGCCGCATCCTCGTAAGCATCGGCCCATGCCGTGCCACTGAGTCCGGACAACGCCAGCAAGGCTGCCAGCGCCATGCTATGTCGGGTTTTGTTGTTATTTTCGAACATAGAGACCTCCATCTCAGGGTATTTACTACAGCTATAGAAAGCCGGTTATCCGTGCTTTGTCAGCCCCAACGCATCACTGCCACCAACCACACCACAGACAGCGCCGAGGCTATCCAGACACTCCAGTCAGTCACACCTATCACCATAAGATGCAGGTATGCGCTGCCTAAAAGCCCAATAAACAAACGATCACCACGACTGGTGGTAATAGGTAAAAAGCCGCGACGCTCAACACAGGGTGAACGCAATTCCCAGACGGTCATACCAACCAGCAACAAGCCGATACCGCCAAAAAACAGGGCTGTCGGTAATGTCCAAGCCATCCATTCCATAGGTTTCTCCTTACACCCGGCCCAGGGCAAAGCCCTTGGCAACATGGTTGCGCACGAACCAGATCACCAGCATGCCCGGCAAAATGGTTAAGACGCCCGCAGCGGCCAGCACGCCCCAGTCGATACCCGAGGCTGAAACCGTGCGCGTCATTACCGCGACAATAGGTTTGGCATCCACTGAGGTCAGGGTTCGCGCCAGCAGCAGTTCAACCCAGGAAAACATGAAGCAGAAGAAGGCAGTCACACCAATCCCGGAGCCAATCAACGGGATAAAAATCTTCACAAAGAACTTGGGGAAGCTGTAGCCGTCGATATAAGCCGTTTCATCAATCTCCTTAGGCACCCCGGACATGAAGCCCTCGAGGATCCATACCGCCAAAGGCACGTTGAACAGGCAGTGCGCCAGAGCCACCGCAATGTGCGTATCAAACAAGCCAATCGATGAGTAAAGCTGGAAAAACGGCAACAGAAACACTGCAGGCGGCGCCATGCGATTGGTCAGCAACCAAAAGAATAGGTGCTTGTCACCCAAAAAGCGGTAACGGGAAAACGCATAGGCTGCCGGCAGCGCTACAGCAAGCGAGATCAGGGTATTCAAGCTCACGTAATACAAGGAATTGAGGTAAGCCTGATACCAACTCGGGTCGGTGAAGATCACCTTGTAGTTATCCAGCGTAAAGCTGCTGGGCCAGAGCGTCAGGCTGCCCAGAATCTCGGTATTGCTCTTGAACGACATGTTCACCAGCCAGTAGATCGGCACCAGCAGGAACAGAATGTAGAGCCCTAAAACCACGCGTTTACGTAACATCGCCCGCCTCCTCAGCTGTTCTTATCGGTGTGGGTCATGGCGGTGTAGAACAACCATGACACCAACAAGATGATCAGGAAGTAGACCAGCGAGAATGCGGCCGCCGGGCCAAGGTCGAACTGGCCGACGGCCATTTTGGTCAATGTCTGGCTGAGGAAGGTCGTTGCATTGCCGGGGCCGCCCCCGGTCAGCACAAAGGGCTCGGTGTAGATCATGAAGCTGTCCATGAAGCGCAGCATCACTGCTATCAACAACACGCTCTTGAGCTTGGGCAACTGGATATAGCGAAACACCGCCCAGGATGAAGCGCGATCGATACGCGCAGCCTGGTAATACACATCGGGAATCGCGCGCAGGCCGGAATAACACAGCAGCGCCACCAGCGAGGTCCAGTGCCAGACATCCATCACCAGCACTGTGACCCAGGCATCCGTGGTGTTGGATGCATAGTTGTAGCTGATACCCAGCGCATTCAGGCTCCAGCCCAGCAGGCCGATGTCAGCGCGGCCAAATATCTGCCAAATGGTACCAACCACGTTCCATGGAATCAGCAGTGGAATCGCCATCACGATCAGACACAACGACGCCCAGCGCCCCTTGGTCGGCATGGTCAAGGCAATCGCAATGCCCAATGGAATCTCGATCAACAGCACACAGCCTGAATAAATAAACTGGCGCAGCAGTGAGTCATGCAGGCGCGAATCACGCAGCACCTGTTTGAACCAGTCAACGCCGACAAAGAAGCGGCTGGAGGAGTCAAAGATGTCCTGCACCGAGTAGTTGACCACGGTCATCATCGGCACTACCGCGCTGAACGCCACCAGCAAGAACACCGGCAACACCAACCACCAGGCTTTGTTGTTATGCACTTTCATGGCGCGCCTCCTGTGCGTCTGCCGTGACCAGGAAGTCGTCGGCATAGACCATCAGCCACTGCGCCGGAAAACTGACCGATGCCCGATGCTTGGGCACGACCTGGTCCTCTTGCAGGCGCACCTTGAGCGGCTGGCCATCCAGGTTCAGGCTGAGAATTTTATAAGTGCCCAAGTCTTCGACATGAACCACCTCGGCGCTGAAGGCGTCGCTGTCAGCCGATACTTCAGCTACGGATGCAGCACCGGCAAGATCGCTGCCGGGCACATCCCAGAGATGAACAAACTCGGGGCGGATACCGATTTTCAACTGCTGATAGTCAAGTGAATCAAGGCGCTGGTTGAGTGCAGCGCCAAGACTCAAGCGGGTATTGGCAAAGCTGACGCCGCCCGCACAGCGCTCGACTTCAATCAAATTCATGCCAGGGCTGCCAATGAAATAACCGACAAAGGTGTGGCTTGGCCGCTCGAACAGTTCACGCGGTGTACCAAACTGCACAATTTGACCGCCATACATCACCGCGATCTTGTCGGCGAAGGTCGAGGCTTCCAACTGGTCATGGGTGACGTAGACCATGGTGATATTAAACTGCTCATGAATCTGCTTGAGCTTGCGCCGCAGCTTCCACTTCAAATGCGGGTCAATCACCGTCAGCGGCTCATCAAACAGAATCGCCGAGACGTCATCACGCACCAGGCCACGCCCCATTGAAACTTTTTGCTTCTCATCAGCGGTCAGGTTGCTGGCCTTTTTCGTCAGCAAAGGATGCAAATCCAGCACTTCGGCAATCTCGTGCACCTTGCTCAGCACTTGCGGCTCAGCCATCCCTTGATTACGCAATGGAAAGGCCAGGTTATCGAACACTGTCATGGTGTCGTACACCACCGGAAACTGGAAAACCTGGGCAATGTTGCGCATTTGCGGGGTCAAGCCATTGACCACCTTTGAGTCAAACAACACCTCGCCATGGGACGGGCTGAGCAGCCCGGAGATGATGTTCAGCAGTGTCGACTTCCCGCAGCCCGATGGCCCGAGCAGCGCATAGGCGCCGCCTTGCTCCCAGGTATGATTCATCTCGCGAATCGCATATTCAGCGGCGCTGCTTGGCGTGCGGCTGTAGCTGTGCGCCAGGTTATGCAAACGGATCTCAGCCATCAGGCAGCCCTCCCCGCGCGTCGCGCTGGTGCCTGTTTGAGCTGGCCCTGAACATCAAAGACAAACAATTTGTGGGTAGGGATATAAATCAGAATCGGCGTATCGACGTCGTACTCGTGTACGCCAGGAAGGTGAAGCACCAACGAGAACTGCTCGCCTCGCACATGCAGGAAGGTTTCCGAACCGCTTATTTCCGCAAGGTCGACCGTCACCGCAAGCTCAAGGTCATCATCATTGGAAGGCACCAGGCCAATATGGCTAGGCCGCATGCCAAAGCGGTATTCACCAGGCTCAAGCTGTTGCAGATCAGGATTGAGGGGGAAATGCACGGTATCAGCAAAACTCACCTCGGTACCGCTGATCTGGCCCGGTAAAATATTGATTGGCGGCTCAGAAAATAGCTCCGCAGCCAATATATGCTGCGGACGATGGTAGACCTCGGGCGTATTGCCGCTCTGGATGATTCGCCCCTGATGCAAAATAGTGGTGGTACCGCCCAGCGCCAGCGCCTCATTGGGTTCGGTGGTGGCGTAAATGGCGATGGTATGACGCGCGGCAAATAGCTCACGCATCTCTTGGCGCAACTCTTCACGCAGCTTGTAGTCGAGGTTGACCAGCGGTTCGTCAAACAGAATCAAGGATGCATCCTTGACCAGCGCCCTGGCCATGGCCGTGCGCTGTTGCTGGCCACCAGAGAGTTCCAGGGGAAAGCGCTTGAGCAAGCCCTCGATCCGCAGCATCTTGGCCGTGGCGTGAACCTTCTCGTTAATCTCGGCCTCCGAGCAACGCGCCTGACGCAATGGCGAGGCAATATTCTCGAAAACGCTAAGCGTGGGGTAATTGATGAACTGTTGATACACCATCGACACATTGCGTTGGCGCACAGGGATGCTGGTGACATCCGCACCGTTCATCAGGATTCGCCCCTTATTTGGACGGTCGAGTCCGGCCATCAACCGCATCAGGCTGGTCTTTCCAGACAGGGTGCGCCCCAGCAGCACATTGAAAGAGCCGGGCTCGAAACTAAGGCAGGCATCGTCGATGTAAACCTGGTTATCAACCGTACGGCTGACATGCTCCAGCGTCAGTGACATGGCTCTTCCTTTTTTTGTTATGCCATTTCACATCCTTAAGCGATGTCCGTGCCAGCCCGCAGGTGTCACCTCTATCTTATTGTTTAACAATGAGTATTCAACCAAACGGGGCGACGCCACATAGCGGCATTGAACAGTTTTGAACAACTGTTAATTGAACAACTGAACACTCAAACGTTGACATTGAACAGTCATCAACGACACTCAAGGAACTCGGCAAAGACCGGAGCCCCACAACAATAAGAAACGCTGCAACGGAGAACTGCCAAGCATGGCTGAATCTGCCCGCCTACAGACTCATCAAGCAATCATTGAGGATTCCTGGTCACGCTGTCGTAAATTTGGCCTGACGCATCAAACCAAGCCGAGCTTTGGCTCGCCTGTACAGGGCGAGATCAGCGCCTTGCTTGATCGCCACCAAAACTTAGTGGTCACCACCCACCAGGAAGTCTTGCCCTATTACGACACCATCCTGACGAACTCAAGCTGCCTGATAATGCTGGCAGACAACCAAGGTCAGGTGCTGCAATCATGGGGCGACCAGCGATTTCTCGACGCGCAGCACAGCCGCGGTTTTGTCACCGGGGCCAGTTGGCAGGAACGCCAGACCGGAACTAATGCGATTGGCACCGCACTAAGCTGCGCACAAGCCATACACATCCAACAGGATGAGCACTACCTCAAGGCCAACCGATTTATGACCGGTTCAGCCTCGCCCATTTTCGATGAGCAGCGCCAAGTGGTTGCGGTACTTGATGTATCCAGCGACAGCTATCTGCCACCATCGCACACCCTTGGCATGGTCAAGATGATGAGTCAGTCAGTGGAAAACCGGCTGATCCTGAATCTGTTCAAACAGCACTATTTCCAGCTGACCTTCAATACCAGCCTCAATAACCTTGAAAGCCCTTGGGCTGGGCTGGTGGTATTTGATGACAGCGGCCAGGTGATATCGGCAAACCGCCGGGCAGACAACCTACTCGGCACCAGCCTGGCGCTAACCAATATCGAAACCTTATTCGATGTGCCGCTGCGGCAACTGCTCAACCAACCCTCCGGGCAGCCGTTTGCCCTAAAAGCGGGTGGACGCTTTCGTTTTTATGCCCAAGTCACCCGCCCAGAACAGCCACTAGCGCCTAAGGCACGCGACTTTCGCCCACAGGCTAAAAACACCCCGTTAGCGCCCACTGAAGACGGCTTGAGACTGGAGAACCTAAGCATGGGCGATGCTCGGGTCGATAAAGCCATCCAGCAGGCACAACGTCTGATCGAGAAAGATATTCCCCTGCTCGTCCATGGCGAAACCGGCGTGGGCAAGGAGGTCTTCGTCAAAGCCCTGCACCACGCCAGCAGCCGCGCGGCTCAGCCATTTATTGCAGTCAACTGCGCCGCCATTCCCAGCGAGCTGGTTGAGTCCGAACTGTTTGGCTACGAGAAAGGCGCCTTCACGGGTGCCAACCAGAAAGGCAGCAGTGGATTGATCCGCAAGGCAGACAAGGGCACGCTGTTCCTCGATGAAATCGGTGACATGCCGCCCCGGGTGCAGGCACGGCTATTGCGGGTACTGCAAGAACGTTGCGTGCAACCACTGGGCAGCAGTGAAAGCTACGCGGTGGATATCCGTTTGATCTCGGCGACCAACCGTCCACTGCGAAAAGATGTCGAACAGGGCTTGTTTCGCCAAGACCTCTATTACCGTATCAACGGGCTTAGCCTCGAACTGCCCCCGCTTCGCGAGCGCAGCGATAAAGTCGCCTTGTTCAAACGCCTGTGGCAGCAGTACCGCGAACCACAGCAATGGGCGGGTTTAAGCAATGAGGTGCTGGAATTGTTCAGCGCGCACCCCTGGCCCGGCAATCTGCGCCAGCTCAGCAGTGTGATTCGAGTCGCGCTGGCAATGGCAGATGATCTGCCGATCAAGGCTGAACACCTGCCAGAAGACTTCCTGATAGAACTGCACACCCAGCAATCGACAGCCAATGGCTCGGCGGTACTGCCGAACACCCGGTGTATCAACTCAAGCGAAACGCTCGACCTGAGTGATCCAACTGATCTCAATGACAAACTGCAGGCCTGTGCCGGCAATGTTTCCCAGCTTGCCCGACGCCTTGGGGTAAGCCGTAACACTTTATACAAACGCCTGCGCGAGCAAGGCCTGAAACTATAAAGGCCCAATTCAAAACACAAAAAACCGCTCGAAAGCGGTTTTTGTACTTATAGACAAGCTAACCTAAAGACGCTTGGCTGCAACTCAGAGTTTGCCTTCAGAGCCGGTATAGCTTGCGCCTTGGATCTTGCCACTTTCATCGGACAGGCACGACCAAGGAGCGTCTGCGCCAGGTACGTTGATCGTCACACCAATGCCCGCTTCGGCAGTCATGACGTCGGTCACAGAAAGTTTGCTGGTGGCAAGACCGGTTTGCTTCGCCACTTCAGTCAGGCAGGCTTCCTCAGCCTTGCTAGTGGCAGGTGTACCGCCCGATGTCGCGGGCTTGCAAACCCCGTTGGCCCCACCTTTACCGGTATAGGATACATCCCATGACTCATCGGGATTGCGCGTGAGGGAGATCACCACTCCAGAGCCTTTAGCTTCATAGGCGTTGTCATTGAATTTCTTGAGTTTTGTCTCTTTGCCATTGATGAACACTGGCCCACCCTCATCCGCATGCACGGCGATATTGGTCGGGCAATCGTAGTTGAGCTGTGGAATATCAGCACAGGCTACGGTAGCAAACAGCAAAGTGGTGGCTCCCAACAAAAACTTGTTCATATTCATGGGACATTCTCTTTACGCTTGAGAGTGATTGAACTTAGTACGCAAGTATCCTAGCCGTGCGACAACACGCGCAAAGCCGAAGCTGGGCAAAACGACTTGCCTCCACCTCAAACACAGGGTCTCGGCAGTATAGGTGGTCGCGGCCAGTTCGAACGGCCAGAGCCCACGACCGAATCTGATTGGCGGGTGGTTGCCTTCATCCACTGAGCGGGTGCTGTACCTAAAACCGCCTGAGCATGCAGTTTTTCCGGAGGCATCAAGGCATGAGGCGCGATGCCAAGGTGCCGCTTTTGCCAAATGAGGCAATTTGCGGTGACCAATCGATAAGCCAATGACTGCCATCAAATACGCTGGCTATCAATACGCCAGATAGCAGGCATTCCAGGACGTCCTAGGCTTTAGAAGGTTTGGGATAATAGGTTGTTAAGCGCACGGCAGACCTGACGATAAGGGCGATGGAGTCCACGTATTGTTTAGTGGAGAACATCGCCCTTATTCCAGGTGCCGGGTAGGCGACTTCGCTGGGCGGTTACGTTTATTTGCCCTTGAAGTTCATCAGTTTCTCAACCATTTGGTCGATTGTGAACGAAGCCGGACGCTGACGTGGCGGGAAGTCCTTGAACGTCATCAAGAACTGCTGGGTACGGAAGATTCCAGGGAAGATTGCCGATTGGGCTTTCTTGTCCCACCACACGTTGTAGCTGTTGGAATCAGTGTCAGCACGTTCGAATGGATCGCGACGCAAATTGAACAGCTTAGGCGCACGCAGGTCTACAAACGGGTCGCGCCATACATCAAAGCGGTGCGCTCGCTGTTCAGCGTAGACAACCTTCCAGTCACCATCGCGCATGCCCAGCAATTTACCGTCGTCACTGAAGTAGTAGAAATCAGTGCGCGGGCCTTTAGGCTCTTTGCCCTCAAGGTACGGCAATTGGTTGTAACCATCGAGATGGACCTTGAAGCTCTTGTTACCAGCTGTGTAGCCAGTGAGCAATTTCTCTTTGACATCCGGCACACCGGCGGCGGCCATCAATGTTGGAACCCAGTCCTGAGCCGAGACAATCTCATTAGAAACAGAGTTTGGCTTGATGTGGTCTGGCCAGCGAATGATTGCCGGTACGCGGTAACCACCTTCCCAGTTGGTGTTTTTCTCACCACGGAATGGGGTGATACCGGCGTCTGGCCACTGGTTGAAATGCACACCATTATCAGTGGTGTAGATCACGATGGTGTTTTTAGCGACACCCAAATCATCCAGCTTCTTGAGCAGCTCACCGACCTGACCGTCATGCTCAACCATGCCATCGTTGTAGAAACCTTGGCCAGACAGGCCCTTGGTTTCTTCCTTGATGTGGGTGTAGTAGTGCATGCGCGTTGAGTTAAACCAGACAAAGAACGGCTTGTCTTGTTTAACCGCCTTGTCCATGAAGTTAAGCGACGCATCCAGGAATTCCTGGTCGATGGTTTCCATGCGCTTGCGGTTCAGCGGGCCAAGATCTTCGATCTTGCCATCGGCGGTGCTGTGAATGATTCCGCGCGGGCGAATGGCTTTATCGATGACCGGGTTCTTGGTCCAATCCTCATCTTCAGGCGCTTCTTCGGCATTGAGGTGATAAAGGTTGCCGAGGAATTCATCAAACCCGTGATTGGTTGGCAAGAATTCGTCGCGATCACCCAAGTGGTTCTTACCGAACTGGCCGCTGGTGTAACCCAATGGCTTGAGTAATTCGGCCAGAGTTGGGTCTTCTTTTTGCAGCCCGACTGTCGAGCCGGGCATGCCAACTTTGGTGAGCCCCGTACGTACCGGATGCTGGCCTGTGATAAAGGCGGCGCGTCCGGCGGTACAGCTTTGCTCACCGTAATAATCCGTGAACATCATGCCTTCATTGGCAATCCGGTCGATATTGGGCGTTGGATAGCCCATCAGGCCGTAGCTGTATTTGCTGATGTTAGTGATACCAATATCATCGCCCATGATCACCAGGATATTGGGCTTATCGGCGGCAGATACCAGGGAGGCGGCACATACCGAAGACGCTAGCAGCGCGGCCGTGCCGATGGTTTTAAGACGTACTCGTAACCAAGTCATCATGACATCCTTTGGGTCATTATTATTAGCCTGCGGCGCAAGCGTGGGCATCGTTGACCTGAACCGTTGCAGGCCCCACTACGATCACGCTTTAACTCGAGCCTTACAGCCACTGCGCTGGTGCGTGGACAACGCCAGCAAAGTGCCTGACTTTCAAATGGAACAGTGCTCCAAGCTGCAAGATACGGCTTTGTCATCCACCTTAGCTTGACATTACACGACAAAGGTTTGTTTTAAGGTGACAGGTTTTAGGATCACCAAAGCTCTGCTCAGCGTTCGAGCATAAAAAAAGCCGCATAAGCGGCTTCTTCTACAGCGGATCTGACGTTGCCTTACTCGGCTAAACGCCAGGTCGTACCGCCCTTGCCGTCTTCAAGAACAACCCCCATGGCAGTCAGTTGATCACGAATACGGTCAGACTCAGCCCAGTTTTTGTCGCTACGTGCTTGCAACCGTGCAGCTATCAATGCATCGACCTGCGCAGCATCAACCTTGCCCTGCGCGCCCGCTTGCAGGAAGGCTTCAGGTTCAAGCTGCAACACCCCCAATACAGACGCCAACTGTTTCATGCGCGCGGCCAAACCAGCTGCGGCCTCAAGGTCAGTATCGCGCAGGCGATTGATCTCACGGACCATCTCAAACAACACGGCGCAGGCTTCGGGTGAGTTGAAGTCGTCATCCATCGCCTCGGCAAAGCGCTCGGCATAGGCATCACCGCCAGCAGGCGCAGCTTCAGGCAAACCCTTGAGTGCGTGGTAGAAACGTTCCAGCGCGCCCTTGGCTTCTTTCAAGCTGTCTTCAGAGTAGTTGATCGGGCTGCGGTACTGGCTCGACACCAGGAAGTAGCGCACCACTTCTGGATGGTACTTTTCCAGCACCTCGCGGATGGTGAAGAAGTTGCCCAGGGATTTGGACATTTTCTCGCCATCGACACGGACTGCGCCCGCGTGCATCCAGGCGTTGGCGTAAAGCTTGCCGGTCGCGGCTTCGCTCTGCGCAATTTCGTTTTCATGGTGCGGGAACACCAGGTCGGGACCGCCGCCGTGAATGTCGAATGTCTCGCCCAGGCAGCAGGTCGACATGACCGAGCATTCAATATGCCAGCCGGGTCGCCCTTCACCCCAGGGTGATGTCCAGCTTGGCTCGCCTGGCTTGGCGCCCTTCCAGAGGACGAAATCAAGCGGGTCCTGCTTCGACTCATCGACCTCAATACGCGCCCCGATGCGCAGGTCTTCAATCTTCTTGCGCGAGAGCTTGCCATAACCGACAAATTTGCCCACCCGGTAATAAACATCACCGTTACCTGGTGCGTAGGCAAAGCCTTTGTCGATCAAGGTTTGAATCATTTCGTGCATGCCGGGAATATGGCTTGTTGCGCGCGGTTCCATATCTGGACGCAGCACCGAGAGACGGGCTTCGTCTTCATGCATGGCGGCAATCATGCGCTCAACCAGCACTTCAAAACCTTCGCCATTTTCCTGGGCGCGACGAATAATCTTGTCGTCGATATCAGTGATATTGCGCACATAGGTCAGCTCGTAGCCACGAAAGCGCAGCCAGCGTGCAATCACATCAAAAGCGACCATCACCCGGGCATGACCAATGTGGCAGAAGTCATAAACCGTCATGCCACAGACGTACATGCGTACCTGATTGCCGACTAGCGGTTTAAGCGCTTCTTTGGTTTTGCTCAAGGTGTTGTAGATGGTCAGCATAAAAAATCCTTAAACGCGGCCCTTTAAGCCACAAAATCTGCTGCATAACCCAGGGCCGCAGGTTCAACTGCGACCACCGCGTTACTCACTCAGCCTGCGCCAGGCTCAACCCCAGGAATCACGCAGGGTTACAGTGCGGTTGAAGACCAGTGCATCTGGCTTGGAATCCTTCGAGTCGAGGCAGAAGTAACCTTCACGCTCAAACTGGAAACGATCATCAACTGTTGCATTGGCCAGAGACGGCTCGGCGCGACACCCTTTGAGCACCACCAGCGACTGCGGATTGATATTGTCGAGGAAGCTGCCACCCTCCTCGGCTTTTTCCGGATTGGCTGAGCGGAATAACCGGTCATAAAGCCGGACTTCACACTCAACGCTGGCATCGGCTGGAACCCAGTGCACCACACCTTTGACCTTGCGCCCTTCCGGGTTTTTACCAAGGGTGTCGGGGTCATAGGAACACCGCAGCTCGACCACATTGCCGTCCGCATCCTTGATCGCTTCATCGGCACGAATCACGTAGCTACCGCGCAACCGCACTTCGCCACCTGGCTCAAGGCGCTTGTAGCCTTTCGGCGGGTTTTCTTCATAGTCGCCAGCATCGATATAAATCTCGCGGGCAAACGGCAGCTCACGCGTACCTATGTCCTGCTTCGGGTGACGCGCCAGACTGAGCACTTGCACCTCATTTTCCGGGTAGTTAGTAATAACCACCTTCAGCGGCTTCAGTACGCACATGGCACGCGCAGCGTTGGCGTCGAGATCTTCGCGAATGGCAAATTCGAGCATGCCGATATCCACCACGCCACCGGCACGGTTAACCCCGATCATGTCGCAGAAATGACGCATGGATGCAGGCGTATAGCCACGGCGGCGATAACCCACCAGCGTTGACATGCGCGGGTCGTCCCAGCCATTTACATGGCCTTCGTCAACCAGTTGCTTGAGCTTGCGCTTGCTGGTGATGGTGTAGTTGAGGTTAAGGCGCGCAAATTCGTACTGACGAGGCTGTGCTGGTACAGGCAAATGCGCCAGGAACCACTCGTACAGCGGACGATGATCTTCGAACTCAAGGGTGCAGACCGAATGGGTAATGCCTTCGATGGCATCGGACTGGCCGTGAGTGAAGTCATAGCTTGGGTAGATGCACCATTTGTCACCCGTCTGGTGATGATGGGCATGACGAATACGATACAGAATCGGGTCGCGCAGGTTGATATTCGGCGCGGCCATGTCGATTTTTGCCCGCAGCGAGCGCTCGCCGTCAGCAAACTCGCCTGCTTTCATGCGGGCGAACAAATCGAGGTTTTCGTCAACCGAGCGATCACGAAACGGGCTGTTCCTGCCCGGCTCGGTCAAGGAGCCACGGTATGCCCGCGACTCGTCTGGCGACAGGTCGCAAACATAGGCATCTCCGGACTTGATCAGGGCTACAGCCCAGTCATGCAACTGGTCGAAATAGTTGGAGGCGAAACGCACCTCGCCAGCCCACTGGAAACCCAGCCATTGCACGTCCTGCTTGATCGCATCGATGTATTCCTGATCTTCCTTGGCCGGGTTGGTGTCATCGAAACGCAAATGACATTCACCGCCAAACTCTTTGGCCAGACCGAAGTTCAGGCAGATCGATTTGGCATGACCAATATGCAGGTAACCGTTAGGTTCCGGCGGGAAACGGGTAATAACCTTCGCGTGTTTACCTGACTCCAGATCGGCCTGGACGATGGGGCGAAGGAAGTTCGTTGCGGCGGGAGTCTCTGACTTGCTCATGGTGTCCTTGATCATGCAGGTGCGCGGCTTAGCAACGGCCGACTAAAACAATGAATGCATCGAAACTACCAGACCAGTATCTAAACCGAAGATTACAACCCTGCATCAAGGTCATCGGGAATCAAAACACCCCAAACCGGTAATCCAAGGCTGCACGGTGATTTCTGAGCTGATGGTTTTCCAGCAATTGCAAAACGCCTATCATAGCCGAAGCTGTCAACCCCCTGACAGGCCTTGGAGCCAGTTCATTTGCGCTGCGTAGCACTTAAGTTACGTTTACACTAGCGGTTGCACCGATGGGCGCAGGTAAAACTCGCGCAGAGACAGGGCCAAAACGGCTTCAACGGCGTTGATTTATTGCGCCCCAGCGATAACCTGACACAGTAGTTTCAAGGGCCTGCATAGCTGGCAATACAGCGTGACATGGCCTCCTGCTTAATTCGACAGAGCGATTACTCTCATGATCAAGCTGCACACCAACCACGGCGTTATCACCCTGACCCTGTTTGCTGACAAGGCGCCAGAAACCGTGGCCAACTTCAAGGAATACGTAAAAAGCGGTCACTACGACGGTACCGTTTTTCACCGCGTAATCAGCAACTTCATGGTTCAGGGCGGCGGTTTTGAGCCTGGTATGAAGCAGAAGCCGACCAACGCCACCATCAAGAACGAAGCTAACAACGGCGTTTCCAACAAAGTGGGAACTGTTGCCATGGCACGCACCATGGAGCCGCATTCGGCGTCTGCCCAGTTCTTCATCAACGTTGCCGATAACACCTTCCTCGACCACACCGCACCTACAGTTCAAGGCTGGGGTTATGCAGTGTTTGGTGAAGTCACCGACGGCATGGATGTGGTCGAGAAGATCAAGGGCGTACCTACCACCATGAAGTCTGGTCACCAGGATGTCCCAGTTGAAGACGTCATCATCGAGCGTGCTGAGATCGTTGAGTGATCCTACTGATCTCAGATCTTCACCTTGAACAGGAGCGCCCGGACATTACCCGGGCGTTTCTGCATTTTCTCAGCACCCGCGCACGCCAGGCTGAGGCGCTCTACATTCTCGGCGATTTCTTTGAGGTTTGGGTTGGCGACGATGCAATCAGCCCATTTCAACGCTCGATTGCAGACGCACTGAAACAACTCAGCGAAAGCGGCACGGCAATTTTCCTGATGCATGGCAATCGCGATTTCATGATTGGCCAGCGCTTTTGTCGCGAGGCTGGTTGCACCTTGCTGCGCGATCCCAGCGTGGTCGAGCTGGCCGGTGAGCCGGTGTTGCTGATGCATGGCGACAGCCTGTGCACCCGCGATGAAAATTACATGCGCATGCGCCGCTACCTGCGTAACCCGTTGAGCCTGTGGATTCTACGTCACTTGCCGCTGAGTACTCGCCATAAGCTGGCGCGCAAGCTGCGCAATGAAAGCCGGGCGCAAACCCGGATGAAAGCCAGCGACATTGTCGACGTCACCCCCGATGAAGTCAGCCGGGTCATGACCGAGCATGGCGTCAAAACCATGATCCATGGCCACACTCATCGGCCAGCCGTGCACAAGCTGCTGGTAAACGGTGAATCTGCCAAGCGCATCGTCTTGGGCGACTGGGATCGTCAAGGCTGGGCCTTGCAGGTCGATGAACAGGGTTTCAACCAGGCGCCGTTTTCTCTCGACACCTGACAAAAAAACGGTGCAATCGCACCGTTTTTCTCAACCAACACGCTTCCTGATCAATGCCCCGCAGCTGCAGGCCCTGCCTTGGCGGTAAAGGGCGGTTTGGCCAGCCATACAATGAATATCAGGCCTATGAACACCCATCCCATCAGAGTGAAATAATCCACGGTCGAGACCATATAGGCTTGGCTCGTCAGGGTCTGCTCAAGCTGGGCATAGGACTGGACGTTGGCTCCACCGAGCTGATCCAGCGCCTGGCGTGTTACCGGATCGTACACGCTGATATGCTCGCTCAAGTAAGCGTGGTGCACTTCAGAGCGACGTATCCAGATCCAGGTTGTCAGCGATGCCGCAAAACTGCCGCCCAGATTACGCAGGAAAGTCGCAAGCCCCGAGCCATCGGCAATCTGGTCCGGTGGCAAGTCCGAGAGCAAGATGCTCAGCGTCGGCATGAAGAACAGCGCGACACCTATCCCCATAAAGAGCTGGACCAAGGCGATGTGCTGAAAATCCACTTGCGAGTTGAAGCCGGCGCGCATAAAGCAACTGGTACCAATCGCCAAAAACGCGATGCCCGCCAGAATTCGCAAGTCAAACTTATGCGCATAGTTGCCCACGAACGGTGACATCAGCACCGGCAAGATACCCAAAGGCGCCACGGCCAAACCGGCCCAGGTCGCGGTGTAGCCCATCTGTGTTTGCAGCCACTGCGGCAGGATCAGGTTAATGCCAAAGAAACCGGCATAGCCCCCGACCAGCACGATAGTGCCGATCCGGAAGTTACGGTGGGCAAACAAACGCAAATTGACGATCGGATGCCGGTCTGTCATTTCCCAAATGATAAATATCGTCAGTGAAATCACTGAGATCAACGAGCCAATCACGATAAAGCTCGACTCGAACCAGTCGAGATCATTGCCTTTGTCGAGGACGATTTGCAGCGCGCCGACACCAATAATCAGGGTCAACAAGCCTATGTAGTCGATAGGCTGATGACTGGTGACCACTGGTCGCTTACGCATTTGCTGGGTCACCACAAAGGCGGCAAATAAACCGATCGGCACGTTGATGAAGAAAATCCATGGCCAGCTGTAGCTGTCGGTTATCCAGCCGCCAAGAATCGGCCCGGCAATCGGCGCCACAACCGTCACCATCGCCAGCAATGCCAGTGCCAACCCCCGTTTGGCCGGGGGATACACCGCAATCAACAAGGTTTGCGTCATCGGATACAAAGGCCCGGCCATTAACCCCTGCACCACCCGAAACCCCACCAGTTCGGGCATGGAGCGCGAAATCCCGCAGAGAAATGACGCCAGCACGAACAGCATGGTAGCCCAGACAAACAGCTTCACCTCGCCATATCGGCGGCTCAGCCATCCGGTCAGCGGCAAGGCAATTGCGTTACTGACCGCGAACGAAGTAATGACCCAGGTGCCCTGCTCCGAACTCACGCCAAGGTTGCCTGCAATCGTCGGCAGCGCCACGTTGGCAATGGTGGTGTCGAGCACCTGCATAAAGGTCGCCAACGACAAACCAATGGTGCAAAGCAACAAGCTGGGCGGTGTGAAAGAAGCTTGAGAGCTCATCACCACTCCTTAATTTATAGAGACTGGCCCCACCCGATAAGCGGGGCCCAAGAGGATTAGCGCACCGCGGTCTTCACAACTTGCTCGCTGTTGTCCTTGATCAGCTTGCTGATCAAGGCATCGGCATCGGCCAATTGCTGCTTGTAGACATTGGTGGTGTACGAGGCTTTGACCGGCGGCTGCTGGGCCAGGACTGGGCCACTCTGGTCATGCAAGTTGACATTGACCAGGGTCGACAAACCAATGCGCAACGGATGCTTGGCCAACTCCTCGCTGTTGATATGGATTCGCACCGGTACACGTTGCACGATCTTGATCCAGTTACCGGTTGCGTTTTGCGCAGGCAAGAGTGCAAAAGCGCTGCCGGTGCCAGCCCCAAGGCTGTCGACCGTGCCGTTGAAGGTCACGTCATCGCCGTAAAGGTCGCTGGTGATCTCGACTGACTGGCCAATTCGCATGTTGCTTAGCTGGGTTTCCTTGAAGTTGGCATCGATCCAGACTTGATCCAGCGGCACCACCGCCATCATTGGCGTACCCGGCTGCACGCGCTGACCCAGTTGCACGGTGCGTTTGGCTACATAGCCGGTCACAGGGGCAATCAAGGCGCTACGCGCATTGTTGAGATAGGCCTGACGCAAATCGGCTGCCGCGGCCAGCACATCCGGGTGCGAAGCAATAACGGTGTCATCGACCAGCGCACGAGTGCTGTTGAGTTGTTGTTGCGCGTTATTCAGGGCACTTTGCGCCGAGGTCAGGGCATCACGGGCGTGGGACAGCTCTTCGCGGGAAATGGCCCCGCCAGCGGCTAGGCTCTGCCGACGCTGGTAGTCCTTCTTGGCTTTTTGCACTGCGGTCAACTGTGTTTGCACTTGCGCCTTCATGGCATCCACATTGCTGTACAAGCCGCGCACCTGACGTACCGTGCGCGCAAGATTGGCCTCGGCACTTTGTAACCCGACCAAGGCATCGCTTGGGTCGAAGTTGATCAACACCTGGCCTTCATGCACCAGATCACCATCATCAGCACCAATACTGACAACAGTGCCGGTGATCAGCGGCGTGATCTCGACAACGTTACCGTTTACGTAGGCATCGTCGGTGTTTTCATTCCAGCGGCCATAAAACTCGTACCAGGCCCAAAAACCCAGTCCGCCGAGAATGACCACCAGCAAGAGTACAAACAACCAGGTTTTGCGCTTGCGCTTATTGCCCGCATCAATCGCTTGTTGGTTTTCAGCGGGTTCAGAATGAGTAGCTGTAGCCATGGCAAGTTACCTTTGATTATTCAGTGAGCGGCGCGTTGGCGTGCGCATTTGTCGAAGTGGTGTCGAGGCCCGTGGTGTCGGGTTGAAAACCACCACCGAGCGCCTCCATCAGCAGGATCGACAAGTTGATTTGTTCGGCATTGAGGTTGGCCAGTTGGCGCTGCGCGCCGAGTAGCTGCTGTTCGATGCTCAATACGTCGAGATAATTACCAATCCCCGAGCCGTAGCGGTCGGCAACCGTGTCGTAGGAGTTTTGCGCGATTTGGGCGGCAAGGCTTTGCGACTGTATTTGCTGGTCAATCGAGCGCAACTGGCTGATGGTGTCACTCACCTGCCCCAGCGCCTGCACCAGGTTCTTGTTGTATTGGGCAACCGCAAGGTCGTAATCAGCATCGCGCGCATCAAGATCAGCACGCAGACGGCCGCCATCAAACAGCGGCAACGACAGGCTTGGGCCTATGGAGAAAAAACGGCTGGCATTGCCAAACATCGCATCACCCAGCAACGACTGGACACCGCCCGAGGCGCTCAGGTTGAGGTTGGGATAAAAGCGCGTTTTGCTGGCATCAATGCTTTTGCTTGCGGCTTCAACCCTCCAGCGCGATGCGACTATATCGGGTCGGCGCCCAAGCAACTCAGCTGGCAACTGGCTGGGCAAGGCAACGGCACTGGCCTGCAAGATCGCAGGCCGGGCGATTTGCTGGCCACGGTCTGGCCCCTTGCCCAGCAACACCGCCAGGGCAATCTTGGCGCTTTGCAGATTCTTTTCCGAAGCCAGCAACTGCTCTTTGGAACTTGCAGCAAGGCTCTCGGATTGCTGGTACTGATAAACACTGTCAATGCCTGCATCCATGCGCCGCTTGCTGAGCTTGACCATCTGCGTGGTGCGTTTGAGGTCTTCAA
This sequence comes from Pseudomonas sp. RL_15y_Pfl2_60, assembly GCF_963970595.1. Classification (NCBI taxonomy): domain Bacteria; kingdom Pseudomonadati; phylum Pseudomonadota; class Gammaproteobacteria; order Pseudomonadales; family Pseudomonadaceae; genus Pseudomonas; species Pseudomonas sp. RL_15y_Pfl2_60. The sequence continues at coordinate 38,714 of NZ_CAXAOE010000008.1, read as the reverse complement.
CCGCAAGATCATGCAAGGCATGGGCTTGGCCCAGGTTGTTGTAGGCACGGGCCACATCGGCGGCAACCGTCAGCTGCGCAGCTTTCTGATCCACTTCCGCAGCTCGCGCCTGCCCCAAGGCGGCTTCCCAGGCTGCGCGCTGGCCACCCCACAAATCGAAGTTGTAGTTGAAATCAATGGCTGCGCTGCGCAGCGTGCTGTAGCGACCGCCCTCGCCCAAGGGGTCCTGGACGCGAGCCAGGCGCTCACGATCGACACCAGCCTGGGCATCAATTTCCGGCATCCGCGCGGCATCCACCGCATAGGCTGCTGCGCTGGCCTGATGCGCACGGGCCTCAGCGACCTGTAGATCCGGACTGTCTTTCAAGGCTTCTTCAATCAGCCCATTGAGCTGGGCATCGCCGAGGCTTTTCCACCAGTCGCTTTTGGGCCAGGTGGCCGGCGAGACCTTGACTTCATTTAACGACTTCTGCGCTTGCAGTTCACTGGCATCAATGCCCGTGGCCGAGGTATTGAGACCGGAATAATTTGCACAGCCGGCAATGCTCAGCGCCAGCAGTGCAAGGGAAAATTGCCGCCTGATTACGCGACTCATTGCTGATCACCCAGACGTTGCATAGTGATGGTGTCTCCTGCGCTGAACAGTATTTTCTTGAGGATTCTCTCGAGCATGGCGCGCTCTTCAGGCTCCAGCACACCGAGCAACTCATCCATCGCATCAGCACCGATTCTTGGCAGTTGATTGGCCAACGCCTGGCCATCTTCGGCCAACGCCAGGCGCACCTGGCGGCGGTCATCCGCACAACGGCGGCGGATAACCAGTTGCTTGTGCTCAAGCCGATCAAGCATGCGAGTCATGGCGCCGCTGTCCAACGACAGCTGGCGACATAGCTCGGCTGGGGTATCCACCCCAAAGTGGGCAATCATGATCAGCACTTTGAACTGCGCTGCCGTGACCGAGTACGGCACCAGGTTACGGTCCAGGATCTGGTCTTTAAGCAATGCCGTACGACCGATCAACAGGCCCATCACGGAAAATGGAAATAATGGCGGGGTTGGATTACTCATTGCGCACCTGAAAAGCTGCCTAGGCAGAGAATGCGCCAGATATTACTGCCTAGGCAGCTATATTTCAAAACATTTTGTTGCATTTTTTCAGGCGCGAGCGAGCCGCAAGCCAAGGCTTGCAGCTGACAACCGCGTTCTAGAGGGGGTAAAGCAGATCAGGAGGCGACTGGCACGCCACTGTGAAAGCGAAACTCGGTGTCGGGACTGGCAATCAGCTCTTGTTCAATGGCCCTTACTCGCTCGATAGTCCGCTCGACATCCGCCGCCTCGCCAAACTGGTAGGCAAACTTGAGGTAGTGCTGGTAATGCCGTGCTTCCGACTTCAACAAGCCGTAGTAGAACTTGCCAAGTTCTTCGTCCAAATGCGGGTAAATCTTGGCAAATCGCTCACAACTACGCGCTTCGATAAAAGCACCGACCACAAGGGTATCAACCATTTTCACCGGTTCATGGTTGCGTACCCCGGCGCGTAAGCCAGAGGCATAACGACCGGCTGACAAGGGTCGTAATGCGATTTTGCGCTTTTTCATGATGCGCACGACTTGCTCATGGTGCACCAGCTCTTCCCGAGCCAGGCGCGACATGTAGACCACCAAATCGGTATGGGTGTTGTACTTGGCAATCAGGCTCAAGGCCGTTGATGCGGCCTTGAACTCACAATTCTTGTGGTCCAGCAACATCACTTCTTGCTGATCAAGCGCCGCATCGATCCACCCTTGCGGCGTTTCACTGCCGAGAAACGCATTGATTTCAGTCAGCACAAGCACGCTCCGCAGTGGTTGACACAAACGACGAAGCCAGCACTGTGGCTGACGCTAAGGGCGCGCGAAAACGCGATAAACAATCAATATTGGCTAGCGGTTGCATAGGCTCACAACAATCAAGGGCGATACCGGCATAGATACCGGCGGCACATTATACGAATGACGCCGCGAACAGCCAGCCCGGCAGATTGACTTGTATCAACTACACAGTGCGCTGGTTGCATCTATAGTTGATGAAGACGTGCCGATTCCCTGGGAGATTGTCATGCAAGCAATCCGAAGCATTCTCGTTGTGGTTGACCCCGCACTGCCGGACGCCCTGGCGCTCAAGCGTGCCAAATTGATTTCCGGTGTCACCGGCTCGCACTTACACCTGCTGGTTTGCAGCCACAAAGGCGACCATTCGGCGTTTCTTGCTGACCTGTGCAACATGGTGATTGACGAGGGTTTTAGCGTCAGCAGCAACCAGGCCTGGCGCGACAACCTGCACAACACCATCATTACCGAGCAGCAGGCCGAGGGCTGTGGCTTGGTTATCAAGCAGCACCTGCCGGACAACCCACTCAAGCGCGCCCTGCTCACCCCCGATGACTGGAAACTCTTGCGTTATTGCCCCAGCCCGGTGTTGATGGTCAAGACCGAGCGTCCCTGGACCGAAGGCGTGGTGCTGGCGGCAGTCGATGTTGGCAACGATGATTATGAGCACAAGGCACTTCATGCCGGGATTATCAGCCATGGCTTCGAGATTGCTGGCCTGGCCCACGCCAAGCTGCACGTAATCAGTGCGCACCCGACACCGATGTTGTCTGCCGCTGACCCCACATTCCAACTCAAAGAAACAATCGAGGCGCGCTACCGGGCGGCCTGCAAAGAGTTCCAGGCCGAGTTCGACATCAGCGAAGACCGCCTGCACATTACCGAAGGCCCGGCCGACTCACTGATCCCACTCACGGCGCATAACCTTGGCGCGGTGGTGACCGTCATTGGCACGGTTGCACGCACGGGTATTTCCGGCGCATTGATCGGTAACACGGCCGAGGTGATTCTCGACGCACTTGAGAGTGATGTGCTGGTCCTCAAGCCCGACGACATTATTGACCACCTTGAAGAACTGGTCGCACAAGCTTAATTCCCCCTCAAGCTGCAGCGCGCCACTAGGGCGCGTTGCAGTTGATTTCCTGGATCCAGCCTTGTTGCAATGCGTGACTGAGCACCTGTGCCAATTGCTCGCTGCCTGTAAACGCACGCATCGCCTCTGGTGATTCCCAGGTTGCACTCAACATCCAACTGGCGCTGAGCCGCGGATCTGCCTCGACAGTGAAGGCGCGGCAACCGACCATGGACGAAACATCATCAAGGGCTTCGCACAAGTAAGCCCCAAGCACTTCATTACAGCCGTTGTTGGCCCGAATCAGGGCGCGTTGATAAGTCGTCATGTCGCTCTCCATCTCTTTTTAACCGCTGTACTTGGCCAACTGACGCAACGGCGCTCGCCAAATACAGCTACAACGGCAAGGCAGTCAGCGATAAGTTCGCGTCAACGGCCCCCGAGAATCTGTACCTATATTGATTGGCTCGCGTAATGGCTTTGATCAGAGCTTGGATCAGAGCCGATTCAGTACAGATAGGCTATCTGCTGAACCTGTGCGTCAGCGTTGCACTGCGCCTGGGTAATAGAACATTACCCAGTGATTAAAGCGTACTTGGATAGCCGCTATTGCGACTAGTCAATTACTGGGTAGTTATTGCCTAAAACTGCGCAAACAGCTTTTAAGCGGTTGGCGCCGATTGGGCAAAAACTATTTAAGCGGCGGGCACGATAGCGGCAATTGCCTGTTAAAAGCCAATTTTTGCCTATTCCTGCAATTGTATTTCCCAGACCACCAATTGCCTGATCTACCGAGCTAAGCTTTGTCGACCAACCGAGAGACCCGCGCATGACAAGCCTCGAACACACCGCAACGCTACTCGCCCAACGCCAGGACGAACTGGCGACATTGATAAGCCGCCTGGTGCCGACTGATGATGTCGCCGAGACCGCAATCAAGGGTGTATTTCTCGCCAGAGCCGATCAGCCAACCCTGCCGATGCCGGTGCTGTACAAGCCAAGCCTGTGCATCATCGCCCAGGGTCGCAAAGAGGTACGCCTGGCCGACGAGGTCTACCAATACGACCCGCTCAATTACCTGGTGGCCTCGGTCCCGCTACCCGTCAGCGGGCATATCATTCAAGCCACACCAGAAAAACCCTACCTCTGCCTGCGCCTGGATATCGACCCGGCACTGGTCAGCAACCTGATCGCCGACACAGGTCCAATAGGCGTACCCAACACCGGCCCGCGCCGTGGCTTGTATCTCGACCGGGTTGACTTACCGCTACTCGATGCCGTGATTCGCCTGGTGCGATTGCTTGAGACACCACGGGATATCAACATCCTGGCGCCCATGGTACTGCGCGAAATCTTCTATCGTTTGCTGCACAGCGCCCAGGGCCATCACCTGCATGCAATAGTGATCAACGACAGCCAAAGCCACCGCATTGCCCGTGCGATCGACTGGCTCAACTGCAACTACACCGAGCCTTTGCGGATCGAAGACCTGGCCCGCGAGGTCAATCTCAGCCAATCGACCCTGCACCATCGCTTCAAGGCAGTGACGGCATTGAGCCCATTGCAATATCAGAAACAGCTGCGCCTGCAAGAAGCCAGGCGCCTGATGCTGAGCGAAGGCATTGAAGCGGCGGTGGCAGGTTACAAGGTTGGTTACGAGAGCCCCTCCCAGTTCAGTCGCGAGTACAGCCGTCTGTTTGGCGCGCCACCTTTGCGCGACCTGGCCCGCCTGCGCAGCGCCAGTTAATTAGCAACCTGATGACTGACATGACGCTCTCGTAAGGTGGGTGACGCTTTTTTCACCCACCCCATCCGCAGATATTCAGGTTTTTACGCACATTTGGTGGACAAGCTTCGCCTTGTCACACCCTACGCATGTCCTGTAGGGAGGACAGCGCTTCTCTGTCCGCCATTGACCACACGAAAATGCTTGCCGGCCGATCCGTGGCGGACAAGCTTTGCGTTGTCATTCCCTACAGCCGCTACAGGCCCATCTGCTTGCTGATGATCTCGTTCATGATTTCACGTGAGCCACCGCCAATCGAAAGAATCCGGTTGTCGCGATACAAGCGCTCGACCAGGCTTTCGCGCATATAGCCCATGCCGCCTAATATCTGCACGGCGTCATAGGTAATCTTGTCAGCGATGTCGGTGGCGAAGTTCTTGGCCATGGATATTTCCTTGATCACGCTTTTGCCTGCGGCCATTTGCGCTGCCTGGCGATAGGTAAACTCGCGCGACACTTCAAGCTGAGTGGCCATTTCAGCCAAACGGTGCTTGAGCACCTGGAACTTGGCGATAGGTTTACCGAATGCCTGCCGCTCCCGCGCCCACTGCAGCGCTTGCTCAAGCGCCAACTGAGCCGTCATGTTAGCCATGATCGCCAGCGCCAAGCGTTCACTCTGAAAGTTAGCCATGATGCAGGCAAAACCCATGTTTTCGGTGCCGATCAGGTTTTCGGCTGGCACCATGCAGTCATCAAAGAACAATTCCGCGGTGTCCGATGCCCACCAGCCCATCTTTTTCAATTTACGGCCGACGCTAAACCCGGGCGCGCCCTTCTCGATCAGTAGCAAGCTGACACCACCAAAGCCATCACCACCGGTACGCACGGCAACCGTGTAGAAATCGGCGCGCACGCCGCTGGTGATAAAGGTCTTGCTGCCCGTTACACGATAGTAATCACCCTCACGCACCGCCCGGGTTTGCAGGTTTGCTACATCAGAACCGCCGCCCGGCTCGGTAATCGCCAGCGCCATGATCTTTTCACCCGCAAGCACCTGTGGCACCACGCGATCACGCAGCGCCGGCTTGGCCCACTTCAGTACTGGCGGCAAACCAATATCCAATGAACCGAGCCCGGCGACCAAGCCGCCTGAGCCTGAACGCATCAATTCCTCGCTGGCAGCGACTTTGGCGAAGACATCGCCCTCGTGACTGCCACCAAAATGTTCCGGGTAACCAATTCCCAGAATGCCGGCGGCACCGGCCTTTTGATACAGCTCACGGGGGAATTCACCAGCCTCCTCCCACTGATCGACATGCGCAAGAATTTCGCGTTCAACAAAACGCCGGACGGTGTCGCGAACCAAACGATGGGAGTCGTCGAAATAGTCATGCATGGCAGTCATCAGCTGTACTCATTATTTCTTGCGACCTTACCAAGCGCTTGCTAGGTAGACAAGATGAGATAACCGCCATAACGCCGACTCAATCAACCGCGCTGATTGCAACGCTGCACAAAAATGAACGCCGGAGTTGCTCGTTCCGGCGTTTGGGACAACCAATCAGAAGTTGTAACTCGCCGTCGCGGTGATGTTGCGCTCCTCGCCGAAGTAGCAATAGTTAAGGCTGCCGCAGGACGCCACGTACTTTTTGTCAGTCAGGTTATTGGCATTCAGGCGCACATCAACGCCGGTCAGGCCGAGCTCGCCGAGGTCATAACCCAGGGATGCATCGACCAGTGTGTAGGACGGCACCTCAAGGGTGTTCTCGGCATCCGCCCAGCTATCGCCGACATAGCGCACGCCCGCACCGATTTTCAGGCCCTCAAGGCGACCGCCAAGGAAGCTGTAGTCGAGCCACGCCGAGGCCATGTGTTCGGCGGCCTGGGTCGGTGAGTTACCCTTGTTGTCCAGCGTTGGGTCGACAGTGCTGATAATTGATTTCGAGTACTCGATATCGGTGTAGGTGTAGCCGCCAAGCAAGCGCACAGCTTCAGTCAATTGCAGACGTGCCTCAAGCTCCAGCCCTTGCGAGCGCACAGCGCCGACGGGGCGATAGAAGTCTTCATCGGCGGCCTTGGTTGCAAGATTTTCCTGATCGATATGGAACAGCGACGCGGTGTACAGGTCATCGGTGCCAGTAGGCTGGAACTTCAAACCAAACTCCCATTGCTTGCCTTCCGTAGGCGCCAGCGGATTGCCGTCTTGGTCGGCATAGGCATTGGGATTGAAGGACTCCGAGTAACTCATGTACGGCGCAATACCGTTTTCAAACAGGTACAACACACCGGCACGCCCGGTGAACTTGCTGGGTTCATCCTTGCTGGTACCACCGTATATTTCGTCCTCTGACTCGACCTTGACCCAGTCTTGGCGGACACCCAGCGAGAAGCGCCAGTTATCCAGGGCAATCAGGTCTTGCAGGTACACACCGGTTTGCTCAAGCCGCCGCGTGGCACTGCTTGACCATGCCGGATTGATGGTTACCGTGCCGCCGTAGACCGGGTTGAAAGCATCGATATTGCTGGCGGTGCCGGCGGTGTAGTCGACCCGGGTTTTGCGCCGCTGATAGTCAAGCCCACCCACTACAGTGTGCTGCGCCGCGCCAGTATTGAATTCGGCCTGGAGCATATTGTCGATGATCCAGGCGTGCAGCTTTTCATCGGCGCCGGTATAGGCACGATACAACTCGGTATCGTTGGCCCAGCCAGCGGCATAGACTTGCTCGGCACTGACATCAGAGGTTTGATAGCGGAAGTTTTGCCGCGCCGACCAGATATCGTTGAAGCGATGCTCGAACTGGTAGCCGATCATCTGCTGCTCACGCTCGAAGCTGTCTTGATCGGGCTCACCTTCGAAGAAATGCTCGGAGATATAGCGCCCAGCGTGACGATTGATCGTACCCTCCGCAGGCAGCCCGCCGTGATAACCACCGTTCGGATCTTTCTGCAGGTAAGCCTGCAGGGTCAAATGGGTGTCTTCGCTGAAATCGATCGAAACACTTGGCGCCAGGGTGTAACGCTCTTCGTCGGCGTAATCGAATTGGGTGTCGGCGCTGTCGACCAGCCCGGTCAAACGATAGGCAATGCGCTGCTGGTCATCCAATGGCCCGGTGAAGTCGAAACCAATACCTTTCTTGTCGTTGCTGCCGGCAATCGCCTGGATCTGTCCTGAGGCCTGAAACTCTGGCTTCTTGGTGGTCATCGCCGCCAGGCCGCCCGGCAGGCTACGGCCATAAAGCACTGAGGACGGACCTTTTAGAATATCGATACGCTCAAGAAAGTAAGGGTCGATCTGCAGGCTGCTGTAGGTGCCGCTGTCGCCCATCATCTTCAGCCCGTCGAGGAACAGATTGTCCACCGAGCCGTCATTGAAACCGCGCATCGCTACATAATCGTAGCGATGCGTCGCTCCGTACGGATTGGTCATCACACCCGGGGTGTAGCGCATGGCTTCGGCAACGGTTTGCGAGCCTTGGTCATCCATTTGCTCGCGGGTTACCACCGAAACTGATTGCGAGGTTTCCAGCAGTGGCAAGCTGGTCTTGGTGGCAACGCTGCTGTGCGTGGCGTTATAGCCATCGATACTGCCCAGTGCATTGCCCAAGGCAAACCCTTTGACGGTAGTGGCAGGCAATTGCATGGCGCCGTCATTGGCCTGGCCATGCAGCGTATATCCGCCCTGCGCGCCCTGACTGATACTCAGGCCAGTGCCTTGGAGCAAGCGTGTAAAGCCTTCGTGAGCAGCGTATTCCCCGTTCAAGCCCTCTGTTTGCTTGCCTTCAGTGAGTCGTGCATCGACCGATAGCATCACCCCCGCCTCACCGGCAAAACGGCTCAATGCAGATGACAAGTTGCCCGGCGCAATACTGTATTGGCGCACTTGCTGGCTCGCCGCCTGACCTTCAGCGGCTGCGGACTGCTGCGGCAACAGCGCAAGCGGAAACATCAGTGCAGCGCAGCGAATAGCATGGCGCAAATGAGTTGGACAAAAATCGGTAGAGCGCATCGGGTGACCCTTTGGCAGATGGTTATAGTGACTAGGCCAAACGAGTCGCAAAAAAGGGAACCCATCGCATCAAAAAAAACCGCAGGCCTTAGCCAGAAACCGGTTCAAGGGTGACCCACCATGGCCAGCGTCGATTGACACGGATGGGTAAGCTCGCCTCAAGCGCCGCATAGATGCGTTCCGGGTCATCCAACGGGAATGCGCCGACCAGATGCAGACCGGCAACCCGTGGATCGACAGCCAAATGCCCGGGCACATGCTCGGCCAGTTCGCTGATAAAGTCGCCGAGGGCGCGATCATCTGCCAGCAGCATGCCGCGCTGCCATGCATTACGGGCAGGTGAAGCCTGGCTGACGGGGCCGACCTGCTGCCGATCAAACCAAGCCTGCTCACCGGCCTGCACCAGCGTGCTCGCACAGCTATCACAGGTAATGCGAACACGGCCGTCGAACACACTGAGCAAAGTACCGCGTTGTTGTTTGCGCACGCTGAAACGAGTACCCAACGCCTGCAAGCGTCCGTCAGCCGTGTCGACACACAGCGGTCGAGCAGGCTGCTGGATATCAGCGACGCTGTCGACCAGCAACTCGCCCTGCCACAAGCGTAATAACCGCAGTTCAAGGCTGTAGTCGATATCGACTGAACTGTTGCTGTTGAGCCACAACCGGCCGCCATCTGCCAGGTGCAACTGCTTGATCTGACCGGTTGCACTGGTCTGGTCAGCCACCCACGCCTGCACCGGCTTGCGCGACACAGCCAGGCCCAAGCCAGCGCCACCCACCAACAACAGCAAACTGCTAAGTACTTGACGACGCGTACGGCCGCCTGCGCGCAGAGCATTATGGGCAGGCTCACGCTGGGCGGCAGGTAGGGCCTGGAACTGACCACTGATTTGCTGCACCCGTTGCCAGGCCTCTTGATGCGCCGGATTACTCGCCAGCCACAACTGCCACGCCTTGCGCTGCCTGTCGCTTGCAGCTTCGCTCGCCAACACCGCAAACCATTCGGCGGCCTGTTCAAGTACCTGGAAATCGGACTGGGCAGACATGCTATTGCTGCGCCAGCATCAGGCAATGCAGCATGGCCTGCGCCATGTACTTTTTAACCATTCGCTCGGAGACGCCCAGACGCTGGGCAATGACGGCATAGGTCAGGCCATCTAGTTGCGACAACAGAAATGCCTCGCGCACCTTGCTCGGCAGCCTTAGCAGCATCGCATCAATGGCCAGCAGGGTTTCTACAATCACTTGGCGCTCTTCTGGCGAGGGAGCCAGTGCTTCAGGTTGCGCCGCAAGCGCATCTAAATAGGCACGTTCAACCGATTGTCGACGCCAGAAATTTACGACGAGGCCATGGGCAATGGTCGACAGGTAAGCACGGGGCTGACGCAAGGTGGCCAGGCTGTCTGGCGATTTGAGCAGGCGAACAAAGGTGTCCTGCGCCAAGTCTGCGGCGTTATGCGCGCAACCAAGGCGCTGACGCAGCCAGCCATTGAGCCAAACATTATGGTCGCAGTAGAGACGTTGTACATACTGCTGGGAAGACAACTGCACAACCGGCATCGCAGGCACTCACAAGCATCTTTTAGCGGAAGATGCTAATGGTAATGCTTCTCAACACCAAATATCCAGTAGCCCACTCGAATCAGCACCCGACTTGCTACACAGGCCAGCGAGCTAAACCGGTGCCGCCCTTGAGCAGATAGCTTGGTGTTATCAGACCGAGATCGGGCGGCGACCTGCCAGCGCATGTGCCAAAGTGCCGCCATCAACCAGCTCCAACTCGCCACCCAGAGGCATACCATGGGCAATACGTGAGGCGACCAGGCCTTTGTTGGTCAGTAGCTGGGCGATGTAGTGTGCAGTGGCTTCACCCTCCACCGTCGGGTTGGTTGCCAGAATCACTTCGGTAAAAGTGCCTTGCTGTTCGATACGTGCGAGTAATTGCGGGATACCAATGGCCTCAGGCCCAAGCCCATCAAGCGGCGATAAATGGCCCTTGAGCACAAAATAACGGCCGCGAAAGCCGGTTTGCTCGACCGCATAGACATCCATCGGGCCTTCTACCACACATAACAGGGTGTCATCGCGACGCGTGTCCTGGCAGATGTGGCAAATAGCTTCTTCGCTGAGCGTGCGGCACTGCTGGCAATGGCCAACGCCTTCCATTGCCTGGGTGAGGGTCTGCGCCAAGCGCAAAGCACCACTGCGATCACGCTCAAGCAGTTGCAAGGCCATGCGCTGAGCAGTCTTCTGCCCCACTCCCGGCAATACACGCAGGGAATCGATTAACTGACGAATCAATGGGCTAAAGCTCATGGTAATACTCGCGTGGGCAATAAAGCGGAGAAATCGATGGTCATCCAAGCCTGTCGGTTGAACCGCGAGGCAAAATGAACTGTGTCCGCAGCGAACTTACCCAAGTAAAGCCGCTGCGGACACATACAACAGTCATTCGATCAGACTGCCGGTGTTGCTTAGAATGGCATTTTAAAGCCAGGTGGCAACTGCATACCGTCAGTCATGCCGGCCATTTTGCTCTGGCTGTTTTGCTCGACTTTACGCACGGCATCGTTGACGGCCGCTGCAATAAGGTCTTCGAGGATTTCCTTGTCTTCCTGCATCAGGCTGTCGTCCAGGCTGATGCGCTTAACGTCGTGGCGACCCGTCATCACCACGCTAACCAAGCCGGCACCGGATTGACCGGTAACTTCGGCATTGGCCAATTCTTCCTGCATTTTCTGCATTTTTTCTTGCATCTGCTGTGCCTGCTTCATCAAGCCGGCCATGCCGCCACCTTTCATCATGGTGTTGTCCTCGGTATTCAGGGGTTAACTGGGGTGTCAATGGGTTCAATACTGTCAGCGCGGATTACCGCGGTGAACTGCTGGATCATTTGCTGCACGAAAGGATCGTTATTGATCGATTCTTCAGCCTCACGCTGGCGATCGGCCCGCTGGCGTGCTGCGGCCTGTGCAGGTGTTTCCTGCTCAGGTGTAATCAATTCGATCTTCAACTCGATAGTACGACCTAGCTGAGCGTTGAGCGCATCATTGAGCCGGCGCTGCTGGGTCGCATTGAACAATGCGCTGTGACCGGGATCAAGGTGCAGCAACCAACTGTCACCCTCAACCGAAATAAGCGTGCAATTTGCACCAATGCTCCCGGTCATGCCCGACAGGCCAAGTTTTGGAAACAGCTGCAACCAATCAGCCGCCAGGCCAGTCGCCGGCTGCATGGCAGGTTGTGGCTCAGGCTCTGCTGGCACTGCTGGCTCTACCGCGTCGAAATCGTAATCAATGGAGTCGGCATCCATTTCTACGTAATCATAATCCAGCGGCGGTTCGTCATCGTCGCTTTCGTCGGCTTCTGGTTCAGCCACAGCGATGACTTGTGCGCCCTGCTCGATCGCCTCGACGATTTCAGCAGGCGGATTGACCAATTCAGCGGCGGCCTCTGCGCCAACCAGCGGCTCAGGCGCTTGCTCTTCCCACGGCAAGTTGGTTACCGCAGGTACAGCCTTTGGTTCTGGCTCGGCAACGGGAGTAGGCAACGGTGCGGCATCAGCAACTGGCCCTGCTACAACAGGCGCCGCAACAAGGTCTGACTGATCGGCCACAGTTTGTACTGCGGATTCAACCACTGGTTCGGCATCAGGCTCATGGGCGACTGTTGATACAGGAGCTTGAGTCGTAACAGCCGCAGGCGTTTCAGCAACAGGCGCTGGAGCAATAGTTGCCGGGGCCGCTTGTGCAGCGCCAGCCACTGGTTCTGTTGGGGGATTAGCAGTGGCTTGGCTAATCCCTACTGGCTTTAGCGCCACCCTCGGCGCATCGTTGGTATCGGCTGGCCTGAACGCCAGCATGCGCAGCAGCACCATCTCAAAGCCGCTACGCGGATCCGGCGCCAGAGGTAAATCACGGCGACCGATCAGCCCCATCTGGTAGTAAAACTGAATATCTTCCGCTGGCAATGCCTGTGCCAGCGCCATGACACGATCCCGGTCGCCTTGACCATTATCTACCGCATCCGGCATGGCCTGGGCAATGGCGACGCGGTGCAATACATTGAGTATCTCGGCCAGCACGCCAGCCCAGTCAGGGCCTTGTTCAGCCAGGTGACGAACTGCATCAATCACCGCGCGTGCGTCGCCCTCCAGCAATGCATGCAGCACGCCGTAGACCTGGCCATGATCCAGGGTGCCGAGCATTGCCCGTACGTCGGCGGCAAGCACCTTGCCTTCGCCGAACGAAATCGCCTGGTCGGTCAAGCTCATGGCGTCACGCATGGAGCCATCGGCTGCACGCCCAAGCAACCACAGCGCGTCATCCTCAAAAGGAATCTGCTCAACGCCAAGTACGTGGGTCAGGTGCTCGACAACGCGCTCAGGCGGCATGTTCTTCAGCGAAAACTGCAAGCAACGCGAGAGAATAGTGACTGGCAGTTTTTGCGGGTCTGTCGTCGCCAGCAGGAATTTAACGTGCGGCGGCGGCTCTTCCAGGGTTTTAAGCAGGGCATTGAAGGAGTGCGAGGACAGCATGTGCACTTCGTCGATCAGGTAAACCTTGAAGCGCCCACGGCTCGGAGAATACTGAACGTTGTCGAGCAGCTCGCGGGTGTCTTCAACCTTGGTACGACTGGCAGCGTCGACCTCGATCAGGTCTACAAAGCGTCCTTCATCAATTTCTTTACAGATCGAGCAGGTGCCGCAAGGCGTCGAGCTGATACCGGTTTCGCAATTCAGGCACTTGGCAATAATCCGGGCGATGGTGGTTTTACCCACGCCACGGGTGCCAGTAAACAAATACGCATGGTGAAGGCGCTGGCTGTCTAATGCATTAATCAGCGCTTTGAGTACGTGGGTCTGCCCCACCATTTCGCTGAATGTGCGCGGACGCCATTTGCGTGCAAGAACCTGATAACTCATCGAAACCCGTCGCGTGAGGAAGCAAAAGTGAGCTAATCCTAACGGAGCACCGGGTAAATTGCATCCGCTGTGCAGTGCTATAAATGTGCGCGTGTTTGACTGTCAATAAAAGCGCTGGCTATTTTTTAACCAAACAGCTAGTATTGCCGCTGTTCGTACCACGCTGTAAGTCAAATAGGCTCCCGTCTGATAGACGCAAAGCCCCTCTCGTTGGAATTTAGTTGCAGAGCGCATTCGTAAAAACGGTGCTACACAGCTCTCAACCAAGCCCCACCCTGCTGACTGACCAGGCTGCCACGCTTAAGCGATGCCGCTCGCCTGCCTCCGAAGTACAGACCCGATTAAATAGCCAACAACGCCAAGCTGTTGCTGGAACTTAATCGCGCAACTTCGCTCCGATTACATCAAGATCTCCAGCCTAAACTGGGCCGGATGTTGGAGCTTTATCCGCGCAATGATGCGCATGCAGTTTTAGGAAACACCCAAAAAAATGAATACACATACTCAAATTCAGGATGCCATTCGCACCCTATCCAGCGCATTTGCGCCGTTTGATTGCCGCATCCTTGCTGCCCGCAAAGGCAGCTTCAGTTTTACCATTGTCAATCAGGCCGGCATCGCCAAGCACAGCCAGCGGCTGTACCCAGGCCAATACAATGGCGAGCGCTTGCAGCAAGTTATTGAGCGCGCCCGTGAGTCACTCGTCGCTTGACTCTGCAAAATGAGCTCGCGACAAGGCGCTGTTTTTTCTTATAGAGAAAATGCGTCTGCCTCACGGCTTTGCCAGTGATTGCCGCTACATTTCAAGCGAAGTAGCTGCAATCTAACCGGCAAACTGCGAACTTTGCCGGTAAACTCGCCTCTAACTGAATCACCATATAGGATGGAATACGGTAATGGACAACACTATTCAGTCGAACGTAGAGAACTTGTTTGCCCCGCTGCGCACCACCTTCAGCTCGCCACGCCCGGACGGCAGCATTGTCCTTTCATTGCTCGATGACACTGAAACCAATGTCTACAGCCGCGTGCTAAGCGCAGAGCAGCTCAACAACACCGAGAGCTTCGCGCAAAGCCTCGAAGAAATCCGCCTTGAACTGGCTGTACGCTCCGGCTCGATTCCTGCGGAAATGCGCAAAGCCCTGAAAGAACAGGACAGCGTTCTCAGCTATCACATCTCTTGATGCCTTGCTTAAATACAAAAACCCCGCAATTGCGGGGTTTTTTATTGCCTGCAGTTTTAGCCGCGTAGCATCAATCAGTCGCGTTGAATCAATAACAACGATTATTTGCGCCGTTATGCAGCTAAAGACATTAAAAAGATAAGGATCATGCAGCGAGAGACTGCAATGCCGAGATGGCGTATTTGACTGATAAATCCTCGAGTCCAAGGATTTATAGATTGGAGGCGGTCCCACCAGCCACACCCCGGCACACAATGTTCCCGCTGTGGCTGCTTCCTTCCGGATCTGACCAGGTTCACGGGTAATCGTTGCGGGGGGACCGGCAGGACCACCATCACGCTGCTCACCAGAAGCGAGCCGCGCCATTGTACCGGCTTGAATTAAAGTTACAACCGCTTCAAGCACTTAGCGCTAAAAATGCCTGGCTTGTCCGGCCAATGGCATCCCTGAGCATAAGCACCGACAAGGCTGGCGTATTAGATCAGCGCTCATGAGTGAATAATTGACATGTATCACGACCTGCACCCGTCAAAAAGCCGATGCTGCATCCGGATAATCAAGCGCGCCCCTGCATCACCTGTACCGTCGAAGCAGCGCCCGGGGTTATTCAACTGCCAGAGAATATTAGCGGTTGGCGATGCTCAACAAGCTGCCAAGGCCCTCTACACCGATATTATTACTCGTAGAAATGCATTCCCAACGGAATTTCTTGTCGAACCACGAGTCAGAAACAGGTCGCTATCTTTAGGCAATAGCCTATAAACAATACCTGCGACTCAAAACGCACTTACCTGCGTGGGCACGACAAGAGCCCTCAATCACTCAAGGAGCTACAACATGGCTATGACCAAAGACCAATTGATCAGTGATATCGCCGAAGCCATCGACACCCCAAAAACCACCGTACGCGCCGCGCTTGATCAACTGAGCGAAATCGTCAGTGATGCGCTGGAAAATGGTGACGAGATCACTCTTCCTGGCATTGGCAAGCTGAAAGTAACTGCACGTCCTGCACGCACCGGGCGCAACCCGCAAACGGGCAAAGCTATCGAAATCGCAGCCAAGAAAGTCGTTAAATACGTGCCAGCCAAAGCACTGACTGACGCGATCAACTAAGCATCGGAGCGTCGCGGAGGTCTTCAAGCAGTAGACCCGCACGATGTACCGCTCAAGTCGATTCGTCAGAATACTTGAGCGGCTACTCTGCCTAGACGGCTACACCGTACCCGGCCAGCACGGCCAGAAACTCATCTTCATCCAGCACCTTCAGGCCCAGGTCGTTAGCCTTTGCCAGCTTTGACCCCGCCCCCGGCCCTGCAACGACACAGCTGGTCTTAGCCGAAACAGAGCCCGCAACTTTAGCGCCCAAAGCCTCAAGCTTGTCTTTGGCGACATCCCGGCTCATCACTTCGAGGCTACCGGTCAACACCCAGGTTTGCCCCGCCAGTGGCAGGCCTTCGAGCTGCTTCTTTTCGCTCTGCCAGTGCATGCCAAATTCGAGCAACTGCTTCTCTATAGCGAGCGCATGCTGAGCATTAGCCGGGTTATCAAAGAACTCGCGCAAGGATTTAGCCGCCTTTTCGCTGAGTCGCTCAACCTGGCGCACATCCAGCCAATCAGCATCAATAATGTCCTGTACAGAACCAAACTTGCTGGCCAGCCGCTCAGCCCCAGTCGTCGCAATAAATGCGATGTTCAGCTTGGCGATGAAGTCGGCAAGCGTGGTGCTGGCTGCAAACTCGGGATGCAAGTCACCTTCTTCCTGTAACTCGACACCCCGCTCAATTAGCTGACTGATCACAGACTGATTATGTTCATCGGCAAAGAAGCTATGGATCTCATGCGCCACTTCCATGCCGACATCAGGCAGGTAGGTCAATACTTCGGGCAGCGCCTGACGAATGCGCGCCAACGAGCCCAGCGCACGAGCCAGCAGCTTGGCGGTCTCTTCGCCTACGTCAGGTATGCCCAGCGCATAGATAAACCTCGCCAGGGTTGGCTTGCGGCTTTGCTCGATGGCCTCGAGCAGGTTGTTAGTCGACAGCTCAGCAAAGCCTTCCAAGCCAACGATTTGCTCGAACGTCAAGGTGTAAAGATCCGCTGGCGAATTAACCAAGTCCTCATCAACCAACTGCTCGACGCTCTTCTCACCCAAGCCTTCGATATCCATGGCCCGACGCGAGACAAAATGGATGATGGCCTGTTTAAGCTGCGCACCACAGGCCAGGCGACCTACGCAGCGATAGATCGAACCCTCGACAAAAGACTCCTTGCCCTTGCTGCGCTTGACCAATTGCGTACGCTCGACAGCCGAGCCGCATACCGGGCAGTGTTCCGGAACTTTAACGCTACGCTGCTCACGCTCCCCTGGGCTCCAGTCCGGCCGACGCTCGCTGACCACCTGCACCACCTGCGGAATGACATCGCCTGCCCGGCGAATGACAACGGTATCTCCAACCATCAGGCCAAGCCGGGCAACCTCATCCATGTTATGCAGGGTTGCGTTAGACACCGTGACTCCGGCTACCTTGACCGGCTTTAGGCGCGCAACGGGGGTTACAGCACCGGTACGGCCTACCTGAAATTCCACCGCAAGCAGCTCAGTGAGCTCTTCAAGCGCCGGAAACTTATGGGCAATGGCCCAGCGTGGCTCACGCGCCCGGAACCCAAGCTCGCGCTGCTGGGCCAGGCTGTTGACCTTAAACACAACCCCGTCGATCTCGTATGGCAGCGCTGCACGACGCTGACCAATGTCACGATAATAATCAAGGCAGGCTTGGGCGCCCTTCGCCAGTTTCAACTCACGACTAATGGGCATGCCCCAATCTTTGAGCGCATGCAGAATACCGATGTGGGTTTCTGGCAAGTCACCGCGTACCTGGCCAATGCCGTAACAGCAAAACTCCAGCGGGCGACTGGCGGTAATCTTCGAGTCCAGTTGGCGCAGGCTACCTGCTGCAGCATTACGCGGGTTGGCAAATACCTTGCCGCCCTGCTCCAGCTGCCTGGCGTTAAGCGCCTCGAACCCAGCCTTGGACATAAAGACTTCGCCACGCACTTCAAGCACCGGTGGCCAGCCTTCACCCTGCAGCTTTAGCGGCACATTGCGAATGGTGCGCACATTGACGCTGATATCCTCGCCCGTGCTGCCATCGCCGCGCGTGGCGCCACGTACCAGCATGCCGTTTTCGTACAGAAGGCTGACGGCAAGACCATCGAGCTTAGGCTCACAACTGTACTCAACCTCCTGGGCCGCCCCAAACAGATCACCGCTTAAGCGGTCATCAGCAGGCAGATCCAGCCCTTCGCGAACACGCCGGTCAAAATCCTCAAGATCGGAATCTTCAAAGGCATTGCCTAGGCTCAGCATCGGCACTTCGTGCTTGACCTCGCCAAACGCTGACAGCGCCAGGCTACCGACCCTTTGGGTTGGCGAGTCCGGCGTCACCAGCTGCGGGTTTTGCGCCTCAAGCGCTTTGAGCTCGTGAAACAGGCGGTCGTACTCGGCATCAGGAATACTTGGCTCATCGAGCACGTGATAACGGTAGTTGTGCTGATCCAGCTCGGCGCGGAGCTGCAAGATACGTTGGGCGGCGTCGGTCATGTCGGTCTCTCAGAAACACAGAAAGCAGCCAAAGCTGCTTTCTGATAATCACGCGAATCTAGGTTGCGTTTAACGCTTACTGGTCAGCTGGCGACGCTCAAACTCGACGATACGCTGACGATAATGCTCGATGGTTTGCGCGGTCATCACACTGCGCTGATCATCCTTGAGTTCACCGTTAAGCTCATGGGCAAGTTTACGTGCAGCCGCCACCATTACATCAAAAGCTTGCTTGGGATGACGCGGCCCTGGCAGGCCCAGGAAGAAGCTCACAGCGCGCGTGCTGAAGCCTTCAATGTCATCAAGGTCAAAGGTGCCCGGCTTGAGTGCATTGGCCATGGAGAACAACACTTCACCATTGCCGGCCATGCTTTCGTGACGATGGAAAATATCCATTTCACCGAAACGCAAACCGCTTTCCAGAATATTTTGCAGTAATGCCGGGCCTTTAAAACCATTGGCATCGCGGGCAATTACGTTAATCACTAAAACTTCGTCAACCGGCGCTTGTTCTTTAGCCTCGACCTTGGTCGCAGGGGCATCATCCACTGGGTTTAGCAGCGTCGGAACAGGTTCGTCCACATCAAGATTCAAGTCACCTTGCTGTGGCTCGTTATTACGTCTGCGGCCCAACTCGCGCGCACTCATCGACGGCAAATCATGCTCATCGAATGAAGGTTCTTGATGTTGCGGCTTATCAACCACTCGGGCGGGGCTCAACAACTCGGGGTCGCTATCATCATCCGGCAAGTTGGACAGGTTTCGATCAAGCTTGAACTTCAATTTACCCTTGCCGCCACGCATCCTGCGCCAGCCATCGAACAAGATGCCAGCAATCACAATAATGCCGATGACGATCAGCCACTCACGTAGACCGAATTCCATGAAATACCTTAACCCCTAATGACAATTAATATACACAACGGAAGCATTCAAACCTGCTCCGATAACTCAAAAAACGTGGGGCCAACTTCATGTTCCGACTGGCACTTTCCACGCGTAACAAAAGTGGGCATTACGCTAGCACGACGAAAGGTTACTTTACACTGCTGGCGAGTTTGAAAACACACTACAACAGTAGGCTAAAACGATGAAAAGGTGAAAAAAACCCCTTATATCAAGTTAGCTGTAACATTTTGCTCAAAACTTAACCACATCACGGCAGAGCATCACTTCCAAGGCCTTGCCTGGTGCTAGGCATCCACCATCGCCAGCGCCTCTTCGACATCCACAGTAACCAAACGCGAGCAACCCGGCTCATGCATGGTTACCCCCATCAATTGATCCGCCATTTCCATGGCGATCTTGTTGTGGGTGATGTAAATAAACTGCACTTTCTCAGACATCTCTTTGACCAGACGCGCATAACGGCCAACGTTGGCATCATCCAAAGGTGCATCGACCTCATCGAGCATGCAAAACGGTGCCGGATTAAGCTGAAAGATTGCAAAAACCAACGCTAGCGCGGTCAAAGCCTTCTCACCACCGGAGAGTAAATGGATAGTGCTGTTCTTCTTGCCAGGTGGCCTCGCCATAATTGTTACACCAGTATCGAGTAGATCTTCGCCTGTGAGTTCCAAATAAGCTGTGCCACCCCCAAAAACCTTCGGAAATAATGCCTGCAAACCCGCGTTTATTTGATCGAATGTTTCCTTGAAACGATTGCGTGTTTCGCGGTCAATCTTGCGAATGACATTCTCCAGCGTGTCCAATGCCTCGACCAAGTCCGCATCCTGAGCATCCAGATAGCGCTTGCGCTCGGATTGCTGCTGATACTCGTCAATCGCGGCGAGGTTGATCGGACCCAGACGCTGGATACGCACAGCCATGCGTTCGAGTTCTTCTTCCCAGGACTTCTCGCTGGACTCACTCGGCAGCGTCGCCAAAACACCGTGCAAATCGTAATTGTCTTCCAGCAACTGATCTTGCAGCGCTTTACGTCGCACCGTCAGCGACTGCCACTCCATGCGCTGTTGCTCAAGTTGACCGCGTAATAATTGCGACTGCTGCTCAGCCTGAGTACGACGCTTCTCAGCATCGCGCAATTGTCGATCCGCATCTTCGAGGGTCAAGCGCGCCAGCTTCAACTCATCCTCGACCCCCATGCGCCGGTCGAGCAATTCTTCAAGCTTGATACGCAACTCTTCGAGCGGCGCCGCGCCTTCTTCGAGATTAAGGTTCAGTTGCTCACGGCGCTCATGCAGGCGCTCGGACTGCTGGCGCAAGCGTTCAAGGGCTTGACGGGTCGAGTCGTACTGCGCGCGCAACGAGCCCAGGCGCACAGCTAATTGATGCGCGTGATCCTTGTGTTGGCGCGCATCGTGGCGCACCCGGTCTAGTTGCTCACGCAATTGGTCACGACTGGCAAGCAACGTTTCACGCTGGTCGTTGTCTTGAGCCATGGTATCCAGCGCTTCCTGCAATTGCAGGCGCGACTCGCCGAGCTGCTCCTGCTCAAGCTCACGCTGGCCAGACAGTTCGTTAAGTTCAGTGTCGAGGCGCTGTCGACGCAACACCAGCTGTTCTGCCTTGGCCGCACTGGCCGACAACTGGGCCTTGAGCTCACCCAGGTGCCGCGATTGATCTTGCACCTGGCGACGCAGCTGTTCGCGTTGCTCTTCATGCTCGCGCTGTTGCTCGCGCAGGCTCAACAAGCGCTCCCCGAGCAACTCCAGCGCCGCCTCACGCTCCGTGCATTCAAGTCCAAGCTGCTCCAGCTCCTGCCCCCGAGCAAGCACACCACTTTCAGCCTCGCTGGCACGCCGCACCCGCAGAAAATGCTTGCCGACCCAGTAACCGTCACGGCTTATCAGGCTTTCGCCCGCAGCCAGGCTGCCACGCTGAGCCAACGCCTGATCAAGAGTTTCAACCGGGCGAACAGCACCCAGCCATGGCGATAAGTCGAGTACAGACTCAACCTTGTCGAGCAAGCTGCCCGCCACTCTCTGGCCATTTTTGGCCGGACTAAGCAGGCGAAGGTCACCTTGCTCAAAACCTGAAAAATCCAGCTGATCCAAAGCCCCAGGATCATCCAGCAGCACGGCTTGCAAATCAGCGCCGAGAACTGTCTCGACCGCCAACTCCCAACCGCTTTCAACCCTAAGCCCTTCAGCCAACCGAGGACGGTCGAGCAATTGCTGCTTGTCCAGCCATTGGCCAGCCCCCTGCCCCGGCTCCAACGCCGCTTGCTGCAACGCCTCAAGTGATGCCAGCCGACCTTGCAAGCGTTGCAGCTCACCCTGAGCCTGCTGTTGTGCCTGGCCAGCTTGTTCCAGATCCGCACGCAACTGCTGCAAGCGCTCGGCTTGTTCAGCCTCGGTGACTTGCAGCTCCTCAATGCTTAACTCACTAACCGCAACCTGCTCGCCAAGCGCCTGTATCGCCGCATCTTCTGGATCGGCGGCAAGCTGTTGCAACTCCTCACTGAGACGCCGCTGGCGCTCGGCCAGACGCTCAAGGCTTTGTTCCAACTGGCCAATACGCGACTGCTGCACTTCGGCCTGGCGGCGCGGCTCAGCCGAGCGCTGGTTGAAAACATCCCATTGCTCTTGCCAGCCATGCATGGCAGTTTCGGCCAGCTCAAGTGCCGCGGCTGACTCCTCCGCCGCAGCGGCAATCAGGGCTTGCTCAGGTTCAAGCTGGGCCAATTCCTCGCCAAGGGTTGCAGCCAAAGTGCTGTCATGGCCCAGATGTGACTCGGTTTCCTGACGCGAGCGCTCCGCTTCGTTGAGATCATCCTGCAACTGGCGGATCCGCTGCTGGCCATGCTGGATACTTTGCTCGACCCGGGCAATATCGCCGCCCACCGAGTAAAAACGCCCCTGCACCAGATTGAACTGCTCAGACAATTCATGATGACCATCGCGAAAGCGCTCGATACTGGCGTCGGCATTTCGCTGCTCGGCAACCAGCGCTTCAAAGCCAACTTCCTGATCACGAATGATCGACTCACGCTGGCCCACCTGCTCATTCAGGGCTTGCCAGCGCAGGGCCGTGAGCTGTGCTTTGAGCTGGCGCTCTTCGGCCTTGTATTCCTGATATTTTTCAGCAGCCTGGGCCTGGCGATGCAGGCGCTCCAGCTGACGCTCCAGTTCTTCACGCAAGTCAGTCAGGCGTGCAAGGTTTTCATGGGTGCGTCGAATTCGGTTCTCGGTCTCGCGACGGCGTTCCTTATACTTTGATATGCCCGCCGCTTCTTCGATGAAGTTACGCAAATCTTCGGGCTTGGCCTCGATCAGCTTGGAGATCATGCCCTGCTCGATAATCGAGTAGCTGCGCGGCCCCAGGCCAGTTCCGAGGAAAATATCGGTGATGTCACGACGGCGGCACTTGGTGCCATTGAGAAAGTAGGTGTTTTGGCTGTCGCGGGTCACGCGGCGACGAATCGAAATCTCGGCATAACCCGCGTACTCACCCACGAGGGTTGAGTCCGAGTTATCGAAAATCAGCTCGATCGAGGCCTGGGTTACAGGTTTACGCGTGTTCGAGCCATTGAAAATGACATCGGTCATCGACTCGCCACGAAGATTCTTCGCCGAACTTTCGCCCATCACCCAACGAACGGCGTCGATAATATTCGATTTGCCACAACCATTAGGCCCAACGACCGCCGCCATGTTACTGGGAAACGACACAGTAGTCGGGTCAACAAAGGACTTGAAACCTGCGAGTTTGATCGACTTCAGACGCATGCAAAGCGTTCCTTAGCGTTCAGCTAATGCTGCCAGCACCAGTTTAGAATTATGTGCGCAGTAGCCTTTAAGCACTTCGCGTGCCTGATTCTCATCGCGCTCGATGATCGCTTGCAACAAGCGGGTAAAGGTATTGATAAATTGCCCCATTTCGCTACGCCGTCGCTCAAACGCCAAATAATAGGTGCGACTGATCGCAGGCAGCAGGTTTTCGACGCTTTGTTGCAAGTATGGATTGTTCGAAAACCCATAGGCGGCGCGCATGATCTCGAAACTGTTATCGACAAAGGCACTTATGTCACCCTGCTCGAAGTTGCTGATAAGGCGCTTTTGGATATCCACGAACGGCTCCAACTCGGCCTGTTGGCGCCAGCCACGCGCAACGGTGCAGGCCAGTAAGCCGTATAGCTCAACCACCAGTGCGTATAGGCTTTTGACATTGTGCGCCGTAAGCTCACTAACCTGAGCACCACGCCGAGGCTGAATAACGATCAAGTGCCGGCGCTCAAGGATCAGCAAAGCCTCGCGCACAGAACCCCGGCTCACATTCAGCAGCTGGGTGACTTTCTGCTCCTGAATACGTTCGCCCGCCTGCAACTCACCGCGGATAATACGTTCTGACAAATGCTGGGCAATCTGCTCGGCGAGGCTATCCGGTGCCTTGAAGGTCATGCTGTTCCTTAAAACCTGAAGGTGCTTTGCAAGAAGTTATCGACAGGCGCATTAAAGCGCCAACATGCAAGGTTACGGACGATCATTTAGGTCAAGCTCGAACTTGGGCGTAGACGCTACAAGCCGCTGGTAACAGGCGCTGAGATTGATCCACAGATCGTCAAAGTGTAACACAGGCCCTTGGCTTGCAAAGCTGGCGCGGCAAACGCACCAAACCAAGGCATTCAGGCCACACGGCTGATCACCACCCAAGCAACGCAGAGCTTGCTTTACTGACCGTCACGCGGGCTCGGCCTGGCGATGTGCAGAGTTGCCTGCTTGGCACAAAAAAAGCAGTGATCTTCAGGTATTTATTGGCGACGGACTTACAAATAACCATTGGGCATGAAAACTGCCTGACTCGCACGTCAAATATTAGTTGACCCAAAAGTCAGAAATCACTAGATTTAGTCGAAACGAATTGCTTGAACCGCGGCTGACGCCTTCTCGGATCAGCTTCAAGCCAGCAAATCGACAACAATAAAATGCCTGGAGGTCTTCCTTGATCCAGTTTCTACTCAACCGGGAGCTGCGCACTGAGCAGCAACTCGACCCCAACGTCACAGTGCTCAATTACTTGCGTGAGCACCTTGGCAAACCCGGTACCAAAGAAGGCTGCGCCTCTGGTGACTGCGGTGCATGCACCGTGGTTGTTGGCGAACTTGATACAAGTGAAGGCCGCGAGCGCATTCGTTATCGCACACTCAACTCGTGCCTGACCTTCGTTTCTTCACTGCACGGCAAGCAACTCATCAGCGTTGAAGACCTCAAGCACCAAGGCCAATTGCACAGCGTGCAGCAGGCTATGGTTGATTGCCACGGCTCACAATGCGGCTTCTGCACCCCTGGTTTTGTCATGTCACTGTTTGCCTTGCAAAAGAACAGCAACGGCTACAACAAGGCTGAAACACTAGAAGCTCTCGCTGGCAACCTATGCCGCTGCACAGGCTACCGCCCGATTATTGATGCTGCCGAACAAGCCTGCTGCCAGAAACAGCCCGACCAGTTCGACAATGCTGAAGCGCAAACCATTGCCCAGCTCAAAGCCATCGCCCCACTTGAAACCGCCGAACTCAATAGCGGCGACAAGCGCTGCCTGCTGCCACTGACCGTGGCGGATTTGGCCGATATCTACGCCGCCAACCCGGAAGCGCGCCTGCTTGCGGGAGGCACTGACCTGGCGCTGGAAGTCACCCAGTTCCACCGCGAACTGCCCGTGATGATCTACGTCGGCCACATCGAGTCAATGAAACGCATTGATATCAACGACGACGCAATCGAGATTGGTGCAGCCACGGCGCTAAGCGATTGCTACTCGGCCCTGGCCAAGGACTATCCGGACTTCGGTGAGCTGCTGCACCGCTTTGCCTCCTTGCAAATCCGCAATCAGGGCACCCTTGGCGGCAACATAGGCAACGCCTCGCCAATTGGTGATGCCCCGCCGCTGCTGATTGCCCTTGGCGCGCAGATCGTGCTGCGCAAAGGTAATGAGTCACGCACCTTGCCGCTCGAAGACTACTTTATCGATTACAAGGTCACGGCGCGGCAGGAAGCCGAGTTTATCGAGAAGATCGTAGTGCCTCGCGCACAAGCCAATCGTGCATTCCGCGCTTATAAAGTATCGAAGCGCCTGGACGATGATATCTCTGCAGTCTGCGCAGCCTTCAATATCGAAGTGGCAGACGGCACGGTGCAAAGTGCGCGTATCGCCTTCGGCGGCATGGCTGCCACCCCCAAACGAGCCGCCGCCTGCGAAGCCGTACTCAACGGCGCAGCCTGGTATCCGGGGGTTATCGAACAAGCCTGCGCGGCTCTGGCCGAGGACTTCACGCCACTGAGCGATTTCCGCGCAAGTAAAGAATACCGCCTGCTTATTGCACAGAACCTGCTGCGTAAGTTCTTCCTTGAAATGCAAGCTCCAGAAGTTGAGACGCGGGTGACTGCATATGTCTAATCACATCATTCAAAAAACCCAGGCTGAACTGGCTGAGCTGTTCCGCGCCGACCTCACCACCGGTGTTGGTCGCAGTGTAAAACACGAAAGCGCAGCCAAACACGTTTCAGGCGAAGCCACCTACGTCGATGACCGCCTGGAATTCCCCAACCAGCTGCACATTTATGCCCGCATGAGCGACCGTGCACATGCACGTATCGTCAAAATCGATACCGCGCCGTGCTATGAAATCCCCGGCGTAGCCATTGCCATCACCAGCAAAGATGTACCCGGCCAGCTGGATATCGGCGCAGTGGCCCCTGGTGACCCATTACTCGCCGACGGCAAAGTTGAATTCGTAGGCCAAGTGGTGCTGGCCGTAGCCGCAAACAGCCTGGAAGCCGCACGCAAGGCCGCCATGGCGGCGGTCATTGAGTACGAAGACCTTGAGCCGGTGCTTGATGTAGTTGATGCGCTGCGCAAGAAACACTTTGTACTCGACAGCCACCAGCACAAGATTGGCGACTCCACCGGTGCCTTGGCGACGGCCCCGCATCGCCTGCAGGGTAGCTTGCACATTGGTGGTCAGGAACACTTTTACCTGGAAACCCAGATTTCCTCAGTGATGCCCACCGAAGACGGCGGGATGATTGTCTACACCTCGACGCAAAACGCCACCGAAGTGCAAAAACTGGTGGCTGAAGTGCTTGGCGTGGCGATGCACAAAATCGTCATCGACATGCGCCGCATGGGCGGTGGTTTTGGTGGCAAGGAAACCCAGGCTGCCGGCCCCGCGTGTTTGTGCGCCGTGGTGGCTCACCTCACTGGCCGGCCAACCAAGATGCGTCTGCCGCGTGTTGAAGACATGCAGATGACCGGCAAGCGCCACCCTTTCTATGTCGAATACGATGTCGGCTACGACGGCGACGGCTTGCTCCAGGGTATCGAGCTTGAACTGGCGGGTAATTGCGGCTATTCCCCTGATTTGTCAGGTTCTATCGTCGACCGGGCGATGTTCCACTCGGACAACGCCTACTTTCTCGGCAACGCAACCATCAATGGCCACCGCTGCAAGACCAACACCGCCTCCAACACCGCCTACCGCGGCTTTGGCGGCCCGCAAGGCATGGTCGCGATCGAGCAGGTAATGGATCATATTGCCCGCCAACTGGGCAAGGATCCGCTGGAGGTGCGCAAGCTCAACTATTACGGCAAAGAAGACCGCAATGTCACGCACTACTACCAAAAAGTAGAGCACAACATGCTGGCCGAGATGACCAGTGAGCTTGAAACCAGCAGCGACTACAGCAAGCGCCGCGAAGAAATTCGCGCATTCAACGCGCAAAGCCCGGTGCTGAAAAAGGGCCTTGCGCTGACGCCGGTGAAATTCGGCATCAGCTTTACCGCCAGCTTCCTCAACCAGGCGGGCGCGCTGGTACATATCTATACCGATGGCAGCATCCATCTCAATCACGGCGGCACCGAGATGGGCCAAGGCCTCAATACCAAGGTCGCGCAGGTCGTGGCTGAAGTGTTCCAGGTCGATATTTCACGCATCCAGATTACCGCGACCAATACCGACAAAGTACCCAACACCTCGCCGACAGCTGCTTCCAGCGGCGCTGACCTAAACGGCAAAGCCGCGCAGAACGCCGCTGAAACCATCAAGCAGCGCTTGGTCGACTTCCTGATGCGTGAGCATAAAGTCAGCGCAGAAGACATCGAGTTCCGCAACGGCCAGGTCCGCGTTCGCGATCAGTTCATCGCCTTTGACCAAGTGATCCAGCAGGCTTACTTTGCTCAGGTTTCCCTGTCGAGCACCGGTTTCTATCGCACACCGAAGATTTTCTATGATCGTGACAAAGCTGCAGGCCGCCCGTTCTACTATTTCGCTTACGGCGCCGCCTGCTCCGAAGTGATAGTCGACACACTGACCGGTGAATACAAAATGCTGCGTAGCGACATTCTTCATGATGTCGGCGCCTCGCTTAACCCGGCAATCGACATTGGCCAGGTTGAAGGCGCATTCGTTCAAGGCATGGGCTGGCTGACCATGGAAGAACTGGTCTGGAACGGTAAAGGCAAGCTGATGACCAATGGTCCGGCCAGCTACAAGATTCCAGCCATCGCCGACATGCCGCTCGACCTGCGGGTCAAACTGGTCGAGAACCGCAAGAACCCTGAAGACACGGTGTTCCACTCCAAAGCCGTGGGTGAGCCGCCGTTTATGCTGGGGATTGCCGTCTGGTGTGCGATCAAGGATGCCGTGGCCAGCCTGGCTGACTATCGCCAGCAACCCGATATCGATGCACCGGCAACACCTGAGCGTGTGCTTTGGGGCATTGAGCAGATGAAGAAATACCAGCAACCGGCCAAGGCGGTAGCGCGTGAGGCTGTAGAACCTGTCTAAGCAGGTGCAATGAGCGGCGTGATGCTGCGCCGCTCTGTTTTCCCAATGGTGTACAACAATGACAAATACCACCGAAAATTTAACTGAAACAGCCAAAGTCCCTGCCCGTCAGGTGTCTCCGCTGTTTGTGCTGGAGCCATCAAGCGCTGTGGTTGAGCAACCTAAAGTTGCTGACTGGTGCTTGTCACGCCCGGCGAAACCCTTACATAGCTGGAGGCTGAGAAAATGAGCTGGATCAGCACCCTCGCCGAGCTACAAGAGCAAGGCCTGCCTTGCGTACTGGTCACCATCATTGATGAGCGCGGCTCTACCCCGCGCAACTCCGGCTCGAAGATGGTGGTTACCGCCGAACGGATTTACCAAACCATCGGTGGCGGTCATCTTGAATACAAAGCCATGGAAATGGCTCGCCAGATGCTCGAAAGCGGCACCCAAAGCACTCGCCTGGAGCGCTTCAACCTTGGCGCCAGCCTGGGGCAGTGTTGCGGCGGAGCGACCGTATTGCTCTTTGAGCCAATGGGTCAGCCGCAAGCGCAAATCGCTGTATTTGGCGCCGGTCATGTGGGTCGCGCACTGGTACCGCTACTCGCCAGCCTGCCATGCAAAGTACGCTGGATCGACTCACGTGAAGCCGAGTTTCCAGAGCAGGTTCCAGCCGGTGCCGAAAAAGTCGTCAATGATGAGGTGGTCGATGAAGTCGATAACATGCCTGCTGGCAGCTACTACATCGTCATGACCCACAACCATCAACTTGATCTTGAGCTAAGCGCGGCGATTCTCAAGCGCGATGATTTTGCCTACTACGGCTTGATCGGCTCAAAAACCAAGCGTGCCAAGTTTGAACATCGCTTGCGTGATCGCGGCTTTGACCCAGAAGTGGTTCAGCGCATGCGCTGCCCGATGGGTTTAGGTGAAGTCAAAGGCAAGTTACCGGTTGAAATTGCAGTGTCGATTGCGGGCGAAATCATCGCCACCTACAACGCACATTTTGGCGAGCAAAAGCACAGCAAATCCGCCGGGCCTATTGCTCAGCTATTACCGGCCTCGCGCCGTAATCACGCTTGAAACACACTTAATACCAACGCTATCTGCCGACGATCAGGCGGATAGCGGCTGACTAACAGACTGCCGAGAACATTATGTCCAGCCCTGCAAAAGCTTACCGCGCGTCCATACTCCACAGCCTTGCCGACCCCGCCGTGGTCGGCATCGAACAATCGTATGAGTATTTTGAGGACGGTATCCTGCTCGTTGAAGACGGTCGCGTAGTCAAGGTCGGCCATGCCGCTGACTTGCTCGGCTCGCTTAACGGCATCGAGATTACAGAATACCCGGATGCCTTGATCACGCCCGGCTTTATCGACACCCATATTCACTACCCGCAAACCGGAATGATCGCCTCATACGGTGAGCAGTTGCTGGACTGGCTCAACACCTACACCTTCCCGACTGAGCAGCAGTTTGCCGACAAAGCCCATGCGGCGGATGTCGCCGGTATCTTCCTCAAGGAGCTGCTGCGCAACGGCACCACCACCGCATTGGTTTTCGGCAGCGTGCACAAGCAGTCGGTTGATGCATTCTTCGAGGCCAGCGAGGCGCTCAACCTGCGCATGATCGCAGGCAAGGTACTGATGGATCGCAATGCCCCCGACTACCTGACCGACACCGCTGAATCCGGCTACGCCGACAGCAAGGAACTGATTCAACGCTGGCACGGCAAGGGTCGCCTGCACTATGCCGTCACACCACGGTTCGCACCGACGAGCACACCAGAGCAGCTTGAACTTGCCGGTAAGCTCTACCATGAGTTCCCTGATCTATACATGCACACGCACCTGTCTGAAAACCTCAAGGAAATCGAATGGGTTAAAGCCCTGTTCCCTGAGCGCACCGGTTATCTGGATGTCTACGATCACTACAAATTGATTGGCGCCCGCTCAGTCTTCGCCCACGGCGTGCACCTGTGTGACGACGAGTGCAAACGCTTGGGTGAAACCGGCTCGGCAATTGCCTTCTGCCCAACCTCAAACCTGTTCCTCGGCAGCGGCTTGTTCAACCTGAAGAAACTTGAGCAGCATGGCGTTCGTGTCGGCTTGGGCACAGACGTCGGGGGTGGCACTAGCTTCTCGCAGCTGCAGTCGCTCAACGAGGCCTACAAGATCATGCAGCTGCAAGGCCTCAAGCTTGATCCATTCAAGTCGCTGTATCTGGCAACGCTCGGCAGCGCCAATGCATTGTATCTGGATGACAAGATCGGTAACTTTGAAAGCGGCAAAGACGCCGACTTTATTGTTCTCGACTACAAATCCACAGCGCTGATTGATTACCGCATGCAGCAAGCAAAAACGCTGGAAGAAAAGCTATTTGCCTTGACCATTCTGGGTGATGATCGCTCAGTGAAAGAAACCTTCGCTGCAGGTCGCTCAGTCCACCGTCGCGATTAAAAAGTATCCGCTGCTGGCGTTTGCTACGCAGCGGATTCTCGATCAACGATTGCCAACTTCAACAGGCGAATCACCTCTTCAACGTCAGCAGGACTGTTAAAGCGCAACTCGATATAAGCAGATGAAGCCGAGCGCTTTGGATGCCTTATCGAGTTCGCAGGATGTTGTAAACCCTGTTGCTTGATCAGCGATTTGCCCAGTGCTAGATCAAGTTCGTTGTCGTGGTGAAAATGGGCAATTTCCTTTTGACCGTAGTTCAGCGTAGTAAAGCCATCTGATCGCTCGGGCCAGAGCACAACCTGCATGCCCGGCAACCTCTCGATTGCCTCAAGCAATTGCGTCTTTAATGAATTCATTGCTCGCTCGCAGTCTAGGCTGCCGATCAGCGGATTCACACCGCGCCCAAGAAATCCATCTTGCCAATTTTCACACCATTGTGGCGTAAGATCGCGTAACTACAACTGATGTGAAAATAGAAGTTCGGCAAAGCAAAATGCAGCAGGAACATTTGCCCATCAAAACTCAACTCACGTGAAGGCAGCTTGATATTGATAGTCTTGTCCTCGCTGCCATCAATCTGCTCTGGCTTGAATGTTTGAACAAAAGCCTGGGTCTTGGCAATCCGCTCTTTCAGTTCAGCAATGCTTGCTTCGCTGTCGGCATAGCTCGGCACATCGACCCCGGCAAGACGCGCAACACAGCCTTTAACCGCATCGGTGGCGATTTGTATTTGTCGCGCCAAAGGGTACATATCGGGCGCCAAGCGAGCATTTACCAAGACAGTCGAATCAAAACCTCCAGCCTCAGCATGAGCCAAAGCCTTATCGAGAATCGCATCGAGATTGCTCAGCATGCGGATAAAAACAGGAACACTGGCTTGGTACATGGACAACGACATGGTTATTGCTCCACAACAAATGGCAGATTGAACTGAGCACATTACACCTGCGGCATTGCTCGCGCACATTGATATTTCAACTCATGAGCGAGCGATGTCTCTGCCCATAAAATTCAGTTTGCTGAATAAAATCCTGAAATATTCGTTAGCAGGCTTTGTTTTCAGTTGTATGATGAGCTTTCATAACAAGAGGCACTGGAAAAGCAGCGAGCGAAGGCAGACAAGGCTAAAAAGCCAGGCTTAGTGGTCGAGTTCGACCGTCTTGAGCAGCTTCCGACCTAACGATACCTCGCGCAGTCGATTTTCTGGGGTCCGCGATCTTCCGCCGCCATTGCCAACCTGAGCTGCCAAATGACGACCGAGCCAACATCTGCAGATAACTCCACCTTGCAGATTTTAACCATCGTATTTTTTACCTTTATCAGCTTCTTGTGCGTCGGCTTGCCTCTCGCCGTACTCCCCGGTTTCGTCCTCTATGACCTTGGCTACAGCTCGATACTGGCCGGGGTGGTAATTGGCACACAGTATTTTTCGACCCTGCTGACTCGACCGATTTCTGGCTCCATCGCCGACCGCTTAGGCGCCAAACGAGGTGTTCTTTATGGCCTTGTTGGCTGCTCGATAAGTGGCGCTGTAACCCTGCTCGCCACATCCCTGCTGGCCTATCCTTTGGCTAGCTTGATATTGCTGATACTGGCCAGGATTATCCTCGGTGTATCTCAAGGCTTGGTTGGCACAGGCTCGATCAGTTGGGGCATCGGCAGGGTCGGACCGGAAAACACCGCCCGGGTGATTTCCTGGAATGGTATTGCATCCTATGGCGCAGTGGCGCTCGGGGCTCCCTTAGGGGTCATGATGGTGTCCAGCTTAGGGCTCTGGAGCATCGGCAGCCTGACCCTGGTTCTTGCAGGCGGATCATTTTTGCTGGCCCGCATCAAAACCCCAGCCCCCATTATCAAGGGTAAGCGCCTGCCCTTTAGCAGCGTATTTCTCAAAGTAGCGCCAAACGGCGTAGCGCTTGCTCTTGGCTCAATTGGCTTTGGCACCCTGGCCACTTTTATCACCCTGTATTACGACAGCCGTGACTGGGATAACGCGGCGTATTGCCTGAGTGCATTTGGCGCCGCGTTTATCCTCGCTCGCCTCTGGTTTTCCAGCACGATCAAAAAGCGCGGGGGTTATCGCGTTGCAACCGTATGCTTGTTTATCGAGTGCATAGGCTTATTGCTGATCTGGCTTGCACCCACCCCATGGATTACCTTATGTGGCGCTGCCCTCACCGGCTTTGGCTTGTCGTTGGTCTACCCCGCCTTGGGGGTTGAAATCATCTCGCATATTCCGCCCGCGAGCCGCAGTTCGGCACTCGGCGCCTATGCAGTATTCTTTGACCTGGCATTGGGCATCGCCGGGCCTTTGATGGGCGCCGTTGCCGGTCACTTCGGCTTCGGCTCAATCTTTATGGTTGCCGCCTGCATGGCCCTGTTGGGGATGCTGTTGACTCTGATCTTGCTAAGCAGGGATAAAGGCTCCAGGCTGAGCTCGGCCTGAATGAGCTTGGGCTGAATAGGAGCGCAAAGATGAATCGTCAACAAATTGCTGCTTTTTGCCTGCAGTTACCGGGCGCCCGTGAAGACTTCAAATGGGGTGAAAACCAGGTGTTTTCCATCGCGGGAAACAAGATGTTTGCAATCCTTAACTTTCTCGGCGGCAATCTCGCCTTCAAGGTCGATAACGATCTCTTTCTCGGCTTTGTTGATCGCCCGGGAATCCGCCCTTCACCCTATCTGGCCCGAGCGCACTGGGTCAGCATGAACTGTGATCAGTTGCCCATCGGCGATGAAGAGTTGCGCGAACTGATCACCCGCTCGCATCAACTGGTAGTGGCTAAACTATCAAAGCGCAAACAGCTTGGCCTGCTGATTGATCTATAAGCGCCGGATAAAGTGGCCGAAGTACTCGCCACCCAAGACCAGCCAATCAAACCAAAGCAGTTGATGGGCCAAGATAATCAACCAGAAAATAAACTGGTAAGTCCCTTTCCGGGTTTTATGCCGAAAGCATTGCTGGGCGATCAAAGCACCAGGCCAACCACCGAGTAACTCGACCAGGTGCAACGTGCTTTCCGGTATGCGCCAGGCGCCACGCATGGCTTTGGCTTTGTCACTCCAGTACTGCACGAAACTGACCAGGCTCATCAGCGCATAAGCCGCCAGCATCCAGATGATGCCAACCTTGAAAAACAACTGGAAACTGCCGAACAAGGGCAAGGCGCAGAGCCCAATGAACACCAGGGTTTTGAGCCCAAGGTTTTGCATGGGCACGCTGAGTTGACGGCGTGGCGGTCTTGGCGCCTTCTGCATTTCAGGCTGCTTGTGCCGCTTCGCAGACCCAGTTGGCTTACGACGAATCTTGGGCTGATCAATGGACAGCTCGCCGGCAATCCGTAGATGCTCCGCACGCAAACGGCCCTTGTCGTCTTTACCAGCGATGTACATGACCTGGTCACCCGCGACCGGGCGACGATCACCACGCATTGCCGAAATATGAGCGAACACTTCGGGTCCGCCTTGCTCGGGGCGGATAAAACCGAAGCCTTTGTCATCATTCCAGTTTTTGATCGAGCCGCGTACTTCCATGATTAAACAGTCATCCCCTGCATACCTTTACTCACTATTGTCATGCGCGCTAGCACGCAGGGCATTTTGCTCTGCAACCGGTAACTTCAAATAGGCTTTGGGCGTAATGCCAATATGCAAACGAAAGCATTTATAAAATGCAGACAGCGAATTAAAGCCTGCCGCGAAGACTAGATCATCGACCTTGGCCGACTGCTGGAGTTGCTCGACACTCTGCAATAAATGCTTGAGCCGCTCATGATTCACATAGCGGTAAAAACTTTGGCCAAGTACCTGGTTTAACAAGTAGGAGATCTGATTACGGCTGTAGCCTGTTTCGCTCGCCACTTGCTGGAGGTTGAGACCTGGATCTAAATAGGGTTGTTTTTTAGCGAAGTATTCTTGCAGATCCAACGCCAAAATACCCAGTTGGCGCGCCGACAAACCGAGTCGACTGGTGGCTGGGCGACCGTCCGACTCATGCTGGCCATCATGCTGTTCATGGATCAACGAGGCGTATTCGTTAACCCGCCAGATCAGCCCATCACGAACGGTGATTGCCTCGCTGGAACGGAACGAAACCAAGCCGGGACCGCCACGCAAAGTAATCCGGTATTGGATAAAGGCCGTGTCGTCATCAAAGCGAATTCGATCGGTGTGCTCAAGCACCTCTTGTGGCGCAAGCGGCATCGAGCTGCGCACATACTCACGCAACTGCTCGAAATGAAAGACCTTGTTCTGAAAGAAATCACTGTACTCAACGTGCGGATGATAGAGCGCCATCACGGCATCAAGGTCGCTAGTCTTCCATGCCTGGTGATAGCGCTGCACCACCTGCTTGGTGATGCTTGCTGTCGAGTTGGATAACCTTGTGCTCATCAAATGACTCACTCACTGGGCGGCTACACCAAAGGTGCATCTCGATACTGCACCCGGCTGATATAACTAGCCCTGAGCAGTGCTCCAGTCAATCAGATGCAACTGCCAAGTAGCCAGAATCAGCAGCCCGAAACCGATTCGATACCAGGCAAATACTGCATAGCTGTGGTTGCCAATAAACTTGAGCAAGGCCCGCACTGCAATCATCGCGAAAATAAACGAAGTCACAAAGCCAATGGCAAATACTGGCAAGTCAGCCGGCTGGAACAGGTCCCGGTACTTGTAGCCAGAATACACTGCCGCGCCGACCATGGTCGGCATTGCCAGGAAAAACGAAAACTCGGTCGCTGCTTTGCGCGATAGGCCAAACAGCAAGCCGCCGATGATGGTAGCACCGGATCTGGACGTACCGGGAATCATCGCCAGGCACTGGGCGAAACCAATCTTCAGCGCATCCTTCCAGGTCATGTCATCGACCGTTTCTGCATGGACCTTGTGTTTACGGCGCTCGGCCCAAAGCATGACAACACCACCAATGACCAACGCCGTGGCCACGGTAATCGGGTTGAACAGGAACTCGTGAATCAAGTCGGCAAAGCACACGCCAAGAATAACTGCCGGGAAAAATGCGATTAACAAGTTGCGGGTAAACAGCTGTGCCTGGGGCTCTTTAGGCAAGCCGATAACGACATCTAGAATCTTCTGGCGATACTCCCAGACCACCGCCAAGATGGCGCCAAGCTGGATAATGATATTGAAGGCCATTGCCCGCTCACCGCCGAAACCAATCAAGTCGGCAACGATGATTTGATGCCCGGTGCTAGAGATGGGTAAAAACTCGGTAATGCCTTCAACCACGCCCAAAATCAATGCCTGTACGGCCAACCACACGTCCATCCGATCTCCCAATGTGCGCGGGTTTAATAGCCGCGCAAAAAATTATTTTTGAAGCATGTCTAGCGTCATTTGACGGGGTTTGAGCAACACGAGCCACTCGCGCGGACAAATTATCCGTCAACCCTCAGGTTTCTGCGTTTCGGGCCGAAATGCTAACAGAGAATTAGCAATTTATAGCCGGTTACTTGATCTTTACTCAGGCTGTTTGATTCCGATCAGCATGCGGGCATAGGGAAATGCCAGAACAACACTATCCAGCTCCCATAATAAGAATTAGGAGTTTCCCTATGAGCAGCTTGCGTAGCCTACCCATCAGCCGTCGTCTATGGTTGATACTTATTGTCGCAATCGTCATGTTATTGACCTTGGGCAGCGTATTGCTCAAACAAATTCACAGTGACTTGTATGCGGGCAAAAGCGAAAAAACCCAGCACTTGGTACAAAGTGCAACCGGCATCATTGCGCACTTCCATGCCTTAGAAACGGCAGGTACGCTCAAGCGTGAAGATGCACAAAAGCAGGCATTGGAAATAGTCCGTGGCCTGCGCTACGACACCAGTGAATATTTCTGGGTTAATGATCTGACCCCAACCATGATCATGCACCCCACCAATCCAAAGCTCGAAGGCCAGAACCTGTCGACCTTCAAAGACCCTGACGGTAAGGCTTTGTTCAATGAAATGGTGAGCATCGCTAAGGCCAAAGGCGCTGGTCAGGTCGATTACCGTTGGCCCAAGCCAGGGGCAAGCGAACCCGTACCGAAAATATCCTACGTACAACTTTTCGAACCCTGGGGCTGGATCATTGGCTCTGGAGTATACGTCGATGACCTGCAAGCTGAGTTTTCAGCCCAGGCAACACGTGTCGTCATCATCAGCCTGACCTTGATGCTTCTGATGACGCTCGTTGTCACATTGATAGCCCGCAGCATTTCCAAACCGCTAAACCAGGCGGTAAGCGCAATGGCTAATATTGCCAGCGGCGAAGGCGACTTGACGCACAGCCTTGATGCACAGGGCAACGATGAACTGACTGCATTGGCGCAACACTTCAATGCATTTACCGAAAAGCTACGTCAGGTTATCAAGCAATCCCTTGATTCGGCCTCAGAGCTGACTCAGGCTGCGCAGTCGCTAGATAGCGTAGCAACGGATGCGCACAACCACAGCCAACAACAATCGCAGCAGATGGAGTTAGTGGCTACCGCGATTAACCAAGTCACCTACGCGGTTCAGGATGTAGCTAAAAACGCCGAACATGCTTCGTCTGAGGTTCTGTCCGCCGAGCAACAGGCATCACAGGGCCAGAGCAACATTCAATCGAGCCTGCAGCAAATAGGGCAGTTGTCGGCAATGATCGACAATGCAGTCACAGTGATGAATACCCTTGCAGAGGAAAGCACAGAGATCGGCAGCGTACTTGAAGTGATTCGCTCAATTGCTGAACAAACCAACCTGTTGGCACTCAACGCGGCGATTGAGGCCGCCCGTGCAGGCGAACAAGGTCGTGGGTTTGCGGTTGTTGCTGATGAAGTACGTTTACTTGCTCAGCGCACACAGAAATCCACAGCTGAAATTCAAACCATGACAGAACGCTTGCAGGCTAACTCGCAAGCTGCAGTTAAGGTGATTAATGAGAGCAGCCGTGCATCACAGCTCACAATTGAACAAGCCAATTTGGCGGGCCACAGCCTCGATCAAATTGCCCACTCATTAAAAAACATCACAGGCCTGAACACCTCTATTGCAAGTGCAACTTTAGAGCAGTCCCATGTTGTTGATGATATCAATCAGAATGTCACTCAAGCTGCCGGTCTCGCCCATGAGAATGCGTCTGCAGCGCAGCAATCGAATAAAGCCAGTGAGCATGTAGGTCAGTTGGCCAAGCAACTTAGCGCCTTACTCGGACAGTTTCGTGTGTAAACGCCAATAGCGCGGCATCATGCTCGTTCGATCATTGGTGTATGTTGCGGCCTAGGTTGGTTGCACAACAAACCAGCGCACAGCGGTTAATCAAATACCATGGTTAACCGCTCACGCCCCAGCTATGCGCAGATTACCAGCGGCACACCCCGTCAGATCATCCAAACTGTTAAGATAAGCGCAGTTACGCGGCAGGCAACACGGCGCCGCTCAATACGCTTGTAGAGATGTATCGCAGAGAGTAAACCAGTGGAATTGTTCAAAGAATTCATGTTTGAAGCGGCTCACCGCCTTCCTCACGTTCCTGACGGCCATAAGTGTGGTCGCCTGCACGGACACTCCTTTAAGGTTGCAGTTTATATCGAAGGCGAGGTTGATCCCCATACCGGTTGGATTCGTGATTTCTCCGAGATTAAAGCGATATTCAAGCCGCTATATGAGCAACTCGACCACAACTACCTGAATGATATTCCTGGCCTTGAAAACCCGACCAGTGAAGTACTGGCGAAGTGGATTTGGCAAGAGTTAAAGCCCTTGCTACCTGAGCTATCACGCATTCGCATCCATGAAACCTGTACCAGCGGCTGCGAGTATCGCGGCGACTAGCCGCAGTAATTAAAAAGCCACCGTCAGGTGGCTTTTTAATGCATGAGATTCGGTCCTGCGCGGGGTTTAGTGCGGATCGCGGCCACGGCTGCCACGTAGGGTGGATGACGCTTTATCCATCCACCGGCTGTTGCTAACCCTGGCCAAGTTGTTGCACCTTGGCGGGCAAGCTGCGCGCTGGCCGCCCTTCCGAACTTTTTTCTGCGCAAAGAGAAACCCCAGATCATTTTCATGATCTGGGGTTTCGGTATAGGCGCTTGACGATGACCTACTCTCACATGGGGAAACCCCACACTACCATCGGCGATGCATCGTTTCACTA
>NZ_CAXAOE010000007.1:0-370819 GCF_963970595.1 Pseudomonas sp. RL_15y_Pfl2_60 | reverse complement strand
TGGATTCTTACATCCCTGAGCCTGAGCGTGCTATCGACAAGCCGTTCCTGATGCCAATCGAAGACGTGTTCTCGATCTCTGGTCGCGGTACTGTTGTGACTGGTCGTGTTGAGCGTGGCATCGTTAAGGTACAGGAAGAAATTGAGATTGTTGGTATCCGTGATACCACCAAGACCATCTGTACTGGTGTTGAGATGTTCCGTAAGTTGCTCGACGAAGGTCGTGCTGGTGAGAACGTTGGCGTACTGCTGCGTGGCACCAAGCGTGATGACGTAGAGCGTGGCCAAGTACTGGCTAAGCCAGGCACCATCAAGCCGCACACCAAGTTTGAAGGCGAAGTGTACGTTCTGTCGAAAGAAGAGGGTGGTCGTCACACTCCTTTCTTCAAGGGCTACCGTCCGCAGTTCTACTTCCGTACTACGGACGTAACTGGTAACTGCGAACTGCCGGAAGGCGTTGAAATGGTAATGCCGGGCGACAACATCAAAATGGTTGTTACCCTGATTGCTCCAATCGCCATGGAAGATGGTCTGCGTTTCGCGATTCGCGAAGGCGGCCGTACCGTTGGTGCTGGTGTAGTTGCCAAGATCATCGAGTAATCGATTGATCTAGAAAAAAGCCTCCGCTTGCGGGGGCTTTTTTTATTGGGTTGACACTGGTAGGGAGCGTCTATAGAATTGCGCCTCCTTTTAACGGGCGTACTGCGTCCGTTGGGAATCGCAGCTTGGAATCTGAGGTCAAAATGCAAAACCAACAAATCCGTATTCGGTTGAAGGCTTTTGACCATCGCCTGATCGATCAATCAACCCAGGAAATCGTGGAAACCGCGAAACGTACTGGTGCTCAGGTGCGTGGTCCGATTCCATTGCCTACTCGCAAAGAGCGGTTCACAGTTCTTACTTCTCCGCACGTCAACAAAGACGCGCGCGATCAGTTTGAAATTCGAACCCACAAGCGTGTTCTGGACATTGTCCAGCCAACGGATAAAACCGTTGACGCGCTGATGAAGCTCGACCTTGCGGCTGGCGTGGAAGTGCAGATCAGCCTCGGCTAAGACTTGGGTCTTAGTCGTGTAACGCTCTGAAATGGGCGGCCATAGCGGGTGAAAGCCCCGTACACTCATGAGGTTTACAACATGACTATTGGTGTAGTCGGTCGTAAATGCGGTATGACCCGTATTTTCACCGAAGAAGGTGTCTCCATTCCGGTTACGGTCATTGAGATCGAGCCGAATCGCGTCACCCAGTTCAAAACTGAGGAGTCCGATGGCTATCGTGCAGTGCAAGTCACTGTAGGTGAGCGTCGTGCTTCGCGTGTCAGCAAGGCTCAAGCCGGTCACTTCGCTAAGGCGAACGTCGCGGCAGGTCGTGGTGTTTGGGAATTCCGTCTTGAAGAAGGCGAGTACTCAACTGGCGACTTGATCAACGCTGAAATCTTCCAAGCTGGACAGATGGTCGATGTGACCGGTCAGTCCAAGGGTAAAGGCTTTGCCGGTACCATCAAGCGTTGGAACTTCCGCGGCCAAGACAACACTCACGGTAACTCCGTGTCCCACCGCGTGCCGGGTTCTATTGGCCAGTGCCAAACCCCAGGTCGCGTATTCAAGGGCAAGAAAATGTCCGGTCACATGGGTGCTGAGCGTGTGACGGTACAGTCCCTGGAAGTTGTGCGCGTAGACGCTGAACGCAACCTGCTGTTGGTCAAAGGCGCTGTTCCAGGCGCGACCGGCGGTAACTTGGTTGTGCGTCCAGCAGCTAAGACTCGCGGTTAAGGGGAAGCTGACATGCAATTAAATGTAAATGGCGCTCAAGCGATCGAAGTTTCCGAAGCGACTTTCGGCGGCGATTACAATGAGACCCTGGTTCACCAAGCAGTTGTGGCCTACATGGCCGGCGGCCGTCAAGGCAGCAAGCAACAGAAGACTCGTTCCGATGTATCTGGCGGCGGCAAGCGTCCGTGGCGTCAGAAGGGTACTGGTCGTGCTCGTGCTGGTACCACTCGTGGTCCGATCTGGCGCGGTGGTGGTGTGACTTTCGCGGCTCGTCCGCAGAATCACGACCAAAAGCTGAACAAGAAGATGTATCGCGCTGCGATTCGTTCGATTCTTGCTGAGCTGGTTCGCACTGATCGTCTGGTTGTAGTTGAAGACTTCGCTGTTGAAGCTCCGAAAACTAAAGATCTGCTGGGCAAGCTCAATGGCATGGGTCTGACTAACGTCCTGATCGTGTCTGATGCAATTGATCAAAATCTGTACCTGGCTGCTCGTAACCTGCCGCACGTCGATGTTCGTGACGTACAGGGTTCCGATCCGGTCAGTCTGATCGCGTATGAAAAGGTACTGGTTACCGTTTCTGCCGTGAAGAAATTCGAGGAGATGCTGGGATGAACCAGGAACGCGTATTTAAAGTGCTGCTGGGTCCGCACGTCTCTGAGAAAGCCACACTACTGGCCGACAAGAAAAGCCAGTTCGTATTTAAAGTTGCGACTGACGCAACCAAGCTGGAAATCAAGAAGGCCGTCGAAAGCCTGTTCAGCGTGAAAGTTGAGCGTGTTACTACTCAGAATGTTCTGGGTAAGAGCAAGCGCACCGCTCGCGGTCTGGGCAAGCGTAACGACTGGAAGAAAGCGATCATTTCGCTTCAGCCAGGCCAAGATCTCGATTTCGCCAGCAGTGCTGAGTAAGGAAGGGGTGCATCATGGCAATCGTTAAATGCAAACCGACTTCCGCTGGCCGCCGTTTTGTGGTCAAGGTGGTCAATCAGGAGCTGCATAAAGGCGCTCCTTACGCTCCGCTGCTTGAAAAGAAGTCGAAGACTGGCGGTCGTAACAACAATGGTCGCATCACTACCCGTCATATCGGTGGTGGTCACAAGCAGCATTATCGTCTGGTCGATTTCCGTCGCAACGACAAAGATGGCATTCCAGCCACTGTCGAGCGTATTGAATACGATCCGAACCGTACCGCACACATCGCTTTGTTGATGTATGCAGACGGCGAGCGTCGCTACATCATCGCGCCTAAGGGTGTGAGTGCTGGTGACCAGCTGATTGCTGGGATCATGGCTCCGATCAAACCAGGTAACAGCCTGCAACTGCGTAACATTCCAGTTGGTAGCACTGTTCACGGTATTGAGCTGAAGCCAGGTAAAGGTGCTCAGATCGCTCGTTCCGCTGGTGCTTCGGCTCAGTTGATCGCTCGTGAAGGCGTCTATGTGACATTGCGTCTGCGTTCCGGTGAAATGCGTAAAGTTCTGGCCGAGTGCCGTGCGACTTTGGGCGAAGTTTCGAACTCCGAGCACAGCCTGCGTTCGCTAGGTAAAGCTGGTGCTAAGCGCTGGCGTGGCGTTCGCCCGACCGTTCGTGGTGTTGCCATGAACCCGGTCGACCACCCACATGGTGGTGGTGAAGGTCGTACCTCTGGTGGTCGTCATCCGGTGTCTCCATGGGGCTTCCCTACCAAGGGTGCTAAGACTCGTGGTAACAAGCGCACCGATAATATGATCGTCCGTCGTCGCAAGTAATTAGAGGGATACGACAGTGCCACGTTCTCTGAAAAAAGGTCCTTTCATCGATCTTCACCTACTGAAGAAGATTGAAGTGGCAGTTGAAAAGAATGACCGCAAGCCAGTTAAAACCTGGTCGCGCCGTTCTATGATTCTGCCGCAAATGGTCGGTCTGACCATTGCTGTGCATAACGGCCGTCAACATGTCCCAGTTCTGGTGAACGAAGACATGGTCGGTCACAAACTCGGCGAGTTTGCTGGTACCCGCACTTATCGTGGGCACGTAGCAGACAAGAAAGCCAAGCGTTAAGGGGTTAGGAAATGGAAGTAGCCGCTAAGTTGTCGGGCGCTCGAATCTCCGCCCAAAAAGCCCGCTTGGTCGCCGACCAGATCCGCGGGAAAAAGGTGGGCGAAGCGCTCAACTTGTTGGCTTTTAGCAGTAAAAAAGCCGCCGAGATCATGAAAAAAGTGCTGGAGTCGGCTGTAGCCAACGCCGAGCATAACGAAGGCGCAGACGTTGATGACTTGAAGGTCAGCACCGTTTTCGTCAACGAAGGGCGTTCGCTGAAGCGTATCATGCCGCGTGCCAAAGGCCGCGCTGATCGCATCGTCAAGCGGTCTTGCCATATCACTGTCAAGGTTGCGGACAAGTAACGGAGTCGATCAGATGGGTCAGAAAGTACATCCCATTGGCATTCGCCTGGGAATCGTCAAGGAGCACACCTCCGTCTGGTACGCAGACGGTCGGACTTATGCGGACTATTTGTTCGCTGATCTGAAAGTGCGTGAGTATCTCCAAGACAAATTAAAAAGCGCGTCCGTAAGCCGTATCGACATAGCTCGTCCGGCTCAAACTGCACGCATCACCATCCACACTGCTCGTCCAGGTATCGTTATCGGGAAGAAAGGTGAAGATGTTGAGAAGCTGCGTCAGGACCTGACCAAGCAAATGGGTGTGCCTGTGCACATCAATATCGAAGAGATCCGCAAGCCGGAGCTCGACGGTATGCTGGTTGCGCAGAGCGTAGCTCAGCAGCTGGAGCGTCGTGTGATGTTCCGTCGCGCTATGAAGCGCGCTGTACAAAACGCCATGCGTATTGGTGCCAAGGGCATCAAAATCCAAGTGAGCGGTCGTCTCGGTGGTGCTGAAATTGCACGTACCGAATGGTATCGCGAAGGTCGTGTGCCGTTGCACACCCTGCGTGCCGATATCGACTATGCCACGTACGAAGCGCACACCACTTATGGTGTGATCGGTGTCAAGGTTTGGATCTTCAAAGGCGAAGTAATTGGTGGTCGCCATGAAGAACTGAAACCACAAGCACCTGCGCCTCGTAAAAAAGCTGCTAAGTAAGGGGTACGCCAAATGTTGCAACCAAAGCGTACGAAGTTCCGTAAGCAGATGACCGGCCACAACCGTGGTCTGGCACAGCGCGGTAGCAAAGTCAGCTTCGGCGAATTCGCCTTGAAGTCTGTTGCCCGCGGTCGTCTCACCGCCCGTCAGATTGAGTCCGCTCGTCGTGCTCTGACTCGTCACGTTAAGCGTGGCGGGAAAATCTGGATTCGCGTTTTCCCGGACAAGCCGGTTACCAAGAAGCCTCTAGAAGTGCGGATGGGTAAAGGTAAGGGTGGCGTTGAGTATTGGGTAGCCCAGATTCAGCCAGGCAAAGTCCTGTATGAAATCGAAGGCGTTTCCGAAGAGTTGGCGCGTGAGGCTTTCGCCTTGGCGGCTGCAAAGCTGCCTCTCGCCACCACTTTTGTTAAGCGGACGGTGATGTGATGAAGGCGAATGAACTTCGTGAAAAATCAGCACAGCAGCTGAACGAGCAACTGCTCGGCCTGCTGCGCGACCAGTTCAATCTGCGCATGCAGAAAGCGACTGGCCAGTTGGGGCAGTCTCATCTGCTCTCGCAAGTTAAGCGCGATATCGCTCGTGTGAAGACTGTGCTCAACCAGCAGGCAGGTAAGTGATCATGGCTGAAGCCGAAAAAACAGTCCGTACGCTGACCGGCCGTGTTGTCAGCGACAAGATGGACAAGACCATCACCGTATTGATCGAGCGTCGCGTTAAGCACCCGATCTACGGCAAATACGTTAAGCGTTCGACCAAGCTGCACGCGCATGACGAAACCAATCAGTGCAACATCGGTGACAAAGTTTCGATTCGTGAAACTCGTCCCGTAGCCAAGACTAAAACTTGGGCACTGGTTGAAGTCATTGAACGCGCAGTGGAAGTCTAAGGACTAGGGGTCGGAGAAATTATATGATTCAGACT
Organism: Pseudomonas sp. RL_15y_Pfl2_60; assembly: GCF_963970595.1. Classification (NCBI taxonomy): domain Bacteria; kingdom Pseudomonadati; phylum Pseudomonadota; class Gammaproteobacteria; order Pseudomonadales; family Pseudomonadaceae; genus Pseudomonas; species Pseudomonas sp. RL_15y_Pfl2_60. Next base: position 365,041 of record NZ_CAXAOE010000007.1, on the reverse strand, counting down.
CAATCCATGCTCGACGTTGCTGACAACAGTGGCGCACGTCGCGTTATGTGTATCAAGGTGCTGGGTGGTTCACACCGCCGTTATGCTGGCATCGGTGACATCATCAAGGTAACCGTTAAGGAAGCAATTCCTCGCGGTAAAGTGAAGAAGGGCCAGGTAATGACTGCTGTTGTAGTCCGTACCCGTCACGGCGTTCGTCGCCCTGATGGCTCGATCATTCGCTTCGATGGCAACGCTGCTGTTCTGTTGAACAACAAGCAAGAGCCTATCGGTACCCGTATCTTTGGGCCCGTGACTCGCGAACTTCGTACTGAGAAGTTCATGAAGATCGTCTCGCTCGCCCCTGAAGTGCTGTAAGGAGATCCGACATGCAAAAGATTCGTCGTGACGACGAGATCATCGTGATCGCCGGCAAAGACAAAGGTAAGCGCGGTAAGGTGCTCAAGGTTCTCGCTGACGACCGTTTGGTCGTTGGTGGGATCAACCTGGTGAAGCGTCATACCAAGCCGAACCCGATGTCGGGCGTTCAAGGCGGTATCGTTGAGAAAGAAGCGCCATTGCACGCTTCTAACGTGGCCATTTTCAATAGCGAAACCAGCAAGGCAGATCGTGTTGGTTTCAAAGTTGAAGACGGTAAAAAAATTCGTGTCTTCAAGTCGACCCAAAAAGCGGTTGATGCTTGAACACTGCTAGGTAGAGACCATGGCACGACTAAAAGAGATTTATCGGAAGGAAATTGCGCCCAAGCTCCAGGAAGAACTGAAGCTTGCTAACGTGATGGAAGTTCCGCGCATTACCAAAATCACCCTTAACATGGGCCTGGGCGAAGCGATCGGTGATAAGAAAATCATCGAGCACGCAGTTGCCGACCTGGAAAAGATCACCGGTCAGAAAGTCGTTGTGACTCATGCCCGTAAGTCGATTGCAGGCTTCAAGGTTCGTGAGGGCTGGCCGATTGGCGTTAAAGTTACTCTGCGCCGTGAGCGTATGTACGAGTTCCTGGATCGTCTGCTGTCTATCTCCCTGCCGCGCGTGCGTGACTTCCGCGGCCTGAATGCCAAGTCGTTTGACGGCCGTGGCAACTACAGCATGGGTGTTAAAGAGCAGATCATTTTCCCGGAAATCGACTACGACAAAATCGATGCCCTCCGCGGTCTGGACATTACCCTGACCACCACTGCTCGGACGGATGATGAAGGTCGCGCATTGCTGCGTGCTTTCAAATTCCCGTTCCGCAACTGATAGGAGCTGGATCATGGCCAAAATGAGCATGAGAAACCGCGAGCTGAAGCGTCAGCAAACGGTTGCCAAGTACGCCAAGAAGCGTGCTGAGCTGAAAGCCATCATCGTGGATCAGGAAGCAACTCCTGAAGCGCGTTGGGAAGCGACAGTAGCACTGCAGAAGCAGCCACGTGACGCAAGCGCCTCGCGCATGCGTAACCGCTGCCGCATTACCGGTCGTCCGCACGGCGTTTATCGCAAGTTCGGTCTGTCGCGTATCAAGCTGCGTGAAGCTGCTATGCGCGGTGACGTTCCAGGTCTGGTTAAAGCCAGCTGGTAAGTCACTGTTAGCGAGTCTCCTGTTTCGCTCGGTTTACCGGGTGAAGCAGGTGAATATCGCAAGCAATTTGAATCAAGCCCCTTTTGGGGCTTGATTCATTTTTGATCAGTCACTAGAATGTTCGGCTCGCCTGAGCCTGGGTTCGCCCAAAGGTGTCTGGTGACTCTAGCCGTAAGGCTAATTCTTTTTGTATCAGGAGCGTCTAGCCCATGAGTATGCAGGACCCGTTAGCGGACATGCTAACTCGTATCCGTAATGCCCAGATGGCTGAAAAGTCCGTCGTAAGCATGCCATCTTCTACTTTGAAGGTAGCCGTAGCCAAAGTTCTCAAGGACGAAGGTTATGTTGCGGATTATCAGATCAGCGGTGAAGCAAAACCGCAGCTGTCCATCGAGCTGAAATATTTCGAAGGCCGTCCGGTCATCGAAGAAGTAAAACGCGTTAGCCGTCCAGGCCTCCGCCAATACAAAGCTGTCGAAGATCTGCCGAAAGTTCGTGGCGGTCTTGGCGTGTCTATCGTCTCCACCAACAAAGGTGTGATGACGGATCGTGCTGCGCGCGCTGCCGGTGTCGGTGGTGAAGTGCTTTGTACTGTGTTCTAGGGGGAGATAAGCATGTCTCGCGTTGCTAAAAACCCCGTCAAGCTGCCATCTGGTGTAGAGATCAAACTCGCCGGTCAGCAGCTTTCGGTGAAAGGTGCCAAGGGCACTTTGGAACTGAACGTTCACTCGTCCGTTGAAGTGGTCCAGGATTCCGGTGAGCTGCGTTTCGCTGCTCGCAACGGTGATCAGCAGACTCGCGCAATGGCCGGTACCACTCGTGCGTTGGTTAACAACATGGTAATCGGCGTCAGCGAAGGCTTCGAGCGCAAGCTCCAGTTGGTAGGTGTTGGTTATAAAGCACAGGCTAAAGGTCAGGTTCTGTCCTTGGCACTGGGCTTCTCCCACCCAATCGACTACGAATTGCCGCAAGGCGTTACCGCCGAAACCCCTAGCCAGACCGACATCCTGATCAAGGGCGTCGACAAACAACTGGTTGGTCAGGTAGCTGCGGAGATTCGTGACTTCCGTCGTCCTGAACCTTACAAGGGCAAAGGTGTTCGTTACGCTGACGAAGTCGTCCGCCGTAAAGAAGCCAAGAAGAAGTAGGGCTAGCAAATGACCGACAAAAAAGTTACTCGACTGCGTCGCGCTCGCAAAGCACGTCTGAAAATGCACGAACTCGAAGTCGTGCGTCTCTGCGTGTATCGTTCGTCGCAGCACATCTACGCCCAGGTCATCTCGGCCGACGGCAGCAAGGTTTTGGCCACCGCGTCGACCTTGGACAAAGCACTGCGTGATAGCGCCACTGGCAATATCGACGCAGCCAAGAAAGTTGGCGAGCTGGTTGCTGAGCGTGCGAAAGCCGCTGGTGTAACTCAGGTTGCATTCGACCGTTCTGGCTTCAAGTACCACGGCCGCGTTAAGGCGCTGGCTGATGCTGCTCGTGAAGGCGGGCTGGAGTTCTAAGTTATGTCAAATAACGACCAAAAGCGCGACGAAGGCTACATCGAGAAATTGGTGCAGGTTAACCGTGTTGCTAAAACCGTAAAAGGTGGCCGTATCTTCACTTTCACTGCGTTGACCGTGGTTGGTGATGGTAAGGGTCGCGTTGGTTTCGGCCGCGGCAAATCCCGCGAAGTGCCAGCTGCTATCCAAAAAGCGATGGAAGCTGCACGTCGTAACATGATCACAGTTGATCTGAACGGCACTACTCTGCAATACGCAATGAAGTCTGCTCATGGCGCCTCCAAGGTGTACATGCAGCCTGCTTCGGAAGGTACCGGTATTATTGCTGGTGGCGCGATGCGTGCTGTTCTGGAAGTAGCTGGTGTTCACAACGTACTGGCTAAGTGCTACGGCTCTACCAACCCTGTGAACGTGGTTCATGCCACATTCAAAGGCTTGAAAGCTATGCAGTCTCCGGACTCCGTTGCGGCTAAGCGTGGCAAGAGCGTCGAGGAGATTCTCTAATCATGGCTAATACCGTAAAAGTCACGCTGATCAAAAGCGTGAACGGCCGTCTGGCTAATCACAAAGCTTGCGTCAAGGGTCTCGGCCTGCGTCGTATCAATCACACCGTTGAAGTTCTGGATACTCCAGAAAATCGCGGCATGATGAACAAAGCTTATTACCTTCTCCGCGTGGAGGGTTAACGCATGTTCCTGAATGATTTGAGTCCTGCGCCGGGTTCCCGTCGCGAGAAGCACCGTCCGGGTCGTGGTATCGGTAGTGGTTTGGGTAAGACTGGTGGCCGTGGTCACAAAGGTCAAACCTCCCGTTCCGGTGGTTCCATTGCTCCAGGTTTTGAAGGCGGCCAGCAGCCTCTGCACCGTCGTCTCCCTAAATTCGGCTTCGTCTCTCTGAAGGCTATGGATCGCGCAGAAGTGCGTACTTCCGAGCTGAACAAGATCGAAGGTGATGTAGTTACTCTGCAGGCGCTGAAGGATGCTGACCTGATTAATCAAAACGTACAGCGTGTAAAAGTCATGCTGTCCGGCGAGATTACTCGTGCAGTTACCCTTAAAGGTATCGCCGCCACTAAAGGTGCGCGCGCGGCTATCGAAGCAGCTGGCGGTAAGTTCGAGGAATAAATGGCTAAGCAAGGTGCTCTCTCAGCGCTAGGCAATGGCGGGTTATCCGAGCTCTGGGCTCGTCTGCGCTTTCTGTTCATGGCGATTATCGTCTACCGGATTGGCGCACACATCCCTGTGCCTGGAATCAACCCTGATAGACTGGCGGATCTGTTTCGACAGAATGAGGGGACCATTCTTAGCTTGTTCAACATGTTTTCCGGTGGTGCGCTGGAGCGCATGAGCATCTTTGCATTGGGGATCATGCCGTACATTTCGGCGTCGATCATCATGCAGCTCATGTCTGCTGTCAGCCCACAACTGGAGCAGTTGAAGAAGGAAGGTGAATCTGGCCGTCGCAAGATTAGCCAGTACACCCGCTACGGCACTCTCGTCCTGGCATTCGTCCAAGCTATCGGCATGTCCGTTGGTTTAGCGAGCCAGGGCGTCGCGTTTGCAGTTGATTTCAGCTTCTACTTTGTCGCAGTCACTACGTTCGTTGCTGGTGCAATGTTCATGATGTGGCTCGGCGAGCAAATCACTGAGCGTGGTGTTGGCAACGGTATTTCGATGCTGATTTTTGCGGGCATCGTAGCCGGTCTGCCGCGGGCGATTGGGCAGTCTTTCGAGTCTGCTCGTCAGGGTGATATCAATATCTTCGCCCTTGTCGCCATCGGTTTGCTGGCAGTAGCGATCATTGGTTTTGTGGTGTTCATTGAGCGTGGGCAGCGTCGCATTGCGGTGCATTACGCCAAGCGTCAGCAGGGCCGCAAGGTTTTCGCTGCGCAGACTAGCCACTTGCCACTGAAGGTGAACATGGCGGGGGTTATCCCGGCTATCTTCGCTAGCAGCCTTCTGTTGTTCCCGGCATCGCTGGGGTCTTGGTTTGGTCAGTCTGAAGGTTTGGGCTGGCTTCAAGATATCTCACAGGCTATCGCTCCTGGTCAGCCGTTGAACATTTTGCTGTTTAGTGCAGGGATTATTTTCTTCTGCTTCTTCTATACAGCGCTGATGTTCAATCCGAAAGACGTAGCGGAAAACCTGAAGAAGTCTGGTGCCTTTATTCCAGGCATCCGTCCAGGCGAGCAGTCGGCACGTTATATCGATAGCGTATTGACTCGTTTGACTTTGTTCGGAGCCATGTACATGACGGCCGTATGTTTGTTGCCCCAGTTTCTGGTGGTTGCAGCCAACGTTCCGTTCTATCTCGGCGGGACCTCGTTGCTGATTGTGGTTGTGGTTGTAATGGACTTCATGTCCCAAGTACAATCGCACCTCGTTTCGAACCAGTACGAATCCCTGATGAAGAAAGCCAACCTGAAGGGCTACGGCAGCGGCATGATGCGCTGAAGTGTCCATAAGGTTCGAGGAGTTGGTGATGAAAGTTCGTGCATCAGTGAAAAAGCTGTGCCGTAACTGCAAAATTATTCGTCGCGAAGGTGTCGTGCGAGTGATCTGCAGCGCGGAACCGCGTCACAAACAGCGCCAAGGCTGAGAGTGATAGTAGCGATATAAGCCCGACAGCTAGTGCGCTGTCGGGTTGATTATTTGTTTTTACAGCGTTAAGATCTTGCGCCCCATTTCTTGGCTTCCGGGGCGTGGGTTGCTGTCAATTGGAGTTACACTGAATGGCCCGTATTGCAGGCGTTAACATTCCGGATAACAAACACACTGTTATCTCGCTGACCTACATCTTTGGTGTCGGTCGCACAACTGCACAGAAAATCTGTGCTGCTACTGGTGTAAACCCAGCAGCTAAAATCAAAGATCTCTCTGACGAGCAGATCGAGCAGCTGCGTGGTGAAGTCGCCAAGGTTAACACCGAGGGTGATCTGCGCCGCGAAGTTAACATGAAAATCAAACGCTTGATGGACCTGGGCTGCTATCGCGGTCTGCGCCATCGTCGCGGCCTTCCGGTCCGCGGTCAGCGTACCAAGACCAACGCGCGTACCCGTAAGGGCCCGCGTAAGCCGATCCGCAAGTAATTGCGCCCGCGAATCGACAGGAAATAAGTCATGGCTAAGCCTGCTGCTCGTACTCGTAAGAAAGTCAAAAAGACAGTTGTGGATGGCATCGCCCATATCCACGCTTCTTTCAACAACACTATCGTGACCATTACTGACCGTCAGGGCAATGCTCTGTCTTGGGCTACCTCCGGTGGTTCAGGTTTCCGCGGCTCACGTAAGAGCACCCCGTTTGCTGCCCAGGTGGCTGCAGAGCGTGCTGGTCAAGCTGCGCTGGAATACGGCCTGAAAAACCTTGACGTTAACGTCAAAGGCCCAGGTCCCGGCCGTGAGTCCGCTGTCCGTGCATTAAACGGCTGCGGTTACAAGATCGCCAGCATCACCGATGTGACGCCCATCCCGCATAACGGATGCCGTCCTTCGAAGAAGCGTCGCGTGTAATCAGGAGACAGTGAGATATGGCTCGTTACATTGGTCCCAAGTGCAAACTGTCTCGTCGTGAAGGCACAGATCTTTTCCTGAAAAGTGGCGTACGCGCCCTGGAATCGAAGTGCAACATCGAAGCAGCCCCAGGTATCCACGGCCAGCGCCGTAGCCGTCAGTCTGACTACGGCACTCAGCTGCGTGAGAAACAAAAAGTTCGTCGCATCTATGGCGTTCTTGAGCGTCAGTTCAGCGGTTATTACAAAGAAGCAGCCGGCAAGAAAGGCGCTACTGGTGAGAACCTTCTGCAACTGCTCGAGTGCCGTCTGGACAACGTAGTTTACCGTATGGGCTACGGCGCAACCCGCGCTGAATCCCGTCAGTTGGTTTCGCACAAAGCGATCTCCATCAACGGCAAAACTGTAAACGTCCCGTCTTACCAGGTTAAAGCTGGTGACGTAGTTGCAGTACGCGAGAAATCGAAGAATCAGCTGCGCATTGCTCAGGCTCTTGAGCTGTGTGCCCAGCGCGGCCGCGTTGAATGGGTAGAAGTTGACACTGAAAAGAAATCGGGCGTTTTCAAAGCCGTCCCAGTTCGCAGTGACCTCTCCGCCGACATCAACGAAAGCCTGATTGTCGAGCTCTACTCCAAGTAAGGGCTAGAAAAAAGGGTGCATCCATGCAGATTTCGGTAAATGAGTTCCTGACCCCCCGCCATATTGATGTGCAGGTGGTTAGTCCGACCCGCGCCAAGATCACTCTCGAGCCTCTCGAGCGTGGTTTCGGCCATACCCTGGGCAACGCGCTGCGTCGCATCTTGTTGTCCTCCATGCCTGGCTGTGCAGTAGTCGAGGCCGAGATTGACGGTGTGCTCCATGAGTACAGCGCAATCGAAGGTGTTCAGGAAGACGTTATTGAAATCCTGCTCAACCTTAAAGGTCTGGCTGTCAAACTGCACGGTCGTGACGAAGTGACACTGACTCTGGCGAAGAAGGGCTCGGGCGTAGTTACCGCTGCCGATATTCAGCTGGATCATGATGTTGAAATCGTCAATGGCGACCACGTAATTGCCAACATGGCTTCTACTGGCGCGTTGAACATGAAGCTCACTGTAGCTCGTGGTCGCGGCTATGAGCCAGCTGACTCCCGTCAGAGCGATGAAGATGAAAGCCGCAGCATTGGTCGCTTGCAGCTGGATTCATCGTTCAGCCCGGTGCGTCGTGTTTCTTACGTGGTGGAAAATGCTCGTGTTGAGCAGCGCACCAACTTGGACAAACTGGTTATCGACCTGGAGACCAACGGTACTCTGGATCCTGAAGAGGCAATTCGTCGTGCCGCTACCATTCTGCAACAGCAGTTGGCAGCGTTCGTCGACCTCAAAGGTGACAGCGAACCTGTTGTGATCGAGCAAGAAGACGAGATCGATCCGATCCTGCTTCGCCCGGTTGATGATCTGGAACTGACCGTTCGTTCGGCAAACTGCCTCAAAGCAGAAAACATTTACTACATCGGCGACCTGATTCAGCGTACCGAAGTAGAACTGTTGAAAACGCCGAACTTGGGCAAGAAATCCCTGACTGAAATCAAGGATGTTCTGGCTTCTCGCGGTCTGTCCCTCGGTATGCGCCTCGACAACTGGCCGCCGGCAAGTCTGAAGAAAGACGATAAGGCTACTGCCTAATCGTCATCATCACCGAACGAGAGTTTGGTAAGGAATTGAACCATGCGTCATCGTAAAAGTGGCCGTCACCTCAGCCGCACAAGCGCTCACCGCAAGGCCATGTTTCAAAACATGGCGGTATCGCTGTTCGAGCACGAGCTGATCAAAACTACTCTTCCGAAAGCAAAAGAGCTGCGTCGCGTTGCCGAGCCGCTGATCACTTTGGCTAAAGAAGATAGCGTTGCTAACCGCCGTTTGGCATTCGACCGTACTCGTTCGAAAGCTATCGTTGGTAAGTTGTTCAACGACCTGGGCAAGCGTTATGCCACCCGTCAGGGCGGTTATCTGCGTATCCTCAAGTGCGGTTTCCGCGCTGGTGACAACGCTCCTATGGCTTATGTTGAGCTGGTTGACCGTCCGGTCGGCGGCACAGTAGAAGCTGCAGAGTAAGTTGTAGGTTGTAGAAAAAACCGGGCCTAGCCCGGTTTTTTTGTGTATCAAGTGGCCAGTATTCCGAACGTCGTGTTTGATATTGTGTGCAGGCTTCGCCTCAGGTAATGTTCTTGGAACTCTGATTCCTTATAAGAACAAGCATATGTCTGAACCTACTGCTCTGAGCTTAATCCCTCCTGTTGTTGTTCTCGTACTCGCCGTTTGGCTGCGTCGTCCCATTCTTGCTTTAGTGCTTGGCGCTATTTCCGGTTTGTTGATGATTTCACCAGCCAGTGCGCTTCACAGCTTTTCCGATATATCGCTCAAGGTCATGCAGGATGAAACCATTGGCTGGTTGATTCTGGTCTGTGGCAGCTTTGGTGCGCTTATTGCTCTGCTGGTTCGTACGGGGGGCGCACAAGCCTTTGGTCGCGCCTCGATCAAGCTGGCCAAGGGGCGGCGCTCATCGTTGCTGATGACTTGTGTACTGGGATTGGTCATATTCATTGATGACTATCTCAATGCGCTGACCGTGGGTGAAACCATGAAGCGCGTGACGGATCGCTTCAAGGTCTCCCGCGAGATGCTCGCCTACATCGTCGACTCCACTGCTGCGCCTGTCTGCGTGCTTGTGCCGTTGTCGACCTGGGCAGTGTTCTTCGGCGGCTTGCTTGAGAACAATGGGATTGCTGAGAGTGGGCAAGGCATCAGTGTCTATATGAGCGCCATTCCCTACATGTTCTATGCCTGGTTGTCGGTTGCCCTTGTGCTGCTGGTTGCTGCTGGCGTTGTTCCTGCCATCGGCCCTATGCGTAAGGCTGAAATGCTCGCCCAGCACGGCTCGGCTGGAGCCATGCACGTCAGTGAGTTCAGTCCTGAGCACAACTATGCAATGAAGGCGGCTGAGGCTGAGCACAAAAGCGCCGAGGAAGTAGATGGCAAGCTATATAACTTCCTGGTGCCGTTGCTATTGCTGGTTGGCTTTACCCTGTATTTCGATATTGATGTATGGATGGGCATGCTCGCGACCATGGCGTTGGTCGTTCCCTTCTATTTGGTTCAAGGCCTAATGCCCTTGGCTGAAATGCTTGAGCAGATGATGGATGGTTTTAAAACGATGTTGCCGGCTATCGGCACTGTTATTGCTGCCTTTATTTTCAAAGAAGTCTGTGATCAGTTGCAGTTATCGTTATTTGTCGTGGAGTCGCTCAAGCCCTTTATGACTGCGCAGTTATTGCCTGCCATGGTGTTCCTGAGCATGGCTGTGCTGGCGTTTGCTACAGGCTCATCCTGGGGGATTTTCGCCGTGACTATCCCAATCGTGATGCCTTTGGCCTATGCGCTCGACGCCAATATCCCCCTGGTCATTGGAGCGCTGATGTCGGCTTCGGCCTTTGGCAGCCAGGCGTGCTTCTACAGCGACTCAACTGTTCTGGCGGCGCAGGGGTCAGGTTGCAACTTGATCAGCCATGCAATTACGCAGTTGCCTTATGCGTTAATCGCAGCAGGTCTGACCTTTGTTGGCTTTATCCTGATTGCCTAAGAGTTTTTGACTATCAGGACGGTTTGCTCAATACATTGGCTCTCTTTTCTCCTCGAGATTAACCTTGATCCAACGCTGGCCTAACAGCCCGGCTGATTGGATCTAATAAGGAGAGAGCTCATGAGCAACAAACCTATGTTGACTACCAGTGCTGGTAGCCCGATTGCCGATAACCAGAATTCCCTTAGCGCAGGCCCACGCGGTCCGCTGTTGTTGCAAGACTACCAATTGATCGAAAAGCTGGCGCACCAGAACCGCGAGCGTATTCCTGAGCGAGCAGTACATGCCAAGGGCTGGGGTGCATACGGCACGCTAACCATCACCCATGACATCAGCCAATACTCGAAAGCCAAAGTGCTGCAGAAGGGTAACAAGACCCAAATGCTTGCACGCTTCTCGACCGTCGCGGGCGAGCAGGGTGCTGCTGATGCAGAGCGTGATGTGCGTGGTTTTTCCCTGAAGTTCTATACCGAAGAGGGCAACTGGGATTTGGTAGGTAACAACACGCCGGTCTTCTTCGTTCGCGACCCCTACAAGTTTCCGGACTTTATCCACACCCAAAAGCGTCACCCTAAAACCAATCTGCGTTCAGCGACAGCAATGTGGGATTTCTGGTCGCTGTCTCCGGAATCGCTGCATCAGGTGACTATCCTGATGTCCGATCGCGGCCTGCCGACGGATGTTCGCCATATCAATGGCTACGGCTCGCATACCTTTAGCCTGCTAAACGCAGACAATCAGCGCGTCTGGGTCAAGTTCCACTTCAAGACCAAGCAGGGTCACAAGCATTGGACCAATGCCGAGGCAGAAGCAGTCGTCGGTAAAAGCCGTGAGACCACGCAGGAAGATCTGTTCGGCAGTATTGAAAAGGGCGACTTCCCCAAGTGGGGCTTCTTTATTCAGGTGATGACCGAGGAGCAGGCCAGACACACCAGCTTTAATCCGTTCGATCTGACCAAGGTCTGGCCGCATGGTGATTTCCCTTTGATTGAGGTGGGCGAGCTTGAGCTAAATGCCAACCCTGAAAACTACTTTGCCGAGATCGAGCAAGCAGCTTTCTCGCCATCGAACGTGGTGCCTGGTATTGGTTTTTCGCCGGACAAAATGCTGCAGGCGCGGGTCTTTTCCTATGCGGATGCCCATCGCTACCGCCTGGGTACGCACTATGAAGCGCTGCCGGTAAACGCACCGAAGAGTCCTGTGCATCATTATCACAAGGACGGCTCCATGCGCTTCTTTACGGCCAACTCAAATCCGGATGCCTACTACGAGCCTAATTCGTTCAATGGCCCGGCGCAGGCGCCTCAGTACGCTGAGCCGCCATTGCCGCTGGAAGGTGATGCTGATCGCTTCGACCACCGCCAGGGTAATGATGATTACAGCCAACCGCGGGCCTTGTTCAATTTGTTTGATGAGGGTCAAAAGCAGCGTCTGTTCAGCAATATTGCCGATGCCATGGCCGGTGTGCCGGACTTCATTGTTGAGCGCCAGTTGGCCCATTTTGATCAAGTGCATGCGGACTACGGCAATGGTGTGCGGCAAGCGCTAAAAGCCAATCGTTAACATTCGCACCAGCAACGACGGGGCCTCCAGCGATGGTGGCCCCTTTTTTTTACTTGACCTTCGCCTGCTTGGGGTTGAGCATATGCAGATATTCAAAGCGTTTGTGTCAGGAGCTGTAGATGAAAGGCCACCAGGAAGTAATCGATTATTTCAAAGTACTGCTCAAAGGCGAGCTGGCTGCCCGTGATCAGTATTTTGTGCATTCGCGCTATTACGAGGACTGGGGCTTTACCAAGCTGTTTGAGCGTATCAATCACGAGATGGAAGAAGAAACCCAGCACGCTGATGCACTGCTCAAGCGGATCTTGTTCCTTGAGGGTACGCCGGACATGACGCCGGATACTTTTGTCTTTGGTCAAAGCGTGCCAGAGATGCTCAAGCTTGACTTGGCGCTGGAATATCACGTGCGCGCAGCCCTGTGCAAAGGCATTGAGCTTTGTGAGCGCCTGCAGGACTATCCAAGTCGCGATATTCTGCTGGCCCAGCTCAAGGACACCGAGGAAGACCACGCTTATTGGTTGGAGATTCAGCTGCAGCTGATCGACAAGATGGGCTTGGAAAACTACCTGCAAGCGCAGATGTAATTTAAACCCGGTACAGCCCAAATTGATTGCGTAGGCGGTGACAACGCGAAGCTTGTCCACCGCCATGCAATACCGAAATCAGCAAACAGGGCACCATGTTCGTGACCGTAAAAAAGGTGGATAAAAAGCATTATCCACCGTGCATAATCCCTCTCTAGCTCGCGGCGCGGTCACGTTCCAATAAGGGTTTAAGGAAGTATCCCGTGTGCGACTGAGGCATCTCTGACACCGCTTCGGGCGTGCCCACGGCAATGATCTGACCGCCTTTGGAGCCACCTTCGGGACCCAAGTCCACCAGCCAGTCCGCGGTTTTGATCACGTCGAGGTTGTGCTCGATCACCACCACGGTATTGCCGTGATCGCGCAGGCGATGAAGCACATCAAGCAGCTGCTGAATATCCGCGAAGTGCAGGCCAGTGGTTGGCTCGTCGAGGATATACAAGGTCTTGCCCGTGTCGCGCTTGGACAGTTCGCGAGACAGCTTGACCCGCTGCGCTTCACCGCCCGACAGCGTTGTCGCACTCTGCCCCAGCTTGATGTAGGACAGGCCCACATCCATCAGTGTCTGTAGCTTGCGCGCCAGTGCTGGAACCGCGTCGAAGAACACCCGGGCTTCTTCAATGGTCATGTCGAGGACTTCGGTGATGTTCTTGCCCTTGTACTTAACTTCAAGGGTTTCACGGTTATAGCGCTTGCTCTTGCACACATCGCAAGGCACGTAGATGTCCGGCAGAAAGTGCATCTCAACCTTGATCAAGCCGTCACCTTGGCAAGCCTCGCAGCGTCCGCCCTTGACGTTGAACGAGAAACGGCCAGGGCCATAACCCCGTGAACGTGACTCCGGTACGCCAGCAAACAGCTCACGGATTGGGGTGAACAGGCCGGTGTAGGTTGCCGGGTTGGAGCGCGGCGTACGGCCAATCGGGCTTTGGTCGATATCCACCACTTTGTCCAGATGCTGCAAACCGTCGCAGCTGTCATGGGCGGCGGCTTCCAGGGTCGTGGCGCCATTGAGTGCGGTGGCGCTGAGCGGGTAAAGGGTATTGTTGATCAAGGTTGACTTGCCCGAGCCCGATACACCGGTCACGCAGGTCAGCAGGCCGATAGGAATTTCCAGGTCAACATTGCGCAAATTGTTGCCGCGCGCGCCTTTGATTTTCAGTAGCTGCTTTTTATTCACCGGGTGGCGCTTGGCAGGTACTTCGATCTTGACCCGACCTGACAGGTATTTGCCGGTCAGTGAGTCAGGGTGCGCCATGACTTCGGCAGCGGTGCCCTCGGCGACCACGCGGCCACCATGCACACCCGCGCCGGGGCCGATGTCGACCACATAATCGGCCATGCGAATGGCGTCTTCATCGTGCTCAACCACAATCACCGTGTTGCCAATGTCACGCAGGTGACGCAGCGTGCCGAGCAGGCGTTCGTTGTCGCGTTGGTGCAAGCCAATCGATGGTTCATCGAGGATGTACAACACCCCGACCAGACCGGCGCCAATTTGGCTGGCCAGGCGAATACGCTGCGCTTCACCGCCTGAGAGGGTGTCGGCGCTGCGGTCCAGGGATAGGTAATCGAGGCCGACATTAACCAGGAACTGCAGGCGCTCGCGAATCTCCTTGAGAATCTTGTCGGCAATCTCACCGCGGCGACCGGTCAGTGACAGGCCAGAGAAATACTCGGCAGCATCGCCAATCGGCAAGCCGGTTACCGCAGGCAATGTGCGCTCTCCAACCCAGACATGGCGGGCTTCACGACGCAAGCGGGTGCCACGGCAATCCGGACAGGGTTGAGTGCTGAGCAGTTTGCTTAGTTCTTCACGCACGCTGGTTGATTCTGTCTCGCGGTAGCGGCGGTCGAGGTTCGGCACGATGCCTTCGAACGGGTGCGCACGCTTGACGATGTCGCCACGGTCATTCAGGTAGCGGAAGTCGACACTCTGGGTGCCGCTGCCGAAGAGTATGACTTTTTGATGCTCAGCGCTGAGGTCGTCGAACGGAATTTCCAGGCTGAAACCGTAATGCGCTGACAAGGAGCCGAGCATCTGGAAATAATAGACGTTGCGACGGTCCCAGCCACGAATCGCGCCTTCGGCCAGGGTCATCTCGCCGTGAATCAGACGCTTGGTATCGAAGAACTGTTTAACCCCCAAGCCATCGCATGTCGGGCAGGCGCCAGCTGGGTTATTGAATGAGAACAGCTTGGGTTCCAGCTCGCTGATCGAGTGGCCGCAGTGCGGGCAGGCAAAGCGCGCCGAGAAAATCATCTCGTCCTTGATCCCGCTGCTGTCGTCGTCACTGTCGAGCGGGGCGATAAGGGCCAGGCCATCGGCCAGGTTCAAAGCCGTTTCAAAGGACTCGGCAAGGCGCTGTTGCAGGTCTTCGCGCACCTTGAAGCGGTCGACCACAACATCAATGGAATGCTTCTTTTGCTTGTCGAGCTTGGGCAGTTCATCCAGTTCATGCAGCTTGCCGTCAACCCGGGCGCGAACGAAGCCCTGCGCACGCAGCTCTTCAAATACCGAGAGGTGCTCACCTTTACGCTCGCGGATGACGGGCGCCAGGAGCATCAGCTTGCTGCCTTCAGGCAAGGCGAGGACCTGGTCGACCATCTGGCTGACGGTTTGCGCTTCGAGCGGCACGTCATGATCAGGGCAGCGTGGAATACCGACGCGCGCATAGAGCAGGCGCAGGTAGTCGTAGATTTCAGTGATGGTGCCAACGGTGGAGCGTGGGTTGTGCGATGTCGATTTCTGTTCGATGGAAATCGCTGGCGACAGCCCCTCGATGGTGTCGACGTCAGGCTTTTCCATCATCGACAAAAATTGCCGGGCGTAGGCCGACAGTGACTCAACGTAGCGGCGTTGACCTTCGGCATACAGGGTGTCGAAAGCCAGCGATGACTTGCCCGAGCCAGACAGGCCGGTAATCACGATCAGCTTGTCGCGCGGTAAGGTCAGGTCGATGTTCTTAAGGTTGTGGGTACGTGCCCCACGGATCAGAATCTTGTCCACAAACAGCGGCCTCGCTTGGCGGGCGGAAACCCACGAGTATACGGCCGACAGCTACCCTGCGGCAAAGTGTGCTCCTGTGCCGCAGTACATATGGCTGTTAGAATCTCCGCCTTGTCTGACTTAGAGTCTTGGTAATGCACGATCTGCACAATGACCGCATGAGTGGCAGCGAAAATCGGGCGGCAGCTGGCCTGTCGATGGTTTTTGCTTTTCGGATGCTCGGCATGTTCATGGTCTTGCCGGTATTAGCGACCTACGGCATGGATCTCAAAGGCAGCACGCCAGCGCTGATCGGCTTGGCGATTGGTGTCTATGGCCTGACTCAGGCGTTCCTGCAAATTCCGTTCGGGATGATTTCAGACCGCATCGGTCGACGTCCGGTCATCTATGTGGGCTTGCTGATATTTGCCGCCGGTAGCGTGTTGGCGGCCAATGCCGATTCGATCTGGGGCGTGATTGGCGGGCGCGTGTTGCAAGGCGCAGGCGCTATCTCTGCTGCGGTAATGGCGTTGCTATCTGATCTGACCCGTGAACAGCATCGCACCAAAGCCATGGCCATGATTGGCATGAGCATTGGCCTGTCGTTTGCCGTGGCGATGGTGGTTGGGCCGCTTTTGACCCGTGCTTTTGGTCTGTCTGGCTTGTTTTGGGTGACGGCGGTCATGGCATTGGTCGGCATGCTGATTATTGCGGTGGTTGTGCCCAATAGACCGGGGCAATTGCAGCATCGCGAGTCTGGGGTGGCCAAACAGGCACTGATGCCAACACTGCGCAATGCGGATTTGTTGCGCCTGGATGTAGGCATCCTGGCCTTGCACTCGATTCTTATGGCCAGCTTCGTGGCCCTGCCGCTGGCGCTTGTACAAGAAGGCAACCTTGCAAAAGAGCAGCATTGGTGGGTGTACCTGACGGCTTTGCTGGTCGGCTTCTTCGGCATGGTGCCGTTCATCATCTACGCCGAGAAAAAGCGCCAGATGAAACGCGTGCTGGTTGGTGCTGTTTCGGTGTTATTGGCTTGCGAACTTTATTTCTGGGCGTTTGGCCACAGTTTACAGGCGCTGGTGCTGGGCATTATCGTGTTCTTTACTGCATTCAACCTGCTTGAAGCCTCTTTGCCATCGCTTGTCAGCAAAGTCGCACCGGCGGGCGGTAAGGGAACGGCGATGGGCGTCTATTCAACCAGCCAGTTTCTAGGGGCGGCGTTGGGCGGTATTGTCGGTGGTTGGTTGTATCAGCATTACAGCTTGTCGGGGGTGTTCCTCGGATGTGCAGCGATGGCGCTTCTTTGGTTGGTCTTTGCTGTTAATATGCGCGAACCACCCTATGTGACCGGTCTGCGCATGCCGCTTTCAGCATCAGCAGTGCAAGACACTGGGCTGGCTGTGCGCTTGCTGGCATTGCCCGGTGTAACAGATGCGGTTGTGGTGGCCGAAGAGGCTGCCATCTATATCAAAGTGGACACCCAAAAATTGGATCGTGCGGCGCTTGAGAGCTTGGTAGAACAAGCCTGAGAGCCGTGCTGACAGCTTAGGAGATCGTTATGGCCCGTGGGGTTAACAAAGTTATTCTGGTCGGTACCTGCGGACAGGACCCAGAAACGCGCTACCTGCCCAATGGCAACGCCGTTACTAACCTGAGCTTGGCAACAAGCGAGCAGTGGACCGACAAGCAAACCGGTCAGAAGGTCGAGAAGACCGAATGGCACCGTGTTTCGATGTTCGGCAAAGTGGCTGAAATTGCTGGTGAATACCTGCGCAAAGGTTCGCAGGTCTATATCGAAGGCAAGCTGCAAACCCGTGAGTGGGAAAAAGACGGTATCAAGCGTTATACCACCGAGATCGTGGTCGACATGCAGGGCACCATGCAGTTGCTGGGCGGTCGTCCCAACAATGAAGGTGGCGATTCGGCTCCACGTCAGCAGCGCCCAGCGCCGCAACAACGTGCGCCACAACAGCAAGCAGCTCCACGTCCAGCGCCGCAGCCACAAGCTCAGCCAGCGCCAGACTACGACAGTTTTGACGACGATATTCCGTTCTGAGGCAATGCCTTAGGCAAAGACAGCATGGTTTTAGCTTGGAGCCTCCGCAATGCGGGGGCTTTTTGTTTTTGCGCAACCGAAAAGCCTATGCCGCTGAGTCATGTAGCTATTTCCCTGTGTTGCGGGGTTAAACTACCGGCGTTTTTTTTGCGTGGCCCTGCAAGTGCGCAGTCGTGAGTATTAGCTGACCGGGAATCACTTATGTCTAGCAACACCTCGTCCTTGGCTTCAAACCTGAGCAATGTGGCCGCCAGCCCGGCAAGTCCCTTGGTCATGCGGGTGATCGGTGCCTGCGCCTTGGCGCACCTGATCAACGACCTGATCCAGGCGGTGTTGCCAGCGATTTATCCAATGCTCAAGTTGAACTATGGCCTGAGCTTTACCCAGGTTGGCCTGATCACCTTGACCTTTCAGCTCACCGCTTCTTTGTTGCAGCCTTGGGTCGGTTACTACACCGACCGTCATCCAAAACCCTGGCTGCTGCCGTGCGGAGCGCTCTGTACCCTGGTCGGTATTTTGATGCTGGCTTTTGTAGGCAGTTTTGCTGCCATCCTGCTGGCTTCCGCCTTGGTCGGTATCGGTTCCTCGACCTTCCATCCTGAAGCTTCACGCGTTGCGCGCCTGGCGTCCGGTGGCCGCTTTGGGCTGGCCCAGTCGACATTCCAGGTCGGCGGTAATGCCGGTAGCGCTTTTGGCCCGCTGTTGGCGGCCGCTATCGTAATTCCCTATGGGCAAGGTCATGTCGCCTGGTTTGGTCTGTTTGCGGTCTTTGCCATCGCCGTGCTTTGGGGATTGAGCCGTTGGTATCGTAATCACCTGAATTTGTTCAAGCTCAAGCAGGGCGGTAAAGCGACCCACGGTTTGTCATCACAGCGAGTGAGACTGGCTTTGGTCGTGCTGGCGTTACTGGTATTTTCCAAGTACTTCTACATGGCTAGTTTTACCAGTTACTTCACCTTCTATTTGATCGAGAAGTTCGACCTGTCGATAGCCAGTTCGCAATTGCATCTGTTTATGTTTCTTGGGGCTGTTGCAGCGGGCACCTTTTTTGGCGGCCCGATTGGCGACAAGATTGGGCGCAAGATGGTGATTTGGGTGTCCATTTTAGGTGTCACGCCTTTTACCTTGGTGCTGCCATATGCCGACCTGTTCTGGACCGGCGTATTGAGCATGGTAATCGGGTTTATCCTGGCCTCGGCGTTCTCGGCAATTGTGGTTTTCGCCCAGGAACTTGTACCAGGCAATGTCGGCATGATTGCCGGTGTGTTCTTTGGGCTTATGTTCGGTTTTGGCGGTATCGGTGCTGCGTTATTGGGGCACTTGGCGGATATTCATGGCATTGAGTATGTGTACAAGCTGTGTTCTTTCCTGCCATTGATTGGAATCATCACGGTGTTGTTGCCTTCTACCAAAGGGGGCTAGCATCGCGTCTGAAAGATGCCGCGGCGCAGCTGTTTTCGGCGTCAAAACAAGGCATTTGCTGAAAGTTGCCATCCAGGCTATTTCGCTTTTTTAAACTGGTTTGCTGTTTTTGCTGCGCGCTATTTTGTTTTTTATCGTCGGAGCCGTAGTATGCAAGGCAAGTAACTTTAAAAAGCTTTATAGCTTTCTCTTGTTTATAACCCTTTTGATTGCTGAGATAGCTATCGATTATGCGAATGCGTTTGATGCTGCTAGGTGGCGGCAGCGCTTTGGGGCAAGCGCTGATTCGTCTCGGAGCAGAGGAAGACATTAACTTCCTCGCGCCGCGACCACCTGATTCTGGCTGGGATGCCGCCAGCCTGACCCAGTTGCTCGATGACACCCGTCCCGATGCCTTGATTAATCTTGCGTATTACTTCGACTGGTTTCAGGCCGAAACTGTGAGTGAAGCGCGTTTTACCAGTCAGGAGCGTGCGGTTGAGCGTCTTGCCGAGCTGTGCAAACACCACGAAATCCGCTTGATCCAGCCGTCCAGCTATCGTGTATTTGATGGCGCGCGGGCAACGGCCTATAGCGAAAAAGAAGAGCCCGTGCCGCTGGGGCTGCATGGGCAAGCCTTATGGCGCTTGGAGCAAAGCGTGCGCGCGGTGTGTTCGCGGCATGTTTTGCTGCGCTTTGGCTGGCTGCTAGACAGTTCGCCGGAAGGCTTGATGGGGCGCTTTTTGGCGCGGGCCGCGCGTGATGAAGCACTTTATCTGGCGGACGACCGCCGCGGGAACCCAACGCCTGTGGACGATGCGGCCCGGGTCATTCTTGCGGTACTCAAGCAACTCGATTGCGAGTCACCCTTGTGGGGCACCTATCATTATGGTGGGCATGAGGCGACTACCTCACTGGCGCTGGGACAGGCCTTGTTGACTGAGGCGCGTAACTTCCGGAGTAATCTGGTCGATGATATAGCGGCGCAAGCTCATGCTGCGCGGCCTGACGCTGCAGAAGAGCCGCAGCATGCGGTACTTGCATGTAAAAAGATTCTCCACACCTACGGTATAAAACCGCGTGCATGGCGTGCGGGGCTGCCGAGTCTATTGGATCAATACTATCGTCATGTCTAAGTTATTTCTGGTCACCGGCGGAGCCGGGTTTATAGGGTCGCACATGGTTGACGCGCTGTTGGCTAAAGGCCATGCGGTGCGTGTGCTGGATAACTTATCGATGGGCAATCGCAGTAACTTGCCCGCTGACAATCCTCGGTTGCAGTTTATTGAGGGCGATGTTGCCGATGCTGCCTGTGTTTCGGCGGCCGTCAAAGGCTGTGATGCGGTGGTTCATTTGGCTGCTGTTGCCTCGGTGCAAGCCTCGGTGGACGACCCAGTCAGCACGCACCAAAGCAACTTTGTCGGCACACTGAATATCTGCGAGGCCATGCGTGAGCACAGCGTCAAGCGTGTGGTGTTCGCGTCCAGTGCTGCGGTTTACGGCAATAACGGCGCCGGTCAGCCAATTGTTGAAGATACCGCCAAGGCCCCGCTGACGCCTTATGCCTCGGACAAACTGTCGAGCGAGTATTACCTTGATTTCTATCGCCGCCAACATGGTCTTGAGCCTGCTGTTTTCCGTTTCTTCAATATTTTTGGCCCGCGCCAGGATCCGTCCTCGCCGTACTCTGGGGTGATCAGTATTTTCACCCAGCGCGCGCAGCAGGGCTTGCCGATCAGCGTTTTCGGTGATGGCGAGCAGACGCGCGACTTTTTCTTTGTTGCAGACTTGATTGAGTTGTTGCAGCAGGGCTTGTTCGCTGAGCAAGTGGTCAGCGATGCGGTCAATGTTGGTTGGAATCAGGCCACCAGCCTCAAGCAATTACTTGAGGCAATCGGCGAGTTGTTTGGCGGGCTGCCAGCGGTAACTTATCTGGAGCCGCGCGCGGGTGATATTCGTCATTCGCGGGCCAATAATGATCGTTTGCAACAGGCTTATCGCATGCCCCAGGAAACGCCACTTAAAGAAGGATTGCGCCAGTTGCTGGGTCTCAAGTAGCAGCGCGTGACCCTAGGCCAAAACAAAAAAACCGGCACCTAAGTGCCGGTTTTTTGTTGCGGGTGTGGGTTTAGAACTTATAACCCAGGCCGACCATGTAGACCCAAGGGTCGACATCCACATCGAGCTTCAGTTTACCAACACCAGCCAGGTCAACATGGGCATTGGTGTCGATGTCGATATAGCGCACCTGGCCGTTGATCATCCAGTGATCGTCGATCATGTAGTCAGCGCCAATTTGTGCAGCTGCGCCCCATGAGTCGCTCAGGTCAAGATTGCTGAAACCCTTGGCTTCGGCGCTGCTTGAGGTATTGGCGTCATAGAACGCGGTGTAGTTGATGCCCACGCCGACATAGGGCTGGAAGGCGTAGTTCTTGTCCAGCGGGTAATAGACCAGGCTCAGGGTCGGTGGCAGTTGTTTAACGTCACCAAGGCCACCATTCAAACCCGCTAAACCGCCTTGCAGGCCATGTACACCTACGTCATGAGTAAATGGGGTGGCCGCGAGCAGTTCGATCCCCAGGTGATCGGTCATCATGTAGGCAAAGTTGAGGCCCAACTGGGTGTCGCTTTCAACGGTTGCACTGCCACCCAGATTGCCCAGTGGACTCTTGACCCCAGAGCTGTCTTCATTCGGGTCGACAGTAATAGCGCCTGCGCGAACGATGATGTCACCGGCCTCATAGGCATGGGCAAAAGTAGGGGCCATCGCAAGGGCAAGCAGCGGAGCTATAAGGGTGTATTTATTCATGGATAACTCCTATTGAGTTAGTGGGGCTGGCTGATGAATAAATCATAGCTAACTATCTAAAACAGGCATTGATCCAGCTCAATAAGTCATCGGATTGGCCTTTTAGAGCACTCACCGATTGCCTTTGGTTGCTAATAAAGATGATAATAGTTCTCTTTAACGTATCCGTAGCAGAGGATTTGCACCGCATGAGCCGTTACCCCATCCGCCTAATGGCGGCCGCGCTGATGTTTTCCAGTGCTGCCGTGAGCGCTGCACCTTTAGGCGACGCACTGGATGAAAGCCAAGGTCTGGCTGCAGATGCCAAAGCCTCTCAAGCCCGCATAGAAAAGCTTGATGACGCCAGCCGCGAAATGCTCAGCCAATACCGCAGTGCCTTGGAGCAAGCTGAGGCCTTGAAGGGCTACAACGTGCAACTGCGTGAACTGGTTGCCGCCCAACAAAAAGAGTTGGCGGGTTACCAGGCGCAGCTCGACGGTATTGAGCGCACCCAGCAAGCGGCTACGCCCCAGATGCGCAAAATGGTCGAAGTACTCGGCGAGTTCATCAATGCCGATGTGCCTTTCCTGCCTGAAGAGCGGGCCGACCGCCTGGCGCAATTGCAGGATCTGCTGCCTCGTGCTGATGTCAGCCTAGCTGAAAAATACCGGCGCATTCTTGAGGCCTACCAGGTCGAAAGTGATTACGGACGTACGCTTGAGGCCTGGCGCGGTGAGCTTGATGGCGAGCAGGGTGTACGCAGTGTTGAGTTCCTGCGACTGGGTCGCGCGATGATGTATTACCAGACCCTTGATGGTCACGAGAGCGGTTGGTGGAACCCACAGGCTCATGCCTGGCAGGTGCTTGATAGCAGTGCGCGGCGTCCGCTTCATCAAGCCATTGCCATTGCCCGCCAAGAGCAAGCGCCAAGCATGCTTGATTTGCCAGTGAAGACTTTGAATCTAGGGGCCCAGTAATGAGTGTTGTGATTAAACGTGGGCTGATCGCAGCGCTGGTATTGAGTGCGCTGCCAGTAACCGTCAGCGCGGCTGAGCCGCTGAGCCCAGACCAGTTGCTGCAACGTATTCGTAGCGAGCGCGCAGCCGAAGTCAGCGCCATGCAGGACCGCGAGAAGGCATTTGTCGCGCAGCGTAGTGAGCGCGCACAGCTTCTGGCCAAGGCCCAGGCCTCTTTGGCAGAGCAGAAATCCGAAGCCGAACGCTTGAAAGCCGATTTTGACCGCCAGGAAGCCGAACTGGCTGAGCAGGAAGCCTTGCTCAAGCAGCGCTCGGGAAGCCTGGGTGAGTTGTTTGCCGTGGTCCGCCAAAGTGCCGGTGATGTCGCCGGGCAATGGCAAGACAGTCTGCTCAATGCGCAATACCCGGAACGCATCAAGCGTTTGCAGGCCCTGTCAGAAAGCCGCGCATTGCCATCGGCTCAAGACCTTGAGGATTACTGGATGGTGCTGCTTGAAGACCTGGCCGCCAGTGGCCGGGTTGAACAGGTTGAATTGCCGGTGGTTGCTGCAGATGGCACTCGCAAGCAGCAGCCTGTGCTGCGCGTTGGGGCATTCTCGGCCTACAGTGATGGCCAGTTCTTGCGCTACGACGCCGACTCAAATGAATTGCTGGTGCCTGCACGCCAACCAGCAGGCTCGGGCCTGGTGAGTGATTACCTCGCAAGTAAAGAACCATTGGCGACCCTGCCGATCGACCCAAGTCGCGGTACGATTCTGGCACAGTTGCAGCGCAAGCCAGGTCTATGGGATCGCTTGCAGCAAGGCGGGCTGGTCGGCTGGGTGATTGTCACGCTTGGCGCGTTGGGCCTGTTGCTTGCCCTCTGGCGCATGGTTTATCTGGCCAAGGTCAATCGTGGTGTGAAAGCACAGTTGCACAACATCAGTGTGCCGGATGATGGCAATCCGCTGGGTCGTGTGATTGGCGTACTGGGGCCGAATCCGCAGTTGTCTGACCTGGAAACCCTGGAGCTCAAGCTTGACGAAGCGATCCTTCAGGAAACGCCACCACTGGAGAAAGGCCAGGGCCTGCTCAAGCTACTGAGTGCGGTTGCACCCTTGCTCGGCCTGTTGGGCACCGTGACCGGCATGATCGTGACTTTCCAGGCTATTACCCAGGGCGGCGGCGGTGACTCGCGATTGATGGCCGATGGTATTTCGCAAGCCCTGGTGACTACCGTTCTTGGCTTGGTGGTGGCTATTCCGCTGTTGTTCCTGCACAGCTTGCTGGCGAGCCGCAGCAAGGCTCTTATCCAACTGCTCGAACAGCAAAGCGCCGGTTTGATTGCCTTGCATTTGTCTGGGGCGCCGCGCCGTGACTGATCTATTCGCCTTATGGCTGCGTGTAACTGACAGCGCCTATGCGTTGCTTGATTTCATGAGCGCGGGCGGTGTGGTGATGTGGGCGTTGGCAGGGCTCTGCGTGGTGTTCTGGACGCTGGTGCTCGAGCGCTTCTGGTTTATGCGCAAAGTCTTCCCGGTGTGGGTCGACGAGCGTCGTAAAGCCTGGCAGCAACTTCTGCAAGATGACTCCGGCACCTGGCAGCGCGCTGTTCGCAGCGCCTGGCTGGCCCAGGCACGGCAACACCTGGTTGGGCCATTGCGCCTGAGCAAAACCCTGGTGGCGATGTATCCACTGCTGGGCTTGCTTGGCACCGTGAGCGGCATGGTTGCCGTGTTTGATGTGCTGGCAATGAGCGGCACCGGCAATCCGCGCGGAATGGCCGCGGGTGTCTGGCAGGCGACGTTGCCAACCATGGCCGGCATGGTGCTGGCGATTACTGGATTGTTCAGCCTGGCGCGCCTCGAACGCAACGCCCGTCAGGCCATTGAGCGGCTGGCTGACCAGCTGCGACACGACTGAGATAGCTAATCATGAGAATGCGCCGTCATCATCAGCAAGACGAAGACACTGGTATCGACCTGACGCCGATGCTCGATGTGGTCTTTATCATGCTGATTTTCTTCATCGTCACCAGCTCCTTTATCAAGGAGTCTGGAGTCGAGGTTCAGCGCCCACAAGCGCAAACCGCCAGTCCACAAGACAAAGGCAATATCCTCATCGCGATTACCGCTGATGGGCAGGTTTGGATGGATAAAAAAGTGGTTGATGTACGCAGCGTTCGGGCAAATGTTGAGCGCATGCGTGTCGACCAGCCCGAAGGTGCGGTCGTGGTCCAGGCTGATCAGGATGCTCGCACTGGCTTGGTGGTGCAGGTGATGGACCAGGCGCGTCTTGCAGGTGTTCAGGATGTCGCGCTGGCAGCCACCTCGGGAGCGCTTTGATGCGTGTGGCATTGTCCTTTGCAAGCGCCTGCCTGATCGCAGTACTGCTGTTTGCGCTGATGCTTTACATGGTCGCGCCGCCAACCAGCCAGCCATCCGATGAGCCCGTGACCGTGGCAAATTTTGTGCGCATGGACACCCGCTCAAGCGACACGGCAACCCGCACCCGGCAGCAAGCCCCGCAGCCACCGCAACCACAAACGCCGCAGCCGCCAACGCCTCCGACTCCGGTTGCTGCGACGCCTAATGCGAGCATGCCTAAATTGGACATCGACTTGCCGACCATGAGCAGCGGCGTGGCGGTAAATAGTGCTCCAACCCCAAACCTGACCGGTCTGGTGGCAGGAGCGGCAGCGCCCAGTGCCCCGGCTCCAGCGCCTGCAGCAGACTCGGGTGCTCAGTCTGGCGGGCCTGAAAGCGAGGTCGTGCCGCTCAATGACGTGAGTCCGCAATACCCGCGCTATGCCTTGCAGCGCGGGATTGAAGGGCACGTCAAGCTGGCCTTCACCATCACCCGTGCCGGCGCGGTTGAGAATGTACGTGTGCTTGAGGCAAGCCCGAAAAATGTGTTTGAGCGTGAGGCGCGTCGTGCGGCTGTCCGCTGGCGATTTGCGCCGCGAACAGAAGGTGGCTTGGCTGTGGCGCGCGAGGCAGTAAAAACCTTGTACTTCCGCTTGCAGGGAGATAGTTGAAATGATCCGTCTAGCACTGCTTTTGAGTTTTCTAGTCAACGCCAGCTTGGCCAGCGAAGTTTTTGCGGCCGGGCAAACGGTAGAGCCGAGCGTGATGCGTGCCTTGAATACGGCCCAGGTCGCCCAGCAAAAGGGTGACTATGCCGCAGCAGAGCGCGCCCTTAACGCTGTCAAGGCTGAGTCCGGGAGTCTCGAGGAAACCTTGTTGTGGCGCAGTCATGGCTATCTTGCCTGGGCCCAGGGCCGTAACGGCAAGGCGATCGAACTTCTCAGCAAGGCAGTCAAAAGCGGCAAGCTCGACGAGACCGCACAGGCAAACGAACAGCTCAACCTCGCCAAACTGAACCTTTCCGAGCGGCGCTACAAGGAGGTCATACGCCTACTGACGCCGGTTCCAGCCAAGGCCAGTGAAGAAGTTCTGCAGATGCTGGTGCAGTCTTACCAGGCTTCAGGTCAACCAGCCAAGGCATTGCCTTTGGCTGAGCGCTATGTGCGCGCCAATCCGCGTGCCGAGGATCGTTGGCTACAGTTCCTGGTAGGGGTCAACGCTGACCTGAAACGCTATTCAGAAGCAGAAAAGTGGCAGCAGCAGTTACTCGCCCGCAGCCCGAATGATGTACAGCACTGGCGCCAGTTGGCGGCATTGCAGCAATTGTCTGGCCATTACGACAAGGCCTTGGCAACGTTGCGGGCGGCACGCACCAAAGGCCTGAGCTTCAGTGCCAAGGAACTGGATAACCTGACGCTGCTGGCCAGCGCTGCCGATCAACCATGGCAAGGCGCCAAGCTACTCAAGGGCATGCTTGACCAAGGCTTGCTGGCCAATAACAGCACCCGTCAGGAGCGCCTTGGTATGTTCTACTGGCAAGCCCGTGATCGCGCCCATGCGGTAGAGGTTTATCGCCAACTGGCTAGCGCATCGGGTAGCGGCAAGCACTGGATGAACGTGGCCCAGCTGGAATTGGAACAGTCGCGCTGGAAAGCCGGTCTGGCGGCGTTGAAGCAAGCTGAAAACGCCGGTGCAGATCGACGCCAGGTGCGCGAGTGGCGTAACTGGGCACAAGCCGAGTTGAATGCGGACGCCAATGACCGGCTGGCCAGTGCCCGCTGAGCGGGTCGGAAATTTTTTGCCCGCCATGTCGCCACATAGGTTATGCAACTTGCTCATGTTTGAGCATGTCGGTGCTGGAACCCTGGCGGACAAGCCCCGCGTTGCTCGCTGCTTGAATGCGCTGTGATTCGCATCCCTAGGATGGGTGGCGTTTGTTCACCCACCATTTGGACTGAATAGGCTCAGGTGGCGGGCTCGCTTTTGCGCGGTTCGGGGCTTGGGCCATGGCAGACAGGTTTCGCGCTGTCCGCCGTGGGGAAGTGTTCAGTTACTCGCCTTCTGGCAACTCGTACGGATAGATCTTCTGCGCACTCATCTGGTAACCAGCGTCCGCCAGTTCGCTGGTGCTTTGTTCGACCTTGAGCGGCCCTTCGACCCAGAAAGGTTGGTAAAGGGTATCGAGCTTGACCCCGAGTTCGGTTGTGATATGCACGATCTGGTTGGACGGCGGTGGCGGCACATGGATGCAGGCGCCGAAGTAGGGCACAAGCAGGAACTCGGTTACCCGTCCCTCATCCGTGGCATCCAGCGGCACTATATAACCCGGCAACTTTACTTCGACGCCATCGAGCGCCTTGACCACCGGCGCCGCAGGCGATAGCTGCTTCATGCCGGGGCCAGACTCGGACAAGGTATCGCCCAGCTGCGATAGGTCATGCATGGGCGCCATCTGCCGAACAACAGGTGGCGCGTTGGGCGGGATCAGCTCCGACCAGGTCAGCTCGCGGGGCTCGGCCGCCCATAGCGAGGTGGACATGGCCAGGATCAGGGCGCCAAGGGCGGTGCGCAGCATGGGTGACCTCATAAGCGAATTGAAAGACCGTCAGCCAGGGACTGTCGATATGCACGCCATGCCGGTACGCAACCCATCAGCAATGCAGCGCCAAGGATACAGCCGAGCAGCATCCACTCATAGCCACTTGGAACATTGAGTGGCAAGTAGAGACCGTAGTTAGCCTGAACATAGCCTTGCACCGCTGCGATGCCGACATACAACAGCAACAAACCCAGTAGCACGCCTGCCAAGGCCAGGCTGAAGGCTTCGAATATCAGCAGGCTGGCAATATGCCAAGGTCGGGCACCGACCGAACGCAGGATAGCCATTTCGCGGCGTCGTTCATTGAGGCTGGTCAGGATTGCAGTGAGCATGCCGATCAAGCCGGTTATCACCACGAACAGCGAAACCACAAACAGGGCTTTCTCGGCTGTTCCCATCAAGCCCCAGAGCTCTTGCAAGGCAACGCCCGGCAATATTGCCAGCAATGGCTCGCCACGATACTCATTGATATCGCGTTGTAAGCTGAAAGTGGCGATCTTGCTTTTCAGGCCCAACAGCACAGCGGTTATCGCCGTCGGCTGCAGGTGCATGCTGCGCACTTGTTCTGCGCTTATCCTGTCTGCGCCTCGTGCGGGCATGCCGTTTTTCCAGTCAACATGCAGTGCTTCCATCCCGGCCAGCGAGATATGCAGGGTGCGGTCGACCGGCGTGCCGGTGCGCTTGAGAATGCCAACCACATGAAAGGGTTTGTCATCGTGTTTGACCAGGCTGATGGTGGCGACGCCATGGGCCAGAACCAGCTCGTCGCCCAGTTTGTAATGCAGGGCTTCGGCAACCTCGGCGCCGAGCACGACCTCGAATGGATCATCGGCAAACTCACGGCCCTGGCTTAGCTCCAGCGGCTGTTGGCGAGCGTAGCGATAATGTTCGAAGTAGTCGGTATTGGTGCCCATCACCCGGTAGCCGCGGTGCGAGTCACCCAGCGAAATCGGGATCGCCCACTTGACCCTTGGGTTCTGCGCCAGTTGTTCGAAGCTGTCCCAACGAATGTTGTTTGTCGCATTACCAATGCGAAATACCGAATACAGCAACAAGTTGATTGAGCCGGAGCGGGCGCCAACGATCAAGTCGGTGCCGCTGATGGTGTTGGCGAAGCTGGCGCGTGCTTCAGTGCGCACGCGTTCAACGGCCAGCAACAGGCAGACCGACAAGGCAATGGCGAATACGGTGAGCAGGGCGGTAAATCGGCGATTGCTTAAGCTCGCCAGCGCCAGACGAAATAAATACACCTTACATCTCCTGTGGCTGGGAAGCGTGGTTAAGGTCGGCAAGCGACAAATTCCGATCAAACAGCGGCGCCAGGCTTTGATCGTGGCTGACAAACAGCAAGCTGGCGCCCGCTTCGCGACACTCGGCAAACAGCAGCTCCAAGAAGGCTTCACGCGCATCGGCATCGAGCGCCGAAGTAGGTTCATCGGCGATGACCAGTTCTGGCTGGCCGATCAGGGCGCGAGCGGCGGCAACACGTTGCTGTTGACCGATTGACAGCGAGTCAGCGCGGCGTTCGAGTAGTTTGGGGTCGGTCAAACCAAGGTGGGCAAGCAAGCCTGTGGCCGCTTTGGCAACACTGCCATGACGATGACGGGCGCGATTGTTTCTGAGGTCTGAAAAATGACAAGGCAACTCGACGTTTTCACGCACCGATAAAAAAGGCAGCAGGTTAAATTGCTGGAAAATATAGCCGGTATGGTTGACCCGAAATCGATCCCGGGCCCCGGAGGACAAGGCGCTGAGGTCTTGATCGAGCAGTTTGATCAAGCCTCTGTCAGGCCTTTGCACACCACCAAGCAAGCCCAGTAAGGTGGTTTTGCCACTGCCGCTGGGGCCTTTGAGAAATAGCGTCTCGCCGCGTTGCAGGGTAAAGCTGGGAATATCAAGCAGCTCAGGTTGCCCGGGCCATGCAAAGCCGAGGTCGGTGAGGCTAATCAGTGCTGGAGTCATGAGTGCAACGGCCCGGTTGCCCGGGGCGGTCTATGTTGGAATAAACAGATTTGGTGTGCCTGTGTGCCACCACAGCCTTGGCCGAGAGCCTACTGGTTTTACTCCAGTAAACGAAGCCATTGTTACGCCGGGCTTGTATGTGCAGGTTGCCCGGCGTGGTGTGCAGGAGCGGATTTTAAAACTGGGCGGTGCTCTGCTCTGGAGTGAGCTCTGCCCCCTGCTGGCCATTCGGGCCGATCAGTTGCAGCTGGATTTTATGGGTAGCGGGGAACTGTTTGAACAGTTGAGCCAGATCAAGTTGTTGCAACGCTTGCGGCTGTTTGCAGTTGAAGCTGTAGTGCGCGTGAATTTCGCTGTGCTCGTGCTCGTGCTCGTGCTCATCGGCTTCGTGCTTATGCTCTGCTTCAGCATGCCCCCCCGAAAACAGCGGGCTTTCCAGTTCGCTGCTGCTGAGGCTGCAATCGCCAGTAGTGAGGCTAAATAGTGCCAGAGGCTTTTCAAGTTGGCTGCGAGCTTGGCTGATGGCGGCTTTGTCAGCATCAGAGCTTGGCGCGTGCTCAAATCCCACCAGGTTCATGGCTGGGCTTTCCAGTTCGATCTCCAGGGTGTTGCCATCAAGGGCGACATTGAGCTGAGCAACCCCGTGCTCGTGGGCGCCAAGGCTGGCATGTTCCGCATGGTCGTGGTCGTGATCCTGTGCCATTGCGGCAAGTGGAAGAAGGGCGAAAGGCAGTGCTAGCAGTACGCGACGCATTGTTGGCTCCAGGCGGACAGTGAAATAAGTTGTAATGTTATAACGAATTAAATTCTTAATTGCTAGCGCGAGTTGTCATTGCGCACCTCGCCGTGGGAGCATTCTGCTCAGCGAATTGGAGGCGATATGGTACGCATACGCGGCAAGATCGGTGATTGGCCGGTCGATCTAACGGTTGAGCTTGATGCTCAGGACTGGGCGCATCTGGCCGCAAACTTGCCGGTTAGCGAGCTGCAAGGGAGTACTCAGGTCGCGCCGGTCGAGGCGCCAAAGACTGATGCGTTGTGGCAGACCACGCTGTCTTTACTGGCTAAGGCAGGAAGTATTGAGGGGCCGTTGCTGATGGAGCAACTTACGGGGCTGGCAGGCGGGGAGTTGGCTGCGAAACAGTTGTTGGTGCGCCTGCGCCATTGTGCGCAGGTGCGGGTCGACAGTGGAGTGGATGCGCCGGTTTATCACTGGCTTGGTGCGTGATAAACCGGCTGGAATGCCTGCTGGCACTAGACCAGAAGGTTTGACCCAGGATGCTTGAGTGATGCCCAGGACTCGGCGACCACCACCAGCACAACGCCAAGGGATACCAGATCTTTGATCAGGAACGCGCCGAGCAGGGAGGGGAATAGGGTATCCGGGTGCAGGGTGCCCGGCGTTGTCAGCAAGAAAGTCAGTGTTGTCAGGTACAGTCCCGTTGCCAGCAAGCCACCCAGTAGCGAGGCTTTCTTGCTGATGGGATAGAGTGCCAGAAGCAGGGCAATAACGAGCTCGCCAACGCCAATGATGGCAGAGATTCCGTTAACGCTGCCGACGCTGTACATCCATGAAAGAAACGGCGAGTTCTCAACCAGGTGGCTGATGGCCATGGCTTCATCCGGGTGGAACTTGAATGCGCCAATCCAGACGATAATAAATACGGTGGCGTACAGCGCAATATAAAAACCGATTTTTGAGTGCTTGTTAATCATGACGTTAAACGCTTCAGTGGTGAGGTGTAAGCGCTGCAAAACCGATGTTTTGCAGCAGTGCATACTCAACTAGAGGCGTTTGCTTATAAATAATTACACTTAATAAATCGCTTGATAGAGTTTTCTACGGTATTGGGTGACCAGCGGGTGGTCATTACCGAGCAACTCAAACACTTGCAGAAGGGTTTTATGTGCCAGGCCGTCGGCATAGTTGCGGTTACGCACGAATAATTTAAGCAATGCATCCAGCGCGGACTCGTATTGCTGGCTGGCAAGCTGCTGAACGGCCAGTTGGTAAGTTGCTTCATCATCCTCGGGGTTTTGCCCCAGTCGGGTTTTCAATTCAGCTGCATCAGGCTGCTCAGCGGCCTGGCGCAAGAAGGTCAGCTGGGCTTTGGCGCCATTGAGGGCTTGCTTGTGTTCGTCGTCGCAAACGGCATCAAGTACCGTTTGCGCCTCGGCCAGCTCGCCACGTTCAGCCAGGCAGCGTGCGTATAAAATCAATGCTGGGGCATTGCTGTTGTCTTCGCTGAGCAGCTGCTTAAGTTGCGCCTCAGCCGCGTCGATCTGGCCTTCGGCGAACAGCTTGCTGGCGCTGTCGAACAGGTTTTCTTGCGCTGGTGCAGGCTCCGCAACGTGGGGTTGCAGCATGGCGCGGATTTCCGACTCGAGCTTGGCGCCGGCAAAGCCGTCAACCGGCTGGCCATCTTTGAACAGCACCACGGTTGGCAGGCTGCGAATACCGAAGCGGGCGACAATGTCCTGCTCGATATCACAGTTGACCTTGGCTAGCAGCAACTCACCCTGATAGCTCTCGGTGATCTGTGCCAGCAGGGGCATCAGCGCTTTGCACGGCGCACACCACTCCGCCCAGAAATCAACCAGTACCGGCTTATGAAACGAGTTCTCAACGACCAGTTGATCAAACTGTGCGGCGCCGGAGATATCAAAAATATAAGGGGTGTCGCTCATGGTCTGTCTCGCAGAATCAAAGGCTGATAAATAGGTTAATAAGGGTTGCGGGCTAATTTAACAAGTTGTCGCCGCTAGGCTGCGCGCTGCGTGATACAGGCTTACCTGGCGAAACTCGTCTGGCTCAGCCAGGTCCGGCCAGGTACAGGCCTGCATGATGCCGAGCCGTTGGTAGAGCGGGTGCTCGAAGTTGCGTACCCGTGAGTCGGCAACCAGTGCTTGTTGTCCACGGCTTAGGAACTCGTCGAGCAGCGGCAGGTTGGCGCGATCATAAAGCACGTCGGCCACAATGATCAGGTCAAAACGATCCCTTTCGGCAAAAAAATCTGCGCAGTAACCTAGTTTTACATTATTCAATTCGGCGTTGGCTCTGGTCGCGGCGAGCGCCAGTGGATCGAGATCGCAGGCCACTACTTCGCTGGCGCCCGCCTTGGCTGCGGCAATGGCCGCGATTCCCGAACCGGTGCCGAAATCGAGCACCCGTTTATTGCGCGCCCACTCGGGGTTTTGTGCCAGCCAGCGCGCCAGAACCAAGCCGCTGGCCCAGCAAAAGCACCAATAGGGCGGGTCTTCGAGTATGCGCTGGGTTTCTTCCGGGCTGAACTGGCGATCCATCTTCTCGGCATCAATCAGCCATAGCCTGATATCCGTGCCTGGCAAGGTTTGTGCGCTCAACTGCGCATCACCAAGCAGTTGGCTGAGTGCTGCGATCAATTGCGCAGGCGGCGTCGACGCCATGCGGGCTGCACTCATGGCGCGGGTTGCATGCGGATATCACCGAGCGTCTGATTTTGCGCGGTGCGGATCAACTGGGTAGGCATGTGTTGAATCAAACGACCTTCAAGATTGGCTCGCCCGCGCAGCTCAACCCGAATGCCACGGTCGAATGCCTCGGGATTGAATACCAGGCGAAAAGGCAGGGTCGAGCCATTGCCGCGTAACTGGATGTTGCCCAATAACTGGGTGGGCAGGCCATTGCTGCCGATTACCAGGAGCGCGATTTCGGCGGTTGCGTTATCGGGTACGCCGATCAGGTTGCCATTGATTTCGCGCAAATGTGCTGGGATGGCGGCGGTCGCTGCGGCCTTTGTCTCGGGCTGGGTGGCTACCGGCGCAGCAGGTTCGCTGGCGCAGGCGCTTAGAAGGCCGAATAGGCCGATCAATGTGAGGTGGCGCAAGTACATGCGTGCTCCTTTTGTTGTGTATCCGTTCAATGGATTCTTGCCCGCCTGTATACCGCAAAGCTGGCGGCTTGTCTTGCCGCTGAGATGCGCTACCATGGCGCCTTTCCGTTCAAGGCAGGCCATAGTATGCACTGTCCATTCTGCGCCGCTAACGACACCAAGGTGATCGACTCACGTTTGGTGGCCGAAGGTGAGCAAGTTCGTCGTCGCCGCGAGTGCCTGGCGTGTGGCGAGCGCTTTACGACTTTTGAAACTGCGGAACTGGTGATGCCTCGGCTGATCAAACAAGACGGCAGCCGCCAGCCTTTCGATGAAGAAAAACTGCGTGCCGGTATGCTCCGCGCACTGGAGAAGCGTCCAGTGAGCATCGAGCGAGTGGAGGCGGCGATCGCTCATATCAAGCATCGCCTGCGTGCCACCGGTGAGCGTGAGGTGAAGTCGCTGGTGCTCGGCGAGCTAGTCATGACCGAATTGCAAAAGCTTGATGAAGTGGCTTACATCCGCTTTGCTTCGGTGTATCGGCGTTTCCAGGACCTCAATGAGTTTCGCGAGGAAATTGACCGTCTGTCTCGAGAACCCTCAAAGGATTAAGCATGACAGTTGATAACGCCTTTATGGCCCGTGCTTTGGAGTTGGCCCGTAAAGGATTGTACTCAACGCACCCGAACCCACGAGTGGGCTGTGTCATTGTGCAGGACGGCAAAATTGTGGGGGAAGGCTGGCATGCCCGTGCAGGTGAACCCCATGCCGAGGTTCATGCCCTGCGCCAGGCAGGCGCCAAGGCCAAAGGGGCGACCGCTTATGTGACGCTCGAGCCGTGCAGTCATCACGGGCGCACACCGCCTTGCGCCGAGGCATTGGTTGATGCAGGCGTGGCCAGGGTTGTCGCGGCCATGCAGGACCCCAATCCGCAAGTTTCTGGCAGCGGCTTGTTACGGCTGATGCAAGCCGGCATTGCTGTGCAAAGCGGTGTGCTCGAGGCTGAAGCACACGAATTGAATGCGGGCTTCATCAAACGCATGGAGCAGGGTTTACCTTTTGTACGGGTCAAGTTGGCGATGAGTCTGGATGGGCGCACGGCCATGGCCAGCGGTGAAAGCCAATGGATTACCGGACCTGCGGCGCGCTCGGCGGTGCAACGGTTGCGTGCCCGCTCAAGTGTGGTGCTCAGCGGCGCCGATACGGTGCTGGCTGATGATGCGCGCTTGACCGTGCGCAACGAAGAGCTTGGCCTCAATGCAGAGCTGTCTGCCTTGGCCGATGCCCGTCCACCCTTGCGCGTATTGGTTGATGGGCGCTTGCGCGTGCCGCTCGACGCTGCATTCTTCCAGGCCGGTGCGGCAATGGTCGCGACCTGTGCCGCTGCCACGGCCCGAGACCGCTACTTGAGCGAGGGCCACGAATTACTGGCCGTGCCGGGCAGTAATGGGCATGTTGATTTGCGCAAGTTGCTGGTTGAGTTGGCCGCGCGTGGCGCCAATGAAGTCCTGGTCGAGGCCGGTCCACGACTGGCGGGCGCATTTGCCCGACAGGGGTTGGTTGATGAGTACCAGATATTCGTCGCCGCCAAGTTCCTCGGTTCCAGTGCCCGGCCCTTGCTCGACTTGCCGCTGGGGAGAATGGCCGAGGCGCCGCAGCTTAAAATCACAGATATTCGCGCCGTTGGCGACGACTGGCGGATTATCGCGGTGCCCGTCGTCGTGGCCGCTGAGACCGTTGCCACGCACTAAGCAACACGTATCGCCGTCTATTCAGGGCAAGCCTGAGCCAATATTGGCGCAGGTTTGCGGTGCGTATGGGGCGCAAATATGGTAAAAAGCCACTCGCGAGAACCGAGGTCCTCGCAACGTTCTCAGGGCGGGGTGTAATTCCCCACCGGCGGTAATGACGCGCAACACGTCTAGCCCGCGAGCGCTTGGAGCCTTTGTTTGATCAATGGGCGCCAAGGTCAGCAGATCCGGTGTGATTCCGGAGCCGACGGTTACAGGCTTTTGCAGACACCGTATATGCGGTATTCGGCACAGCCCTAAAGTCCGGATAAAGAGAGAGCGGGTTTGTTTGAAGGATGCCTAGACAGCAGGCTGTAGCCAGTTGCCCAGGCTTTGTCGATTGATTCGCAACGCGTTGTGCAGCGTTCCTGCGGTCAGGTTGATAAGGCGGGTGCGCTGAACGGTTTGGCTGGCTAAGCACTGGCAAGCGCCCTATCGATCGAAACGCCCTGTTTTTTATAAACAGGAGTTCGCAAATGCCACATTCTATTTACCCAGCCCAGACTGATCGCATCATTGATCAGTGTCGCGGCGTGCTCGCAGACGGGGAGGCGCCATGTTCACTGGCATAATCGAGTCTATTGGCAATATTCGTGCATTGACGCCCAAGGGCGGTGATGTGCGGGTCTACGTTGAAACCGGCAAGCTTGATCTATCCGACGTCAAATTGGGCGACAGCATCGCCGTCAACGGTGTGTGCCTGACTGCGGTCGAGTTGCCTGGCGATGGTTTTTGGGCCGATGTCAGCCGTGAAACCCTGGCGCGCACCGGTTTTGTCGACCTCAAGCCGGGCAGCCGGGTCAATCTTGAAAAAGCCCTGACCCCGACCAGTCGCCTCGGCGGCCACTTGGTAAGTGGTCACGTTGATGGCGTTGGTGAGATTGTCGGCCGCGAAGAAAATGCTCGCGCCGTGCAGTTCACCGTGCGTGCGCCCAACGAGTTGGCCAAATACATTGCTCACAAGGGCTCGATCACCGTTGATGGCACCAGCCTTACAGTGAACGCAGTCAATGGCGCCGAGTTCGAGTTGACAATCGTTCCGCACACCTTGGCCGAGACCATCATGGTCGACTACCGCCCGGGGCGTAAGGTCAACCTTGAGGTCGATTTGCTGGCACGTTATCTGGAGCGCTTGCTGCTGGGTGATAAAGCCGCGGAGCCGAAGGCTTCAGGTCTTACTGAAGGTTTTTTAGCTGAACACGGCTATTTGAAAGGTTAAGGAAATCACCATGGCACTCAATAGTATCGAAGAGCTGGTTGAAGACATCCGCCAGGGCAAAATGGTCATCCTCATGGATGACGAAGATCGCGAGAACGAAGGTGACTTGATCATCGCCTCGGAATGCGTCACCGCCGAGCACATCAACTTCATGGCGCGTTTTGCCCGTGGTCTGATTTGCATGCCGATGACCCGTGAGCGCTGCGAACTGCTCAAACTGCCATTGATGGCACCGCGCAATGGTTCTGGCTTTGGCACCAAGTTCACGGTGTCGATCGAGGCAGCAGAAGGTGTTACTACCGGTATTTCTGCGGCAGACCGCGCGCGCACGGTGCAAGCGGCTGCATCGAAAAGCGCCAAGGCCGACGATATTGTCAGCCCAGGCCATATTTTCCCGTTGATGGCTCAGCCCGGCGGCGTACTGGCTCGTGCCGGCCATACTGAAGCTGCATGCGACCTGGCGCGCATGGGCGGCTTTGAGCCGAGCGGCGTTATCTGCGAGATCATGAACGATGACGGCACCATGTCGCGTCGTCCCGAGCTTGAAGAGTTCGCCGCGCAACACGGGATCAAGATCGGCACCATTGCCGACCTGATCCACTACCGTTTGATTCACGAGCGCACGGTCGAGCGTGTCAGCGAACAATTGCTCGACAGCGAACTTGGCAGCTTCAATCTGGTGACCTACCGTGACTCGGTTGAAGGCGACGTGCACATGGCGCTGACCCTGGGCAAAATCTGCCCCGAGGAGCCAACCTTGGTGCGTGTGCATAACATGGACCCGCTGCGCGACCTGTTTATGGTCAAGCAGGAAGGTCGCTGGAGTCTGCGTGCGGCAATGAGTGAAGTGGCCAAGGCAGGCAGTGGTGTGGTGCTGTTGTTGGGCAATCCGCTGACCGGTCCGGACCTGCTGGCGCACCTTGAGCGTCAGCTCGGTGGTGATGGCAAAGCCGCTAGTCCGGCGACTTACAGCACGGTCGGTGCCGGTTCGCAGATACTTCGTGACCTCGGTGTGCGCAAAATGCGCCTGATGAGTTCGCCGATGAAGTTCAATGCGATATCCGGATTTGATCTAGAGGTAGTAGAATATCTGCCCTCTGAATAAAAAGGTCGCGTGAAAGTCAGGCTTTCACGCGCGATTTTTACAATTTTGTATAGATATGTTTTGCACCCGGATACGCGCAGAAGTCGCCGCCGGGGCTTTAATCTAATTTGCTCTTTAATAGACGAGACTCGCTATGACCCTGAAGACCATCGAAGGTACTTTCATTGCCCCCAAGGGCCGCTTTGCTCTGGTGGTTGGCCGCTTCAACAGCTTTGTTGTTGAAAGCCTGGTAAGTGGTGCTGTA
Source organism: Pseudomonas sp. RL_15y_Pfl2_60 (assembly GCF_963970595.1). Classification (NCBI taxonomy): domain Bacteria; kingdom Pseudomonadati; phylum Pseudomonadota; class Gammaproteobacteria; order Pseudomonadales; family Pseudomonadaceae; genus Pseudomonas; species Pseudomonas sp. RL_15y_Pfl2_60. Next base: position 327,371 of record NZ_CAXAOE010000007.1, on the reverse strand, counting down.
GACGCCCTGGTTCGCCATGGCGTGAACGAAAGCGACATCACAATCATCCGCGCACCGGGTGCTTTCGAGATTCCATTGGTTGCCCAGAAAGTCGCTCAACGTGGCGATTTCGACGCAATCATCGCCCTTGGCGCGGTTATTCGTGGCGGTACCCCGCACTTTGAATATGTGGCGGGCGAGTGCACCAAGGGCTTGGCTCAAGTGTCCATGGAATTCGGCGTACCGGTTGCATTTGGCGTGCTGACTGTGGATTCTATCGAGCAAGCAATCGAGCGTTCCGGCACCAAAGCCGGTAACAAAGGTGCAGAAGCTGCTTTGTCTGCCCTGGAAATGGTCAGCCTGCTGGCGCAGTTGGAGGCCAAGTGAGCCAGAACGATAGCAATAGCCAGCCGCCAAAGTCGGCGGCCCCGGCCAAGAAAGGTCCAAGTCCAAAAACCTTGGCCCGTCGTCAAGCACGTACCTTGGCCATGCAGGCATTGTATTCATGGCACGTAGCTGGTCAGCCGCTCCATGAAATCGAAGCGCAGTTTCGCGTTGATAACGATTTCACTGCAGTAGATGGCGCCTATTTCCACGAAATCCTGCACGGCGTCCCTCGCCAGAAGGCCGAGATTGACAGCGCATTCGAGCCGTTGCTTGATCGTCCGATGGATGAGATGGACCCGGTTGAGCTGGCTATCCTGCGTCTGTCGACCTACGAGCTGCGCAACCGTATCGACATCCCGTATCGCGTGGTGATCAACGAAGGCATTGAACTGGCGAAGATCTTCGGTGCGACCGACGGTCACAAGTTCGTCAACGGTGTACTCGACAAGCTGGCGCCGCGCCTGCGTGCTGATGAAGTTCGCGCTCACAGGCGTTAATCAATCAGCTTTCAGATGGGCCCAACAAAAGCCGCCTGCCTAAGTGCGGCTTTTGCTTATCTATTCGGGCGTCAAAGGTCATGGGTGAGTTCGAACTAATTGGTCATTACTTCGCTTCGGCTGCATGCGCGCAGGCGAGTGATGGCGTGGCGCTGGGCATCGGCGATGATTGCGCCTTGCTGGATGTGCCGGCTGGCGAGCAACTGGCCGTCTCGACTGATACCTTGGTCGCCGGTGTGCACTTTCCGCATAATCCTGATCCTTGCCTGCTAGCCCAGCGTGCGCTGGCGGTTTCGGTCAGCGACTTGGCGGCAATGGGCGCCACACCGCTGGGCTTTACCCTGGCGTTAACCCTCGAAGCTGCCGATGCCGATTGGTTGCAGGCTTTTGCCCAAGGCCTGGATGAAATGGCGCGTGCCTGCTCGATAAGCCTGATTGGCGGCGATACCACCCGTGGCCCGCTGAGCCTGACGCTGACGGTATTTGGGCGTACGCCACGCGGCATGGCCCTGACGCGCAGCGGTGCCCAGGTGGGCGATTTGCTCTGTGTCGGTGGTTGCCTGGGCGATGCCGCGGGTGCTTTGCCGCTGGTGCTCGGTCAGCGAAGTGACGATTCAGGCGCAGCTAAAGCCTTGTTGCAGCATTACTGGTCGCCACAGCCGCAGCTTGCGTTGGGACAGGCATTGCGTGGTAATGCCAGCGCCGCGCTGGATATTTCTGATGGGTTGCTTGCCGATTGCGGCCACATCGCTGCTGCATCCCAGGCCTGTCTACAGATCGAGTTGGCGAAAATACCGCTATCAACATCCCTGCAAGACTTTGCCGATGCCGAGACGGCGCGCAACTGTGCGCTCAGTGGTGGCGATGATTATGTGCTGGCATTCACCTTGCCCGAGGCCAGGCTAGCACCACTGCAGGCGCAAGGCTGGCCGATCCATGTCATCGGCAAGGTTCTGGCGGGGCAGGGCGTTGAGTTGATTGATGCGCAGGGGCAAAAAATTATCCAGGCCAAGGGCGGCTATCAGCATTTTGGGAGCAGTGGTGGCTGAGTCGGAAAAAGTCCCGCATTCAGTGTGGAGTAATCCCTGGCATTTCATAGCTTTTGGTTTCGGTTCAGGAACGCTACCCAAAGCCCCGGGCACTTGGGGCTCGATGGTTGCCGTGCCTTTCATTCCGCTTTGGCAAATGCTTCCAGACTAGGGCTATTGGTTGATGCTCGGCATCAGCATGCTGTTTGGCTTCTGGTTGTGTGGCAAGGTTGCGACCGACTTGCGTGTGCATGATCATGAAGGCATCGTCTGGGATGAAATGGTCGGCATGTGGATCACGCTTTGGCTGGTTCCTGAAGGATGGGGCTGGTTGCTGCTAGGCTTTCTAATGTTTCGCCTGTTTGACATCCTCAAGCCCTGGCCGATCAGCTGGCTTGATCGGCATGTGCATGGCGGTGTTGGGATTATGCTGGACGATGTGCTGGCCGGGGTGTTCGCCTGGCTTGCAATGCAGTTGGTGGTTTGGGGTTGGGCGAGTGGGTTGGCGTCCAGCTTTGGTTTCTGAGTTGGCGCGCTTATTGAGCGCAGTTGCGCTGCTCATGAATGGATTTGAAAGGCCTATGGTCGCGCGGTATTTAGCGATATTGCTGGTATGTATCTTTGGCTCCGGGGCCAGTGCAGAGTCGTCAGCGCCAAAAGATATTAATCTGGTCAGCGATGTCTGGGAACAGTACAGCGAGGCCGACGGCAGCGGTTTGGCCTGGGATATTCTGCGGGCGGTATATGAGCCTGTTGGCGTCAAACTGAACATCCAGACCGTGCCGTACACGCGTTCGATCGGCCTGGTTCAGCGTGGTGAGGCGGATGCCTGGGTAGGCTCCTATCTCAATGAGGTACAGCAGGGCGTGTTTTATCCGCATTGGAATTATGATGCTGACCAGATCACCGCCCTGAGTACGCTTGATAGCCCGGTCCCCAATCTGCAAACCCTCAACCAGTATCGACTGGTCTGGGTGCGTGGTTATGCCTACCAGCAGTATTTGCCAGGTTTGACCCGTTTTCGCGAAGTGCAGCGCCGTAACGGCATTCTTGAAATGCTAAATTTTGGTCGTGCCGATTACTACATTGATGCGCGCACCGAGGTTGAACAATTGCTGATGACCGCCGTCGATCCGGCACATTACCGGGTGACGGTATTAACCCGCTTGCCGATTTATTTAGGCTTTGCCGATAACCCGCGCGGTCATCAACTGGCTGACTTGTTTGATCAGCGCATGCAGGCCTTGGTTGAGCGGGGCACCTTGAAACCCATTTTCCAGCGTTGGAAACAGCCTTACCCATTTGACTGATAACAGGGAATGTTGGAAACCGCACATGAAAAGACTCTGCTTAAGCGTGCTGTTAACCCTCGCGGGCTCAGCATGGGCTGCGCCGCAAATTCAGGTTGTCGGGCTGTTTCCGGGCGCAGCGGTGCTGAATATCGATGGCCAGCGCAAGCTGGTAAAAGTCGGTCAGACCGGGCCCAGCGGGGTCCAGGTGATCAGTGCTGATGCGCGTGGTGCGGTGCTGCGAGTCGATGGGGTCGAGCGCAACTACAGCCTCACCCGAGACTACAGCCAAGGCATGGCGGCGCCGCAGAAGCGCTCCTTGAGCATTGCCAAGGGCGAGAGCGGGCATTACTGGGTCGCCGGTTCGGTTAACGGTCACCCCATTCAGTTTCTGGTGGATACCGGCGCCACTTCGGTTGCCTTGACTGGCGCGCAAGCTGATCAGTTGGGGATAGACTACCGGGCGACAGGTCGGGAAATACGGGTCAGTACCGCAAATGGCGTGGCCCGCGGCTGGCGGATCAATCTGAACAGCGTCAAGGTCGGTACCATCGAGGTGCGGGGTGTCGAGGGCACGGTGATGGATGTTGGCACTGGTGGCGAGGCCTTGCTGGGCATGAGTTTCCTCGGGCGCGTGGGCTGGAAGGTCGATCAGGATGTGCTGGTGCTGGAGTCCAAGCATTGATCCAGGTCTACATGCCCTGAGCGACTGTTGGCGCGAGTCGAGTTATTTCCCTTGATACTTATCATCAGTAATTCAGGCTGACCCGTGGCGATTGGCTGCTGTTACAATGCACGCCTATATCCCTTACTGACTCTAGGAGCACAGGGTGCCAGTCGTGTTCGTTGCTGCCTCCCAATTACCTACGCCTTTTGGCGTCTTTACCATGCATGGCTTTCTTGAAGAAACCACAGGCAAGGAGCACGTTGCGCTGACATTTGGCGATGTTGCCAATGGCGCGCCCGTGCTGGGGCGTTTGCATTCCGAGTGCCTGACCGGCGATGCGCTGTTCAGCCTGCGCTGCGATTGTGGTTTTCAGCTCGAAGCTGCATTGAGCGCCATTGCTGCAGAAGGGCGCGGCGTGTTGCTTTACCTGCGCCAAGAAGGCCGTGGTATTGGTCTGCTGAATAAAATTCGTGCCTATGAATTGCAAGATGGCGGCGCGGATACTGTTGAAGCCAACGAGCGTCTGGGCTTCGGAGCCGATCAGCGTGACTATGCGATCTGCAAGCCAATGCTCGATCATTTGGGCATTACCGAGCTGAAACTGATGACCAATAACCCGCGCAAAGTCAAAGCGTTGGGCGATATGGGCATCAATGTAGCTACCCGTGTGCCTTTGCAGATTGATCATAATCCGCACAACAAAAAGTACCTGGCGACCAAGGCTGGCAAGCTTGGCCACATGCTCGGCAGCATGCATCAGGCCGAGGTTGAGGAAAAAGTGTGAATCGGGCTCAGGTACGTCGCCATCTTTCTATTCTGTGGTGGTGGCAGTTGGCGCTGGTTCTGTTGCCGGTCATCGTCTTCAATATCCTGTTCGAGTCCAGCCGTCAGCCCGGTGTATTGGCGATGCCATTCTTTATCGCCGGTATGCTGTCGATGTTTGTCAGTTTGCCGCTGTTCAACGCCTACAAGCATGCGGTGATCGCCACGGGCAAGGCCCGTGACAGCGATGCCGAGCCTGCGGCCTGGCAGGCACTGGCCAAGACACGGCGCAAAGCCTTTCTCGGCGCCAGCTTGCCGGCCTGGATCGCTGCGGTTGCTGTATTTACCAGCCTTGAAGCGATTCCACTGACCCTGCTGACGCTGTCGAGCATGGTCATTCTTTACCTTTACCGCATTCCCCGTCAGCTCGGTTGATGTTTCGTCTGTGGTTGGGCCTGTTGCTGGTGATCGGTTTATCCGGCCCAGCCATGGCCGCGCAGCGAATCGTCAGCCTTGCTCCATCGCTAACTGAAATCGTCATCGACTTGGGTGCCAAGCAGCAGCTGGTTGGCGTACTCGATGGCGGGCCGCGACCTGCGGCCGTGGCGCAATTGCCATCAGTTGGCCGCTACGGCCAGTTAGAGCTGGAAACCCTGTTGGCCTTGCAGCCTGATTTGATTCTGTTATGGCCAGGCAGTGTCAGTCAGGCGCAGCGTCAGCAGTTGCAAGCCTTTGGTATTCCGATGCTGGTGGCTGAGCCGCATACGCTGGACAGCCTCGCCAATCAGTTTGCTGAAATCGGCCAGCGCATCGGTCGGGCCAAGCAAGGTCGGCAGTTGCAGCAGCAGTTTCGTCAGGGGCTGGCTGATTTGCGCAACCGTTATCATCGACAACAGCCATTGTCGGTGTTTTATCAGGTTTGGGATAAGCCGCTCTACACCTTGGGCGGTCAGCAAATTATCAGTGACGCATTGCGTGTGTGCGGTGCTGAGAATGTCTTTGCCGATATTCGTTTGCCTGCGCCGCAGGTCAGTGTCGAGGCAGTTTTGCAGCGTAATCCAGAGGTGATCCTTGCGGGTAGCGGTGCGCAGCTTGAACCTTGGCAGCGCTGGCCGGATATCACCGCAGTCAAGCGCAAGCAGCTTTGGCAGGTGCCGGATAAAGGCCTGGAGCGCCCCAGCTTCCAAATGCTGCATGCCACCGCGCAACTCTGCCAAGTGCTGGCAAAGGCGCAATAACTCCAACAGACTGCCCCTTCCACAGGAGCCCTTTCACCCGTGCGGTCGACCAAGCATGGTGGTTTTCTTGCGCCTGTAAGTTTATGGTCGGTCGTGTGAAAGATCCTATGGCAGGCATCAGGCCATTGAACCGATGCGCAGTTCAGGGGTTCATATTTTCAAATGAAGCCTTCAGCAACTGCTGTCCAGAGCAGGCCTAGAGGTTTGGGACTCAAGGAGGAACCATGTCCAATAACACAAAGTTTGCCCGGGTATTGGGCTCAACGGATGTAATCGCGCTGGCTTTCGGCGCAATGGTTGGCTGGGGCTGGGTTGTACTTGCCGGGACCATGATCAGTAACGCCGGCACCGGCGGCACTATGCTGGCTTTTGCAATTGGCGGTACCGCGGTGATCATGATCGGCCTGGCCTATGCCGAGCTGGCTGCAGCCATGCCGCAAAACGGCGGGGAGCACGTCTACGCTCACCGTGCATTAGGCGCCGGGGCCTCGTTTTTCTGCACCTGGGCGATCATTCTTGGTTATGTTTCTGTGGTGGCCTTTGAGGCGGTTGCCTTGCCTACCGTGCTTGAGGAGCTGATTCCCGGATACAAGGTCGGGTTGATGTATTCGGTCGCCGGGTGGGAGGTTTACTTCACTTGGGCTTTGGTTGGCATTGCCGGAGCAGTCGGCATGACATGGCTGAATATTCGTGGTGTGAAATCCAGCGCGCTGTTTCAGGCGGTGATCACGGTACTGATTATCGCGGTTGGCATCATGCTGATTACCGGTTCACTGTTTAATGGTTCAAGCGCTAACACCGAACCACTGTTTATCGGCGGAATGGGTGGTGTGTTTTCAGTCATCATCATGACGCCGTTTTTGTTCGTCGGCTTTGACGTGATTCCGCAAGCCGCTGAAGAGATCGATCTGCCATTTCGCAAGATCGGCATTATCCTGATCGTTTCCGTGTTGATGGCTGTCGCTTGGTACATCTTGATCATGTACGCCACAGGTCGGGCATTGGATGCCCAGGCGCTGGCGGGCTCGAAACTGGCGACCGCAGATGCAGCGACCGCAGTGATGGGCGATAGCTGGGCGGGCAAACTATTGGTCCTTGCCGGCCTGGGCGGTATCTTGACCAGTTGGAATGCGTTTCTAATCGGCGGCTCGCGAGCGGTCTATGCGATGGCCGAAGCCAAGATGCTGCCAGCGTTCCTGGCCAAGCTGCATCCCACCTACAAAACACCGGTCAATGCGATTCTACTGATTGGTGCGCTGTCGATCATCGCGCCCTTGTTCGGCCGTCAGGCGCTGGTCTGGCTGGTGGATGCCGGTGGCCTGGGCATTGTGGTTGCCTATGCGATGGTGGCGCTTTCGTTCATTGTGCTGCGCAAAAACGAACCTGATATGGAGCGTCCATTCCGTGCCGGGCGCGGCCCTTGGGTGGGCTATGTGGCGCTGGTGCTATCGCTTGGCCTGGTGCTGCTATATACGCCTGTCTCACCTTCGGCATTGCTGCCGGTTGAGTGGTTGTTGGTCGGCGTCTGGGCTGTTTTGGGCGCCGTGCTTTATGGCTACTCTCGCAAGACTTACGGAAGCGTTGAGATTGGCCACTGAGTAAAGGTGCCGAACACCACTAAAAAGGACCGCCTGATGCGGTCCTTTTTAGTGGCCGGGACGCGCGGTTACAGCTGCGGCGTCCAGGTCATCGAAACCAGTGCAGTACGCCCGGCTTCCTCGTAATGGAAGGGCACCTGGGCGAAGGTAGTGCTGTCGAAGGCAGTGCCGTTGGCCTGGTAATAATCGTGGTCGAGCAGGTTGTCCAGCTTCAGGTCAAAGCGCAGGTCGTTGGGCGCTTTCCAGCCTGCGCGCAGGCCCAGCACACCATAGCCCGGTATCTCCTGGTCGTTCGCCAGATCGTTATAGCTATGACTGGCCACCAGCCAACTCGCGCCGACATTGAACTGACCGAAGCTGCGATCTATATCGGCGGTGAAGGTGTTTTCCGGACGACGGCTCAGACGCTTGCCGTCATTGCCGCTGCCACTGCTGTTGCGCGCATCGACCAGGCTGTAGCCGAGACTGGCCTGCCAGCCGAACAGCTGTTGTTTGAGCGCGACTTCCAGGCCGTGGATGGTCGCCTGGTCGATGTTTTCGGGGCGGAAGGCATCAACGCTGTTTGCTTGGTTACCGTCCAGCGCATTGTTGGTGACTATGGCGTCTTCAATGCGGGTGCGGTATGCCGAGACTTCAAGTGAACTGCTCGGCGACAAGCGTGAACGCCACTGCAGTTCATAGCTACGAGCTGTCTCGGGCTTTAGATCGGGGTTGCTGTAGACCGTGCAACCGAAGCCGGGAAAGCAGTCGTCCGGGTAGTACAGGTCATTAAAAGTGGGGGCTCGGAACGACTCGCTGTAGGAGGCGATCAAGTCGTTATCGCTGTTCAGGTGCCAGGTGAAGGCAGCGTTCCAACTGTTCTCGCTGCCAAAAGCCTGGTTGTCGTCATGGCGTAGGCCCAACTCTGTGCCGAATTGGTCATTGTCGTAGCGGTGCTGGATGAATGCGGCTTTGTTCCAACGCGAGTCTTCGTTGAAGGGCGTCGAGCTATTGAGGCGATCCTCATACCAGTCCAGGCCGAGCAATAATTGCTGGCGCTCGGCAAAGGTGACTGTATTGAGCCAGCTGGCCTGGTCGCGGTAGGTGTTAAATTCCGAACCACCGTATGGGTCATGGGATTTTTGCCGGTTCTCGGTGTGCCCCAGTTCCAGGCGCGAAGTCCAGTTTTCGTTCAGTTTCGATTGCAGGTAAGCGCTACCGGTTGACTCTTCAAAGTCTGTATCGGCGGCTTGGGCGGGCGACAAACTGTAATCGTATTCGCTTTGTCCGGTCTGGCGCAGCAGGTTGATCCCGGCTTCAAGGCTGTCGCTGAAATTATGCGACAGGCTCAGGTTAAGGCCTTTATTGCGAAAGGCGCTGTCTTCACTGCCAATCAGGTTAGTGCGCTCAAATCCATCAGTTTCATCGAGTGATGCTCCCAGGTCGAAACGGGTTTGCTCATCACCTCCAGACACGCCAAGGCTGCGCTGCCAGGTACCGTGGGTGCCGAAGCCGACTTTCAGGCGTGGGTGCAAGCCTTGTTCACCTGTGCGGGTGAAAATCTGGATAACGCCACCAATTGCATCTGAGCCATAGAGCGCAGAGCGACTGCCGCGGACCACTTCAATACGTTCGATTTGATCAAGGTTGAGTTGTTCAAGGCTGGCGGTGCCGCTGGAGCTGCCAGCGATGCGTTGGCCGTTAACCAGAACCAGGCTTTGCGCCGTCGAGGTGCCGCGAATAAATATCCCGCTCAGTGAGCCGCTGCCACCGCTGCGTTGGACGCTGACGCCTGGGGTGCGGGCGAGTAAATCCAGAACGTCACCGGCCTGCAGGCGTTCTATGTCTTGGCGTTCAAATACAGTAATTGCAGCTGTGGCCTTGCTGATCGGCTCGGCCTGGCGGCCAGATGTGATGACCAGCGGAGTCGCATGATAAGGCTCGGCAGATTCGGCAGCGGTGGCCAGGCATGGAGCCAGGGCGAGCGCCAGGGAGACACGGGAAAACTTCATTTAACAACCTCAAAAGTACAATGCTTTTGAGGAGGGCAGGGGCAAGTACGGGCAAACAGAGGCCTGCACTTGACGGTGATGCCCTCCGCAACACCAGTCAAAAATTGCAACGAGGCAGGTCTCCGGGCTGCCGACTGCGCTTTTCACCTTCCCGGGCGGACCCAGTGGTTGTCGAAAAACACTGTGTTGCGCCTGAGCGCAGCACTGTCGGTTACCGTTGCGGGGGCAGCGCAGGCATTGTCATAGACGCACCTGCTTCCCTTTTCACGCTGAGCCTTGCGGCTGGCAGCGACCTCGGTCAATCACGATTACAGCTGCTACCGAGTTTGCGGTAGCGGGTTACTTATTTGTTGATAACAGCCAAGCGCTTGCGAATCGCACCTTCAATGCCGCTGGCATCGAGGCCGCATTCGGCAAGCATTTGTGACGGTTTGGCGTGCTCGACGTAAAGGTCGGGCAAGCCAAGGTGCAGCACTGGCTTGAGCAGATTTTCCTGCGCCATGAACTCACTGACAGCGCTGCCAGCGCCGCCCATGATGCTGTTTTCTTCGATGGTCACCAGCAGCTCATGGTCAGCGGCTAGCTGGCGGATCAATGCTTCATCGATGGGTTTGACGAAACGCATGTCGACCACGGTCGCGTCTAGCGTTTCGGCGGCCTTGAGCGCTTCATTCAGCTGTACACCGAACACCAGCATGGCGGTGCCGCTGCCTTGGCGGCGGATGACGCCCTTACCGATTTCAAACGGCTCAAGACCCGCCTCAATTGGCGCATTGGGGCCAGTGCCACGCGGGTAGCGCACAGCTGCCGGGCCGTCATACAGGTGCCCGGTGGTCAACATGCGGCGCAATTCGTTTTCATCACTTGGGGTCATCACCAGCATGCCGGGAATGCAGCGCAGGTAGGTGATGTCGAAGCTGCCCGCATGGGTTGGGCCGTCTTCACCGACCAAACCCGCGCGGTCGATGGCAAACAATACGTCGAGGTGCTGCACGGCCACGTCGTGGATCAGTTGGTCGTAGGCGCGCTGCAAGAAGGTCGAGTAAATCGCTACGACCGGTTTGCTGCCTTCGCAAGCCATGCCTGCGGCTAGTGTGACTGCGTGCTGCTCGGCGATCGCCGTATCGAAGTAGCGATCAGGATATTGCTCGCTAAAGGCGACCAGGTCAGAGCCTTCTTTCATTGCTGGCGTGATGCCGAGCAGACGCGGGTCCTGCGCGGCCATGTCGCACAACCACTGGCCGAATACGCTGGAGTATTTGGGCCCGGATGCTTTCTTGGCTGCGGCTGGCGTGGCGGGCTGATTGACCGGTTCAAGCTTGGTAATGGCGTGGTAGCCGATCGGATCGGCCTCCGCCGGGGCGAAGCCTTTGCCCTTTTTGGTGATCACATGCAGGAACTGCGGGCCTTCAAGGTCGCGCATGTTGCGCAGAGTAGCCAGCATTGTCGGCAGGTCATGGCCATCAATCGGGCCGATGTAGTTCCAGCCCAGCTCTTCAAACAGCGTGCCCGGAACCAGCATGCCTTTGGCGTGCTCTTCGGTCTTGCGGGCAATTTCCCAGGCGCCAGGCAGGCGCGAAAGGACCTTTTTGCTGCCTTCGCGCATGCTTGCATAGGTGCGGCTGGAAAGAATTTTCGCCAGGTAGTTCGACAACCCGCCCACATTGCGCGAGATCGACATGTCGTTGTCGTTGAGCACCACCAGCATGTTGGCTTGAAGATCGGAGGCGTGGTTCAGCGCCTCGAAAGCCATGCCTGCGGTCAGTGCGCCATCGCCGATCACCGCAACGCTTTTACGGTTGCTGTTCTGCAACTTCGCGGCTACCGCCATGCCCAGCGCAGCGCTGATGGAGGTGCTTGAGTGACCAACGCCAAAGGTGTCGTACTCGCTTTCACTGCGCCGAGGGAATGCGGCAATGCCGTCTTTTTGGCGCAGGGTGGCCATGCGTTCACGCCGGCCGGTCAGAATCTTGTGTGGGTAGGCTTGATGGCCAACATCCCAGACCAAGCGGTCGTCCGGGGTATCGAACACATAATGCAGGGCAATTGTCAGTTCGACGACACCCAGGCCCGCGCCGAAGTGACCGCCGGTCTGGCCAACGGTGTACAGCAGGTATTGGCGCAATTCGTCGGCCAGGGTTTCCAGCTCAGCTTCGCCCAAACGGCGCAGCTCGGTCGGCGTGTTCGCACGGTCAAGCAAGGGCGTCAGCGGTCGTTCGCGGGGAATCTCGTGGAAAGTCGTTGGCATCAGGCGAATCGTTATAAATATAAAGATGCGCCAGTTTACCCGAAGCCTTGGGCCGACCCAAACAAGAAGTCGCCGATTACGCCTTGTTTACCCTGCGTATACAGGCATTTTCTTTGCTGATCAGCCCCGGCATGGTCTCACCATGTATCGATATAGCCGCGCTTGTGAGCTTTTTCAGTTGCTGTGGCGGGTGTTGCGTTTAGCCCTCGGGTTAACCATCCGCGGGTCTGTTCAGGGTCAATCACTGCGTCGATTTCAAGGAAGCTGGCCATATTGATTGCCTTGCCATTGGCATAGGCCTTGGCGACCAGCTTGTCGAACAGTTGCTGGCGCGCTTGATCGGACTCGGCGGCTGCCAGCTCCTTGGCAAAACCCAAGCGAACCGCCCCTTCAAGGCCCATGGCGCCGAATTCAGCGCTGGGCCAGGCGGCGGTGAACAGCGGCGAATGGAAACTGCCCGCAGCCATCGCTTGTGCGCCCAGACCGTAACCCTTGCGCAGAACAATGGTGAAGAAGGGCACGCTAAGACTTGCTGCAGCCACAAAGATGCGCGAGACATGGCGCACTGTGGCTTGTTGCTCGGCGTGCGGGCCGACCATGAATCCGGGTGTGTCACACAGTGATACCAGTGGAATAGCAAATGCATTGCACAGCCGCATAAAGCGTGCGGCTTTGTCGCCACTGACTGCGTCAATGGCGCCGCCCAGATGGGCTGGGTTATTGGCGAGCAAGCCAAATGGCTGGCCCTCGATACGAATAAATGCGGTGATCAGGCCCGGCGCAAATTCGCGGCGCAGTTCCAGAACCGAATCTTGATCCGCCAGGGTTTCGATTACTTGACGGATGTCATACACGCGCAAGCGGTTTTCAGGAATCAAATGGCGCAGCAGGCGTTGATCCGCGCATTGCCAGCCAGTCAGCGCGCCTTGAAAGTAACCCAGGTATTGCTTGGCGACGCGCACGGCCTCGGCTTCATCCTCGACCAGCAGATCAATTACGCCGTTCGGGCTTTGTACGCTGGACGGGCCGACTTGTTCAGCGCTAAAACTGCCCAGCCCGCCACCTTCGATCATTGCCGGGCCTGCCATGCCGATGCTGGCGTTGTGCGTGGCGATAATCACATCGCAGCAGCCGAGTAGTGCAGCGTTGCCCGCAAAACAGCGTCCAGACACCACGCCGACCAGCGGCACCAAACCCGACAGCTTGGCCATGCCGACAAAGGTGTGGCAGTCCAGTCCGGCGACACCCACGAAGTCTGTATCGCCGGGCCGGCCGCCACCGCCTTCGGCAAATAACACCAGGGGCATGCGCCATTGCTCTGCCAGTTGCAGCATGCGGTCGGTCTTTTTGTGATTCATGACGCCTTGGGTGCCGGCAAATACCGTGTAGTCGTAGGCGATGGCCATGCAGCGCGCGGCTTTGTTGCCAAACAGCTCGGCGTTGACGGTGCCGGTGCCAGCAACCAGCCCATCGGCCGGGCTTTGCTCGATCAGCTCGTCGAGTGAGCGTCGCCGACGCTGTGCTGCGATGGCCAGGGCGCCGTATTCATTAAAGCTGCCTTCATCCAGCAGATCGGCAAGGTTTTCCCGCGTGGTGCGTTGCTTGGTTTTACGGCGTTTGGCCACAGCCTGCGGGCGTCTTTCATCGCGGGTGAGGGCGTGACGCTCAAGGACCTCGGCGAGATCCGCACGTATATGCTCAAGATCGGCACTTTGCTCATTGAACACCTGTTGCTCGGTGACCTGGGCGGGCTCGATAAACATCAATGCCGCCCCTTGATTGACGATGCTACCGGCCTCTACCGCGAGACTGCGGACAATGCCGCTTTGCTCGGCCCTGACTTCAAGTTCCATCTTCATGGCTTCGAGCACGGCAATGGTCTGGCCCTTTGCGACGCTATCGCCTTGTCTTACTTCAAGGCTGACGACCACACCGCTACTCGGTGCGCCAAAGGCTACGCAGCCTTCGGGTATGGGGGTGGCGAGCGGGCTGGCTGTTGAGCTGGCGCCGTGATTGAAATACAGGTGTGGGTGAGCTGTGTCGAGCAGTCGGCTCATTTGGCTTTCGACAAAACGGGTGTTGACTTGGCTGTGCGCAACTTCTGGAAGCTGTAGCAAGCTTTGCAGCAGGCTGATCGAGTTGTTCACACCTTCGATATTGAACTCACAGAGCGCACGATAGGCTTTGCGCAATGCGCTGGGGTAATCGGGGGCATGCACAATCAGCTTGGCAAGCAAGGAGTCGTAGCTCGGGCTGACGATGTAGCCCGGGTAACCGTAGCCATCAACCCTCAATCCGGGGCCGCTGGGCGGTTGATAGACGCTTAAGGTTCCGGTGGCTGGTTGGGTTTTGCCGTCGTTGTCGATGGTTTCCAGGTTGATTCGCAGCTGTACGGCGCAGCCATTGATCGGCGGTGGTTGCAGCAGGTTGAGGTCGGCCAGCGAATACCCCATGGCCAGCTTGATTTGGCTTTGCACCAAGTCAATGCCAGTGATTTGCTCGGTGATGCTGTGCTCAACCTGGATGCGTGGATTAGCCTCCATAAAGTAGAACTGCTCGGGTTGGTCGTTATCGAGCAGAAACTCGAAAGTGCCGATACCTTGATAATTGACGCTGCTGGCGAGCTTGAGCGCGGCGTCTATCATGCGCTGGCGGGTGGCAGGCGACAGGTCCGGGCTGGGTGCTATCTCGATGATTTTTTGCTGGCGACGCTGCAGGCTGCAGTCACGTTCCCACAAATGGCTGACTGCACCGCTGCCATCGCCAAGCAACTGGATTTCGATATGCCGGGCGTTGCTAACCAACTGTTCGATGTACAGCGCGTCGTTGCCAAAGGCATTTTGGGCTTCGCTCTGGCAACGCTTGAATGCTTCAGGCAAATCGGCGGGCTTGAACACCGCGCGCATGCCGCGTCCACCACCACCGGCCAGCGCCTTGAGCATGACCGCCGAGGCTTCACCAAGGCTGTGCATAAAATCCTGCGCTTGTTGCAGGGTGATTGCCTGGTTGATGCCCGGCACCAGCTCGACCTCGCAACGCTCGGCCAGCGCTCGTGCCTGTGCCTTGTCGCCAAAGAGTTGCAGGGTTTCAGCGCCGGGGCCTATAAAGCAAATGCCTGCGGCTGCACATTGGCGGGCAAATTCCGGGTTTTCTGCCAGAAATCCGTAGCCGGGGTGGATGGCGTCGCAGCCGTTTTCGACAGCAATACGGATCAGTTGGCCAATGTCCAAGTATGCGGCAACCCCACGGCCCTCAAGGGCGACTGCGCTGTCGGCATTGCGTACATGCAGGGAAGTCGAGTCGTCCTGCGCGTAGACCGCAACGCTGCGCAGATTCATATCCGCAGCAGCGCGGGCAATGCGGATGGCGATTTCACCGCGGTTGGCGATCAGCAAGGCTGAAAAGGGCATGGCAACGGCTCCGGAATTCTTATTCTGGTGACCATCTTATGCACTATGCCGCGTGGGTAAACAAAGCCTTGCTTGCTGATCGACAAGGTATTTGTTTGAGTGATTTTGCGCGAGTCAGGCGGCAACCCAGTTGCTCAGGTCGCCGTTCCTTAGTGGCGGCGCTCGACAATATAGCGAGCCAGCATGCGCAGCGGCTCAGCCGCTGAGCCAAGGTTTTCCAGTGCGGCAAGGGCTTGGTCGCGTAATTCCAGCGCATAGCCTTTGGCGTTCTGCAAACCCAGTATCGCCGGGTAGGTTGGCTTGTCGTTGGCCTGGTCTTTGCCTTGGGTCTTACCCAGGGTGTGGGTATCGCTCTCGATATCGAGAATGTCGTCCTGCACCTGAAAGGCCAGGCCGATTGCCTGGGCATAACGCTGCAAGGCGGCCAGTGCCGTTGGGGCGGCATTGCCGCTGGCCAATGCGCCAAGGGTGACGCTGGCCTCGATCAGGGCGCCGGTCTTGTGCCGGTGCATATTTTCCAGGGCTGCCTGGCCAAGTGCCTGGCCAACCGAGCCGAGGTCTATTGCCTGCCCGCCCACCATGCCCGCTGGGCCAGAGGCGCGGGCGAGGGTCGCGATCATCGCCAGACGCTGCTCGGCATTATGCGGATTCAACTCGGCGTTGCTGAGCACTTCAAAGGCCAGGGTTTGCAGGCCATCGCCAGCCAGAATGGCGGCGGCTTCATCGAAGGCTTTGTGGGTGGTCGGCTTACCGCGGCGCAGGTCATCGTCATCCATGGCCGGTAAATCGTCATGGACCAATGAGTAAGCGTGGATCAACTCGACCGCACAGGCGGCGCCATCGGCATGCTCGACATTGCCGCCGAGGGCTTCGCAGGCGGCATAGGCCAGTAACGGGCGTACGCGCTTGCCGCCATTGGTGACGCTGTAGCGCATGGCTTGGTAAAGGCGTTGCAATTCTGGCTGCGGCGCGACAAACAGGCGCTCAAGGGCTGCATCCACACGCTGCTGGCACTGCGCCTGGTAGGCTTCGATCATGCTTGTTTATCCGCGTCGAAAGGCGCTTCCTCCAGCTCGCCATTGCGCTCCAGCAACAGGCTAACCTTTTGCTCGGCTTGCGCCAGCGCGGCCTGGCAATCACGGGTCAGGCGGATACCTTGCTCGAAGGCAGTCAGTGAGTCTTCGAGCGACATTTCGCCGTTTTCTAGGCGTTCGACCAAGCTTTGCAGCTCTGTCAGGGACTGCTCAAAATCAACAGCGGCTTTCTTGCGGGCCATGGCGGGTGTTCTCGGCGGGAAATCAACGGACGAATATCGCTCGCGACACTAGCAGAGACGAGGCTTTCGGGCAAATCAAGCAGTCCCGGAGACTGGTCTGATTATGCAAGCTGCCGGCCCGAAAATAAGCCATCAGCATGGGGCTGGGGCCTCAGGCAGATGCTCCAAATACTGAATTTTTATACTTTCTTTACGCCGCCTGCGCCTTAGCCCAATCGAACCTTTACGCCTGAAATCCGAGAATAACTCATGCGCCGTTGGGGCGTTTTCGGAGCAATGACGATGAGTGTTCTCGATGGACTGTCGCTGTGTTTGGCCCTTGGCCTGTTCTTTTACCTGCTGCTTGCGCTGATGCGCGCTGAGCGTGGTTAGGAGGCCTTATGCACGTCCAAGATTATTGGCTGATTCTGGCCTTCTTTGTATTGGTGCTGGTGCCTGCTCCTTTTCTGGGGCGCTACATATTCCGGGCAATGGAGGGGCACAAGACCTTGCTCAGCCCTTTGCTGTTGCCCGTGGAGCGCTTGTGCTACCGCCTTGCGGGTGTCGATAGCCAAGCCGAGCAGGACTGGAAAGGCTACAGCGCTGCTCTGTTGATGTTTACCCTGGTGTGCCTGCTCGGGCTGTTTGCAATCCTGATGTTGCAAGGCCGGCTTGGGCTCAATCCTGAGCATGTTGCCGGAATGGATTGGCCGCTGGCACTAAACACAGCGGTAAGTTTCGTCACCAATACCAATTGGCAGGCCTACAGCGGCGAGGCGTCACTGAGTTATTTCAGCCAGATGCTGGGGCTCGGCGTGCAAAACTTTGTCAGCCCGGCGGTGGGCCTTGCGGTGTTGGTGGTTTTTTGTCGTGGCATTGCTCGCCGCTCAAGTAACAGCATTGGCAATTTCTGGGTCGATATGACGCGTGGCGTGCTCTACGTGCTGCTGCCGTTTTGCCTGTTGCTGGCGCTGTTTTTGGTCTGGCAGGGCGTGCCGCAAAGCTTTATGGCTTATGTGCATGCCAAGACCTTGCTGGGGGCTGACCAGAGCATTCCCCTGGGGCCGGCGGCCAGCCAGATCGCAATCAAGCAGTTGGGCACCAATGGCGGTGGATTCTTCGGCGTCAACTCGGCGCATCCGTTCGAGAACCCGACGGCGTGGAGCAACCTGGTTGAGATGGTCTCGATCATTCTGATCCCGGCGGCGCTGCTGTTCACCTTCGGTCATTACGTCAAGGATTTGCGGCAAAGCCGTGCACTGTTGGCAAGCATGTTGATTCTGTTTGTGGCCGGCTTTGCGGTGACCTTGTACACCGAGTTGCAGCCTAATCCCGCACTTGCGGCCTTGCCCATTGAGCAGTCTGGCGCGCTCGAAGGTAAGGAAAGCCGGCTGGGCATCGCTGCCTCGGCTCTTTGGGCGGTGGCGACTACCGCTGCATCCAATGGCTCGGTCAACGCCATGCACGACAGCTTCAGTGCGCTCGGCGGGATGATCCCAATGCTGAATATGATGCTCGGCGAGGTCATCTTCGGCGGCGTCGGCGCGGGCCTGTACGGCATGTTGTTGTTTGTCTTGATTACGGTATTTCTCGCCGGATTGATGATCGGTCGTACACCCGAATACCTGGGCAAAAAGCTTGAGGCCCGTGAAGTGCGCCTGTTGGTCATGACGCTGCTGGTCATGCCGGTCGGTGTGTTGGTGTTTGCTGCCTTGGGTGTGAGCTTGCCGGGCCCGGCGATGTCAATTAGCAACCCCGGCGCGCATGGCTTTAGCCAGGTCTTGTATGCCTACACATCAGGCACCGCCAACAATGGTTCTGCATTTGCGGGCTTTGGCGCCAATACCCCGTACCACGATGTGATGATCGCCTTGGTCATGTTGCTGGGACGCTTCGGTTTCATTCTGCCAATCCTTGCGATTGCAGGCAGCCTGGCCGCGAAAAAATCCGCCCCACAAGATGGCAACAGCTTTCCTACCCACGGTCCGCTGTTTGTGATGCTGCTGACAATGGTGATCTTGTTGGTCGGCGGCCTGACCTTTCTTCCAGCGCTGGCGCTTGGCCCCATCGCTGAACATCTGACCCTGCTGCAGGGCTTCTAAGGGAGACCCATGATGAATGCCCGTATTCAGACGCAAGACCCGCAGGTAAAGACTGCGACCCAGACAAAAAGCGCAACCTCGACACTCTGGCAGGCGGCGCTGGGCAAGGCCTTTACAAAGCTTGACCCGCGCCAGTTGCAACGTGCGCCGGTGATGCTGGTGGTTGAACTGACCGCGATTGTCACCACGGTGCTGTGCTTTATGCCCAACCCAGCGGTGAGCACCGGGCTGGCGGTGCAGATTGCGCTGTGGCTGTGGTTCACCCTGTTGTTTGCCAACTTTGCCGAGGCGCTGGCAGAAGGGCGCGGCAAGGCCCGGGCCGACAGCCTCAAGGCCGGAAGCCAAGGGCTCAAGGCGCGCAGGCAAACTCAGCCGGGCGTCTATGAGTCAGTCGCAGCAAGTGAATTACGGCGTGGCGATATAGTCCGGGTTGAGGCCGGTGAACAGATTCCCGGTGACGGCGAGGTCATTGAAGGCATCGCTGCGGTCAATGAGGCGGCTATTACCGGTGAATCTGCCCCGGTTATTCGTGAGTCAGGTGGCGATCGCTCGGCTGTAACCGGCAACACCAACCTGGTGTCGGACTGGCTGCTGGTGAAGATCACCGCTAACCCCGGCGAGTCAACGCTTGACCGGATGATCGCCTTGGTCGAGGGCGCGCGTCGCCAGAAAACGCCGAACGAAATAGCGTTGGATATGCTGTTGATCGGCCTGACCCTGGTATTTCTGGTGGTGGTCGCTACATTGCAGCCATTCGCCCGTTATGCGGGAGGTGATTTGCCGCTAGTGTACTTGGTGGCGCTGTTGGTCACGCTGATCCCAACCACTATTGGCGGCTTGCTTTCGGCCATTGGTATTGCCGGCATGGATCGCTTGGTCCGGCTCAATGTCATCGCCAAGTCGGGGCGTGCAGTCGAGGCCGCTGGCGATGTGCATGTGCTGCTGCTCGACAAGACCGGCACCATCACCTTTGGTAATCGTCGTTGCAGTGCCTTGATCGCAGCGCCCGGTATTGCCGAACAGGATCTAACCGAGGCGGCGTTGCTGTCGTCACTGGGCGATGACACCGCCGAGGGCAAATCCATAGTCGAATACATTCGCAATCTTGGCCCGGTGCAGGCGCCTGAGCGCTCGGCGGTGAAGGTCATCGCCTTCAGTGCTGAAACACGCTTGTCAGGCGCCGATCACGGCAGTCAGCGCTATCGCAAAGGTGCGGTGGATGCTGTGCTCGACTACCTCAATATGAGCCGTGCGGACATGCCTGCCGCGCTGGCGCGCAGCGTCGACAAGATTGCGCAAAGCGGTGGCACGCCGCTACTGGTGGCCGGTGATGCGCGCTTGCTTGGTGCGATCCACCTTAAAGATGTGGTCAAGCCCGGCATTCGCGAGCGCTTCGCCGAGTTGCGCGCCATGGGTATTCGCACCGTGATGGTCACGGGTGATAACCCTTTGACCGCGGCTGCCATCGCCGCCGAGGCGGGTGTTGATGATGTCATCGCCGAAGCTACTCCCGAGAAAAAGCTGCAACGCATTCGCAGCGAACAGGCCGAGGGCAAGATGGTTGCCATGTGCGGTGACGGCGCCAATGACGCCCCGGCGCTGGCTCAGGCGGATGTTGGTTTGGCAATGAATGACGGCACCCAAGCCGCGCGTGAGGCGGCCAATCTGGTTGATCTGGACTCCGATCCGACCAAGCTGCTTGACGTGGTGCAAGTTGGTAAAGAGTTGCTGGTCACCCGCGGGGCGCTGACCACTTTCTCGGTGGCCAATGATGTCGCCAAATACTTCGCTATCTTGCCTGCGCTGTTTATCGGCGTTTATCCACAGCTCGGCGCACTTAACCTGATGCATCTGCACAGTCCGCAAAGCGCGATTCTCTCGGCGATCATGTTTAACGCATTGATTATCGTGGCCCTGATTCCGCTGGCCCTGCGTGGCGTTCGAGTGCAGGCAACAGACGCTGCCAGCTTGCTGCGGCGCAACCTGCTGATTTATGGCGTTGGCGGTTTGCTGGCGCCTTTTGTGGGCATCAAGTTGATTGACATGCTGCTGGTGGCTGTTGGCCTGGTTTGATCTTCCTGGCGCCTTTGCAGGCGCCGCATCGTATTCGGAGAGTCGATTATGTTTAAGCAAATCCGTCCAGCATTGAGCGTTCTGGCTTTTATGACGCTGCTCACCGGCGCTGTTTACCCCTTGACCGTGACCGCTATCGCTCAGCTCGCATTCCCGGTGCAAGCCAATGGCAGCCTGGTGCGGGATGCGCAGGGCGAGGTGCGCGGCAGTCACTTGCTGGCGCAAGGCTTTGCCGGGGCGCAGTGGTTTCAACCAAGGCCTTCTGCGGGGGATTACGCCACTGTGGCCAGCGCTGCGAGCAATCTAGCACCGAGTAACCCGGCATTGGCCACACGTGTGGCTGAAGACGCCAAGCGCTTGCAGGTCGCCGGGCAGGGCGCTGTTCCCATGCAATTGGTGACAACTTCAGGCAGTGGCCTTGACCCGCACTTGTCTCCCGCAGCCGCGCGTTATCAGGTGGCGCGCATTGCCGCTGCGCGCAACATGCCCCGGGCCAGCCTTGATCGTCTGATTGATGCGCAGCTTGAAGCACCTTTAATTGGCCCGGAAGTGGTCAATGTGCTGGCGCTGAACATGGCGCTGGCAGAAAATCAGGGTCTGTCTCGCGCTGAGTAACGCTATGAGTAATGCAACCCAAGCTGACGCCTTGCTGGCTGATTTACCCAAAGGCACACGCGGTCGGCTCAAGGTGTTTTTAGGCGCCGCTCCGGGCGTCGGCAAGACCTATGCCATGCTCCAGGCTGCGCAGGTCCAGCAGCGCATGGGCACTGACGTGCGCGTGGCGGTTGCCGAAACCCATGGTCGCGCTGAAACCGAGGCGATGCTGGTTGGCTTGCCGCAACAAGCCCAGCGCAAGTTGGAATATCGCGGAGTCATGATGCGCGAGATGGATCTGGACGCCATTCTCGCGCAGCCGCCCAAACTGGTACTGGTCGATGAGTTGGCCCATAGCAACGCCCCCGGCAGTCGCCACAGCAAGCGCTGGCAAGATGTGCAGGAGTTGTTGGATGCGGGCATTGATGTGTACACCACGGTCAATGTCCAGCACCTCGAATCACTCAATGATCGGGTGCGCGATATCACCGGTATCCAAGTGCGCGAAACCTTGCCGGATTGGGTGCTGCAGGAAGCCGATGAAATTCTGCTGATCGACCTGCCCACCCGCGAGCTGCTTGAGCGGCTGCGCGAGGGCAAGGTCTATGTGCCGGAGCAAGCGCGTGCCGCCATTGATGCCTTTTTCAGCCAGACCAACCTGACCGCCTTGCGCGAATTGGCGATGCAAACTGCGGCGGCACGGGTTGATGCCGAGCTGACGCGACGTTACCGCCTGCAAGGTCTGGATGCACCGGCGTTACGTGGGCGGCTATTGGTGGGGATTGACGGCGATGTTCAAGCCGAGCGCTTGGTACGCCATGCCTGTCGGGTCGCCGAACGCCGGCATTTGCCCTGGTCGGTGGTGCATGTCGATACCGGCAAGCCTCGTAATGAACAGCGTTTGGCACTATTGCAGGCTGCGCAGCAGTTGGCCGAGCGTTTGGGCGGGGAAGTGGTTGGTTTGCGTGGCGGCGAATGCGCGAAAACCCTTCTTGAACATGCTCGCGAGCGCCGCGCCAGCCTGGTTCTGGTCGGTCGTAGCCGTGCAGGTTTCTGGCGCCGCTGGTTCGGGCGTGGGCTGGCCGAGCGCTTGATGCTCAAAGGTCAGGGGCTGGAAATTTCTGCACTGGATTGCGCGCCGGAAAGGTCCGTGCGGTTGCGCCGGGTCAGCCTGCCGCTGGTCTGGCAAAACTATCTGCAAGCAGTGGTTGCCGCCGTTCTGGCAGCGCTTGTGGCGTTGGGATTATCACAGGTGCTCGAACTGCCAAATATCTCGCTGCTGTTCCTGGCGGCCGTATTGGTGGTGGCTGTGCGCAGCAGTTTGGGACCGGCGCTGGCCTGCGCCGGTTGTTCGTTCCTGGCGTATAACTTTTTATTTATCCCGCCGACGCTGACCTTGAGTATCGACCGCCAAGAAGACGTCTTGACCTTGCTGTTTTTCCTGCTGATGGCTGCATTGACTGGCAACCTGGCCAGTCGTCAGCGCCAGCAATTGGTGGCCCTGCGCGATACCCAGGCGCAGACCACCGCATTGCTTGAGTTATCCAGCAAGCTGACGGCTGCTACAGATCGTCAGGCGGTGCTCAGCGCGGCCATGCAGCAGTTTTCACTGTGGCAAGAGTTGGATGTCAGCCTGCTGGCTCGCGGTAAAGATGAGGTGTGGAAGGTCGAGGCGGGTAGCCAGCGGCTGCTTACAGATCAAGAGCGAGCCGCCGCTGATTGGGCCTGGCAGCACAGCCAGCCAGCCGGGCTGGGCACCGATACTTTGCCGGGCGGGCGTTGGTGGTGGTGGCCGCTGGAAGGTGAAGACGGTCCCTTGGCCTTGCTCGGCATCAGCCCTAAAAATGGCGCGCCCTTGGCCAGTGCGCAGCGCCGCTTGATTGCCGCGCTCGGCCAGCCTTTGGCACAGGCATTGAGCCGCGCACAGCTTGCGCAAGATTTGGAGGCGGCGCGCCTGCATGGCCAGACCGAAGAGTTACGCAGTGCCTTGTTGGCGTCGGTGTCTCACGATTTGCGCACGCCGCTGACCGCAATGCGTGGCTCAATTGACAGCTTGTTGACCCTGGGTGAACAAATTCCCGCTGCGGATCGACATGAGCTACTGGAAGGCACCCGCGATGAGGCCGAACGGCTTGATCGTTATATCCAAAATCTGCTCGACATGACCCGCCTCGGCCATGGTGCGCTTAAACTGGCCCGCGACTGGGTGGCGCCATGCGATATCGTCTCCAGCGCCTTGCAGCGCTTGCGTCTGGTGCTCGCTCCGCTAAAGGTCGAGCTGTCGATGGGCGATGATCTGCCGCTGCTTTATGTGCATGCTGCGCTGATTGAGCAAGCATTGATCAATGTGCTGGAAAATGCGGCGCGCTTTTCGCCAGTTAACGGCCGCTTGCGTCTTGTGGTGCAAGCGGATGCTCAGGAGATACGCATTGCTGTCAGTGATCAAGGGCCGGGTATTCCTGAACATGAGCGCGATAAAATTTTCGATATGTTCTACACCGCTGCTCGTGGCGATCGCGGCGGTCAAGGCACAGGCTTAGGTTTGGCAATTTGCCAAGGTATGCTGGGGGCTCACGGCGGGCGAGTGAGTGTCAGTGGAGGGATTGATGGACATGGGGCAACCCTGACGCTGCACATACCGCTGTCGCCGCAACCTATTATGGAAGATGAGTCTGTATGAGCAGTAATCAGCCGACTATTTTAGTCATCGATGATGAAGCGCAGATCCGCAAGTTCTTGCGCATCAGCCTTGTGGCCAAGGGCTACAAGGTGATCGAAAGTGCTGATGGCGGCGATGGTCTGGCTCAGGCTGCGCTGGGCAAACCGGATATGGTTGTGCTCGATCTCGGGCTGCCCGATATGGACGGTCAACAGGTGCTGCGCGAGTTACGGGAATGGTCACAGGTTCCGGTGCTGGTGCTGTCGGTGCGCGCCGGTGAGGGGGATAAAGTGACAGCGCTGGATGCAGGCGCCAACGACTACATGACCAAGCCGTTTGGCATTCAGGAATTTTTGGCGCGGGTGCGTGTGTTACTGCGTCAGGCGGGTAGCGGCGAACAGGCCGCAGCCGTGATCAACAGCGGCCCCTTGAGTGTCGACTTTGCTTATCGCCGGGTGACGCTCGATGGATCGGAGATCGCGTTGACCCGTAAGGAATACGCTGTGTTGGCCGTTCTTGCCCGACACCTTGGACGTGTCGTGACCCAGCAGCATCTGCTCAAGGATGTTTGGGGTGCCAGTCATGCCGAGGACAGCCATTACTTGCGGGTGGTCATCGGCCATCTGCGGCAAAAGCTCGGGGATGATCCCACAGCGCCGCGCTTTATCATCACCGAAGCCGGTGTGGGTTACCGACTGCTGGAACATTGAATTCCACCTATCGCGCTTGCAAGCGCAGGATCGCTTTAAAACCAAAACTCAAGTATTACCAGCCATCTGCTCAACTAGATAATCGGCGAGGCACTGCTGGATATTGCTGAGAATTCTGGATGAAGCAATCAGCGCCAACTCTGTCGGCGGCGGGGCGCCCAGGCCAAGTTGATCGGTGACAATGCGATGCTCGGGCCTTACTGCATTGTGCGGCAACAGGCTCAGGCCGATGTTTGCGCTGATCGCTGCCTGAATACTCGCCAGGCTTTGCGAGCAAAACGCGATATGCCAGCGCTGGCCTGCGGCTTCAAGAGCACCAATGGCACGCTCGCGATACAGGCAACCCTGCTCATAAACCACTAAGGCAATGCTCTGTTGTTGCAATTGCCACTGTGCTCCTGCAACCCAATCCAGCCGCTCCGACCAAGTCGCGATCGCCGTTGACTGGTCGATATTGCGTTTGATCAGTGCCAGATCCAGTTCGCGGCGCTGCAGTTGTTCGTTGAGCTCACAGCTAAGGCCGTTGCGCGTATCCAGGCGGATATCCGGGAAGCGCTGGTTAAAACCTGTCAGCAGTTCGATCAGCCGGTCCAGGGGCAAATCCTCGGGCACGCCAAGGCTGACCACACCGCGCATATCTTGGGAATTGAGCATGTCGCTGGCTTCCATGGCCAGGCTGACCAAGCGCCGTGCGTAGCTGAGCAGGCGCTCGCCGTCTTCGGTTAGCTGGATCGATTTGCTGGCCCGATGCCTGATCAGCAGTGGGCGGCCGAGCTGTTCTTCGAGTTTTTTGATCTGCTGGCTGATGGTCGATTGCGTGCGGTTTACGCGGTCGCTGGCGCGGGTGAAACCACCGGAATCGACAACAGTCACGAAGGTTTTCAGGAGTTCAAGATCAAGCATGGCTATAAATTCGATTAGTGAATTATTTTTTGATAATAATTTAATTTTCAAATTTAGTCTGTCGGCGCGACGATTGGCTTCTTCCCACTTGCTTTAGGGGTTGCTTGTCATGTCACTCCAACATTTCGCAAAACCGCAATGGCTCACCTTTGATTGCTACGGCACGCTGATCCAGTGGGATGAAGGCTTGCTTGAGTACGTTCGCCAATTGCTCAGGCACAAGGGGATTGCTCACCGCGAAGCAGACTTCATTCGCGCCTACGATAACTATGAGCACGGCCTTGAGCAGCAGTCGGCCTACCTGAGTTTCCGTCAGGTGTCAGAACAAGCGCTGCGTTGCACATTGACTGATTTAGGTGTCAGTTATGAGCCGGAGGATGGCGAAGCATTTGTTGCCCGTATCGGGCGCATGCCGCCATTTCCCGAAGTGGTTGAAACGCTGGACTGGCTGAAACAGCAGGGTTTCAAGCTGTGTATCGTGTCCAACACCGATGACGAGATCATCGCTGGCAACGTGGCGCAGTTGGCTGGGCATATCGACCGGGTGATCACGGCGCAACAGGCCCAGGCCTATAAGCCTGATCCGCGTTTATTTGACTTCGCCCACGCCAGCCTTGGTGTGCAGCGTTCGCAGGTGCTGCATATCTGCGCCAGCCCACACCTTGATCTGGTGGCAGCGCGAGACATGGGCTTTCATTGTATTTGGATTGACCGCGGCACCGGACGCGTGGCGCCAGCCGACTACCAACCCGATGCTGTGCTGCCAAAGCTCGATGGCCTGCGCCAGCTCTTCGCGAGCCTCGGCTGGAGCCATGACCAAGGAGTAAAACAATGACCCAGCAATCGAATATAAACACCGCCCACCTCTGGCAACCCAGTGACTTCGATACCCCGCAAATTCGTGCGGTGCGTGTCGATCTCGCCGCCTGTTTGCGCATGGCTGCTCATTTGGGCTTGGCTGAAGGTATTTGCAATCACTTTTCGGTGCTGGTGCCGGGGCATGACGATGTGTTTATGGTCAATCCCTTTGGCCAGGCCTTCGCTGAAGTTACGCCTTCGAGCTTGTTGATTTGTGACTTCAACGGCCAGGTTGTGTGCGGCAGCGGTGTGCCGGAAACCACCGCTTTCTTTATCCACGCGCAAGTCCATCGCCTGCAACCAAAGGCGGTGGCGGTATTGCATACGCATATGCCCAACGCCACTGCATTGGCCATGCTTGAGGGTGATCCATTGCGCTGGGCAGGACAAACAGCGCTCAAGCTCTATGGCCGGGTCGCAGTGGATGATGGGTTCAATGGCTTGGCGCTGGATGCGAGTGAAGGGCAGCGCATTGCTGCTGCGATGGGCAATGCGCAGGTGCTGTTCATGAAGAACCACGGCGTAATGGTCACGGGCGCTGACCTGTCTCTGGCGTGGGGCGACCTTTACTATCTAGAGCGCGCAGCCGAGGTACAGATTCGCGCCATGAGCACGGGCGTGGCCCTACAGCCGGTGACGCCCGAAATTGCTGCAAAGACAGCCGCGCAAATGCGTATCGGCGAGGCGCACAGTGCACGGGCGCACCTCGACAGTGTCATACGCCAGTTAAACCTGCAGCAGCCCGGCTTCAGTCAGCTTTAATCCAGTTGGTCGCCATTGAGCGAGCAAGATCTGTGTGTCTGTAAATGGATCAGGCGCTTTTGAAAGGCATTAAAAAGCCGGCTTGTGGCCGGCTTTAGGGAGCGGTCGCGACTCATTTTTGGTGAGCCGTAACTGCTAAATAGGGGCATGCACTCTGTTGTCAGAAGTGAGCGGGCCGAGACTTTAACAAGACCCAGGCCAAGCTGCCAGCGTTAACTGTTCCAGTGTTTTAATTGCCTACTGAGTTATTCGCTGGTAATTCGTTCCAGGCGATAGCCGTAGCCGTAGATGGTGGCCAGTTTCCAGCCGTTTTCCGGGGTGAGCCCGAGTTTGCTGCGCAGGCGGTAAATGTGCGTATCCAGTGGACGTGATGAGTGGACTTCTTCGCGGGGCCAGAAACGTTCGTAGAGGTATTCGCGTGAGAGTGGCCGGTCGATATTACTGATCAAGCATTTTGCCAGGCTGTATTCACGCTCGGTCAGGTTGATAGGCATGTCGTTACGTTTGACCTGCTGTTCTGTGTCATCAAACAACAGGTCGTAGACCTTGAGCGAAGGGCTTTTGTTTTGTACGACGTTGCCCTGTCGGCGCAGTACGGCAAGTACTCGCGCTTGCAATTCCTGACCGCGGAAAGGTTTGTTGATGTAGTCATCGGCACCTTCGTTCAACGCCAGCACAACATCTTGCTCACCATTGCGGCTGGTTAACATGATAACCGGAGGCTGTTTTTCGAGATGTTTTCGGCTCCAGCGCAGGACCGCCAGCCCACTTACATCCGGCAGTTGCCAGTCGAGTATCAGTAGGTCGAATGTTTCGCGTTTCAGTTGTTTGAGCAACTCTTCGCCGCGGCTGAATCCGTGCAAACTCCAGAGCACCTCACTGCGCTTTGCAATGTTTTGCAGAGTCTGAGTGATGCGGTCTAGCTCGGCTTGTTCGTCGTCCAGTATTGCTACACGCATAGCTTGGAATGATCCGTATCCACTTAACGAGCGGGTTGAGATGAGTAGGGGTGCTGCTCTGGTGCGTAGAGTGCGGCGAAATCTGAACAAATATGAGATTTAGCTAAAAGCAGCATCACGGCTTGTTAGATTTACGCCACTTAAAAATCGCATACAAGCACTTTTGATGACTCAAGGCAAGGCAGCGAAATTTGCCTGTCGTAGCCAGTGAAGCCGCTATTTGAGCTTTCAGGTTTTTGGGGGCTGTGCTGTGTATGTACAAAATGGACTGCTCTGATAACTCAGACAGTGAAGAGGTTCGATCTATTGCTCAAGGATTGAGTGATAAGTCGAAGCAAGCAGCATGGAAGCTGCGAATGGATACCCGCTTGGATACCCTATAAAACGGTTATTAAGCAACGACCAGTGCATTTAGCTGACCATGGATAGTCTTGCTGAGTGTGATTTAGGTGCGTGGTTTTCATCGGTATAAGGAACTCTGTGACCTGTGCACAGGTTCTGGCAGGAGCGTTTCAACGTTGGATGGATCCAACCAGGAGCAAAACTCTTACTGGCTGCCGAGCATGTTCGGTGGGTCGTGAGCTGTAGCAAGGACTGCTACAGGGCAAGGATGCCTCAGGGATGAAGTAGAGCGTGTGGCGGTTGCACTGTGACCGGCAAGAGTGAGACATCACTACCGCGCTTGGTAAGTAGCACAAGGACGTGCTTCCCATCGATTATTTTGAACCAACTAATACTCCATCAATGTTGTTTATGCGAGTGCCCTTGCTCGCATAACTGTGGGACATGTTCGTAAGGAAGCAGGCATGAGTGGTAATACGGCTTTTAAGCAATGCACGGCCGAGGCATTTGGCACGTTCTGGCTGGTTTTGGCTGGGTGCGGCAGTGCGGTATTGGCGGGTTCGGATATTGGCTACCTGGGCGTGGCATTGGCGTTTGGCCTGAGTGTATTGACCATGGCGTTTGCGATTGGGCATATCTCGGGTTGTCACCTGAACCCTGCAGTAACCCTCGGTTTGTGGGTGGGAGGGCGTTTTCCTGGCAAGCAGTTGCTGCCCTACGTTATCGCGCAATTAATCGGCGGTATTGTTGCGGCCACTGTTCTGTATTTTATTGCTGATGCCAGGCCTGGATTTGATCTGGCCGCCTCCGGTTTTGCTGCCAACGGCTATGCTGAACATTCACCTGCTGGTTATTCGATGGCTGGAGCCTTCCTGACGGAAGTTGTGATGACCATGATGTTTATAGTGGTCATTCTGGGATCAACCTCGGCACGGGCGCCAAAGGGTTTTGCACCTCTTGCGATTGGCTTGGCGTTGGCACTGATTCATATGATCAGTATCCCTGTGACCAATACCTCGGTTAACCCTGCACGTAGCACGGCTGTTGCACTTTTTGCGGGTGAATGGGCAATTGCTCAGCTTTGGTTATTCTGGATTGCACCTTTGGTCGGGGCAGTGTTGGGTGCAGGTGTCTATCGTATGATTGGTTCAAGGCATGACAGCTGACTTTTAGGTGTTTTACCCAACAAGGATATTCAGAGATGGTTATCCTTGTTTTGTTTACAGGTCTTTCAGTTGTCTAAGCGCCGGCCAGCCGGGTGTTTCGCTTTTACTCCGAAGGCTGGCTATCGATCACAGGGAGGTATCAAGTGAGTCATTCAACTACTCGTGCATTTTCAACGCGTGTGCCGGTCGGTTCATCAAGCATATGAAACTCAATTCCAATGCTACTTTTGTGCTGGGCATCGCAGCTGTTTGCCTGCTTGGCTGCACCGGGCTGTACGCTGATCAGCTGCGTCCTGCAGTCGATGGAGGTGATGAGAATGTTGCCTTGGTCGAGATCCCCGAGCCTTTGCCAGCGAAGGTCGAATCCCTTGAGGGTGAGGCTTGGCTGGTCGACAAGCGTGGTAACGAGACTCCCCTGGCTGAAGGTATGGAGGTCAAGCGAGAGCAAGGTATTCGTACCGGTAGCAGTGCATTTATTGCGCTAAGGCTCGGTGATGACTCTCGTATTGTTTTGCCTTCACTCAGCCGGGTCGTACTGTTGTCTGACAAGAAAGTCATGCAGGTCAAATTGTTGGAGGGACAGGTAGAGTCCTACGTGCACAAGCGCGATCCTCAGGTTGAACACTTTCAAATACTTACGCCGGTCGGGGTTCTGGGCGTGCGCGGCACGCATTTTCGTGCAAGGCAAGTTGTAGGTGAAGATGCTGTTTTGACCGAAGTGCTTAGTGGTCGCCTTGCGGCTGAGCGTGACGATGGGCTTGATGCACCGAGCTTTATCAACGCCAAGCAAGGCATGCGTGTAGCACCTGCCGGCACCTTGAAAGCGGTCGACTTGTTGCCGGGGCCGAAATTACTTGGCCAGCAGGGCAGTGCAGATGCGCAGGGCCAATGGACCGTATTGATCAAACCCCTCGCAGGAGCCAAGCGCTACCGGGTGCAGGTTGCCAGTGATCCAAAGTTTTTGCGAATCAGGCGCGAGCAGTTCTCAAGTTCAACCCAGGTCAGTTTCAGCGGACTGGACTTACCTCTGTACTACGTGCGCATAACTGCATTTGATGAATTGGGCCTTGAGGGGGTGGCTTCAATCTATCACGTGATGCACTTCTTGCCTGTTGCAAGCAAGTACTGAGGGCACGAGTGAGAAACAATAAGGATGAGTCTGGCATAAAGGTAGAGCGGCGAAATTCATTTTCGATGTCCCGCCAGCTATTCCATCGCATTGTTCGCGAGTGGATCATCGTGACCTTAATTTTGATCCCGCTAACAGCCGGGCTCTCGCTGACCAATGCGCTTGGGTTTGACTCGCTGATCTACGATCGCCTGTTACCGCTGACCCGTCTAAGTAGCGACCCGCGAATCCTTATTGTCAAAATCGACAATCGCAGCTTGGCCGAGATTGGCCGCTGGCCATGGTCGCGAGAGGTTCACGCGACCATGCTGGATCGCATAAGCAAGGCCAAGCCCTCAGTCATTTTGTTTGACGTGGTTTTCAGTGAGCCAGGGGTTAGTCCAGCAGTAGATCGGCGTTTTGCCGAGGCATTATGCAAGTCTGGCGTGGTGGTGCTGCCGTCCATACGCAAGTATATCTCCCAGGAGGGCGGTGCTCCGAGTGAGTTTCTGCCTGTGCAGCCGCTGCGCAAATGTGCGTGGGGAATTGGTCATATCAATGTGTTGGCCGACAGTGACGGGGTTGTGCGTAGCGTTCATTTGCGCGAAGGCATGATTAATCAGCCGCGGCTGCAGATGGCGTGGGTTGGCTATTCATTGATTGATCCAGCCAGCGCAAAAGATCTTCCGGGGCAGGCTCAGACGGCTAACGTTCATGGTTGGGTTGACGATCACTCGATTCGCATTCCCTATCTGGAGCGAACCAACACATTTGCCAGCGTTTCCTACTCGAGTATCTTGCGCGGCGAGGTGCCAGACTCGCTGCTACGCAATCGTATTATCATGATTGGCGCCACCGCGCCTGGTCTGGGTGATCGCTATGTCACACCTATATCGGCGAGCGCTGGGGTCACGCCTGGTATTGAGATTCAGGCAAATATCCTCAACGGTCTGTTGCAGGGTCGAAGTATTGTCGAGCTTTCAGGCTGGCGCAGCATGCTTCTGGCGGTTGCCCCGGTCATGCTATTACTGGCGATTATGCTGATATCTGGCCTGCGTTTCGCGTTGCTGCTGAGTATGAGCGTGATCATGCTGACGTTGCTGGCTTGCCTGATGTTGTTGCAGGCAGGTTGGTGGTGGCCGCCCTCGGCCAGTCTTCTAGGTGTTTTACTGGCGTATTTGCTGTGGAACTGGCGACGCTTAAGTGCAGCACTGGGCTATTTTGGCTGGGAGCTGGCCCGCCTTGATCAGGAGCCGCAAGTATTACCCGAGCGTACTTTTAAGAAAGGGCACATTACCGGAGATATCATTCAGCAGCGTATTGTCGCTCTGGAGCGTGCCGTTGATCAGGTGCGTAATACCAGAAGGTTTATGACCGATGGTCTGGAGCATTTGCCGGTTGCAAGTTTGATGTGTCGCAAGGACGGAGACATATTATTTGCCAATCGACGCGCTCGGGCGCTGGTCAAAGACCATGCCCTACGTCTTAGCTTGAGTGACTACCTGCAGCACTTGGGGCACCCGGATGTCAGCGTTCTGGATACTAGCGATCCTGAGCAGTTCAAGCACCTCGGTGACGTTGAGTTTCGCACCGAGCAAGGAGTGAGCCTGCGCACCGAGGTCGCGTCGATGATGACGGCAGAGAATGGAACAACGGCGGGCTGGTTAATCAGCTTGGTTGATTTGACCAGTGAGCGTGAGGCTGAGGAACAGCGCGCGAGTATGTTGCGCTTTCTCTCGCATGACTTACGCGCGCCGCACTCGGCGATTCTGTCGCTGCTTTCAATGCATCAAGCTGACAAAGATACGCATGACCAAGTGTTTGTCAGTATTGATAAACAGGTGCGTCGGGCTCTGCGCCTGATCGATGATTTCTTGCAACTGACCAAGGCTGAGTCGTCCGAGTACACATTTGAAGCGGTGCTATTTGACAGCATTGTCCAGGATGCGGTCGATGAAGTATGGGCGTTGGCGCGCAACAAGATGATCAGGGTCCAGACACATTGGTCGGATGATGAGGCCGTGGTATCGGCTGACCCAGGATTGCTGTGCCGTGCACTGTTTAATCTGCTTGAGAACGCAATCAAATACAGCCCGGCCAATACCTGTGTCAGTGTGACGCTCTCGATAGAGCAGGGCGTCGCGGTGTGCGTGATTGCGGATCAGGGGGAAGGCATCAGCGCTGAAAACATTGCGCTGTTGTTTAAAAATTACCAGCGCTTTTCCCAGGACACATCAATTGGCGGTATTGGCCTGGGTTTAGCAATGGTCAAGGCCGTGGTTGAACGTCATGGCGGCACTATCGAGTGTCAAAGTGTGGTTGGCGAGGGCAGTGTGTTTACCTTGAAACTGCCGTTGCTCGATGAGTCGCAGGCCTGAATCGGGCGGGCAGCTACAAAAAAACCAGCGCTAGGCTGGTTTTTTTGTAGTGCGATTGCCCATACTTACTTTTTGTAAGCGGCAACGGCCTTGGTGATCTCAGCGCGGGCCGCGTCAGCATTGCCCCAGCCTTCAACCTTGACCCACTTGCCTTTTTCGAGGTCTTTGTAGTTCTCGAAGAAGTGCTTGATTTGCTCAAGTAGCAGCGCGGGCAGGTCGGTGTATTCCTTGATGTCGACGTACAGCTGGCTCAGCTTGTCGTGCGGCACTGCGATCAGCTTGGCGTCGCCACCGGCTTCGTCAGTCATGTGCAGCACGCCAACTGGGCGTGCGCGGATCACGGCACCTGGCGCGACTGGATAAGGGGTTACAACCAGTACGTCGAGTGGATCGCCGTCATCCGCCAGGGTGTTCGGGATGTAGCCATAGTTGGCCGGGTAGAACATTGGCGTTGCCATGAAACGGTCAACAAACAGGCAATCGCTGTCGTGATCGATTTCGTATTTGATCGGCGCGTGGTTGGCCGGGATCTCGATAGCGACGTAGATGTCGTTCGGAAGGTCTTTGCCTGCCGGAATCTTGCTGTAGCTCATGGGGTGAACTCCCTGGGAATGGGCCAAAAAAGTGGCGAGATTATAGGCGTATTCCCGCATGGTTGCTACGTTGGCGTAGTTAACCATTGGTCGCTTAGACGTATCAGCCGCTGTTGCGTTGTTGACGATAACTCGGCTGGGCCTGTTCCAGGCGCATTAAGCGTTGCGCAGAAATAACTCTGCCGGGTTCCTGCAAGCGCTCACCGGGTTATGAGCAAGGATTCGTCTGCGTCGCCATTTGCGCAATACCCACATCCCGGCTGCTCCCCGTATTTTGCTGACGCTAGCGTAAGCGCCACCTTGCCAGGCAACAAGCCAGCGGCAAAACGGCACAAAGGCTGCACAGATTTGCCTGGGTCGCCGATTCATCGTTCGCGAGGGAGGGTTTGAGATGCCTACAGAGTGCATGGAACACCCAGCAGCCACAGTGGTTTTCGGTCACGGAATAGACCTGCCGCGCCAAGCGGCGCGGGTCAGGGCGATGTGGGTCGCCGGGCGTAACGGGCGACCTCCAGTGTTGATGGTGGCATTACTTTGGGCACGTGAATGCGCCGATGTGGTGCAAAGTATCGAGCATTATCTCGACGCATTGTTTGCCGACTACCGTTGTACGCCGCAATCTTGGAGCGAGGCTCAAGCGGCGCGCCAAGTGCTCGCGGCCCTGAATCAACAGCTGTTTCGCCGCAAGCAAGCCGGTCGTGAAATCGCAGAGCTAAATGTTGGCCTGCTGTTGCTGCAAGAAGATGATGTGCAGTTCTTGCAGGCAGGCTCGATAGGCCTGCTGCGCTACCAAAACAATAGTCTTCACACGCTGGTTGGGCGTGATGGTCTGCAAATTGGCGAGCAGGCCGAGCTGGCGCTGGTCCAG
Source organism: Pseudomonas sp. RL_15y_Pfl2_60 (assembly GCF_963970595.1). NCBI lineage: Bacteria > Pseudomonadati > Pseudomonadota > Gammaproteobacteria > Pseudomonadales > Pseudomonadaceae > Pseudomonas > Pseudomonas sp. RL_15y_Pfl2_60. The sequence continues at coordinate 292,947 of NZ_CAXAOE010000007.1, read as the reverse complement.
CATAGCCTGCCGCTAAATGCGGGTGACCTGCTGCTTTTGGCGCCCCAGCCGCTGCTCGGGGTGGCCGATCTCAACGCATATCGCCACGGCTATCAACGGTTTTGCGCAACCCAAATGCAGGGGCTGCTTGAACCGCTGCTGAGCGCGCCAAGTGCCGGGGCCTTGCTATTGTTGGGTGATTCAAGCCAGCTCAAGCGCCAGGCCGGTACTGAGACCTGGCCGGTGGTCGCGCATGCGGCTGTAGGCATGCAAATCGATGGCTGGACCATCACCGGCAATTGTTCATTTGGACCGCCTGGTCGTGTGTTCAAGGCGCTTGATGCCGCTGGACGCTGCGCGCTCCTGTGGTTGTCGGAACAACCTGCCGATGATGTTTTTTGGCAGCGGGAGTGGGCCATGCGTCGCAGCCCGGTGCCGGGCTTGCCTCAAATCCTTTCGGCATTTAACCCACGTGAGCATGCGTTCACTTTATTTGAGTACCCATCTGCGGATATGCGTAGTTTGGCTGACTGGGCTGCTGGGCGGGGGCCCTTGGCGGTGCAAAAGGTCATGTCGATTATCAAACAGGCGATAGATGCGGTGCGTGCCCTGCAACGTCGCGGTATGCAGGGCTTGTGGTTGAATCCGCGCAATATTCTGATTGCCGAGTCGGGGCGTGTCTTGCTATTCACAGAGCATGCCGTGCTGATCCCGGGAGCGCCGCGCCAGGTCATGCCAGCGGATGCCTTGCCATTGGCACCCGAAGTGCGAGCTGCTGAAGGGAGCGTGGATGGTCGCGCCGATCAGTTTGCCTTGGCAGCCTTAACCTATTGGTTGTTATGTGGGCAGTGGCCAGAAATCGCTCGACCCGAGGCCAGTCCATTGAGTCACTATGTGCCGTTGGCGAACTTCAACCGGCGCCTGCCCAATGGTTGGGATGGTGTGCTGGCAAGGGCTTTGGCGCCGCAGGCCGCGTCACGATTCGATGCCCTTTCAGAGTTTCAGCAAGCCTTGCAGCAACCGCTTCAGCAGAGCCTGGGCAACAGCAAGTCAGCAAACAAAGTCGTCAGCTGGCGGATGTGGGTGGTCGGCATCTTGTTGTTGCAGTTGAGTATTGGCTTGTTGGTGAGCGTTGCCGGTTGACGCGGTCAATAGCAGTGGTTTGACCTTGTGCAAGCCACTGCTATTGCCGGGGTCAGTCAGAGTTGATCGGCAGCAGGTAGTTTTTGAATTGCTCGTCAACCACAAAGCCAATTGATTCGTAAACTTTTTGCGCCACTTCGTTATCACTGCTGGTGGACACGCGCATGCGCACTGCATTGGTGTCTTTAGCCATTTTTTTCGCGGTTTGAATCAGTCGATCAGCAACCAGTTGGCGGCGAGCGTCTTCGGCAACGTAGATGTCGTTGAGAATCCATACTCGTTTGAGGGCCAGCGAGGAATAGCTCGGATAAAGCTGGCAAAAGCCGAGCAGCTTGTCTTCATCATCGGCCAGTGACAGGTAAATCACCGATTCCTTACGGCGCAGGCGCTTTTCCAGAAAGGCTCGCGATGAGTCCGGGAAAGACAGTTCACCGTAGAACTCACGGTATTTAACGAACAAGGGCGTCAACAGATCCAAGTGTTCCAGCGTGGCTTGAATGATGCGCATTGCGGGGCCTCAGTATCAGTGGTTGGGCAGGCTTGGCTTGAAATCGCTAAAACAGCAGTCAGTTCCAGTGTTTGCTCAATAAATTAAGCATGGGCTATGCCACTATCGGGTTCGATGCTGCCTAGAAAAAATGGAAAGTGCAATCCAAGCAAGCGTTTGCTCTGTGTTTGGCCGCGACAATAGGGGCTGTGCTGCGTGGACATCGCAAAGCAGGCCACATATTGCATGTGGCCTGCGCAGTGGTTAGAAGAAGCCCAGCGGGTTGATGTCGTAGCTGATCAGCAGGTTTTTGGTTTGCTGGTAATGATCAAGCATCATTTTGTGTGTTTCACGGCCCACGCCGGACTTTTTATAGCCGCCAAATGCCGCATGCGCAGGATAGAGGTGATAGCAGTTGGTCCAGACGCGACCGGCCTTGATCGCCCGGCCCATACGGTATGCGCGGTTAATGTCACGGGTCCAGAGGCCCGCCCCCAGGCCAAATTCGGTGTCGTTGGCGATGGCTAATGCCTCTGCCTCATCCTTGAATGTGGTCACGCCAACCACGGGTCCAAAGATTTCTTCCTGGAAGACGCGCATCTTGTTGGTGCCTTTGAGCAGTGTCGGCTGGATGTAATAGCCGCTCGCCAGATCACCCTCAAGTCTTTCGCTTGCTCCGCCGGTCAGCAGCTCGGCACCTTCTTGCTGGGCGATCTCAAGGTAGCTCAGGATTTTATCGTATTGCTGCTCCGAGGCTTGAGCGCCGACCATGGTTTCAGTATCCAGCGGGTTGCCACGCTTGATCTGTTTGATCTTCTTCATCACTTCAAGCATGAAGGGCTCGTAGATGGACTCCTGCACCAGTGCCCGTGAAGGGCAGGTACAGACCTCGCCCTGGTTGAAGAAGGCCAGCACCAGCCCTTCGGCGGCTTTTTCAATGAACTCGGGCTCGGCCTGCATGATGTCTTCGAAGAATATATTGGGTGATTTGCCGCCCAGCTCCACGGTCGAGGGGATAATATTTTCCGCCGCGCACTTGAGAATATGCGAGCCCACGGGCGTTGAGCCAGTGAAGGCGATCTTGGCAATCCGCTTGCTGGTGGCTAGCGCTTCACCTGCTTCGCGACCGTAACCCTGGACGATGTTGAGCACACCGGCAGGCAGCAGGTCACCTACCAGTTGGGCAAACAGGGTGATCGAAAGGGGTGTTTGTTCCGCAGGTTTGAGAACCACGCAATTACCCGCAGCCAGCGCGGGCGCGAGCTTCCAGGCGGCCATTAACAGCGGAAAGTTCCATGGGATGATCTGGCCAACAACCCCCAGCGGCTCGTGGAAGTGGTAGGCCGCTGTGTGCTCATCAATTTCTGCGGCGCTGCCTTCCTGGGCGCGAATACAGCCAGCGAAATAGCGAAAGTGGTCGGCCGCCAAGGGTACGTCGGCATTCAGGGTTTCGCGCACAGCCTTGCCATTGTCCCAGGTTTCGGTGACCGCCAGCAGCTCAAGGTTCTCTTCGATACGGTCAGCGATTTTTAGCAGAATAAGGGCGCGAGCTTGTGCTGAAGTTTTGCCCCAGGCATCTGCCGCGCCGTGGGCTGCATCCAGTGCGAGTTCAATATCCGCTGCGCGTGAGCGTGGAAACTCTGCAATCACGGAGGCGTCTATCGGGCTGGTATTGGAGAAATACTCGCCATCGACTGGGTCAACGAACTGGCCTCCAATAAAGTTGCCATAACGCGTATTGAATGAAACAACCGAGCCTGGCGTTCCGGGTTTGGCGTAAATCATGATGCGGGCCTCTCTTATGTTGTGGTGATGCACATCAAGGTCAGCGGTGGCAGCTCATGGGCATCACATGGTCAAACAAGTGCGCCGGGCCAGCCAAAGACATTGGGCTATGCTCGGCGCGGGCTTTGCGTCTATGCGCTTGTTAGATAGAGATTAGTCGCTCGGACGCTTATCGGCCTGCTCTGCTGTGCTAATCTGCGGCGAGATTTTGTCGGGCTGGTGCGGCCCGTTTTTTGAGGTTTAGGTTTTTCATGCATATCCACATCCTCGGTATTTGCGGCACATTCATGGGTTCCATGGCGGTCTTGGCCAAGGAGTTGGGCCACCATGTCACGGGGTCCGATGCCAATGTGTACCCGCCAATGAGTACTCAGCTTGAAGCCCAGGGCATAGAGCTCACGCAGGGTTACGATCCTGCACAGCTTGAACCTGCCCCGGACCTGGTAGTGATTGGCAACGCCATGTCGCGTGGTAATCCGGCAGTCGAGTACGTGTTGAACAAAGGCTTGCCTTACGTCAGCGGGCCGCAGTGGTTGGCTGACCACGTGCTGCAAGGCCGTTGGGTGTTGGCAGTGGCCGGGACGCATGGCAAAACCACCAGCAGTAGCATGTTGGCGTGGGTGCTTGAGCATGCAGGCATGAGTCCGGGGTTCCTGATTGGCGGTGTGCCGCAGAACTTCGGGGTTTCAGCGCGCTTGGGCGCTACGCCATTTTTCGTCATTGAGGCGGATGAATATGACAGCGCGTTCTTCGATAAGCGCTCCAAGTTTGTCCATTACCGGCCACGCACCGCAATTCTCAATAACCTCGAGTTTGATCATGCAGATATCTTCCCTGATCTGGCGGCGATTGAGCGTCAATTCCACCACTTGGTGCGTACCATTCCGAGTGAAGGCCTGGTTATCCACCCTACTGCTGAAGCTGCGTTGAAGCGTGTCGTTGAGATGGGTTGCTGGACGCCGGTGCAAACCACGGGTGCTGATGGCCAGTGGCAAGCCCGTTTGCTGAGTGAGGATGGCGCTCGTTTTGAAGTGCTGTTTGAAGGTCGAGTCGAAGGCATTGTCGACTGGGCGCTGACCGGCCAGCACAACGTCGCTAACGCACTGGCTATACTGGCTGCTGCTCGGCATGTCGGAGTTGTGCCAGCGCTGGGAATTGAGGCGCTGTGCCTATTCAAAAATGCCAAGCGGCGCATGGAGAAGGTCGCCGAAGTCAAGGGTGTGACCATCTATGATGACTTCGCTCATCACCCAACGGCGATCGCCACAACGCTGGATGGTTTGCGCAAGCAAATAGGTTCGGCCAAGCTGATTGCAGTAATTGAGCCGCGCTCCAATTCGATGAAACTTGGTGCTCACCGCGATGGTTTGCCGGGCTCTGTGCATCAGGCCGATCAGGTCTACTGGTATGCACCGGCAAATCTGGGCTGGGATCTGGCGGCGGTGGTGGCTTCATCCGCGGTGCCAACCACAGTCTGCGACTCGCTCGAGGCTATTATTGCAGGCGTCAAGGCTCAGGCTGAGCCGGGTACGCAAGTGGTGGTGATGAGCAATGGTGGCTTCGGCGGCCTGCACAGTAAATTAGCGAAGGCGCTGGAGGCATAGCTATGCAAGGCCCGGAACGCGTTACCTTGGCGATGACAGGTGCTTCTGGTGCCCAGTATGGCCTGCGCCTGCTGGATTGCCTGGTGCAGGAAGAACGTGAAGTGCACTTTCTGATCTCCAAAGCCGCGCAGTTGGTTATGGCCACCGAAACGGATGTCACCTTGCCCGCCAAGCCACAAGCGATGCAGGCTTTTCTGAGCGAGTACACCGGAGCAGCGCCCGATCAGATCCGGGTATACGGCAAGGAAGACTGGATGTCGCCCGTGGCCTCTGGCTCGGGATCGCCGAGCGCCATGGTGGTTGTACCCTGTTCGACCGGCACGCTCTCTGCGATTGCCACTGGCGCCTGCAATAATCTGATTGAGCGCGCCGCCGATGTGACGCTCAAGGAGCGTCGGCAGTTGATTTTGGTGCCGCGTGAGGCGCCGTTTTCCAGTATCCACCTAGAAAACATGCTCAAGCTGTCCAACCTGGGGGCGACCATCCTGCCGGCGGCGCCTGGCTTTTACCACCAGCCGCAAACCATTGATGACTTGATCGACTTTGTCGTCGCCCGAATCCTCAATTGTCTTGGCATCCCGCAGGATATGTTGCCGCGCTGGGGTGAGCATCATCACGTTAGTCGCGATGACTAAACACTTTTTCGGCACCTTGCTAATGCTTGCAGTGCTTTCAGTCACCAGTGGCTGCGCCAGTGTACGAACACTTGATGCAGCCAAAGCCGGTGCCCCCGTGGTCTATGCCGGCACCCGGCTTGATTGGTATGCGCTTAATGGCGGCTGTTGTCCGATGGACCGTTTCGGCGCTCAAGCACCGTCAATACCGGGGTTGGATCTGCCATTCAGTGCGCTGCTCGATACGCTGCTGTTGCCGTTGTCGTTGATTACCGCCCTGGGTGGTACCTTGAATGTCACTGGCGGCCTTTAACTACCCGGCGTGATCGGTTCAAATTCGCGCAAAAAACTCATCACTTTCTCCTGCGGCATCTCGCAAGGTTTGAGCAGTGCTGTGCTGGCAGTGATGTAGTAGTTGAAACTGATAAAGTCTGTTCCGCCGAGTTCTTCGGCATAGACCTTGATGCTTTGGCCTGCATTGAAGTCGCTGCGGCTAATACTGTAAGTACGGCCGAATGCCTTGGCTTTACTGGCCCCCAGCGGGATTTTGTTGATCAGTTGGCTGCGTTGATCGTCCATTAGTCGCTTCCAGCTGTTTGCTTAGTCCGCCCAGCCCGAATAGACGTAGGTCATGGCTTTCGGGCCTTGCAAGTAGCGTTTGTCCAGTTCACCAATCTTGAAGCCGCCAGCGTTTAGCAGGGCTGGAATATCACGATTGAGGTGGCAGCCGCCAGCCAGCGGCTTCCAGATGGGCGTGAGTCGATTTTGCCAGCGCACCACATTAGCGTCCGGAGCCAGGCCGTGCTCACAAAATAGCAAGCGCCCTTGTGGCTTGAGCACCCGGCGCATCTCTTTAAGCGCGGCAGCTGTGTCGGTAATGGTGCAAAGGGTGAAGGTGCAGACAATACTGTCGAAACTGGCATCGGCAGCTTTGATCTGGCCGAGTTCCAGGGCAATCATTTCAACAGGGATCGGAGTTTTCGCCGCCCGTTCACGGGCGAGTTTTTGCATGTCTGCCGAGGGGTCAACGCCAATCACCGCGCTGACTTTTTCAGGGTCATAAAATTCAAGATTGAGACCGCTGCCGATACCTATTTCAAGCACTCTGCCGTGCGCCTGAGGCACAATCTTCGAGCGTGCCTTCATGACTTCGCCCATGCCACAGGCAAGGTCAATCAAGCGTGGCAAAACAAAGCGATCGTACAGGTTCATCAGCGCTCCGTTTAGGTGTCAGTCTTGGTCTTCTTGCCCATCATCGTCATTGTTGCCGGTAATGGCGGCGAAGCATTTGAGCTTATGTGTTTGTTCGGGGCCTGCGATATTCCAGTGCTCATTGCTGCTGTCATAAGTCGCGGCGCTTATCTGGCCGAACGTGAACTGCCAGTGGCGGCGATCACGGCCGTCAATGCATTCCATGCTGAGCAGCGGCTTGGCTTGGCTGTCGGTGCTGGCTGAGCCGGCGCTAACCTGCGCGAGCAGTTCTTTGTCGAGGCTGAATTGCCAAGCGTATAGGCCGTCAATTTCCAGCATGTCGGCGTCAACCAGGGCTTCAATCAGGCTATTGTGAGTAGTGCTCATATTCAGCGTCTTTCCAGTGTTAGCGGCCTAGCCGGCGCAGTTGATCGGACTCGATGATGCGCGTGCCATCATCTTCCTCAAGTGCCAGGCGCCATAAGGCTCGCGCCAATACGGTGGTTTCTATACCGTGATATTTGCCTGGGAGTAAGCGTGACAGCGGGGTCATCAAACGCTCACCCAGGCGGAACTCGGCACGTGGGCCAATCAGCAGAGAAGGACGGGCGATGGTCAGTTGCGGCCAACCCTGTTGTTTCAGGGCTTGTTCAGTCTGGCCTTTGACCTGGTTGTAAAACACTGATGAGTTGGCGTCTGCGCCGAGCGCGCTGACCACCAGCAAGTGGCGGGCACCCAAGTCGCGGGCCCGCTGGGCGAATGCCAGAACCAGGTCCTGATCCACCGCGCGAAATGCTTCTTTTGAACCCGCTTGCTTGATTGTCGTGCCTAGGCAGCAAAAGGCGGTATCGACCTGACCACTGAGTTGCGGCAATACATCCAATAGCTCACCCACGGGGTTTTCCAGGTGAGAGTGCTCTGCCAGTGCGCGACGGGTAGGCGCCAGAACCCGTGCAACCGTTGGTTCATTGAGCAGCCTGTCGAGCAAATGTTCGCCGGTAAGGCCAGTCGCGCCTGCAAGCAAGATGTGTTGAGGGGTCAAATACATAGTTGTTGTTTCTCCGCTGATACATCTCAGCTTATCAGGCCGTGGCGAACTATTGTGCGATAGGCAAAAAATCTGCATTTGGTTATTGTTTTTCCACCGATTCAACTGCGGTTGAATCAACGGGTTTTATCATTAGCGCGCGTTTTGCTTGATCGGCACGAAGCGCCTGCCAGTGTTTGATTACCTGTTTTGCGGCCCAGATTTGTGGCTCTGATGGGGCGAAGCCTTGTTCCTTTTCGCGCGCGCTGACTTCTGCTTTGGCCAGTTCAAATGCACGTTCAAGGTCATCTGTCTGGTTAAGCGCATTGGCAAACAGCGCGCGGCCAAAATAAGTGAAGTCGTTGTCTTCAGAACAGCCGAACGATACGCGATCAGCGCGTGAGGCGGTGATCACTAGGGTACGCGGGTCTTTCAGTACGGGGATAAAACCACCGGAGTAACAGGCGGAGATCACGATGACTTTGTCACGCTCGGACAAAGGCTTGAGTAATGCCTCAAGCTCGCTGGCGGGTAAGTCGGCAAACTGGATACGCGGCACATCCAGATTTAATTCATGGCTGCGTGAGCCGTGACTGGTTAAATAGATGAACACCAGGTCTTCTGGACCGGTGCGTTGTGCGATTGCTTCGACCGCGCGGCGAATACTTTCGCGAGTCGCCAACGGCCGATCATTTATGTGGTCCCGGTGATTGATCAAGGCTATTTTGCCCCGCGCTGAAAACCGCTGTTGAAGCAGGTTGTCGACGTAGTCTGCTTCGCGCATAAAGACGCTTTGCTTGCCGTCCCCGGCGACTGTGAGGGCATAAATCTCTTGTTCTGCTGTCGATTCCGGCAACTGTTTGATCGCGTTCTCCAGCAGCCTGCCTTGTTCGAGTAAACCCACCTCAAGCGGGTCGGCAAGGGCGTTACCCTGATTGTCGCGAATCAATTGGCTATTTAGCCAAATCCCGGATTTTATGCTGCCATCGGCCAGCGTTAAGGTACCTTGCCCGGTGTACTCGCCGTAGATGAAGTGCCCTTCGTACTGGCTGCCATCAGCCAAGCTCAGGCGGCCCCGACCGTTGTATGACCAATCACTGAACTGCCCTAAATAGTGGCTGCCGTCAGCACCTTTGAATTCGCCTTCGCCATTCAATGCGCCGTCACTGAATTCACCATTCCAGACATCGCCGTCAGCAGTTTGATAGCGACCGCTGCCGACAAATTGATCGTCAACAAAGTCGCCGCTATAGAGGTCGCCATCGCTGCTTTTAAAGCTTCCAGGGCCATTGAGTAAGCCGTTGTTAAACACTCCGCTGAATTGGTTGCCGTATTCATCGGTACGCACGCCTTGGCCATTGGCTTTTCCTGCGCTGAACTGGCCGCGGTAATTACTTTTGTTGGGGGCATCGAGTGAACCCAAGCCGCTGAATTGGCCTTGCTGGAATTGGCCACGGTAGACAGTTGCATTGTGTTCCAAGGTGCCTTCGCCAGCGTATAGACCTTGGCTGAAACCGCCTTTGTAGCGGCTGCCGTCTGGCAGATTCAGTTCGCCTTGGCCCTCATAAAGACCTTGCTTGAAATGGCCGATGTAATGCTCGCCATTGCCTTTATGGAGTTCGCCTGCGCCACTCATCCGGCCGTCTTTGAACTCACCTTGGTACCAACCGCCATCAGCAAAATCCAGGCGTCCTGGCCCTTGCAGCAAGCCGTCGACTACCTTGCCGCGGTAGTGCGAACCGTCGGGAAGTGTGGCATTAGCCGGTAGCAGCGACTCGCCCTCGCCGCAGGCAGTCAGGAGCAGCGCGAGCGTTACGGCAGTCACCTTGGTGAAACAGCGCATATTGAACATCCCTGGAAACACAGAGTTGAAGTATGCAGCAAAGCAACAGTAGAAGGCGGGTGACCCAGATGGAATCTGATCGTGAACTGTGCACAAGGCGAAGGTTGTGATGATGGCGGCAGGCCGTTGCCGCCATCCTGGCTCAGGCTAAACGAAGCAGAGCGTCAGTATTTCAGAGATATAGGCAGGCTTTTCAGATCCTTCGATTTCAAGAACCGCACGAACCTTGAGCAGCCACTGCCCTGGATTTTTTTCGTGGGCATCAAGCAGGGTGGCAACCAGGCGTACTTTGGAGTCGACCTTCACCGGCTGGATGAACCGTACAGAGTCGAAGCCATAGTTGATGGCCATCTTCAGGCCTTCCGGTACCACCATGATGCCGTCCATGAGCATCGGGATCAGTGACAGGGACAAGAAACCATGGGCAATGGTTGAGCCAAACGGGGTCTGCTTGGCTTTCTCTGGGTCGACGTGGATGAATTGATGGTCACCGGTACAGTCGGCGAACTGATTGATGCGTTGTTGATCAATAGTTAACCACTCGGAGCGACCCAGTTCTTTACCGATGGAGCTTTTCAACTCTTCAATTTTCACCTGCGGCATATTCCCTCCTTGGGGAGACGTTTGTTCTTTTAGGTGTATTGCCTCAAGGATCTAGATCACCATGGCGCGGTTGCAGGGTCAAGCACGATGTTGCTTTTTGAATAGTGGGTTATAGGTGAGCCCATAGGCAGCCTATAATGGCTAGGTTTGCTAGGCGCAATGCGCGCCTTGATCACCTGATGCGTGCGCGATTGTATGCAGCCACGCCATTATCCTGCGGAGATTCACAATGCTGTTGCGCGGCCTTTCCTGGCTGGTGCTGTGTCAATTATTGGGCACGGCACTGAATGTTTTATTTTTCCCGATTTTGCCGGGGCCGATTATCGGCATGATGCTGCTGTTTATGTTTTTACTTGTTCGTGGTGAGGTTGATGCGCCGTTGCGCGAAGCCGCGAGCAGCCTGCTCAAATATCTCCCGCTGATTCTTGTGCCGCCTGCTGTAGGCGTGATGGCCTACGCCAGCGATATCGCCGCTGACTTCTGGGCGGTGGTTGGTGCGCTGGTGCTTTCACTGGTCCTCTCGCTGGTCTTCGCTGGTTGGTTGATGCAGAAACTGATTGAGCGCCAGATACGTAAGCAGGGTGGTCTATGACTTTGGACTGGTTTGCAGCGTGGCAGGCAGTCACTCACCATCCGTTATTTGGCGTGGGCATCACCCTTGGCGCCTATCAACTGGCGATGGTGGGTTATGAGAGGACGCGCTGGGTATTCTTGCAGCCGGTATTGGTGTCGATGATTATCGTTATCGCGGTACTGCTGATCTGTGGTCTGAGCTACGCCGAGTACAAGCTCAGCGTTGAATCAATGACCTTGTTCCTCGGCCCGACCACCGTTGCCCTGGCAGTGCCCTTGTACCTGAACTTGCGCAGAATCCGCCAACTGTTCTGGCCAACTGTGGCAACGTTATTGGTGGGTGGTTTTGTTGCCACCTGCCTAGGCATTGGCATTGCGTGGTTGTTCGGGGCTGAACCCCTGATGCTGATGAGTATCGCGCCAAAATCCGTGACCTCGCCAATCGCTATGCTGGTGGCCGATCAAATTGGCGGCATCGCAGCTCTGGCTGCAGTATTTGTAATGCTGACTGGTGTTGTTGGCGCCATTCTTGGGCCATCATTGTTGCGTCTGTTTGGTGTACGCCACCACGCTGCGGTTGGACTTGCGTTGGGTATCACCGCGCATGCGGTCGGTACATCGCGAGCGATGCAAGAAAGTGAAGAGTGTGGTGCGTTTGCCGCATTGGCGATGAGTTTGATGGGCATGTTGACGGCGGTGCTGTTGCCGTTGGCGATTGTGTTACTAAGGTGAGGAGGTCGCTGTGCACCTGCCATTGTTTCCGTTGAATACGGTGTTGTTTCCTGGCTGCTTGCTGGATCTGCAAATTTTCGAAGCGCGCTACCTCGACATGGTCAGCCGCTGTATGAAGCAAGGCCAAGGCTTTGGCGTGGTGTGCATTCTTGAAGGCGATGAAATCGGGGCCGCGGCCTCGCAGTTCTCGGCAATAGGTTGTGAAGCCCTGGTTCGTGATTTCCAGCAGCAGCCTAATGGTTTGCTAGGCATTCGCGTGCAAGGCGCACGTCGTTTTCGCGTTGAGCGGGCACAGCTATTGGCTGATCAACTGACCATGGCCGATATCACCTGGCTGGATGAGGCGCCTGAACAGCCATTGCTGGAGGAGCACGCCGACCTCAATGCCTTGCTGCATGCGTTGGCTGTGCATCCTATGGTCGAAGCGTTAGGCATGGAAGGCCAGGCCAATGGTCAAGCTGATCTGGCCAACCAGTTGGCTTATCTACTACCGCTTGAACCTGAACAGAAAATTCAACTGCTGGGGATTGATCAGCCCTTGGAGCGCCTGTCGGTGCTGCAAGAGGTGCTTGATCAATTGCAGGCCGAGCTCAACGCCTGACCTGATGCCCGCATTGCTCATGTGCTCTTAATAGCGATATTGCAGGGCATTGATCGATAGCTGCCAAATCGAAATACCAGCCAGCAGCGCTGTGCAGGCTGGCACTATCAGCCACCAGGCTTTCATCGATAGCGGGGCAAGCGGGTGTTTGATTTGACTGAGCGCCAGACTGGCTGCACACAGTGTGCTTGCCAGTAACGCGCCTCCAATAATGTCGGTTGGCCAGTGTACGCCGAGGTACACCCGTGAGCAGGCGATCATCAGTGCAGGCAGGCAGCTGACTATCAGCCAGGTCAAGCGCAGTCGTGCCGGTTGTCCGCGTCCGGCGAGAACGCCTAGCACCAGGAAAAAGGCAAAGGCCGCCGAACTGTGGCCGCTGGGGAAGCTAAAGCTACTCAGTGGCTCGACCAGAACGTCTGGGCGCTGGCGAGCAAACATCAGCTTTAACACATTATTGCTAACCGCCGTGCCCAGCAGGGTCATTGCGCTGAATAATGCCGAGCGCCATTGCTTGGCTGCGATTAGCAACAGGCATAGAAGTATCCCGGCCGCGAGCTGTGTAGTGAAGTCGCCAAGGTGGGTGATGCTTTGCGCCAACATATCGGCATGGCTGCTACGTTGTTCCTGAATCAAGGCCATCAAGCCTTTATCCAGCTCATCCAGATGCGGCCAGCCAATCATCATGGCAATCAGTGCAACCAGACCTGTGCCGGCGGTTATGAGTCCGGCGTGGTGCTGGTCGCGCAGGTTACTTTGTGCGGCGACCAGCAAAAACAGGCCAACACCTGCGGCGACTATGGCGGCTTCTGTCCAAAAACCAGGGGGTAAAGGCAAGCGCAGTGCCGCGCCGGTCGCCCAGCCGGGCAGCAAGTAGGCGACCGACCAGCCAGCTGCGGCGAGCAGGCTGACCACGATAAATCGCGGCAGCGGCATGTTCAGCATCCCTGCGACCATTGGCAGCATTGGTCGCAGGGGGCCGATAAAACGCCCCACTAGCAGGCTGGCAATGCCGTAGCGTTGGAAGTAGTTTTCAGCGTATGCGAGCCAGTGCGCACGTTGTCTCAAGCCTGGTAGGCGGCGGATGTCTTCATGGAAAAAGCGCCCCAGCGCGTAAGACAGGGCATCGCCGAGTAATCCGCCACAGTAGGCCAGCAACAAGGTTTCACCGAGGCTCAAGGCGCCGCTGCCTGCCATTGCCGCTACGGCAAAGAGTAAAAATGTGCCAGGTACTATTAACCCCACAATTGCCAGGCACTCGGTCAGCGCGATCAAGAATACGGCAGCGGCTAACCACTGCGGGTTGCTGGACAGCCAGCCAGTCAAGGGTTCAATCCATTGGCTCATCGGTGTGCATCCTGGCGATCAAGTCGATAAAAATCATGGCCTTCAAGCTGCCCCCGCCGCAAGGGGTTGCGCGTGCAGTGTTGTGCATAGGCTGCATCAACAAACCGATAAGGCAGTTGTTCATCGCGGCCATGTGGAATGCCAAGGCGAGTGGTTTGAATAATATGTTGGGGGTATTCGCCAATGTCTTCGACAAATAAGCGCTTTGGATCGAAGCGTTGTGCGTCCCACTCGGGCACTTTCAGGCCGAGGGCTTTACACAACAGGGTTTGTCCTGAGCAGAGCTTTTCGCGCGTGCGCGGTTGTCCTTGGCTGTCCGGGTTGTTGCTTTGCATGCGCTCCAGGCTTTGAGGGCCGGAGAGTTCATCGAGCCAGGCGAAACCGGATTTGATCAAAACTGCATTGCCTGGGCCCTGTGCGCTGAAATTGAGGGAGTCTCCACCGCGCGCGTAATACATGTAGATATGCCCGCCATCGAGAAACAAGGCGCGGCGTTTTTCGGTATAGCCAAGCGATGCGTGACTGCCTTTTTCAGCGCAGTAATACGCTTCAGTCTCGATAATTCGTGCAGAAAGCCAGAGCTCGCCCTGACGATGGCGAATGACTTTGCCGAGCAGGTCGCGGGCCAGTTCACGTGCGTCGCGATTGAAAAAATCATCGCTTAACATCTTGTGTGGCTGACTTGCTGTACTTAAGGCGGGTTTGTCAGGCATGGGCTGTCGCTGTTGGGTCGTAGGGCATAGGCTGGCTTGGATAATAACAAGACGAGCCTTAAGCATGTCTGAACGAGTTCTTCATAGCCACATAAGCCCGAGTGCGCATTTCACTGCATATGTATGGTACCGGCACGGCTTGTCGGATGCTGCATTTATCAGCTCCTTTGGCCGTTTCTCCCACTCTGTCCTAAGGCCAGTGATGTGGGCGAGCAGGCGTTTTTTTGACCTGAATCTTGAAAACATGCTGCTGCTGCGTCATCTGCAAATTGATGCAGGCCTACACCGTGCCATCGAAACATACGGGGTTCGCCAGGTGGTTGAAATCGCCTGCGGGCTCTCGCCGCGGGGGCGGCGTTTCACTCAGCGGTATCCGCAACTTCACTATATAGAAGCCGATTTACCGGATATGGCCGAACGTAAGCGTCAGTTGTTGGCCAAGCACGGCTGGCTTGGTGATAGGCATCAGGTGAGCCCGGTTGATGTGTTCGCCCAGCATGGCACTAATAGCCTTGCCAGCGCCTTTGCCCAGCTCAATCGTGATGAACCTGTCTTGGTGATTACCGAAGGGTTGGTCAATTACTTCCCGCTTAAGCAGATCGAGTTGTTTTGGACACGCTTAGCCGCAGAGCTAAGCCCCTTTTGTGCGGCAAGCTATATCACTGACTTGTACCCGGAGTTGCAAGCGCATCCGCGTCACCGACAAATCCGCTGGGGTGTCGATTTGGTGGGGAAACTGACCCGGGGAGAATATTACCTGCATTACGCCGATGCTGAGGCTATTGATGCAGGTTTCAAGGCCTGTGGTTTTGCTGCTGTCGAGGTTGTTGATCCAAGCGTGCGTGCTACAGATTTGGGCCTGCCAATCGCGAAAGGGCCAGGCTTGGTGAGAGTCGTTCACGCCCATATGTAAGGCCCTGGTAGGCATAAATGCGCCGTATGTAGTGGGCCAGCGCCTGGCTGGCTCGTGCCTCGGCGTGGGTGAAGATAAACGCCGCTCCCTGCGCTGATTGATGAACTAGCAAAATACCCTGCGGCTCAAGTTCCTGAAGTAACAGCTGCCAGCCACGAACAGCCAGTTGCTGAGTGTCCTCGGTACGCAGCAGCCCACCGAAGAACCCCAGCTCAATAACTTCCGCATGCCATTCGCGACCATCAATGTTGCGCAGGCGAGCTTGAGGCTGTAGCGGCGGGGTGCGTGCTTCCTGGCGGCGTTCGAGCTGTAATAGTGAATGGCTCTTGATGCGCCTGATGCCTGTACATTGCGTTGGCAGCGCTCTGCCTTGCAGGAACGGGAGGTAAAGCTGGCTGCAGCTTGGGCGTTGTTCCAGTTGTGCAAGGTGATCGGCGCTGTTGATGATTGCGAATTCTGCATTCGTACAGGCTGCTGCAAAATATGCATGTTCCCAAGGTTGAGTGAAGTGGTCGTATTCTCCTGCGAGTATCAGTGTTGGGCATTTGGGGTGGGAGTCAAACCCGTGGAAGTCGAGCAGGCGCCGACTGTTTTGTTGGTAGCGCTGGATTTCTGAGCTGGATAAGCGCTGCAACTGACGCAACATGGCTTTTTGAAAGGTTGGGGATATTCCGGTTTCCTCTATGCGCAAGGGGTTGATCAAACCGCTGACAACACCTTGCGCAAAGAGCTTGATATCGCCGTGCTCAAGTATATGGAGACTTTCCTCCAGTAATAGCCGTGCGCCAGGCCTGCCGAATGCCGCGACGCCGGAGAGCAGCAAGCGGTAGCACTTGCTTGGGTGGCGGCAGGCAAACAAGGCTGCCAGTGCCGAACCATACGAAAGCCCTATTGGCATGACGGCGGGTAGATTCAGTTCGCTGATAAAACCTGCAATCAGATCCGCCAGATCCTCCAGGCTCAGTTCACTGGCAGGTTGTAAATTGCCACCCTGGCCGGGCAGGTCGAGCAGGATCACGGGATGATCGGCTAACAGTTCACTGACTTCGTGACTGAAAGAGCGAAAGCTCTGGAAGGCCCCGCCTATAAACAGTACCGGTTGGCGTTTGTCATGGCTGTTGATGGAGTATGCGAGATACTGCAGGCGCCAGGGACCGATCATCAGCGTCTGATGGCTGTTATTCAATTGTGTCGGGTTGTAGTCGGTTTGATAGCGCATGGGTCAATGGCTCCGACGGTGGTCCGCCTGTCTTTATTCTCGGTATTTAGCGCCTTGGCTTGGTCGGTATTGCGTTGCCAGGCACATGCAGATGAGTGAAGGCACGGGGTAAGTGCTTTTCTGTGTAGGTAGTTTTGAAAATAGACAGCTGCATTTCTTTTGGTTACCTATCCTTAGACCTGTCTGTTGCGCGGGCCGCTTTTGTTGGCGAAATAACGGCTGTTGCGACTGTTACGGTGGAAAAACCGTAACAAGCTGTTCGCCATCTGCCAGGCACCGCTGTGCGTGAGGGCTTGCGCTCGCTATAATCAGCCGCTTTCCTTGTTGCCTGGCTACCGAGACCATGACTGAGTCCGTGCTCGACTATATGACCCGCTTGGGCCGTGCTGCCCGTGAGGCTTCGCGCGTGATTGCGCGTGCCAGTACTGCCCAGAAGAACCGCGCCTTGCTGGCCGCCGCATCGGCGCTGGATTCAGCACGCGCCGAATTGACCGAAGCCAATGCCAAAGACCTCGCCGCAGGTCGTGAAAATGGCCTTGAGCCGGCGATGCTCGATCGTTTGGCGCTGACGCCGGCGCGTATCGACGCAATGATCGAGGGGCTGCGTCAGGTCGCGACATTGCCCGATCCGATCGGTGCTATTCGGGATTTGAGCTACCGTCCGTCGGGTATTCAGGTTGGCAAGATGCGCGTGCCGCTTGGCGTGGTGGGCATCATTTATGAGTCGCGCCCAAATGTGACCATTGATGCAGCGAGCCTGTGCCTGAAGTCTGGCAACGCGACTATTTTGCGCGGTGGCTCAGAAGCCATTCACTCCAATCGGGCGGTTGCGGCCTGTATCCAGCGTGGCTTGGCCGCAGCTGACCTGCCTGCCGCCGTGGTGCAAGTGGTTGAAACCACTGACCGCGCGGCGGTCGGCGCGCTGATTACCATGCCTGAATTTGTTGATGTGATTGTGCCGCGAGGCGGCAAAGGGCTGATCGAGCGGGTAAGTCGCGATGCGCGCGTACCGGTGATCAAGCACCTTGATGGTATTTGCCACGTCTATGTTGATGCTTTGGCTGAACTGGCAAAGGCGCAAAAGATTGCCTTCAATGCCAAAACCTATCGTTACGGTATCTGCGGTGCGATGGAAACCCTATTGGTTCATCAGTCGGTTGCAGCCGATTTCCTGCCGGCAATGGCCGCACAATTCACCGAGAAAGGTGTCGAGTTGCGTGGCTGCGAGCGTACGCGCGAGCTGATTGCGGCCAATCCGGCGACTGAGGACGATTGGGCTACCGAGTATCTGGCGGCGATTTTGTCGATCCGTATTGTTGATGATCTTGATCAGGCCATTGAGCACATCAATCATTATGGTTCGCATCACACCGACTCGATCGTGACTGAGCATCAGGGGCACGCTCGGCGCTTCATGGCTGAAGTCGACTCCAGTTCCGTGATGCTTAACACGCCAACCTGCTTCGCTGATGGCTTTGAGTATGGCCTGGGCGCGGAGATTGGTATTTCCACTGATAAGCTGCATGCCCGTGGCCCTGTTGGTCTTGAAGGCCTGACGTGCGAGAAGTACGTGGTGGTCGGTGACGGTCAGTTGCGCGGGCAGAATGCCTAAACGCATTGGCCTATTTGGCGGCACCTTTGATCCGGTGCACATCGGTCATTTGCGCGGCGCGGTAGAAGTTGCCGAGTTTATGGCGCTTGATCAGCTGCGTTTGATACCGAGCGCGCGGCCGCCGCACAGGGATACACCGCTAGTCTCGGCCCATGACCGTCTGGCGATGGTTGAGTGTGCAGTGGCTGGCGTAGAACCGTTGGTGGTTGATGATCGCGAGCTCAAGCGCGATAAGCCGTCCTATAGCATCGATACTTTAGAATCGCTGCGGGCTGAGTTGGCAGCGGATGATCAACTCTATTTGTTACTGGGCTGGGATGCCTTTTGCGGGTTGCCAAGCTGGCACCGTTGGGATGAGTTATTGCTGCATTGCCATATCTTGGTATTGCAGCGACCCGATGCTGACAGTGAAGCCCCAGAGGCACTGCGCGATTTGCTAGCGGCGCGCAGTGTTAGCGATCCACATGCGATGACCGGTGCATGTGGGCAGATTTCCTTTGTGTGGCAAACGCCGATGGCGGTGTCTGCCACGCAAATTCGCGGGCTGTTGCTCGACGGAAAATCGGTACGTTATTTGGTGCCAGATACGGTGCTGACTTACATCCAAGCGCACGGGCTGTACCGTGCAGCGAACTGAGAGCTTGCAGGCAAAGGCTATGCGAGATTGAAACGGCCTGGCAATCATCGATTGATGATGTGGGGCGTCGCGATCAATAGAGCATTTTAGCAACACGCGTCTGCAAGTTCTGACACATGAGGCAAACGAGTTACCTATGAAGAATCAAATCATGCCGAGCGAAGATCTGGTCAAATTGGCCATCGCTGCGCTGGAAGACATCAAGGCACAAGACATCATCACCATTGATGTGCGTGAAAAGACCAGCATCACCGATTTTATGGTGATCGCCAGCGGTACATCCAGTCGTCACGTTAAGTCGCTGGTCGACAATGTCCTGGAAAAAGTAAAGGAACAGGGTGTTCGTCCAATCGGCAGTGAAGGCCTGGATACAGGTGAGTGGGCGCTGCTTGACCTTGGCGATATCGTGGTTCACGTCATGCTGCCGACTGCGCGTCAGTTCTATGACCTTGAGCGCCTGTGGCAGGGCGCTGAGCAGAGCCGTGCACAGCACGCGCCAGAGCAAGGCCCAGAAGCTGAGTAAGGGCGTCTAGCTGTGCGTATCAAATTGATTGCCGTCGGCTCAAAAATGCCGCGCTGGGTCGAGGATGGTTGGCAGGAATATGCCAAGCGCATGCCTTCTGAACTGGCGCTGGAGCTGATTGAGATCCCGCTGACAACGCGAAGTAAAAATGCTGATGTTGCCCGTATGATTCGCCAAGAAGGCGAAGCCATGCTGGCCAAGGTTCAGCCGGGTGAACGGATTGTGACCCTGGAAGTCGAAGGACGACCATGGAGCACCGAGCAGTTGGCCGTCGAGCTGGATAAATGGCGGCTTGATTCACGAACAGTCAATTTGATGGTCGGTGGCCCTGAAGGGCTTGCGCCTGAAGTTCAGGCGCGCAGTGAACAACGCTGGTCGTTGTCGCCGCTGACCTTGCCGCATCCGCTGGTCCGTATCCTCATCGGCGAGCAGGTTTACCGTGCCTGGACAGTGTTGTCCGGCCATCCTTACCATAAGTAGCCACAGTACCGATGCCGCAGCCGATTCGCCTAAAAGACCACGAAAAAGACGCACGACTGGTTCGTGGGCGCGCGATCGTCGGCGCCATTGTGGTTTTTCTATTGATTGGGGTGCTGGTCAGCCGCCTTTATTATCTGCAGGTGGTGCAATACGAGTATCACTCGACGCTGTCTGAAAACAACCGCGTGCATGTGCAGCCCATTCCTCCGAATCGTGGGCTTATCTATGATCGAAACGGGGTGATCATCGCCGATAATCGGCCAAGTTTCAGTCTGACGCTAACCCGCGAGCGGGCCGGTGATTGGGAAAAGGTGCTGGACGTTATCGTCGAAGTGCTGGGGCTTCCCGAAGAAGACCGGCAACTGTTCGAGAAGCGCGTGCGCCAGGGGCGCAGGCCGTTTGAGCCTGTGCCGGTGTTGTTTGAATTGAGCGAAGAGCAAATCGCCAAGGTCGCAATCAACCAGTTCCGCCTGCCGGGTGTGGAAGTGACCGCACAACTGGTCCGGCATTACCCGCTTGGCGAGCACTTTGCTCACTCGGTGGGCTATGTCGGGCGCATCAACGAAGCGGAACTGAAAAAACTCGACCCCGTTGAATACAGCGGCTCTCACCACATAGGTAAAACCGGTGTAGAGCGCTTTTATGAGTCTGACCTGCATGGCAAGGTGGGTTATGAAGAGGTCGAGACCAACGCCCGTGGTCGCGTCCTGCGGGTGCTTAATCGCACCGACCCTCAGCCGGGTAAAGACCTGGTTCTGACCATCGATACCAAGCTTCAGGAAGCAGCAGAAAAGGCGCTAGGTGGCCGACGCGGAGCGATTGTGGCTATTGAGGTGAAGACCGGGGAGGTGTTGGCAATGGTTAGCCAGCCAAGTTTCGACCCGAATCCCTTTGTCACCGGTATCAGCTTCAAGGCTTATGCTGAGTTGCGTGACTCTATCGACCAGCCCCTGTTTAACCGCGTCTTGCGCGGACTGTATCCGCCAGGCTCCACGGTTAAGCCCATGATGGCGATTGCCGGTCTAGATGCAGGGGTTATTACACCGAGCTCCAGAGTGTTTGACCCTGGGTATTACCAACTGCCTAATAACACCCACAAATACCGCAACTGGAACCGCTATGGCGATGGGTCGGTCAACCTTGAAACCGCGTTGATGCGCTCCAACGACACCTATTTCTATGATTTAGCGCATAAGCTGGGCATTGATCGCATGCATGACTACATGACCAAGTTTGGTCTTGGCCAACGTGTTTCCCTGGATATGTTCGAGGAGACGGCCGGGCTGATGCCTTCGCGGGAGTGGAAGCGCGGGCGCTATCGTCAATCCTGGTATCCGGGTGAGACGCTGATTCTTGGTATCGGTCAGGGCTATATGCAAACCACACCGCTGCAACTGGCACAAGCCACAACCTTGGTGGCTAACCACGGTAAGTGGATTCGCCCGCATCTGGCTAAAACCGTGGGTGGCGTTGCGCCAGTAGACGAAAACCCTGTTCCAGATATTGTGCTTAAAGACCCTAAATACTGGGATTATGCGCGCAACGGTATGGAAATGGTTATGCATGGCGCCCGTGGTACAGCGCGCAAAGTGGGTAACTCAGCGGCTTATCGAATTGCCGGTAAAAGCGGTACCGCACAGGTTGTGGCGATCAAGCAGGGCGAGCGTTATGACCGCAGCAAGGTACGTGAGCGCCACCGTGACCATGCCTTGTTCGTTGGTTTTGCACCGGCTGAAAATCCAGAGATTGCCGTCTCTGTGCTGGTTGAGAACGGTGAGTCCGGGTCGGGCGTTGCTGCGCCAGTGCTGAAAGCGGTCATGGATGCCTGGTTGCTGGATGAAAATGGCGTGCTCAAGGCAGAGTATGCTCCACCCGTTAAGGAACAGGTGCAGGACCAATGAGCAATAGCTTTGACCGTACCCTATCCAATGAAGATGTGATGCGCCGCAGGGCGAGCCTGCTCCAGCGTTTGCATGTTGACGGTATTTTATTGTTACTGCTGCTGACCTTGGCTGCAGGCAGCCTGTTTATCTTGTACTCGGCCAGCGGTAAAAATGTCGACCTTCTGATGAAACAGGCCAGCTCATTCGGTATTGGCCTGGTTGGCATGCTTATCATCGCTCAGTTTGAGCCACGATTCATGGCGCGCTGGGTGCTGCTTGCCTACCTCGGTGGCGTCGGCCTATTGGTGGCGGTTGATGTCATGGGGCACAACGCAATGGGGGCAACGCGCTGGATCAATATCCCAGGTGTGATCCGTTTTCAGCCGTCCGAGTTTATGAAGATCATCATGCCGGCGACCATTGCCTGGTACCTCTCGAAACGGACCCTGCCACCGCGCCTGAAACATATTGTTGTGAGTCTGGCGCTGATTGGCGTGCCTGTGAGCCTTATCCTTGTGCAGCCAGATTTGGGCACGGCGTTGCTGGTGGTCACTTCTGGTGCCTTTGTCTTATTTATGGCAGGTTTGCAGTGGCGCTGGATCATCGGTGCCGTAACTGCATTGGTTCCTGTAGCAGTTGGCATGTGGTTTTTTGTCATGCATCAGTACCAGAAGCAGCGGGTGTTGACCTTCCTCAGTCCCGAGACTGATCCGCTAGGCAGTGGCTGGAATATTATCCAGTCCAAGGCGGCGATTGGTTCTGGGGGCGTACTGGGCAAGGGTTGGCTGTTGGGCACCCAGTCGCACCTGGACTTTTTACCGGAAAGCCACACGGACTTTATCATTGCGGTCCTGGCTGAAGAGTTTGGTCTGGTTGGCGTATGTATATTGCTGTTTGTTTATCTGTTGTTGATCAGTCGTGGGCTGGTGATAACCGTGCAAGCACAGACGCTGTTCGGTAAGCTCTTGGCCGGATCGCTAACGATGACGTTTTTCGTCTACGTGTTCGTTAACATCGGCATGGTCAGTGGTTTGCTGCCTGTCGTTGGAGTTCCCTTGCCATTCATTAGTTATGGTGGAACTTCGCTAATCACGTTGTTGTCAGGGTTTGGGGTTTTGATGTCGATTCACACACACCGTAAGTGGATCGCTCAGGTTTAATTGGGGTTAGGAATTCAATGCAAATAATGCGTGGCTGGGCCGTACGACAAGCACATTGGTTAGGACTTGCCACTGCGCTCGGCTGGGTTCAGCAAGCTGGCGCGGGTGATTATTCGCAATCACCTGAAGTCGCTTCATTTATCACCGAAATGACCCGTGACTACGGTTTTGCCGAGGAGCAGCTAGTCAGCCTGTTCGGTGAAGTTGAGCGCAAGCAGTCGATAATCGACGCTATTTCGCGTCCGGCTGAGCGCGTGAAGCCATGGAAGGACTATCGTCCGATCTTCATTACTGATTCACGTATCGCTCGCGGTGTCGATTTTTGGCGTCAGCATGAGGCTGCATTGGCGCGCGCCGAGAAAGAATACGGTGTGCCAGCCCAGTACATAGTCGCAATCATCGGCGTGGAAACCTTCTACGGCGGCAATACCGGCAGTTTCCGGGTGCTGGATGCGTTGTCGACACTGGCATTTGACTACCCGCCGCGCGCACCGTTTTTCCGCAAGGAGTTGCGCGAGTTTCTGATGTTGTCGCGCGAGGAGCAGGTCGATCCGATTACCCTCAAGGGCTCGTATGCAGGCGCGATGGGGCTGCCGCAATTCATGCCGAGCAGCTTCCGGGCTTATGCCGTGGACTTTGATGGCGATGGCCACATCAATATCTGGAGTAATCCGGATGATGCGATTGGCAGCGTTGCCAGCTATTTCAAGCGCCATGGCTGGTTGCCGGGCGAGCCGACGGTCAGCCGCGCCAGTGTTTCCGGGGACAAGGTTGATCAAGGTTTGACCGAAGGCCTTGATCCGGTGAAAAATATCAACCAGCTAAAAGAGCTTGGCTGGAGCACCACCGATAAGCTTGATGGCGAGATGCCTGTAACGGCTTTTCGTCTTGAGGGTGTCGATGGCGACGAGTATTGGTTAGGCTTACCCAACTTTTACGTGATCACGCGCTACAACCGCAGCAGTATGTACGCGATGGCGGTCACTCAACTGGCCCAATTGATAGTCGAAGCACGGGGAACCCATTGATGTCGAGCCTGCCACTCAGACTCATTACGCTTGGCGCTATCACCTTGGCGCTGGCAAGTTGCTCGTCTAAACAACCCGTGGTCAAGCCAGTCGCTACGCAGCCCACAGGCATTAGCGGTCCTGGTAATTTTGCGCGCCCGCATCGGGACGGCGCGCCGTGGTGGGATGTTGATGTGTCGCTGATTCGCGACGCAGTGCCGACGCCGCACATCGGTCCTTACAAAGCCAGCCCTTACACCGTATTGGGCACCAAGTATTTCCCCATCCAGGATGGCAGCTCCTACCGTGCGACAGGGTTGGCATCCTGGTACGGTACAAAATTCCATGGCCAGGCGACAGCCAACGGCGAGACTTACGACCTGTACGGCATGACGGCCGCGCACAAGACCTTGCCACTGCCAAGTTATGTCAAGGTGACTAACCTGGAGAACGGCAAGACCGCCATTTTGCGGGTCAATGACCGGGGCCCGTTCTACTCCGATCGTATTATCGACCTGTCGTTTGCTGCCGCTAAAAAGCTGGGGTATGCCGAGAAAGGCACGGCCCGGGTCAAGGTTGAAGGCATCGACCCTCAGCAATGGTGGGCGAAGCAGGGCAAGACTGCGCCAATGGTCTTGGCTGAACCCAAGTCTGTTGCGCCAGTAAAGTCGCAAATGCAGGCCATGGCCGAACCGGTTGAGCAGTATGTACCACCGGTAAGCCAGCATGCCGCCCCCGTATTACCAGTCCAGGTCGACTCAAAAAAAAACGATTCACTCGCAGCCTCTGGCCTGTATCTCCAAGTCGGAGCCTTCGCCAATCCGGACGCTGCGGAGCTTCTCAAGGACAAGCTGAGCGGGACAGTCTCTGCCCCGGTGTTCATCAGCTCAGTGGTGCAGAATCAACGGACTCTGCATCGCGTTCGCGTCGGACCGATCAGCAATCAGGGAGAGGCTGAGCAATTGCAAGAGAGTGTGCGTCTGGCCAATCTGGGTAAGCCCACTGTGGTCAAGGCCAACTGAATTGGCGGCTTTAGTCAGCCAATAAGCAGGCAGCATGCTGTCGCGGCAACCGAGTGTTGCGACAGCCATTCATAATTTGCCCATTCGGGCTTGTTCCACCATCAGCTACTTCGAGAGACGGATGAATATCACCAGCTTTGCGCAACGCGTTTCATTGTCACTTTTGCTACTTGCTGCGCCAGTCGCATTTGCCCAGCAAATGGCTACACCTGCGCCACCTCAGTTGGCGGCAAAATCCTACGTGCTGATGGATGCAGCAACAGGGCAGGTACTGGTTGAGAATGAAGGTGACCAGCGTCTGCCACCTGCGAGCCTGACCAAGCTGATGACCGCCTACATCGCAACCCTTGAGATCGACAAGGGCCAGATCAGTGAAAGCGATATGGTCACCATTAGCGAGCACGCATGGCGCACTGGCGGCTCACGTATGTTCGTCAAGGTTAATACCCAGGTTTCGCTGAGCGACCTGCTGCACGGCATTATTATTCAGTCGGGCAATGATGCCAGCGTCGCTGTCGCCGAGCACATTGCCGGTAGCGAAGATGCATTTGCCGACATGATGAACAACACAGCGAAAGAGTTAGGGCTTACCAACAGCCACTTCATGAATGCGACTGGCTTGCCGCATCCGGACCATTACTCCTCAGCGCACGACATGGCCAAGCTGGCCCGGGCAATCATTTATGTTGACCCGACCCACTACGCCATTTATTCGCAGAAAGAGTTTCTCTGGAACAATATCAAGCAGCCAAACCGCAACCTGCTGCTGTGGCGCGACAAGACTGTTGATGGCCTGAAGACCGGTCATACCGACGAAGCTGGGTATTGCCTGGTGGCATCTGCCGTGCGTGATGGTATGCGTCTGATTGCCGTGGTCTTTGGTACCAATAGTGAGCAAGCGCGCGCTGCTGAAACGCAAAAACTGCTGACCTATGGTTTCCGCTTCTTCGAAACCCGTACTTTCTACAAGAAAGGTGCGGAGCTTGCGCAAACTACGGTGTGGAAAGGTGCTGATCGCCAAGTCAAAGCCGGTCTGGCAGAAGACCTGACCCTGACCTTGCCAAGAGGCCAAGTGGACAAGTTACAAGCCAGCATGACGATGACGCCGCAACTGATTGCACCGATCAAACAAGGTGACGTTGTTGGTAAAGTTGAAGTCAAACTAGGCGATAAAGTGGTTCAGAGCACCGACCTGATTGCACTTGAGCCTGTCGAAGAGGGTGGCTTCTTCCGCCGCGTGTGGGATAGCATTCGCTTGTTCTTCTACGGCTTGTTCAACTGATAACTTGCTTAGAGCCTCTAAATACCATTGTCTTGTTTACAGTCCTGGTATTCAGAGGCGTCTAATGCGCCCCTATCCGGGGCGTAATACTTATGGACGGGCCAAAAGCCCGCTGATGCCATGACCGATACTGACGATGTAAAAGCACCAAAAATCGAGTTTCCTTGCGAGCGCTACCCAATCAAAGTGATTGGCGATGCGGGCGAAGGCTTTGCTGATCTGGTGATTGAGGTTCTTCAGCGCCATGCACCGGATCTGGATGCCGGGACTCTGGTCACTCGCGACAGTAGCAACGGGCGTTATCTTTCTGTGCAAGTGTTGATCACCGCGACGGGTGTTGAGCAACTGCAAGCCATCCATGTTGATTTGCGAGCAACTGGCCGCGTCCACATGGTGTTGTGATGAGCCTGATCGGCTTTCGTGAGTTGGGTCGGGTGGCTTATGAGCCGACCTGGCATGCCATGCAGCGGTTTACTGACAGCCGTGGCCCTGAAACCACTGACGAAATCTGGCTGCTCGAACATCCTCCTGTATTTACCCAGGGGCAAGCAGGTAAAGCCGAGCATGTTCTACTGCCGGGCGATATTCCGGTGGTGCAGGTCGATCGTGGCGGTCAGGTGACCTATCACGGCCCGGGCCAACTGATTGCCTACCTCATGCTCGATGTCCGCCGCTCCAAGCTCGGTGTTCGTGATTTGGTCACGCGCATGGAGCAGAGCTTGCTGGATTTGCTGACCAGCTACGGCGTCAACGCATACACCAAGAGCAATGCTCCAGGTGTGTATGTGGGGGATGCAAAAATTGCTTCGCTCGGCCTGCGTATTCGCAATGGCCGCTCGTTCCACGGATTGGCCCTTAACACTGACATGGACCTGTCGCCGTTCCAACGCATAAACCCATGTGGCTATGCGGGAATGGCAATGACTCAACTGGCTGACCTGGTTGAGACGCCAATAGAATTTTCCGAGGTTAGTGCCCGGCTGCGTGACCAGCTCGTCAAACACCTCGACTACGCTGAACAGAAGACCCTTGTGGGCGGAATTGACTGATGAGCACTGTGGAAACAGCCGGCAAACCGGCCAAGGTTGAAGTTGGCGTCAAGCTGCGTGGCGCAGAAAAGATGGCGCGCATCCCGGTAAAAATTATCCCGACTGACGAGCTGCCTAAAAAGCCTGACTGGATTCGCGTGCGAATTCCGGTTTCGCCAGAGGTTGATCGTATCAAGCAACTGCTGCGCAAGCACAAGCTGCACAGCGTGTGTGAAGAAGCGTCGTGCCCGAATTTGGGTGAGTGCTTCTCCGGTGGCACTGCAACCTTCATGATCATGGGCGATATCTGTACCCGTCGTTGTCCATTCTGTGATGTCGGCCACGGCCGTCCAAAGCCGCTGGATACAGACGAGCCAACCAACCTCGCAGTGGCTATTGCCGACTTGAAGTTGAAGTACGTGGTGATTACTTCGGTTGACCGTGATGACCTGCGTGACGGCGGCGCCCAGCACTTTGTTGATTGCCTGCGTGAAATCCGCAAGCTGTCACCGAATGTGCAGCTCGAAACCCTGGTGCCTGACTACCGTGGTCGCATGGATGTTGCCCTGGCGATTACCGCCAATGAGCCGCCAGATGTGTTCAACCACAACCTTGAAACTGTGCCGCGTTTGTACAAGGCAGCGCGTCCTGGTTCGGACTTTGAGTGGTCCTTGGACCTGCTGCAAAAGTTCAAGCAACTGGTGCCGGGTGTCCCTACGAAGTCTGGCTTGATGCTGGGCTTGGGCGAAACCGATGAAGAAGTCATCGAGGTGATGAAGCGCATGCGCGAGCATGACGTGGATATGTTGACCCTGGGTCAATATCTGCAACCTTCGCGCAACCACTTGCCGGTGCAGCGCTTTGTGCACCCGGATGTGTTTGCCTGGTTTGCCGAAGAAGGCCTGAAGATGGGCTTCAAGAACGTAGCATCTGGCCCGCTGGTACGCTCCTCTTATCACGCTGACCAGCAGGCGCACAGTGCCAAGGCTTAAACAGCTTTGATGCCTCAGAGCGGCGCTGAGCCGCTCTTGAGCATGTGCATATTAAAAAGGCGACCCAGAAGGTCGCCTTTTTTGTTGCCGGGATTTGTGCGTCAGGATCAGTGGTCGCGCAATCGCTGTAGCAACTCGATGCTTGGATAGCCATCGGCAGGCTGTTGCTGCTGTTGCTGGAAGGCGCGCACGGCCTTGCGGGTGTTGGCGCCAATGATGCCGTCCGCCTTGCCCGGCTCGAAGCCCTTTTGTGCCAGCAGCTGCTGTAGCTCAATGCGCTCCTGGCGGCCAAGCTGGCGCTCTCCAACGGGCCATTTGCCTTGTACACCTGCGGCACCGCGCAAGCTGTCGCTGAGCAGGCCAATGGCCAGCGCGTAGGAGGTGGAGTTGTTGTAGCGCAGAATGCTGCGGAAATTATTCATCAGCAAGAATGCCGGGCCCTTGTAGCCAGCCGGCAGTAATAGCGTAGCCAATGAGTCAGCCGGCTGGGATGCATTACTGTTGGTCGGCTTGACGCCCAGCGCTTGCCATTGGCTCAGCGTGCGGCGCACTTCAGGGTCGGCCAGGGCGTAGTCGAAGCCAGCCGGTAGCCGGACTTCAAAGCCCCAAGGCTGATTCATTTGCCAGCCGGATACGTTCAGGTATTGCGCCGCAGAGGCGAGGGCGTCGGTGGAGGAGCGCCAGACATCACGCTTGCCGTCACCATCAAAGTCTACTGCGTGTTCGTTGTAGGTGGTTGGCATGAACTGGGTCTGCCCCATCGCGCCAGCCCATGAGCCGACCAGGTGTTCGGGGTCGGTATCGCCGTGCTGGAGAATGTGCAGCACAGCCAGCAGTTGACTGCGCCAGAAGGCCTGGCGCCGGCCTTCATAAGCGAGCGTTGCCAGTGAACGCACGACGTTGTAGCTACCGATGTTGCCACCGAAGTTACTTTCCATGCCCCAGATGGCTACCAGGGTTTCACGATTGACCCCATAGCGCTGCTCGATCCGATCCAGTGCCTGGCGTTCTTGCACCATCAGGGTCTTGCCCTGTTTGATCCGGGCTGGCGATACCGCGCCGTTCAAGTACTCCCAGACTGGTCGAGTGAACTCGGGTTGGCTGTTGTCCAGGCGCAGGACATCTGGGTTGGGGGTAATGCCTGCAAACGCTCGGTCGAACAGGGTGTCGCTTATTCCGGCGGCGATGGCATCGCTGCGCAGAAGCATGCGCCATTCGGCGAAGCTGAGTTCGGGTTGGGCTGATTGCGCAGCTTCAGGCGCTGGCGCTGGCTGGACTGTTGGCGCGACTGTCGGTGTCCCGCTCATTGATTGAGCAGGTGCTTCGGAGCAGGCACTCAAGAGTACAAAAGAGAGGGTGATCGAGGTGTGGCTCAGGCCACGGAAAAGCAGGTTTGGCATGGTGGTCTCAGCACGTTTCTCAGTGAGCTACCATAACATGGATGAGGCTGCATGCAGACTGAAACGGTGGTTTCAGGCTGCCTTAAACGAACAAGCCTCCCAGTTTTGCTGGGAGGCTTGGCGGCGGTAACTGCCTTTACCTTTCTGCGGTTTTTGTTGCTGGCTGCGAAATAACGGCTGGGCAACGATTGACTTGGCTTTATTCGGTCGTTTTTGACCTGATTTGCTCATGGTTTTCTCCATAGTGCGGGTTTACTGCATAACAACAGCAAATGATGAGCCTGCTATGGATTAAAGTCCAGATTGGCGTGAGCTTGTATTAGATGGCGCCGCATCAATCGGTTGCGCCTGAGTTATACGGCGCTGCTGATGCTCAGGCGTTTGCCGCACATGCTCAGGGTCAGCATGTTCAGGGTGCTCCAGGCATCCCCCGGGGCCTGGCCCTTGATCTGCGCATCAATGGCTTGCGCGTCTTCCAACAGTTTGGCCCAGCGCTGTGCTGAGTGGCGTTGCAGGGCTTTACTGACCAGGGGCCTGCGTTTATCCCAGACTGGTGGGCGAGCAGAGCTGAAAGCTTTGTCGAGTGGCATGCCTTGGCTGTATTGCTGGGCAATGGTTGCCAGCAAGCGAATCTCACGGGCCAATGCCCAGAGGATAACTGGTGGTTCGACACCTTCGCCGCGCAGGCCTTCAAGCATGCGCAGGGCGTGCTCGGCCTCGCCATTGAGCGCAGCATCGATCAGGCCAAAAACATCAAAGCGAGCGCTGTCGGCCACGGCTGCCTGGACGGTGTCGACATCAACCTGATTGCCCTCGGCGAGTAACTTGAGCTTTTCGATCTCCTGTGCGGCGGCAAGCAAGTTGCCTTCGACACGCACCGCAATCATCTCCACAGCTTCTTGAGTTGCGCTCAAGCCAGACTGGGCCATGCGCTGGCGAATCCATTGGCCGAGCTGGTTGGCATCCACCGGCCAGATCTGCAAGAACTGGGTGTTTGGACCTTCGATCAGGGCCTTGGCCCATTTGCTCTTTTGCGTACTACCGTCGAGTTTGGGCAGGCTTACCAGCAGGACGGTGTCTTCAGCGGGGCGCGCCAGGTACTCCAGTAGAGCAACGCCCTTGTCGCTTGGCTTGCCGCCGGGAATGCGCAACTCAAGCAGGCGTTTGTCGGCAAATAGCGAGAGGCTGGCGCTGGCCTGGAGTAAGTTACCCCAATCGAAATTAGCTTCGGCGTTGAACACCTGGCGTTCACTAAAACCCTGGGTACGGGTGGCTGCGCGTATCGCATCGCAGGCTTCCTGGCAGAGCAGAGGTTCGTCGCCGCTGACGACGTAAACGGCTGCCAGAGCACCTTGTAGGTGTTTGCCAAGTTGTGCTGGATTAAGTTTCATCTGCGCCGGGGCCTCTAGACAGTGGCGGATTAAGCCAGATCCGCCGGGCGTAGGGTGTGACGAAATGAAGCCTGTCCACCAACGTGCAGCAGTTTATTGCTGTTTGTGGCGCAAATGGGTTCACGTTGCACCATTAGCTGGGTCAAAGGGTGGACGAAAAAGCGACGCCCACCCAAGACTTTACTGTGCAGGTATTTCCATTGGCGATTGCTGCGGCTCAGCAGCTTGACGCTGGCGTGCGGCTTCTTCTGCATCTGCTTCGGCCTGGGCCTTGGCCTCTGCGGTTTGCAGCAATGCATCAAGCTGTGCCGGGGTGATCAGTTGCAGGCGCAGCATCAGCTGGTTGATCAGGTCGCGGCGCATTTCCTGGCGCAGCTGGGCCATTTCTTCATCAGAGCCCACGATGTTGTTGCCGTCGCGGGTTTGGATGCTGCGTACTTCAAGCTGGTTGCTCTGCAACAGCAGATTCTTGCTGCCACCGCGGATCTCGTAGTCGAGGCGGGTGGTTAGCTCGCTTTCTGCGGTTTGTGCGGAGCTGGTGTAGCTGGCCGCGCGTTGGGTTTCCTGCTCATTGACCAGCGCCAATGTGTAAGGCGCGCCCGCATGAACCTTGACCTTGTTGTTTTCGAGGGTCTCGGTCACTTGCTTGACTGTTTCACCGTAGGCATTGCGTGCGATCACGTTGAGTTCAGTCAGGGTGAATTGCACGTCACCGGTGCCGCGCAGCTGAAAGCCGCAGGCGCTGAGTAGAGCGGCCAGGCCGATTAGTAGCAGATTCCGTTTGATCATCTTGTATCCCCTTGGCGAGCGTCCCGGCGCGGCGTATTGCACAGCGCCGGGTTCTAATCAGTTAGCGACTATATTGACCAGTTTACCCGGCACTACTATCACTTTGCGGATGGTCATGCCTTCGGTGAAGCGCAGTACGTTTTCGTTAACCCGGGCAGCCGCTTCCACTTCTTCGCGGCTGGCGCTGGCAGGCATTTCAATTTGCCCGCGCAGCTTGCCGTTGACTTGAATCACCAGCGTCAGGTTGTCTTGCACCAGTGCCGACTCGTCCAGCTGTGGCCAGTTGGCGTCGATCGCCGCGATTTCATGGCCCAGTTGCTGCCAGATTTCGTGGCTGATGTGCGGCGTGATGGGCGCCAGCAGCAGTACCACGGTTTCCAGGCCTTCCTGCAGCAGGGCGCGGTCCTGGTCTGTGGTCTGTGCAGCTTTTTCAAGCACATTCATCAAGGTCATCACGGCGGCAATTGCGGTGTTGAACTTGTGATGCTGGCCTATATCCTGGCTGGCTTGCTTGATTGCCAGGTGAATGGCGCGGCGCACTTCTTTTTGTGCGTCGTTCAATTCGGCCTGTGGTTTGGCGCTCGGCAAGCCTGCGTTGACGTGGGCCTGAGCCAAGCGCCAGACACGGCGCAGGAAGCGACTAGCGCCTTCAACGCCCGAATCAGACCATTCCAGGCTCATGTCGGGCGGCGAGGCGAACATCATGAACAAGCGGCAAGTATCCGCGCCGTACTGGTCAATCATGGCTTGAGGGTCGACGCCGTTGTTTTTCGACTTCGACATCTTCTCGGTGCCGCCAATCTCGACTGGCATGCCATCAGCCTTGAGTTTTGCAGCAGTCACTTTGCCCTTGCTGTCGTGCTCAATCTCCACATCTGCCGGGTTGAACCAGTCCTTACCGCCGTTTTCAGCAACGCGGTAGTAGGTGTCAGCAACCACCATGCCTTGGGTCAGCAATTTCTTGAACGGTTCGTTTGAGCTCAACAGGCCTTCGTCACGCATCAACTTGTGGAAGAAGCGTGCGTACAGCAAGTGCAGGATCGCGTGTTCAATGCCGCCGATGTATTGATCAACCGGCAGCCAGTGATTGGCAGCGTCCGGGTCAACCATGCCGCCGGTGTAGTTTGGCGAAGCGTAGCGCGCGAAGTACCAGGACGACTCGACGAAGGTGTCCATTGTGTCGGTTTCGCGCTTGGCTGGTGCGCCACATTTCGGGCAGTTGCACTCATAGAACTCAGGCATGCGCGCCAGCGGTGAACCCGCGCCGTCTGGCACCACGTCTTCGGGCAGTACGACTGGAAGCTGGTCTTCCGGTACGGGTACATCGCCACAGCTGTCGCAATGCACGATTGGAATCGGGCAGCCCCAATAACGCTGGCGGCTGATGCCCCAGTCGCGCAGGCGAAATTGCGTGCGAGACTTGCCGAGGTTTTTGTTCTGCAGGGCGACTTCGATCGCGTCGAAGGCGCCAGGGAAGTCGAGGCCATCAAACTCGCCGGAGTTGATCAGCTCGCCGTGCTCGCCATAGGCTTCTTGCCAAGGCGCAGGCGTTTCATCACCTGCGCTGGTGCGCACCACGGCTTTGATTGGCAGGTCGTACTTGCTGGCGAATTCGAAATCGCGCTCATCATGCGCAGGCACGGCCATAACCGCGCCATCGCCGTAATGCATCAATACGTAGTTGGCGACCCAGACTGGCAGTTTATCGCCAGTCAGCGGGTGTTCTACGAACAAATCCGTCGGCAGGCCTTTCTTTTCCTGGGTGGCGATGTCCGCTTCAGCCACGCCGCCACGCTTGCATTCGTCGATAAATGCCTGCAGCTCCGGATTGCCTTGTGCCGCTTGTGTGGCCAGCGGGTGCTCAGCGGCCACTGCGA
This sequence comes from Pseudomonas sp. RL_15y_Pfl2_60, assembly GCF_963970595.1. NCBI lineage: Bacteria > Pseudomonadati > Pseudomonadota > Gammaproteobacteria > Pseudomonadales > Pseudomonadaceae > Pseudomonas > Pseudomonas sp. RL_15y_Pfl2_60. The sequence continues at coordinate 259,493 of NZ_CAXAOE010000007.1, read as the reverse complement.
CGTAAGTGGCGCCCATCAAGGTGTCTGGACGGGTGGTGAATACTTTCAGCTCGCCGCTGCTGCCAATGCTGGCAACGTCGTAGGGGAAGCAGACTTCCATGCCACGCGATTTACCGATCCAGTTGCGCTGCATGGTCTTGACCTGCTCAGGCCAGCCATCCAGTTCGTCCAGGCTAGTCAAGAGCTCTTCCGCGTAAGCGGTGATCTTGAAGTAGTACATCGGGATTTCGCGTTTTTCGATCAGCGCGCCACTGCGCCAGCCGCGGCCGTCGATAACCTGCTCGTTTGCCAGGACGGTCTGGTCGACCGGGTCCCAGTTCACGCTGCCGTTTTTACGGTAGATCACGCCTTTTTCAAACAGGCGGGTGAACAGCCACTGCTCCCAACGGTAATAGTCAGGCTTGCAGGTGGTGACTTCGCGTGTCCAGTCGATTGCCAGGCCCAGGCTTTTCAGCTGGGTCTTCATGTAATCGATGTTTTCGTAGGTCCATTTGGCGGGCGCTACCTTGTTTTTCATGGCGGCGTTTTCAGCCGGCATGCCAAAGGCATCCCAGCCCATCGGCTGCAGTACGTTCTTGCCCTGCATACGCTGGTAGCGGGCAATCACATCACCGATGGTGTAGTTGCGCACGTGACCCATGTGCAGCTTGCCGCTCGGGTAGGGGAACATCGACAGGCAATAGAATGTTTCCTTGCCTGGCTGTTCGCTCACTACAAAGGATTTTTGCGCATCCCACTGGGATTGCGCGGCGGCTTCGATTTCGCGTGGCTGATACTGTTCGTGCATGGCTACTTGCGCTAGGAATAGAGGCTTTCGGGAAACGCCGTAGCATACATGACCCCCGGCAACAGTGGGAAACCCTGATTTCATTATCTGGCCATCCATCAGGCAGTCGGTCGCCGTTTGTCGCAGCGGCCCACCGCATAAGTCGAGGTCGCTAAGCTATCAATTAATAGAGCATGTATGCCCGGATGAGGTGCTTGATGGACGAATTTCAAAGGGTGCAAGCCAGTGCCGGGTTATATGGTCGCTTACTGCAACGGCTGACTACCGCGCTGGATGACGCAGAAAGTGTGCGGGGGCTTGTCACAAGCGAACCGCAAGAGCTGGAGTTGCGCGGCTTGACGCCTGCCGAGTTAGGGCTGATCAACGCCTATCTAGAAGGTGACTTGAACTGGTTGCGGGGCTGGCATGCTGCCGCCACAGAGCTTGCCGGTCTTGAGCGTCGTCCCGGTTTGAATGTGCGGCATGCATCAGTCTCGCGATTAAGGCCTTTGAGTACCAGATGTGGTCAGCTAAGTTGCGCCCTCTGTGGCAGTTCCCTGGCGTTGCAGTCGCTGTCGCGGGCGTGCAGTTGCCAGGTTTGTGGGTCAACCTTGTTGCGGATGGAGCGGGCAGAGGAGCTGCATTGAGTTTTCCGCTACAGCTGGACAGTTCGCTTTAATACTCAGGACTTTGACCTGCGCTGCTGAATCAAGACAGCGGTCTGATATATTTCAGCGCTTTACCGCCCCTGTTCGTGACAATACTGTCCGCGACTGTCGATGGATTGACTCAATGCCGCTTCGTTTCCTGATCAAGCAACTGTGCATGCCGCCCGGCGTGTTGTTTATCTTGTTAATCCTCTCATGGTGGCTGCGTAAGCGGGCGCCACGGATTGCTACCTGCTGCTTCGTATGTGGCGCAGGAGGGCTCTATCTGATGAGCTTGCCGGTGACGGTTGAGTGGGCCGCGCAGCAGATCGAAACGGAGCCGGCTCTGAGCGCGGAGCAGGTCGCTCGGTTGGCCCAGCTGGGCGATGCAATCGTTGTGCTCGGGGCTGGTCGTGATCAGGGCGACGCGGCCTGGGCAGAAGACCAACCCAGCGCCTTGGCCATTGAGCGGCTGCGGTATGCCGCAAGGTTGGCCAAGGCTTCAGGGTTGCCAGTGTTGATATCCGGTGGACTGCATTTTGGTAAGCCGCCAAGTGAGGCGGCAATCATGGCCCAGGTGCTGGCCGAGGACTTTTCCGTGGCCACGCATTGGCAAGAGTCGCAGAGCCGCACTACTTGGGAAAACGCGCAGTTTAGTCGTGAGCTCCTCAAGCCCGAGCAGATCAACCGCGTGGTGTTGGTCACGCAAGCCTTTCATATGGCGCGGGCGCGCTGGAGTTTCGAGCAGCTTGGATTTGAGGTGATCCCAGCCCCGGTTGGGTCGCTGGCCAGGCTTGATGCGCGTCCGGATGCCGGCTGGTTACCAGACGGCAAGGCCTTTATGCAAAGCACCTGGCTGATTAACGAGGCGATTGGCCATGTTGGCTATCGCCTGTTTTATTAAGTAGGGGGCTGATTTGCTGCGGGTTAAACGGTTTTTGCAATGCGGCTGGCCAGCAAGGCCCAGCCGAACAGCAGGCCGCAAAGGATAATCAGCGGCCAGGAGCGAAACTGCAGGTAAGGCGTCAAGCCCTGCATCGGCTGGACGCTGCCGTAGAGCATGCCGCGCTTGAACTGTGGCAGCTTGGCGGTGATCTTGCCCATGGGGTCGATCAGTACTGTCATGCCATTGTTGGTGGTGCGAATCATCCAGCGACCTGCTTCCAGGGCGCGCATTTGCGCCATCTGCAAGTGTTGCAGTGGGCCGATTGAGTCTCCGAACCAAGCATCGTTACTGACCGTAAGCAGTAGATCGCTCTTGGCGGCAAGGCCAGCGGCGAACTCCGGATAAACCACTTCATAACAGATCAATGTTGCGATTCTGTAGCCCTTGGCTTCAAGCAGGGGCTGGTCTGAGTCGCCGCGGGCAAAGTCAGACATCGGCAAGTCAAAGAAGGCGATCAGGCCGCGCAGCACTTCCTGTAACGGTACGTATTCACCAAATGGCACCAGCTTTTGCTTGAGGTAGTCACCACTGCCTTGGCCGAGCACGGTTACGCCGTTGTAATAGCGCATCTCACCCGCTTTGTTAGGCTGGCGAATCGGTACGCCGGTGATCAGCGCCGATTTACGCTCACTGGCAAAGTTGTCCATGCTGCTCAGGTAGCCGAGCGCCTGGTCTTTGAGCACCGGCACTGCTGTTTCTGGCCAGATGATCAAGTCGGTTGGCTTGGCGTTCAGTGTCAGGTCACGGTACAGCTCAAGCTGGGCTTCGAGCTTGGCAGGGTCCCATTTCATGCTCTGTTCAATATTGCCTTGGATTGATAGCACGCTCTGCGGCTGTCCGGCGGCTTGGGTCCAGGCGTGGCCATTGAGCAGCAGGCCGCTCAGCCAGGGCGTAGCCAATAGTACTGCGCCAGCGGCTAGAAACGCTGGGCGCTTGCGCAGTGAGTAGAGGTTGATGATTAGCGCTGCGCTCAGGGCCAGGGCAAATGAGATCAGCCATACACCACCGACTGGCGCAAGCCCGGTGAGTGGCCCGTCGAGCTGGCTGTAACCAGCATAAAGCCAAGGGAAACCGGTCAGGAACCAGCCGCGGAAGGCTTCTTGGGCAACCCACAGTGAGGCAAATGCCAGGGCGTCGGCGAGCGGCGCTTCAGGTCGGCGAATCCAGCGCGCCCAGATGGCGGCCGGCAAGGCGAAAAACAACCCCAGGCCCATGACAAAACCAAGCGTCAGCAGGCCCGCCAGCAGGGGAGAGGCAGCACCAAAGGTGTGAATGCTGACGTAGACCCAGCTGGTGCCCGCGGCAAATAGACCAAAGCCATAGCACCAGCCACGGGTGGCCGCTTTGCCTGGGGCCAGGTCACGCAGGCCCAGATAAAACAGGGCGATGGACAGCAGTGCCAGCGGCCAGATATCAAAGGGTGCAAGAGCCAGTGTGGTGATGGCGCCTGCAGCCATGCTAATCAGGTTACCTAGCCAACCCGGGCGGGTGATCCAGCGCATGTTAAATCCTAGACGATAAAAGACCGCTGGAGGCTATAGGTAAGCGCCCATGTTCGGCAAGTTTACAATTGAAGTTGATGCCCCCGACCGAGCCGCAATACAGGCTCGGTCGGGGCCTGTATCAGCCTGCCAGGGGGGTGAGACGCAGCAAATGTACGCGTCGGCTGTCGGCATTGAGGATGCGAAAGCGGAAGCCGCCGATCTCGGTCACTTCGTTGCGCTTTGGCAAGTGGCCAAAGGCACTCATGACCAAGCCGCCAACGGTATCGAACTCATCGTCGGAGAATTCGGTGCCGAAGGCTTCGTTGAAGTTGTCGATCGGGGTTAGCGCCTTGACCAGGAAGTCACCGCTTGGCAGTGGTTTGACGTAGCTGTCTTCCTCGACATCGTGTTCGTCTTCAATGTCGCCGACGATCTGTTCGAGCACGTCTTCAATGGTCACCAGGCCAGCGACGCCGCCGTACTCGTCAATCACCACCGCCATGTGGTTGTGATTGGCGCGGAACTCGCGCAGCAGTACGTTGAGGCGCTTGGATTCAGGGACAAAGGTCGCCGGACGCAGCAGGTCCTTGATGTTGAAACTCTGCTGCTCTTCTTGAAGGATCAGCGGTAGCAGATCCTTGGCGAGCAGAATGCCGATCACATCATCAAGGCTTTCACCCACTACCGGATAGCGCGAGTGCGCCGCCTCGATAATTGATGGCAGAAACTCTTTTGGAGTTTGCGTGGCTTTGATGCTGATCATCTGTGAACGTGGAACCATAATGTCGCGAACTTGCAGGTCAGCCACCTGAATAGCGCCTTCAACGATGGCCAGCGCCTCGCTGTCGAGTAGCTTGTTCTGGTGCGCCTCGCGCAGGACTTCCAGCAGTTCTTGACGGTTTTTCGGCTCGTGAGCAAAAGCCTGTGTCAGCTTATTCAGCCATGACTTTTGCTCGTTGCTCGATCGGTCTTCGCTCATGGGGTTTTACTCAGGATCCTTGCTTGTGATCAATCATTCGTCGTCGGCATAAGGGTCGGGATGACCCAGCTCGGCGAGCAGTGTGCGTTCTAATGCTTCCATTTCCTCGGCTTCTGCATCTTCAATATGGTCGTAGCCTAGAAGGTGCAGGCAGCCGTGAATCACCAGATGTGCCCAGTGGGCCGTCAGGTTTTTATCTTGCTCGATGGCTTCGCGGGCAACCACTGGCGCACAAATGACCAAGTCGCCCAGCAGTGGGATATCAAGCATTTCATCCGGCACGTCCGCCGGGAACGAGAGCACGTTGGTGGCGTACTCGCGCTGGCGGTAAGTGTGATTGAGCTCAAGCCCTTCTGCTTCATCGACCAGGCGTATGGTCAACTCCGAGTCGGCACTGCGCTGGCGCAGTGCAATCTCGCACCATTCGATAAATTGCGCTTGGCTGGGTAAATCGCTGGCATCGCTGGCGATCTGCAGGTCCAGCTCAAGCATCGCTGTTGCCTCGTTCATTGGTGGGCTTGCCATTTGCGTGCTCATCGAAGCGCTCGTAGGCTTCAACAATACGTTGCACCAACGGGTGGCGGACCACGTCCTTGGGCTTGAAATGAGTGAAGCTGATGCCCGGCACATCGCGCAAAACGTCGATGACGTGAGTCAGGCCCGACTTGGTGCCGCGTGGCAGGTCAACCTGGGTGATGTCGCCGGTGATCACTGCGGTGGAGCCGAAGCCGATCCGGGTCAGGAACATCTTCATCTGCTCAAGCGTGGTGTTCTGGCTTTCGTCGAGAATGATAAAGCTGTTGTTGAGCGTGCGGCCGCGCATATAGGCCAGCGGGGCGACCTCAATCACTTGCTTCTCGATCAGGCGGGCCACGTGTTCAAAGCCGAGCATCTCGTAAAGGGCGTCATACAGCGGGCGCAGATAGGGGTCGATCTTTTGCGACAGGTCGCCAGGCAGGAAGCCGAGCTTCTCGCCCGCTTCAACTGCGGGGCGAACCAGGAGAATGCGGCGAATCTGCTCGCGCTCCAGTGCGTCAACTGCGCAGGCCACAGCCAGGTAGGTTTTACCCGTGCCAGCCGGGCCAATACCGAAGTTGATGTCGTGTTCGAGTATGGATTTGACGTAAGCCTGCTGGTTGGTTCCGCGCGGCCTGATCATGCCTTTGCGCGTGCGCAGGGCAATTTTGGATTCGACCGTTGAGTTTTTCAGCTCCTCGATACCGGATTCCTGCAGGAACAGGTGCACCGTGTCAGGCGACAGTTCCGTGCTTTTGGCTTCACGGTAGAGGCGGCGCAGCAACTGCTCTGCTGCGCGGGTTTGCTCGCCATCGCCAAGCAGTTCGAACTGATTGCCGCGATTGCGAATTTCGATTTCGAGGCGTTGCTCAATCAGGCGCAGGTTCTCGTCAAATTGCCCGCAAAGATTGGCAAAGCGGTTGGCTTCGAACGGCTCGAGGATAAAATGATGTGGTTCTGTCTGTATGTTCAAAATAATAAGATGGCCGCCAGTCGGCAGGGGTCGTTGAGCAAGAATAGCCTTAGCTGTTCACGCATGAAAGCATGAACAGCATAGGCTTTAGTCCAGTCTGTGTGAAAGGCCCTGATTTATTGGGCTGCACAGGTTTATTCTGCGCCTGAATCGGTGATCAGGCTGCCGCGCAGTGAGTAAGACTGGGCGCTGTCGATCATGACGTCGACAAATTGGCCAATCAGGCCCGGGTTGTCGCAGCGGAAGTTGACTACGCGGTTGTTCTCGGTGCGACCTTGGAGCATGCCTGGGTCTTTCCTTGAGTAATCGCTGACCAGAATGCGCTGGACGCTACCGACCATGCGTCGCGTGTTTGCCGAGCCGATCTGGTTGATGCGGTCCTGCAGGATCTTCAGTCGCTGCTTTTTCAGCTCCTCGGGGGTGTCGTCGGGCAGGTCTGCGGCCGGGGTTCCGGGGCGCGCGCTGTAGACGAACGAGAAGGAGAAGTCGAAACCGACATCCTCGACCAGCTTCATGGTTTGCTCGAAGTCTTTTTCGGTCTCGCCAGGGAAGCCGATAATAAAGTCGGAGCTGATCAGGATCTCGGGAACCACGGCTTTCAACTTGCGAATACGCGACTTGAACTCAAGCGCCGTATGGTTGCGCTTCATGGCTGCGAGAATCCGGTCGGAGCCCGATTGCACAGGCAAGTGCAGGTATTTGACCAGCTCCGGGATGTCCGCATGGGCTTGAATCAGCGCGTCGGAAAACTCCAGTGGGTGCGAGGTCATGTAGCGGATACGGTCGATGCCATCAATTGCGGCAACCGCATAGAGCAGCTCAGCAAAGTCAGCGGTCTGGCCATCGCCAGTGTCGCCGCGGTAGCCGTTGACGTTCTGCCCAAGCAAGGTCACTTCACGCACGCCGTTTTCGGCCAGGTGGATGATTTCCGAGAGCACGTCAGCCATAGGGCGGCTGACTTCTTCGCCGCGGGTGTAGGGCACTACGCAGAAGGTGCAGTACTTGCTGCAGCCTTCCATCACCGAGACGTAGGCGGTTGGACCATCAATGCGCGGCTCTGGCAGGCGGTCGAATTTCTCGATCTCGGGGAAGGAGACATCCACTTGCGGCAGCTTGGTGACGCGCGCGGCGTTGATCATCTCTGGCAAGCGGTGCAAGGTTTGCGGGCCAAATACCACATCGACATAAGGCGCACGATCGCGGATTGCGGCGCCTTCCTGGCTGGCAACGCAGCCGCCAACGCCGATAACCAGGTCCGGGTTGCTCAGTTTCAGTTCACGCCAGCGGCCCAGCTGGGAATAGACCTTGTCTTGCGCGCGCTCACGGATGGAGCAGGTGTTGAGCAGAATCAGGTCTGCATCTTCTGCGCGTTCAGTCACTTCAAGTGCTTGATGTTCGCCCAAAAGATCGACCATGCGCGAGCTGTCGTACTCGTTCATCTGGCAGCCGTGGGTTTCGATATAAAGCTTCTTGGTCATGCGGGCTCAAAGGGTGATTCGAAGAACCGCATATTATATGCCCCAAGCGCTTGTGTTCCTAGCGTTGCCTGACTGCCTGCATGCTATGATTCGCGCCCGTTATTTTTCTGGCCCGACTAAACTGCCCATATGAGCAAGCGCGAACCTATCTATAAAGTGATTTTTCTAAACCAAGGGCAGGTGTACGAAATGTACGCCAAGCAGATCTTTCAAAGCGATCTGTGGGGCTTTCTTGAGGTGGAGGAGTTTGTCTTTGGTGAGCGTACCCAGGTCGTGGTCGATCCGAGCGAAGAGAAGCTAAAGGCGCAGTTTGATGGTGTCGTGCGCAGCTTTGTCCCTATGCATTCGATCATTCGGATTGATGAAGTCGAGCGCCTGGGCACGCCAAAGATCAGCGAGGCCAAGGGCGGCGGCAATATTATGCCGTTCCCAATGCCGATGCCTGATAAGTAGATCGAGCTGCGCCCTGGCGCATCAGTCGTTGTGTGGCAACATTGATGCGCCTGCCTGCTAAGGCAGCGGATTGAAGGGCGTTATATGCTCGGCTGTTTGCAGTTCCTGCAAATAGTTGCGGAATATTTGTCCCAGCACCTGGTTGGAAATTTCCAGTTCACTGCGCTGCATCTGCGCGGCAATCAAGTCTGCGCTGTCCATGGCCTGGTCCGAGCCGTTGACCGCCGCCATTTTCAGCACAATGTAGGCCTGAATATTATTGGCTGGCACGCCTTCGCCACGGAAGAACATCATGCCGAGGTGATATTGCGCTTGCGCGTGGCCTTTGAGCGAGGCTTGCTCGAACCAGTTGAGCGATTGTTGCAGGTCGCGGGGGGCACGCTCGCCATCGTAATAGAACTCACCCAGCTCAAATGCCGCCTGGGGATCACCCGCATTGGCGGATGCCAGGCAGGCATCAAGCGCATTAGGCAGTTCTTCAGGGGCAGTATTTAGTGAGCAGCTCCCTGTCGCTGGAATAAGCAGCGAATTACCGCCCGCGAAAGCGAGTAAGGGTAGAAGCAGCAGGCAGCCCAGAGATAGGGCGCGGCCGGTGCGGTTCATGAAGGTCCGTGTTCCTCGCAGTGCAATACGACTAATGAGTGGCCCGTAAAACGTGGCGGGTGTCACATTATGAAATAAGCAGTGGTGTTCTTACAAAGTGTTTACGGTGTTTATCGTAAATAGCTGTAATGCGGCGGCTTCGCGTCCTGTTCGGATTCACTGGAAAACCATATCCATTCCATATAAATCAGATGCTTAAGCTTTTAAGTGGCTCGCCGGTGAGCTATTCCCTTGCAGGTTCACTGGTGTGAGTTGAGACCGCGCTGTGCCCTGGCAGTTTCAATAATAACCAGGCGAGTAGCGGATAGGCGGGTGTCAGCAGCAGGTGAAACAAGTCTACCCGGCGTATGCCGCCCAGGTAACCGTCGGTGCCAATAGCCAGGCCTGCAATTGCAAAGAGTCCAACCGCGACGGCCGCTGCGAGCATCATGGCCTTGTTGGGGCGTTGGATTATTCCGGCGTAGAGCACCAGTGCGAGGGTGCTGAGGTTCAGCAACAAGCGGTACTCAGCCAATAGGTTAAGTTGCCGTGCCAGTTCAAAGAAAGCACACAAACCGAGCAGTATTCGTCCCCAGTTGGCCCGACTCCAGGCCCAGCTGCGGCTTAGCGTCAAGGCTGCGCAGCCGATCAGGGGGAGGCCGAGGAAGGTGCTGGCCTGGCTTAGCCAGAGGTGAGTGCCTTGCCAGTCAGGATCCAGGCCATAGCGCACGCTGCCGCAACTAGCAGCGCCAGCTGTCAGGGCAAACCCCAGCAGGGCGCAAAACAAGGCCGGTTGATCGGCTTCGTCATAACGCGCCCGGGCCCGGCCAATGACGATGGCGCTGGCGATGCAAGCCAGCGCCAGCAATGCATCGCTGGCGGCTGTGCTGTATTGCATCAGGCTTTGGTCATCTCGGCGAACGCATTCTGCGCTGCATCGAGGGTCAGCTTGAGCTCTGTCTCGCCAAGGGCGATTGAGGTGAAGCCGGCTTCGAATGCGCTAGGCGCCAGGTACACGCCGCCCTTGAGCATCAGGTGGAAGAACTGCTTGAAGCGTTCGGTATCGCTGCTCATCACGTCTTCAAAGCTGCTGATATTCTTGCGCTCGGTGAAGTACAGGCCAAACATGCCGCCCGCTTGGGTGGTCGTGAAGGCAATGCCTGCGGCATCGGCGCGTTCTTGCAAGCCTTGCAATAACCGAGCGGTGTAGTCGCTCAATTCGGCGTGGAAGCCCGGGCGGCTGATCAAGCGCAGCGTGGTCAGGCCGGCGGCCATGGCCAGCGGATTACCAGACAAGGTGCCTGCTTGGTAAACCGGGCCAAGCGGAGCGATGTGGCTCATGATTTCGCGCTTGCCGCCGAAGCAGCCAACTGGCATGCCGCCACCAATAATCTTGCCGAAGGTCGACAGGTCCGGGGTTACGCCGTAATGCGCCTGTGCCCCACCCAGGGCGACGCGGAAGCCGGTCATGACTTCGTCGAAGATCAACACTACGCCGTGCTTGTCACACTGCTCACGCAGGCCTTCAAGGAAGCCGGGCGCCGGCGGTACGCAGTTCATATTGCCCGCCACGGGTTCAACGATGATGCAGGCCACATCCTTGCCGACCTCGCTCAGGCACTTGGTTACGGCATCGATGTCGTTGAAAGGCAGCGTCAAGGTGTGCTTGGCGAAGGCTTCGGGTACGCCCGGCGAGCTTGGTACGCCGAGGGTCAGGGCGCCGGAGCCAGCTTTCACCAGCAGGCTGTCGGAGTGACCGTGGTAGCAGCCTTCGAACTTGATGATCGAGTCGCGCCCGGTGAAACCGCGTGCCAGGCGAATCGCACTCATGGTCGCTTCGGTGCCGGAGCTGACCATTCGCACCATTTCCATGGAGGGCACGATGCTGCACACCAGGTCAGCCATCTCGGTTTCCATGGCGGTCGGTGCGCCGTAAGACAGGCCGTGTTCCAGCTGTTTGCGCACCGCGTCAAGGACGTCTGGATGGCTGTGGCCGAGAATCATCGGGCCCCACGAACCCACGTAGTCGACATAGCGCTTGTCATCTTCATCAGTGACATAAGCGCCAGCGGCGTGCTTGAAGAACAGGGGAGTGCCGCCCACGCTCTTGAAGGCGCGAACCGGTGAGTTTACGCCGCCAGGGATGTGCTGCTGGGCGTTGGCAAACAGGGTTTCTGAGCGTGACATGGGAGCCTCTTCAAGTCTGCGCAGGGTGTTGAACCCTGCAAAATTTAATCTGTGGTTGGCCTGCGGCCTAGTCAAATAGCGCGCTGAAGGCGCGGGCGCGGCGCTCGACTTCAGCCGCGGAGTCGGCGGCAAACAGCCCGTGAATAACTGCAATCATACTGGCGCCTGCGCTTATCAGCTGCGTGGCGTTCTCAAGGGTGATGCCGCCAATCGCTACGATCGGCAGGTGGAAGCGACTCGCGGCCTGATTAAGCAGTTCGACAGTCGCGGCCGGCGCACCCGGTTTGGTATTTGAGTTGAAAAAGCGGCCAAAGGCGATGTAGCTGGCGCCTTCGTTAACTGCGTTCTGTGCCAGCTCAAGTTCGGCGTGGCAGGTGCCGCCAATCACTGCGTTGCGTCCCAGCAGGGCACGCGCGACGGCCAGCGAGCCGTCACTCTGGCCAAGGTGCAAGCCGACACCGAGGCGCGCAGCGAGCTCTGCGTCATCGTTGATGATCAAGGTCGCGCCGTAGCGAGCACACAGCTCGCGCAATGCTTCAGCCTCACGCAGGCGTCGCGCTTCATTAGTCGACTTGTCGCGATACTGCAGCAGCTTGGCGCCACCTTTAAGCGCTGCCTCGGTATAGGGCAGCAACTTGTCACCTGCCAGAAGCTGGCTGTCGGTAATCGCGTAGAGCCCGCGCAATTTCATCAGATGCTCTCCATCAGAACCCGTCCAGCGGCAAGCGCCGCGGGATAAATTGGCCCTGGCCAGGTTGCTCTGCATCACGCAGGGTGCGCCAGGTGTAGTCGAGAGCTGTGCGCACGGCGCTGATCAACTCTTCGCCAATTGCCAAGCGTCCAGCCAAGGTGCTTGCCAGTGTGCAGCCCGAGCCGTGATAGCTGCCGGGCAGCCGCTGGCAGGTGAAGGTGTGCTGGTCACCGCCGCGTGAGTAAAGGCGATTGTGTACTTCATGCTCGTCACCATGACCGCCGGTAATCAGCAAATGCTCGATGAAGGGCAACAGCTTGGCGGCGCACTCATCGGCGCTGCCATCAGGCAACTCGGCCAGGATCCGTGCTTCGGGCAGGTTGGGCGTGGCAATTGTAGAGGCTGGGAACAGTCGTTCGCGCATGGCGTAGCCAACTTCATCCTTGCCCAGCGCGCCACCGCCTCCTGCGCGCAGAACAGGGTCGCATACCAGTGGAATACCGGGCAGCTTGTTGCGGATCTCCAGTACCGTCTCGACCATTTCGACCGAGCCGAGCATGCCCAGCTTGATCGCCTCGACATGCAGGTCGGCGATGACGGCATTGGCTTGCGCCAGCACCCATTCGCGATCCAGCACGCGGAAGTCACTCACGTTGACAGTGTCCTGAACGGTCAAGGCAGTCACCGTAGGTGCAGCGTGACAGCCCTGGGCGAGCAGCGCTTCGATATCGGCCTGCAAACCGGCACCACCACTTGGGTCGTGTCCAGACAGGCAAAGTACTACTGGGCGGGAAGTAGGCATTTTCATGGTGCGCGAGCTTATCATTAAATCGCGGATATTGGCCTGCGACATGAATGTCTGGCGCTATAGCGATTGGCGATTTTAAAGCGGGTGGCTAGAACGCTTGCCTGACCCATGTATCAGGATTTCAGCTTGGGTTAAAACCTTTGGCTAAATGTGAGCTGGTCAAGTTACTGCATAATATGTGAGAAGGTTGCTTATTGCAGGTTTTAGCCTGTGATATCGTGTCGATAATTCGAAGAAACAGGCATGCCAGACGGCGTCAAATAAGTGAGTTGGGGCTCACGGCGCAGTCCGAAGTTGTCGGTCATCACGTTACCGCGGGGCTGAATGCGCACCATTTTGATCCTGTTGCTTGCTGTCTGGCCGGTGTTGGCCGGGGCCGTGACATTTGATGAACATACGCGATCAGTAGATTTGGGTCGTGCGAGCTATGTGCTTGAAGACGCCAGTGGTGCAGCCACTATTGATCAAGTCTCGTCGGCTGACTTTGCGCCGCGTTTCAAACGCCAATCCGAACAGGTACTGAATGCCGGTTACTCGCGATCGGTGTTTTGGCTGCGCGTCGATCTGGATTACCAGCCGTTGCAACTGACTGGCGAGAAATCCTGGTTGCTGGAGTTGGCCTATCCACCGCTCGATCACCTGATGCTCTATATGGACAACGGCCGAGGTGGTTTCGATCTGCTGCGCACGACAGGTGACGCGCTGCCTTATGTTTCGCGAGAAATCAAAAACAATAACTTCCTGTTTGAGCTGGGCTTGCAACCTGATCAGCCCAGGCGGGTTTATTTGCGCCTGCAAAGCCAGGGGTCGATCCAGGCACCGTTGAAGCTTTGGGCGCCGAATGCCTACATCGAAAGCCAGCCGACGCGTATCTATGTGCTGGGCATCATCTACGGCGTGCTGCTGGGGATGATGGTCTACAACCTGTTCATTTATCTCAGCGTGCGCGACACCAGCTACCTTTACTACATTTTGTATATTGCTTCGTTTGGTCTTTACCAGGTGTCGGTGAACGGTGCCGGTATCGCGTATTTCTGGCCGGATAATCCTTGGTGGGCTAATGCCGCCACGCCATTCTTGATCGGCTCAGCGACATTTTTCGGCACTCAGTTCGCGCGTAGCTTTTTGCAAACTGCTCAGCACGGTAAATGGCTGGATCGCTCTTTGCTCATTGTGATGCTTGTGGCGGTGTTGGTGATGGTTTTAGCCTTGACCGCCAGCTATGCCTTGTCGTTACGCCTCGCCACTTACCTGGCGCTGGTTTTCACCTTGGTTGTTTTCTATGCGGGGCTGGCAGCCTGGTGGAGCGGCATGCGCGTTGCGCGCTACTTCATCTTTGCCTGGTCGGCGTTTTTGCTCGGCGGTATCGTCAATACGCTAATGGTGCTCGGCTTTTTGCCAAATGTCTTTATCACCATGTACGCCAGTCAGATAGGCTCGGCGCTTGAGGTGGCACTGCTGTCCTTGGCCCTGGCGGACAGGATCAACGTTCTCAAAGAAGAACGCACGGCAATTTTGCAGTCGGCCCGGCGTGAGCTGGAGTCGCTTAACCAAGCACTGGCCAATAATAACCGGCTCAAGGACGAGTTTCTGGCGACCATCAGCCACGAGTTGCGCACGCCCATGAACGGTGTGATTGGCTCTTTGGACTTGCTGCAAACCGTTCGCCTGGACAATGAAATGGAACAGTACCGCTCCATGGCACAGGGTTCTGCGCAAGAGATGATGCGCATGATCAATAACATCCTGGTCCTGACGGAGTTGCAGGCTGGCCGGTTATATCCACTGTGCGAGCCTTTCAGCTTGCGGGTGCTGATCGACTCGCTCAGCGATCAGTACATGCCGCTTGCGCAGGGTAAAGGCTTGGAATTCGTGGTTGAGTACGATGAGACGCTGGCCGATGAGCTAGAAGGTGATTTGGCCAAACTTCGCTTGAGTATCGGCATCCTCCTGGATAATGCGATTAAATTCACCGATAAAGGCCGCGTGACCTTGCGCATCAATCCACAGCCTGATGCCCAGCATGATGTGCCATTGTGCATTGACGTGATTGATACCGGTGCAGGTTTCAATCAGGCCCACAACAACTCTTTGTACCAATGCTTCCAGCAATTGGATGGCTCGATGACCCGGAGGTTTGGTGGCTTGGGCATTGGCTTGGCCATTTGTCGGCAGATGGTCGCGCTGTTGGGCGGTGACCTCAGCCATGAGTCGCAGCCGGGCAAGGGCAGCCATTTCAAACTGAAGGTGCGTCTGGCGCTTGCCGGTACGCTCGCCGCCAAGGCGCATACACAGCGTCAACCTTCATAAAGCTGATCAGTTGCCGGTCTTTTTGGCCGCAATCGCTGGCTGAAACGACCTCGAATCTGCCTTAAATCCCCCTGTATTGAAAAACTGAATTCTGATTCACTGAGCAAATGATGAATCAGGATTCAGACTATGGTTTACCGCACTAGTGCCTTACGAGTTGACCGCGACACTGCCTTGCGCTCGCGAATCCTGCGTTGTGCTTTGGCGCGCGTGAGCGAGGCTGGATTTGCTGCCCTGACCATGCAGGCGTTGGCTGAAGATGTTGGTATCGCAACGGGCAGCCTGTATCGCCACTTTCGTAATAAGGGAGAGTTGGCCGCCGAAGTATTTGCCCTCGCCAGCCAGCGTGAGGTCGATGCCATGGCGCTGGCATTGCAAACACCGGCGCCACCGGCGAAGCGACTGGCTGCTGGTTTGACCCAGTTTGCCGCGCGTGCCTGGCACAGCCGCTATTTGGCTTACGCACTGATTGCTGAACCGGTTGATCCCGAAGTGGATGAGCAACGCCTGCTATATCGCCAAGCCTATGCCGCGCTTTTGGTCGAGGTCCTGGAGGAAGGAGCTGCCAGCGGTAATTTTCGTGTGCAACACCCTCAACTAAGCGCTGCCTGTCTGGTTGGTGCTATTGCTGAATCATTGGTCGGGCCTTTATCGCCAAGTGCTTGCGCTGCTCGTGCCAAGGGCCAGCCAGCCCTGGGGCTGGGTGATATTACGGCAGGCCTGATCGCATTCTGTTTAAGCGCCGTTGGCGCCAAGGAGTCATCCGCATGAACCCGAGCCTCAACGCAGAAACCCATGAAGTATTCAACCAGGTACCGCCGCTAGATGGCGCCAATTTGTACCGTGTCGATTTGCCGCTGCAGGAGTGGAACCGTCGGTTTGGCGGTGCTTGGGCTGAAGACAGGCTGCATAACTATGGTTCGCTTGCCGGCGGCCCGTTAATGGCGGCTGGCTTTTTGGCCAACGAGCAAAAGCCTGTGTTTAAAAGTCACGATCGGTACGGCCATCGTATCGATCTGGTTGAGTTTCACCCGGCCTACCACGAACTAATGGGCGCCGCGATCAAGCACGGTTTGCCGTCGTCGCCCTGGACGGATCCGCGCAGCGGCGCTCATGTGGCACGGGCGGCCATGAGTTATTTGCACAGTCAGGCAGAGGCTGGTTCAGGCTGTCCGCTGACCATGACCTACGCCAGTGTTCCGGCGATCAAGCTGCAGCCGGATATCGCAAAAATCTGGCTGCCAAAAATTCTCTCGACGGAGTACGACCCGCGCAATCTGCCGATCGAGCAGAAAACCGGTGCGACCATCGGCATGGCCATGACCGAGAAGCAGGGCGGTACCGATGTGCGCGCCAACACCACGCGTGCCCATCCCGTGGGAATTCCGGGGCCGGGGCAGGCCTATGAATTGGTCGGCCACAAATGGTTCTGTTCGGCGCCCATGTGCGATGCCTTTCTGACCCTGGCCTACACCGACAAGGGCCTGAGCTGCTTCTTGTTGCCACGCCATCGCCCAGATGGCTCGCGCAACGAGTTCTATATCCAGCGCCTGAAAAACAAGCTGGGCAACTGGTCGAACGCCTCCAGCGAGGTGGAATACCGTGGCGCCTTGGCGTGGATGATTGGTGAGGAAGGGCGCGGCGTACCGACTATTATCGAAATGGTCTCGCTGACCCGCTTTGATTGCATGATCGGCTCCAGTGCCCTGATGCGCCAAGCCCTGACTCAGGCCGCACACCACTGCGCATATCGCAAGGTTGGCGGACGTGTGTTGGCCGAGCAGCCATTGATGCAAAACGTCCTGGCGGATTTGGCCCTAGAAAGCGAAGCTGCGCTGGCACTGACCCTGCGCATGGGCAAGGCGCTGGATAACGCCCATGACGAGCAGGAAGAAAAATTCGCCCGCCTGGTCACCGCAATCGGTAAATACTGGATCTGCAAGCGCGCGCCGGCCATGATCAACGAAGCGCAAGAATGCTTGGGTGGCGCCGGTTATGTTGAGGAAACCATCTTGCCGCGCCTGTACCGCGAAGCTCCGGTCAATTCGATCTGGGAAGGCTCGGGCAATGTGCAGTGCCTCGATGTGTTGCGCGCCTTGTCGAAGGAGCCGGGCGTGCTCGAAGCCCTGTTCAGCGAGTTGGGCGACGGCCATGGCGATGCGCGCCTGAAAGCCCATATCGGCAAGGTGCAGGCCGCATTCCGCGACACCGACGATATTCAGTTCCGCGCACGCCAGCTAACTGAGGATGTGGCCATTGCGCTGCAAGCCAAGTTGTTGCTTGAAGCGGGCAATACCACGGTGTCCGATGCTTTCCTGGCTAGCCGTCTCGGTGATGGCGGCCGGGTTTATGGCACCCTGCCACGAGGCGTTGATGCGCAGGCCTTGGTCGCGCGCAGCACGCCGCATCTGGCTTGATTTGCGGCGCTCGCCTTTTGGCGGCTGTTGCCCGATCGGCTGGCTGAGCAGTGCATAGCCTGTCATCTGGGGCTGGCTCAATCATGTCAAGCAAACCCTAGACTGGCTTAGCAGGCGGTCTAGGGTGCACTATTAGCTTGGGTGTTCAGTCAGGAAGCTTTGCCGTGAATCCATGTTCAGATGACTTTATTGTTGTAGCCAGCCCTGAAGAGGCAGTCGAGCGGCTTGCCGCATTGCATGAGCAAGCCACGCGTGCCTTGAGCCTTGCGCTCAAGGCCTACCTCAAGGATCGGGTCAAGCCTGACCCGGCCACGCATTGCCAGTTTCGCTACCCGGAATTACGCCTGACTTATTTGTGTCATGGCGAAGCGCCGGCAACTGTGCGTGCCTACGCCAAGGTTCAGGTGCCAGGCACTTACAGCATCACCGTCACCCATCCCGGTGCCTTTCGTAAGTACCTGCTCGAACAGTTGCAGCCCTTGATGAACGATTACACGCTGCGTGTTGAAGTGGGGCTGAGCGAGCAGAATATTCCCTATCCCTACGTTGTCGAGCAAGGCGATGAACTTGCCGGTTCCGGAGTGACTGCCGGTGAACTGGCGCGGGTGTTCCCGAGTACGGACCTGTCGGCTGCGACGGACAGCACGGCCGATGGCCTGTACAGCTGGGAAAGCATGGACCCCATGCCGCTGGCGCTGTTTGATGCGGCGCGGGTGGATTTCTCGCTGCGCCGGCTGGTGCATTACACCGGCAGTGACTGGCGCCACGTGCAGCCCTGGATCTTGCTGACCAACTATCACCGTTACGTTGACCAGTTCATTCGTCATGGACTGGACATGCTGGTCGGTGAGTCACGCTTTACCCGCATGGTGCTGCCGGGCAACGTGGTGATCGAGCGTGGCATGTCCGAAGGCGAGATGCAGGCGATTATCGGCGGCGTGGTTTGGCATCGCTACCAGATGCCGGCTTATCACCTGCTGTCTGGCGATAGCGGCGATGGCATCACCCTGGTCAATATCGGTGTAGGCCCTTCCAACGCGAAGAACATCACCGATCACCTTGCCGTATTGCGGCCACATTGCTGGCTGATGATTGGTCACTGCGGCGGCCTGCGCCAGTCGCAAACCATTGGCGACTATGTGCTCGCCCATGCCTACATGCGCCGCGACGGGATTCTTGACCGGGTTCTGCCGCCGAATATCCCGCTACCAGCGCTGGCCGAGGTGCAACAAGCCCTGCAAGATGCAGCAGCGCAGGTGACCGGTGAGAAGGGTGATGATCTCAAGCGCCGCTTGCGTACCGGTACTGTGCTGACCTACGACGACCGGAACTGGGAGTTGCGCTGGGCCCAGGAACGGCCACTGATCAATCAGGCGCGAGCCGTTGCGGTAGACATGGAAAGCGGCACTGTCGCCGCCCAAGGTTATCGCCTGCGCGTTCCATACGGCACGCTGCTGTGTGTTTCGGATAAACCGCTGCACAGTGAAATCAAGCTACCGGGCGCTGCTGGCGCATTCTACGAGCGTGCCGTGACCCAGCATTTGCACATTGGCATCACTGCCTTGGATTTGTTGCGTGGTCAGCTTAATTCGCTGCATTCGCGCAAGTTAAGGAGTTTCGACGAGCCGCCATTCCGCTAAGCATGCATTCCTTACTGGAATGCAAAACGCCCCAGTGCTGAACTGGGGCGTTTTTGTTTGTGGCTACTGGCTTGCATCCAAGACCACCCGATAGCGCGCTTTGCCGTCGCGCAAATGCTGGATGGCATCGTTCACCTTGCTCATCGGGAAATGCTCAACCTGCGGCAATATTTGATGGCGCGCGCAGAACTCCAGCATGCTGCGCATTATTGCCGGTGAGCCAACTGGGGAGCCCGAAATGCTGCGTTGACGTGGGATCAGGTTGAACACATGAACCGGAATCGCGCTTGGCACAATCCCGACAAAGTGCAGCTTGCCTTTACCCCCCAGGGTGCTGATCAGCGCGTTCCAATCGAGGTCGGCGCTGGCGGTTATCAGCAGGAAATCCAGCGTGCCTGCAATTTTCTTCATAGCTGCGCTGTCGGTTGAGGCGACCACATTGTGCGCGCCGAGGCGCTTGGCTTCCTCCTGCTTATTCAGCGATGAAGTAAAGGCTGTGACCTCGCAGCCCCATGCATTCAAAAAGCGCAGCGCCAAGTGACCCAGGCCGCCGATACCGACCACACCGACGCGGTCTGTTGGCTTGACGTTGAGTTCAAGCAGCGGCGCAAATACTGTCGAGCCACCACAAAACAGTGGGCCTGCCAGGCTTGGGTCGAGGCTGTCGGGGATCGGCAGGGTCCATGCCCAGTGCGCCCGCATGCGATTGGCAAAGCCCCCGTGACTGCCGACTATGGTCGGTTTGATCATATTGCACAGTTGGTGCGAGCCTTCCATGCATGAGTTGCAGTGCATGCAGCTGCTTTTTAACCAGCCGATGCCTACCCGCTGGCCGATCTTCAGGCCGCGAGCTTGCTCACCCAGGCGCACCACAGTGCCGACTACTTCATGGCCAGGGATGAACGGATAGCGCGCGTTTTTCCATTCGTTGTCGATCATTGATTGGTCGGAGTGACAAATGCCGCAGTACTCAATGGCGACTTCGACTTCCTCGGCGCCGAGCGGGCCTGGGTCATACTCAAACTGTTCAAGGGGCGCGCCTGCCTGGGTCGCAGCCCAGCCAGTGAAGGTAGAAACGACAGACTCGGTTGTGCTCATGTGCGGACTCCTGGAAACGAGTAATCAGGTGACAAGCAGCATAGACTCTTGTTCAAAATGCAGAATCAAGATAATCAGCGGTGATGCTCGGGTAAACTGCGGGTTTAGCTATGTCTTTGGGAACTCTTTGATGCCACGCCCACCACGTCCCGCCGCGCCACGGCGGCCTGAAGCCGCCAAGTCGGCGCCACGTCGTCAGGCCAAGGCACCACCCGCGGAGCCACGCTTGCTGGCCCTGAATAAACCTTTCGATGTGTTGACCCAGTTCAATGACGAGCAAGGCCGCGCCACGCTCAAGGACTTTGTCGATGTACCCGGTGTGTATCCGGCAGGCAGGTTGGATCGTGACAGCGAAGGTTTGTTGCTGTTGACCAATGACGGTCGCCTGCAGGCACGAATCGCCGATCCAAAGCACAAGTTGGCGAAAACCTATTGGGTGCAGGTTGAAGGGGAGCCGACTGACGAGCAGCTGCAGCGCTTGCGTGAAGGTGTAGAGCTTAATGACGGCATGACCTTGCCCGCCGAAGCCCGCCAGCTGGATGAACCCGAGCTATGGCCGCGCAACCCGCCGGTGCGCTTTCGTAAAAGTATCCCGACCACTTGGTTGGAGTTGGTGATACGCGAGGGGCGTAATCGCCAGGTCAGGCGCATGACTGCCGCAGTGGGTTTGCCGACATTGCGTCTGGTGCGAGTGCGTATCGGCCCCTGGAGCCTGGAGGGTTTGCAGCCGGGGCAGTGGCAGGACCTGAAGCCACGCCTTTAGGTATTGCCCGAAGCGGCAGTCTTGGGTCAGTGGCCTTCGATTTCGAGTCCGGCAATGACAAAGGTCTTGATCACAAAGCCGAGCACGCCCAAGCCCAGGGCGAGAAACAGGATCATGCTGCCAAAGCGCCCAGCTTTGGATTTTTTGGCCAGGTCCCAGACAATAAACGCCATAAACAGGATCAGCACGCTGACCAGCACTGTTGTCATCAGATCTTCGAAAACTTCGGTTTCCATCGTGGCCTCAATTACCGGGTAAATAGCCTGGGCCAGACGTCTATCAAGGCTGGCGCAGGCTCGCGATTATACGTGAGCGCCATGATTTGTCAGGTGCCATTGGGCAAGTCCAACCCTAACCCCGGCCGTGAGGTTCAGTTGCGCAAATGTTCCAGCGGTAACTGGGTGCTCGACAGTATCTGCTGCAAGACGAAGCTCGAACGCACGCTGGAGACGCCTTCGATGCGGGTCAGGGTGCCGAGCAGAAGCTTTTGATAATGGTCCATATCCGGTACTACGACTTTCAATTGGTAATCGGCGTCCATCCCTGTGACCAGGCTGCACTCAAGTACTTCCGGGCAATTGCGGATCGCTTCTTGGAAGTGTTCGAAGCGTTCCGGCGTATGCCGGTCCATGCCGATCAGCACATAGGCGGTAAGGCTCAGCCCCAGTTTTTTACTGTCGAGCAGGGCCACTTGCCTGGCGATATAGCCGTCGTCTTCGAGTTGCTTGACCCGGCGCGAGCAGGGGGAGGGTGACAGGCCAATGCGTTCGGCCAGTTCTTGATTGGATAAGCGAGCGTCGCGTTGCAATTCTGCCAAAATGCTCAAGTCATAGCGGTCTAGTTTGTTCATATTGGTCACGATTTCTATTTGGATTGCGTTAGATAATGCTTGATTAGGTAAAAATTGCGCAACCAATACTTGATTGAGCAATCTTCGCAATCATTCACTAACCGCATCGCCGTACTATTTATCTCAGTTTCAAGGCCCGGACGACATGTCCACGCCGACTCACTCAATCAGGTGAGCGGCCGCCGCCGATCCAACAGGGTCGTTTCGGCACCCGGGTCCGCACTGTCCAACCAGACGGGCGATAAAGGCGGCGACACAATTGCCAGCACAGGACAACATTCCCGAAGGGAGGCCCAAGGCCTCCCTTTTTTATGGGTTGAGATAAGTCTTAAATCAAGCCTGCCAAACGCAGTAGCCACCATAGCGTGATGACGATCTGCACCAGGAAACCTGACGAGTGCCATGGCTTTTAAGTCGCCGGGTCTATTTACCGACTCTTTACTCAGCATTGACCCTGATTTGACCGGACTTTAGTCATTCTGTAACTCAGACATACCAATGAGGTGGCAGCGATGATTAAGCGCTTTAAGTGGGTCGAAATTGGCGTACTGGTTCTGCTGGGCCTTTCACCTTTGGTGCAGGCATCGCCCAAGCATGAGCAACACCGCGATAGGCACCCAGAAGTTCGAGTGGTGAAGGTTGAACGAATATCACCGAGAATGTCGCACCAGCCTGTCAGGTATGAGCGGGTTCGCTTTAACCAGGGCGACTTTTACATGAGGGATGGTCGTTGGTACAAACCAACTGCAGGCCGCTATGTACGGGTGGCGCCGCCCTATGGTTTCACTGTCCGGCAGCTACCACGTGGCGCACATCAGGTTTGGGTGCGCGGGGTTAAATATCACCGGGTTGCGGATAGCTATTATCGCTGGCAGGGCAAGCGTGGCTATTATCAGGTCGTGCGGTTGCCGCGCTGGTAATTGCACACTCAGTGATGATTATGGCTGCGCGACGGCTGGCGGGTCGGGCAGTACTTCTGGTGGGTCGGCGTGCACCAGCACCTCTGCGCGCGGGTACTCTGCGCGGATCGCGTCTTCGACTTGCTCGCACAGTGCGTGCGCTGCGGATAAGGTCAGGTCGCCGGGAAGCTCAGCATGCAATTGTACAAACCAGCGCGTACCGGAAACCCGCGTGCGCAGGTCATGCGCGCCAAGTACGCCAGGGACTGCGCAGGCCAAGGCATGCATGTGTTCGCTGACGTCGGGCGAGAGTTCTTTATCCATCAGCACCGCTCCCGCTTCGCGGGCAATGCTGATCGCACTCCAGAGAATGTAGAAGGCAATGCCGATGGCGAAGATCGCATCGACATGCAGCCAGCCAAAACTGGCCAGAAACAGCGCCATTAAAATGCTGCTGTTGAGCAGTAAGTCCGAGCGGTAGTGCAACGAGTCCGCATGAATCGCGGTTGAACCGGTGACTTTCACAACATGACGCTGAAACATCAGCAGTGCGACGGTAACCGCCAGGGACAGAATCATTACCGCAATCCCCAGGCCTTCGCTTGCAAACGGTTGCGGGTTGATAAAGCGTTCGACACCTTGCACGCCAACCAATACGGCGCTGGCGCCGATAAACAGCGCCTGGCCCAAACCGGCGAGCGCTTCGGCCTTGCCGTGACCGTAGCGGTGATCATCATCTGCTGGGCGTAGTGCGTAATGCACAGCAATCAGATTGAGCAGAGAGGCGGCGCCATCAAGCAATGAGTCAGTCAGGCCAGCCAGCAGGCTGACCGAGCCGCTAAACCACCAGGCAACCGCCTTGGCCAGCGCGAGCGCCAGCGCAACGACTAATGCAGCAGAAGACGCTTGGCGCATCAGTCGGGCATGTTGCGGCAGTACACTCATAAACTGGCTCTAATCCGGAGGCTGTAATGGTTGGCGCCTTGGTTGTTTCGCCGTCACGCAGCCGGGCGCAGGCCGTAAGCTGCGAGTTGCTGCAGATCACCACGGTGTTCAATAACCCGAGGGTCTTCCAAAGGCAGGTTCTTGCCGGTTTTCTGCATGATCAATGCCTTGAGCTTAGCGCGATCAACCTGTCCTTGACTGTCGACCAGCTCCTTTAATGCCTGTGGGTCGACCTGGGCGGTTGTGCCACCTGGTAGGTAAATAGCACCTGTGGCGAAATCAACACCAAGAGCAATCAGGCCTGGCAGCACGTAAAACAGAATGCCGATGGCGTCCAGCGCAACAATAACCGGGTCGACTTTCCCTTCGATCTGACCGCGACGATCTGGATAAAACAGTGTGCCGCACGCACTCAATTGAGTGAGTAGGCTGGCGCTCAGAACACAGCCAAGAATGCGGGTCGAGGTGTTCATCTAGGTTCTCCTGATTGACGGGGGCGCAACTATAGCAAGGCGTTAGCCGTATTGCTGCGGCTTTAAACAGTCTCGTGATTAATGACTGTGCAAGGCTCAATCAGTTCGCCGGTATAATCGTCATCCGCACTGGAGAACTCATGAATTCGCTGCCAATCGACCACCTGTTACCGGCCCTTCGCGATGCCTTGGTTGCACGCAATGAAGCTGTGCTTGAGGCGCCGCCGGGCGCGGGTAAAACCACGCGGGTGCCGCTGGCGCTGCTCGACCAGCCATGGCTTGCCGGTCAGCAAATCATCATGCTCGAACCGCGCAGGTTGGCGGCACGCACAGCAGCTGAGCGGCTGGCCGGCGAGTTGGGCGAAAAGGTTGGGGAAACTGTCGGTTATCGTATTCGTTTGGACAGCAAGGTCGGGCCAAAAACCCGGATTGAAGTGGTCACCGAAGGTATCCTCGCTCGCCGCTTGCAAGATGATCCGGCGCTTGAAGGTGTGGGGCTGGTCATATTTGATGAGTTTCATGAGCGTAGCCTCGACGCGGACCTGGCGCTGGCGTTGACCCTCAATGGTCGGGCGATGTTTCGTTCGGCAGACTCTGGCGAGCCGCCATTAAAAGTGTTGTTGATGTCGGCCACCCTTGAAGGGCCACGCTTGGCGCAGTTGCTGGATGATGCGCCGGTGCTGACCAGTGAAGGGCGGATGTTCCCGGTTGATACTCGCTGGGGTAAACCACAGCAGGCCGGCGAATACATTGAACCGCGCGCTATCGCAGCCTGTTTAGAGGCGTTGGACGAGCAGCAGGGCAGCATCCTGGTTTTCCTGCCGGGCCAGGCTGAGATTCGACGTGTGCATCAAGGGCTGCATGAAAGCCTCGGCGATCGCCAAGATATCTTGCTTTGCCCGCTGCATGGCGAGCTTGATCTAAATGCCCAGCGCGCGGCAATCAATCCCGCCCCGCCCGGAAAGCGCAAGGTTGTGCTGGCTACCAACATTGCGGAAACCAGCATCACCATCGATGGCGTGCGGGTTGTGGTTGATGCGGGGCTTGAGCGCGTGCCGCGTTTTGATCCGCGCAGCGGCATGACCCGGCTCGACACTCAACGTATTTCCAAGGCCAGTGCGACCCAGCGCGCAGGACGAGCAGGGCGGCTTGAGCCCGGTGTTTGTTACCGGCTCTGGTCGCAGGCCCAGCATGAGCAGCTGGCGAACTTTTCTGCACCCGAAATGCTGCAGGCCGATCTGGCCGGGCTGGCGCTGCAACTGGCGCGCTGGGGCGTTGCGGTGGACGAACTGGTTTGGCTCGATTTGCCGCCTGCTGCGGCCTTCGCCCAGGCTCGCGATCTGCTGCAGCGCCTGAGTGCGCTCGATGAACGCGGCGTGCTCAGCGCCCATGGCCAGGCGATGGCTGAGCTGCCAACGCATCCGCGCATTGCCCACTTGTTGCTGCGGGGGCAGGCCCTTGGCTTGGGCAATCTTGCCTGCGATATCGCCGCATTGCTGGGTGAGAAAGACATCCTGCGGGGCGCTGGCGCCGACCTGCATGATCGTGTCGTAGCCTTGGCCAACGAGTCTTTTTCACGGGCGAGTCGAGGAACGGTTCAGCGCGCTCGCCAACTGGCTCGTCAGTTTCGAAGCCATCTGCGCGGCACTGTATCGTCGCCGGTGGCCGATCCCGATCATCCTCGCTGGCTCGCAGCGCTTTTGGCCTTTGCCTATCCAGATCGCGTCGCCCGTCAACGGCGCGAAGGCGGCGCTGAATACCGGCTGGCCAACGGCCGCGCCGCACAGTTTGGTGAGCCAGATGGATTAATGAAAGAGCCCTGGTTGGTCATCGCTGATCTTGGCAGCCGTCAAGGCCAGCGTGAAGAACGAATCTATCTGGCTGCTGCACTCGATCCGTCCCTGTTCGACACGGTGCTTGCTGAGCAGGTGGTGCAGCGCGATGAGTTGGAATGGGACGAGCGAGAAGGCGTGCTCAAGGCCGAGAGGCAGCGGCGATTGGGCGAGCTTGTGCTTAGTCGTGCAGCCTTGCCGGGGCTTAATGAAGAAGCTCGCATCAATGCCTTGGCTGGTCTGGTTCGGCGCAAGGGCATAGAGCTGCTTCCTTGGCGTCCCGAGTTGCGCCAATGGCAAGCGCGCATCGCTCTTTTGCGCAAGCTGGATATTGAACAAAGCGGTGCGAGTGAATGGCCAGATCTCACGGATGCAGCGCTGCTCGATTCTCTTGAGCATTGGCTGGCGCCGTACTTGGGCAAGGTAAGCCGCCTCAGTCATTTCGCCAACCTTGACTTAGCCAACATCCTGCTCGCTCAATTGCCCTGGCCACTGCCGCAGCGGCTGGATGAGTTGGCGCCAAAAACGCTGCAGGTGCCTTCAGGTTCGCGTATCGCCATCGACTATTCGGAGCAACCGCCTGTGCTGGCGGTGAGGTTGCAAGAGTTGTTCGGGCTGGCCGAGACACCACGTATTGCGGGCGGCAGGCAAGGCCTCTTAATGCATCTTCTATCGCCCGGGCGGCGCCCGGTTCAGGTGACTCAAGATCTCGCCAGCTTTTGGGCCAACACCTATATCGAGGTGAAGAAGGATCTGAAGGGGCGATATCCAAAACACTGGTGGCCGGATGACCCAATGGAAGCCGAACCCACCGCCAGAGCAAAACCGCGTAAAAGCTGAGTAAATTCCAGGCAATTCAGGCTGTGGCGGTTAGTCGCTCTGTGGCTAAACCGCGCCAGCCAAATAGCGTGCATTGCTGATTGTTGAGAGATTCATCTGCTGGCAGGGCTTGCCGTCGAAGAAGTTAAGGATATTGGTAAACGCCTCGCCAAAATACTGCTCATAGCTGTGCTTCTCGACGTAGCCGATGTGAGGCGAGCAGATGATTTTGGGGTGGTTGAGCAGCGGGTTATCAAGGCTGATCAGAGGTTCTGTTTCGAACACATCCAAGGCGGCATAGCCGGGGCGACCTTTATCTATTGCGGCGAGTAAAGCGCCGGGTGCAATCAACTCTGCACGGCTGGTATTGACCAATAGGGAACTGGGCTTCATCAGTGCAAGATCAACTGCGTTTATCAGGTGTTTGGTCTGCTCGGATAAGCGCAGGTGCAGGCTGATGATATCGGCCTGGGTAAAGAACGCTACGCGAGAGTCTGCGGCGCTATGGCCATCCAACTCGGCGGCTTGCCTTGATGCCTCGCTGCCCCAAACCAATACCGGCATCTCAAATGCCTGAGCGTATTTTGCCAAGCGCTTGCCGATGCGCCCATAACCCCAAATACCGAGTGTTTGCCCGCACAGCCGTTCACCCATATTGTTTTGCCAGGTGCCGGCATTAAAACTGTTTATTGCTGCAACTAATTGGCGGCGCGCGTTGAGTATCAAGGCCCAAGTCAGTTCTGCTGGCGCTATAGGTGAACCGTTGCCCTCGACTACTGCAATCCCCAGC
This sequence comes from Pseudomonas sp. RL_15y_Pfl2_60, assembly GCF_963970595.1. Taxonomy (NCBI): domain Bacteria; kingdom Pseudomonadati; phylum Pseudomonadota; class Gammaproteobacteria; order Pseudomonadales; family Pseudomonadaceae; genus Pseudomonas; species Pseudomonas sp. RL_15y_Pfl2_60. The sequence continues at coordinate 232,147 of NZ_CAXAOE010000007.1, read as the reverse complement.
CTATTGCAGGCTGCGACATCAACATGGGCCCCGACCTTACCGGTTTGGCTGATCAGTTTCAGTTTGGGTAATTGCATCAGTAACTTGGCATCAAGCCGGGTACGCTCGCGCGTCAGAACGATGGCATCGGCATCGCTGAAACGTTCAAGCAGTACCTCGGCCGATTGTTGCCAGTCGTGATAGAGGCTCACGCGGTGATCCGTGAGCAAGCCAAAGCAGTCCAGGTCGCGAACCGCATGTGGGTAATCATCTGGAATTACGATGTGCATTGGCTGACTCACAAGGATCCCCTCTAAGCTTATATCTATGAGCTGACGGTTGTTAGTCGGGTCAGTTTGCGTGAGCGCAAGGCTCTGCGTATCGGCAGCACGACCATGATTGCGACCAGCACCCAGGCCCCGATGGTTATTGGGCTATCCCAGAGGATGCTCAGTTCGCCATTGGATAATGACAGTGCCCGGCGCAAGTTGTCTTCCATCACGCCGCCCAGGATAAAACCAAGCAGCACAGCCGAGAGCGAATAATCCAGCTTGCGCAAGATGTAGCCACACACGCCAATCCCAATCATCAGGTAAAGATCGAAACTGGAGGCGTGTACCGCGTAAACACCGATTGAAGTAATGATGGCTATCGCGGGCACCAATGCCCAAGTCGGTACGGCGAGAATGCGCGTGAAGATTCGCACCATGGGGACATTCATCACCAGCAGCATGACGTTGGCGATAAACAATGATGCAATCAATCCCCAGACAATTTCTGGCTGATTCTGAAACAGCATTGGCCCTGGCGTTATGTTGTATAGCGTAAGCGCACCCAGCATCACGGCTGTAGTCCCCGAGCCCGGTACGCCCAGGGTCAGCATAGGAACCATCGAGCCACATGCCGCGCCACTGTTGGCTGTTTCTGGTGCAGCCAGGCCGCGTAGATCACCTTGCCCGAATTTGCTGTCCTTTCCGGCTAGACGCTTTTCAGACATATAAGCCACTGCGCTGGCGAGAGTGGCTCCTGCACCAGGCAATACGCCCAATACAAAGCCAATGATGCCGCTGCGCAAATTGGTGGCAATGACAAAGCTGCCTTCCTTGAGGTTGAAGAGCATGCGCCCGGTTGCCTTGGCTGCTTTATGTCCGTGATGGGTGCGCTCAAGCAAAACCAATATTTCACTGACACTGAATAGACCGAGAACCAGGACAATAAATTGAATACCGTCAGCCAGGCCCAAGGTGCCGAAAGTGAAACGGTAGACGCCACTATTGGCATCAATACCAACGCAGGAAAGGAGTAAGCCTATCAGCGCGGCAGTGGCGGTTTTAAGGGGTTTGTTATCGGCCATCCCAGCGAGGCAGGTGATGGCAAAGACCATCAGCACGAAATACTCAGCTGGCCCAAATGCAACTGCCCACCTGGCTAGAAATGGCGCAAACAAGACCACGCCGATCGTTGCGATGGTGCCGCCAATAAATGAGCTCCAAGCGGACAGGGAAAGGGCAATGCCTGCTTTGCCTTGTTGGGCAAGCGGGTAGCCATCAAGGGTGGTCATTACGGCAGATGCTTCGCCAGGAATATTCAAAAGAATTGATGAGATCCGGCCGCCGTACTCACAACCCAAATAGACAGCAGCCAGAAGAATCAGCGCGGTTTCCGGAGGCAAACCCAAGGCAAATGCAATCGGAATCAGCAGCGCCACGCCATTGACCGGACCCAAACCCGGCAGCAGACCGACCACTGTGCCGATCAGGGTTCCACAGAATGCAGTTGCCAGATTGAAGGGGCTGAGCGCAACCCCAAAACCCAGCTCCAGGTAGTGCAAGGTATTTTCCATGGTTTAGCTCCCGACTTGCGCGAATATGCCGAGCGGCAGAGGCACATCAAGGCCGTAGTCAAATAACAGGTAAAGCCCAATAGCGATCAGTACACCGCTGATCAACCCATGCAGTTTGCTAGCGCCATACAAGTAACCAATGGCGATGGCAAACAACATGCTGCTGGCGATAAAACCGAGCACCTCAAACAGCCCTGCATAAACGGTCATGATCAGGACGCACAGTGCGATTTTTTTGATGACATGACGGTCGAGGCTCGGCTCATCCGACTTGGCATGATTTGCCGAGGGCTTAAGCGCTTGATAAAGCGTGCTGACAATCAGCAACGCAAGCAATAACAGGGGGAATGCCCGTGCGCCGACAGGTTCATATGAAAAGGGCGCCTGATACCCCCAAGCCACAATTGCCAGCCCGGCACAGATCAAAAGGCTGCTGCCTGCAAAAATACGATCTTGCATAATCTTGCTCCCGAACAGGCTGCTTTCAGCCAGTCTGTTCTGTGGATTGATCTACTTAGTGACGAGGCCAAACTCCGCGCCAAGCTGTCGATAGTTATCAATTTGCTTCTTCACCAAGGCCTGAAGCTCTGGGCCGGTGACTGTTAATGGGATCACATCGCGGTCGATCAAGTACTGCTGGAATTCTGCAGAGCTGGTGAGCTTGGCAAAGGTGGTCTTCCAGAAAGCCAGTTCTTCACCTTTGACTTCAGGGCCGACGTAATAGCCGCGAATAAGTGGCCATTGAATGTCATAGCCCTGTTCTTTGGCCGTCGGCACGTCAGACAGATCGCCAGGCAGGCGTTCTTCGCTATAGACCGCCAGGGCGCGGATGTGATTGCCGCGCTGGGCACGGATCTCGCTGGCACTGCCGGTGACCAGGTCAACGTGTTTGCCCATTAACGCCATGTAGTGTTCCGAGCCGCCTTCAAATGCGGCGTATCGCAGTTGCCTTGGGTCGACACCTGCTGCCTTGGCCAACAGTGCAATCTTCGCCCAGCCTTGGCCGCCGATACTGCCACCACCGCCTACAGCGACACTTTTGGGATCTTTTTTCAGTGCCTGAATGACGTCATCGAGGGTTTTGAATGGTGAGTCGTCACGCACTGCCAAAGTGCCGTAATCAGTTCCTACAGTCGTTAACCACTGCACGGCTGTTTCGTCATAACGACCGTATTTACCCAATGCAAGGTTAAGCAGTGAGGCGCCCGAGAAGGCGACTATGGTGCCTGGTTCATCGCGGCGATTGGCGGCAATGGCGTTATAAGCGACAGCGCCGATACCGCCAGGCATGTAGGTCACCCGCATGGGGGCATCGAGCAGTTTTTCATCTTTGAAGCCTGCTTGAGCGAGCTTGCAGGTCATGTCGAAGCCACCGCCTGGCTTACTTGGGGCGATACACTCAGGGCGGTGTGGTTGGCCAGCGTTTGCTTGCACTGCTGAAATTGTCAGTGCGCAGGCCAAGGGCAGGATTTTTTTCAGTACTGGGATTTTCATAGTGCTTCCTGTTATTGGATTTATTTGCAGGATGGATGGATGGGTGAGTCACCAGGTAACTCAGAGAAAGCTGAAGGTGTAATCGAGATAAAGCCGATTGTCGGTTTGATCTTCCTTAACACCGTCGAGGCGTCCGGTTTTATCCGAGTTGTAATCCAGGAATATGTAGCGGAACACCAAGCCTTTAACGGCTGGGATTTGATAGTTCACATCGAATGCCAATTCGCTTTCATCCGCTTTGCCAAGTGAGGTGTTGGCGCTGTTACGCGCACCTGAGCCACTTTTGTAGCTGACAACAGTCTTTAAGCCCTTTGCTAGCTGGTCCCATTTGTAACCGGCTTTAAGCATCCAGACTTTCTCGTCACGGTTGGAAAAGTCGGCTAGCACGCCTCCGGTAGGAAATGGGTTGGTGCCGTGGTCACCGGCGTAGTTGTCTTCAATCCAGGCATCGCTGAATTTTGTGATTGCACCGCCAAACTCGATATTGGAAAACACCCAGTCAGCGGCGAGATAAACACCTTTGCCATCGTTGTGACTGCGTGTTTGTCCGACCACGGCTCCAGCGTCGTCTTCGTCATCATATTCAGCACTTTCTGCGCCGGTGACGAACAGCTTTCCGTCATCGCTGGAGGTGTGCATGCCTGCTGTAAACTTCAGGTTTGAAGCGTTCGGTAGCGTGAACCGATAACTGGCGACCACCCCTGTTTTGTTCAGGAAGTCCTGGGCTCGCAAGTACTCGACATTCAGATTAAATGGGCCGTTGAGATAGCTGGCACCGTAGTTTTCCAGCGCATTAATTGCACCTTTGGAGCTGGTGTCGGTTTGAAACTCGACAAATGAGCTGTCGGAGCGTGATGACCACCGGTCATACCAGGCGCCGTAAAGGGTGAGGCCGTTAAATGGCTTCAGGTCGAAGCTGGCACCCGAATAGGTATTTGGGATTGCACGGCTGTTTGAACTGGATAGCAGCAAGCTTTTATGGAGTTGACGGCCAATTTTTCCAGAGGCGATGCCTTGGTACTTCAGCTTCAAAAAGGCTTGGCCAAGCTTGCCGAATGAGTCCTCGAAGTCGCCGTCGTTATCGACAGATAAAACATCAGAGCTATTACGTCCCGACGACTCTAGCTTGGTCACGCTGTAGCCAGATAAGCCGACACCAAGCATATCGGCGAGGTAGGCCGACTCATAATTCAGCTGTAAGCCCAGGCCACCTTGGTTGCGGTCATTACGGTCAGACTCATAATCACGATCAAAGTAGATTGCCCGGGTTTTCAGTTCGAGTGTTTGCCCGTCTGCGGTAGCTGCAAGTAAGGGCGATGACAAACCAATACTCAAAATGGCTACCGGGCAGATCATGTAATTATTTTTATAGGTGCACATAAACACGGACTCCGATATTTCTTTTATCGCGTGGTGTAGCCAACTCACGCATTTGGCGCTCAGTGGCAGGTGGGGAAGCGGCTGTGGTCGTACGGCTACTTCCGTTGGTTAGCGTGAAACTGAGGGCACAAAGACGTCTCCGGTGAATAATCGCCGCGCTGTACGCACCAGCGACGCCCGCATGGCTTCTGGTCTTTGGTCCTCGGCGGGCTCTAGTGAGACTTCAATCTGGCCTCCTGCATGTTCCAGGCGGATCAGGGCAGGTCCATTAACTGGGGATAATTCATGGGCAACGCTGCCTTGCAGTGCGCAGGCGCTTGCCAAGCCAATCGCACCTGTCGCGGCAAGCGAGCGATGACAGTTGTGTGGCATGAAATAGCGCGTGTTAAGTGATCCGCCGTTTCTGGCAGCAGATAGCAAGACCGGTTTTGGGATCACCATGTTGGAAACATCGCCAAGCCCCATGGCAAGCCCTGCTTGCAGGCGAATTTTTTCAAGACGGGCCATAAACTCAAGGTCAGCATCCAGCTCAGCTGGGCTTTCGTACCCGGTTTTACCCAGTTCGTGGGCGTGTACCACGACCATCGGCATCGCCATATCAATGCAGGTCGCTGAGACGCCATCGAACACATCGCGCACATTGCCGGTTGGTAACAGGCTTCCGGTCTTTGCCCCGGCTGCATTGAGAAACGTCAGCTTGATTGGCGCGGCACTGCCGGGAACACCGTCAATACAGGTTGCACCGTCGTAGCGGACTTTACCCTTTGGGGTCATGACCTCAGAGTCGACAAATGTATGGGTGTTGAGGTTGCGAATGCGCACCCGGGTTACCGGTGATTTTGCATTGACTAATCCGTGCTCGATGGCGAATGGCCCAATGGCGCAGAGCATGTTGCCGCAGTTTGGGGCTGTATCGACACGCCGTTGGTTAACCAGAACCTGCACAAACAGGTAGTCGACATCAGCATCCGGGTGCGGTGAGGTACTGACTATTGCAACCTTGCTGGTTTGTGCACTGCCACCGCCAATGCCATCAATTTCAAGCTCGTGGCCCGAACCCATGATTTTGATCAGAAGCTCGTCGCGTAGCGCAGGATCGCTGGGCAGATGGTTCGCCAGAAACACTGGACCTCTCGATGTCCCACCGCGCATTAAAACGCAAGGAATGGCTTGCATGATGTCTCCGATGCATGAAATATCGTTATTGTTGCGTTACACAGATATTGCCAATTTGCTTTGATTTGTAAATTGCATATATTTGAAGAATTGTTTTGTTTGGTGCATTAATGTGCGAGTTGGAATTTACTCAGCACATGGCGATTTGCCAAAAATGAGCGGCTTCACCGGCTTCAAATGTTTTCGGTGCAATAAAGTTTTCTGATTAATAGGCTTTGCGCATGAATTACGAACTGCAAGACATACGTGCTTTCGTCAAAATTGCTGAGCACGGAAGCTTTCACGAGGCGGCTGATGCGATACATCTATCGCAACCTGCATTAACAAGACGCATGCAGAAGCTGGAGGAAGGGTTAGGTATTCAGTTGCTTGACCGCACGACAAGGCGGGTGAGCCTGACTGCTGTAGGACGTGACTTCCTGCCAAAAGCCCAGCGCTTGCTGGATGATTTTGAACGCTCGATTCTGGGTATTCAGGAGTTAGCGGAGCGTCAATCAGGGCAAGTAACCTTGGCTTGCATCCCCACCGCTGCCTTTTATTTCTTGCCGATCGTTATCCGTGAATTTAACCAGCAATACCCCAAAGTCCGTATTCGTATCCTCGACCACAGCGCGCATGAGGGGCTGGAAGCCGTATTACGCGGCGAGGCAGACTTTGGGATCAGTATGCTCAGCGGCCAGAGTGCCGAAATTGATTTTACGCCGCTGGTTAATGAGCCTTTTGTACTGGCTTGTAGACGCGACCATCCCTTGGCGAAGCAAGAGCAGGTGGCGTGGCGCGAGCTGAGTGATTACCGTCTTATCGGCGTTGGGCGTATGAGCGGAAACCGTGTGCTTCTGGACCACGGTCTGGCGAATCTGGATTGGCGCCCGAGCTGGTTTTATGAGGTCCAGCATTTGTCCACTTCGTTGGGCATGGTCGAAGCTGGGCTCGGCGTTTCGGCACTGCCCAGTTTAGCGATGCCTGCCGACGATCACCCGATATTGGTCCAACGCCCGTTGGTTGATCCGGTGATCAGCCGTACGCTGGGGTTGGTTCGCAAGCATGGCTCTTCGCTCTCGCCTGCGGCTGAAAAATTTATCGACACACTGCTCCGGCATTGGTCAGGCAATGCGTCATTGATCAAGCAGCCGAGTGAGTAAACCTTTACTGTTCTGAGTAACCACTGTGCTGCCCGCCTGTGGCCAGGCGAGCAGCTGCGACGCCGCTTGCTCAGCCCATCGTCAGGACAATCTTGCCGATATGCTCGCCGCCTTCCATGCGCTTGTGCGCCTGCGCCACTTCGGTGAAGGGGTAAACCTTATCGATGATCGGCGTGCAGCGTCCGGCGGCAAGCGCGGGCCATACCTGATCGCGCAGTTGTTGTGCGATTGCGGCTTTCTCAGCGTCGGTGCGCGGACGCAGCAGTGAGCCGGTAACGATTGCCCGCTTGCCCAGAATCGCCATCAGGTTAGCGTCCTGGGCTTTGGCGCCGCCTAGGAAGCCAATCATGACCAGGCGGCCGTCCATCGCCAGTGCGCTGATATTACTGTTGAAGTAAGAGCCGCCCATGATGTCGAGGATCACGTCGACGCCCTGGTTGGCGGTCTTGTCCATGATCACCTGTGCGAAGTCCTGTTCGCGGTAGTTGATCGGCTCAGCGCCGAGCTCGCGAATTGCAGCACATTTCTGCTCGCTGCCAGCGGTGGCGAAGGCTTCGATGCCAAACTCGCGGCAGAGCATCAGTGCGGTGGTACCAATACCGCTGGTGCCGCCATGAATCAACACCCGCTGGCCTTTGCTCGCTTCGCCAAGACCGAATACGTTAGCCCAGACAGTGAAGAAAGTTTCTGGAATCGCTGCCGCCTGAATCCAGTCCAGCCCATCGGGAATTGGCAGGGTTTGCCCGGCAGGTGCCACGCAGTACTGTGCATAACCACCGCCGTTGGTGAGCGCGCAGACTTTGTCACCAACCTTGAAGTCACGAACGCCAGCGCCCAGGGCGACTATTTCGCCAGCTATCTCCAAGCCGGGGATCGGACTCATGCCTGGCTTCATCGGGTATTTGCCTGCACGTTGGATTACGTCGGGACGATTAACTCCGGCAGCCTGTACATGGATCAATACTTCCCCAGCACCTGGGCTCGGCACTGCCGTTTGCCGGGGTTGCAAAACCTCTGGCCCACCGGGTTCGGTGATCTCGATCTGGGTCATTTGGGTTGGAACAGTCATGTTCGAATGCCTCCGTAGTCGATTGAGGTGAATGGTATTTGAAACCTGCGCCAGCTCCAGCATAAGTGCACAGCAGTGATTAAGCCTATCAGTGCCAAGATGTGCTGTGCAGCGCGAGGGCAATGTTTGAAGGCGTAGACTGATTGAATGATGTCTTTGCGCTAATATTCAAGTGTCGGCCAGTGAGTGTAATGAATTGTCAGTTCAGCAATCTCAATAGCATCAGGCGTGTTTGTGCACTGAGTGCTTTTGAGTCGCAGCGTCAGGTTCAATGCGTTTAAGTCCCGCTAAGGATGTTCTTAACACCACAATTATTAAGGGTGTTTATGCACCGCAAGGTATTCGCCAGTAAGGTGTTTGATCGCAAAGTCGTGCTGATTACCGGTGGTTGTGCGGGTATTGGTCGCGCAATAGCGATGCGTGCTGCTCAAGGCGGCGCCCGGCTGGTGATTCTTGACTTGCAGCAGGAGTCACTCGACAGCCTGGTTCAGCACCTCGAAGATCATCACAATGTTGAGGCACTGGGCCTGTGTTGCGATGTTGCCGATGCCCAGGCGGTCGAGGATGCCGTGGCGCTCGCAGTTGAGCGCTTTGGCGGGATTGATGTGCTGGTCAATAATGCTGGCATTACCCATCGCAGTAACTTTGCAGACACCGAGCTTGAAGTGTTTCAGCGGGTCATGGCGGTCAACTATTTTGGCGCGGTGCATTGCACCAAGGCCGCATTGCCTAGCCTGATTGCCCGTGGCGGGCAAGTTATCGTGCTCAGTTCATTGTCGGGTTTTGCGCCGCTGCTTTATCGCAGTGCCTACAACGCCAGTAAACATGCCCTGCATGGATTATTCGAGACCTTGCGCTCCGAACTCAAGGGCTCTGGCGTCAATGTGATGTTGGTTTGCCCTGGCTTTACCGCTACAGATCTGCGCAAAAATGCGCTGGTTGGCGATGGCTCCGTTGCACCGCAACCGCCACTGGCGATTGGCAAGGTTGCCTCCGCCCAGGATGTTGCCGAAGCCATCTATCAGGGGGCATTAAAGCGTAAGCGTCTGTTGGTCTTGTCCAACGTCAACTGGCGTGCGCGGTTGTTGGCGAGGTTCTTTCCGCGTTTATTCGAGCGTGTGTTATTGCCTCGTCTTTCTGGTCTTAAACCCGAGCGGATGGGGGCACGCCAGTGAGGGCCGCTTTACTGCTGGTTGCCATGCTGTCGAGCTTTCAGGTAGTTGCGGAGTCGTTAACGCTTAAAGTGATAACTGACGTCTGGCCACCGTTTCGTATGCTCGATGCCGACGGCAAGTTGTATGGGCTGGATATTGATTTGCTGCATGAGATCGAGCAGCGCAGCGGTTATCGATTTGTTGTCGAGCGGGCGCCTTGGGCGCGTGGCTTGGCCGCATTGAAGTCTGGACGGGCGGACATGATGGCCGGGGTGGCGAAGACTCCGGCGCGTGAGCATTACATCAACTATTTGGAACCGGCCTATTACGCCTGCGCGCCACGAATCTACATGGCGCCTGAGTCTGCACAATTGTTGACTCGCTACGAGCAACTTGCGGGTCTACGCATTGGCTATGTGCTTGATTCAGCTTACTTCGAGCCCTTTGATAGCGATACAACCCTGACCAAAATCGCCGTGTCGAGTGAGTCGCAGTTGCTGGGAATGTTAGCCCGTGGTCGTATCCAGGCATTTGTTGGCACTGATTGTCAGGTTGACTTTGAGTTGCGTGACCCAAAGAACGCCAAAGGTATAGCAAAGGCTGCCTATCGACCCGAGAGTTATACCAGTTTGTACCTGGGGTTTAGCCGTGAAGGCGATCATGCGGCAGCGATAAAGCGCGTTACTGAAACATTGCATCAACTACGTGCAACCGGCTGGGTAGCGCGTCGCGCAGAACACTATGGTCTAGAGAAATCGAGCCTGCCTGAATATCGTGCGCGCTTGTTGCCTGTGGCCGATTAGCCTTCAGCGGGTTGCTCTTTATGCAACATAAACATACGAAACAACACGACGCTGGCGAAAAGCTGCAAGAAGTTGTCGGTGCTATTGAGTAACACTTCAAACAAGCCGCTCGTATCCGGGCCTTGAGTGGTTTGCAGCCAGCCGCTGAGCAGCCACAGCGGCACCATCACGATAAGTACACAACCGGCAATTTGCCAGAAGTAGCCCCGTGTCATTTCAAAGCTCTCATGCAGCGCCTTGATCGGGCTGAGGCCGCGCAATACCAGCAGGTACTCAGCAAATGCCAGCTTGATCATGAACCATAAGCCCGGAATGATGAACAGCGACGCTCCAAGTGCAATCACCAGTGTGCTAATGGCGGTGAGCAGGGCAAACGTCGGCCACATGGTTAAGCTGGTGGCGAGCAGGTTGCGTACCTGCGGCGATTCATTGCGGCTGCGTGCATCGAGAAACAAAATCAGCGCGCCGGTATAAAGCGGATAGAACACCAGGCCGAGCATGATCCCGTAGACCATCTCGTTCTCTGGCCCCGCGATTGAGCTGACCCATTGATGCAAAAACGACTCAACAAGAATCAGCGGCAGGCACAGTTTGGCAATGCTCCGCAGGTTATTGCTAAAGAAAAACCAGGAGTCACGCAGAATCGCAGTGATATTCATCGTCGTCTTGATCATCTGTGGTGGGTCGCCAAAGGTTGTCACTCTAGCCGATCTGAGTGTGCCAGCCCAACCCCGGCGTGCTTCTCGCAGGAGTCCAAGCTGTAACCCTGTATGACCTGGCTCAGGCTTGGACGGCGAAACGCTCAAGTAACCTGGCGTAACTGACGACTTCGGCATACTCATCGCGAAGATTGGCCATCGCCATGTTATGCACCGCATCGGCGCTGCGCTGATTGCCGGCGAAATCGGTTTTATCGAAGGTGTAGCAGGCATCATTGACCACCACAGTTTTGAAACCCAGGTTACTGGCGCTGCGTGCTGTGGCTTCGACCGAGTTCTCGCTGGCCACGCCAACAATCACCAGTTGCTTGATACCGCGCACATGCAGCCAGCGTTCAAGTGCCGAGTGGCAAAAGGCGTCTGTGACATTTTTTTCCAGCACATACTCGTTGGCTAACGGCTCGAGTGCAGGTTGAAACAGCGCACCGCTCTGGCCCGGCGCAAATACGGAGCCAGCCTGCCTGGAAATATGGCGAATATGCACCAGCGGCCAGTCGAGGTTGCGCCAGTGCTTTTGCAGTGTCGCGATATGCTGCTCGGCCTCGGGGTTGTTGCGCGGCAGGTTGACGCGCTGAATGCCTTGCTGCATGTCGATTGTCAGCAAGGCGGCGGGCAAGTCAGGCAGGGCAATTGTGGACATGCTTCACCTTTTAATCTCAGGGTTGTAACTGAGTGAAAGTAACAGGCAAACGAACTACTGGTTTACAGCAGGTTTTATCGGTTTAGCGGCCTTTTTCCTGCGGTATGGATGCAGGGCTGGCATACTGCTGTGTATCTTGCATGCAGTTGCCCGTCTGCCGCCACCCGAGGAATTCCGGTGAAAAAAATCGCCCTATTCGCCGATGTACAAAACCTCTACTACACCGTACGCCAAGCCTATGGTTGTCATTTCAACTATTCGGCGCTGTGGGAGCAGGTCAGTCAGAACGGCGAGATTGTCGAGGCCTACGCCTATGCAATTGATCGTGGCGATCCCAAACAGCAGCAATTCCAGCAGATATTGCGCAACCTCGGCTTTACCGTAAAGCTCAAGCCCTATATCCAGCGCAGTGACGGTTCGGCCAAAGGTGATTGGGATGTGGGAATCACCATCGACATTATGGATGCCGCGTCACGAGTCGATGAAGTTGTATTGGCCTCGGGAGACGGTGATTTCGCGATCTTGCTGGATAAAATTCGCGCCAGCCAGGGTGTTGACGCCATTGCTTATGGCGTGCCTGAACTAACGGCCCAAGCCCTGATGCGTGCTGCCAGCAAATATGTGCCAATTGAAGGCAGCTTGCTGCTCAAGTAATTTTTCCAGTCTGGCTGAGTCGATACAGTGAACCTTGGCCAGCAGGCCAAGTCACTATGAAACTTGAATATCAGGATTTCCTGCGTGCAACCGATTGCCGTTATTGATTTTGAAACTACCGGTGTGTCTCCTGCACAACATGACCGAGCCACTGAAATTGGCGTTGCCATAGTGCAAGATGGGCAGATTGTCGCGCGCTATCAAAGCTTGATGAATACCGGCACCTGGGTGCCGCCGTTCATTGAGCAGTTGACCGGCATCAGCAACGCCATGCTGCGTGATGCACCACCCGCTGCCCAGGTGATGAACGAGGTCGCGGATTTTGTGGGTGATATCCCGCTGATGGCGCACAACGCCGCCTTCGACCAGAAATTCTGGGATGCCGAATTAGCCTTGGTTCAACGCAAGCGCGTGCAGCCGTTCGCCTGTTCATTGCTGTTATCACGCCGCCTGTTGCCGCAAGCACCGAGCCACAAGTTGGGGAATCTCAATCGCTGGGCGCAGCTACCTTCGACAGGTCAGGCTCACCGCGCCCTTGCCGATGCCGAGATGGCGGCGAACTTGACCTGCTACATGAGCACCCTGCTGCGTGAGCGTTACGGCATTAATGAAGTATCCCATGAGCTGTTTTGCTCATTGCAGAAAATTCCCGCGGCAAAAATGGGGCAGGCACTTGAAGGCCTGCGTCAGGCATGAGCTGACGCCACCTGAAACCTTGCTCGGCCTGCTAAACTACGCGGCATTATTTTTCGCGTTACTTCATCAGGTTATTCACCATGACTTTTGCTTCGCTCAACTTGATTGAGCCGCTGCTGCGCACCCTTGACGGCCTTGATTACAAAACCCCGACGCCGGTGCAGGCGCAAGCTATACCGCCGATTCTGCAAGGCCGTGATTTGATGGCCGCAGCGCAGACCGGCACTGGCAAGACCGCAGGCTTTGCCTTGCCATTGTTGCAACGCCTGATGATGGAAGGCCCCAGCGTTGCCAGCAATTGCATACGGGCGCTGGTGTTGGTGCCGACGCGCGAACTGGCCGAACAGGTTCAGCAAAGTTTCCAGACTTACGGTCAGCACCTGCCGCTGCGCAGCTATGCGGTGTACGGCGGCGTAAGCATCAATCCGCAGATGATGAAGCTGCGCAAAGGGCTGGATGTGCTGGTGGCAACGCCAGGTCGCCTGCTCGACTTGTATCGCCAGAACGCGGTCAAGTTTAATCAGCTGCAAGTGCTGGTTCTGGATGAAGCCGACCGCATGCTCGACTTGGGTTTCGCCCGCGAGCTGGATGATTTGTTCAGTGCTTTGCCAAAAAAGCGCCAGACGCTGCTGTTTTCCGCGACTTTTTCTGATGCCATCCGCCGTATGGCCGGTGAGATGCTGCGCGATCCGCTGAGCATCGAGGTCAGCCCGCGTAACGCGGCGGCTAAATCGGTCAAGCAGTGGCTGGTCACTGTGGATAAAAAGCGCAAGGCCGAACTGTTTCTGCATCTGTATGAAACCAAGCGCTGGCAACAGGTGTTGGTGTTTGTGAAAACCCGTAAAGGGGTTGATGAGCTTGAGGCCGAATTACAGCGCAACGGCATCAGTGCCGATGCGATTCACGGTGACAAGCCGCAGCCGACTCGCTTGCGTGCATTGCAGCGTTTTAAGCAGGGCGAGGTCAAAGTGCTGGTCGCCACCGATGTGGCGGCGCGTGGCCTGGATATTGACGACATGCCCTTGGTGGTCAACTTCGACTTGCCGATCGTGGCCGAAGACTATGTTCACCGTATTGGTCGTACCGGTCGTGCCGGTGCAACGGGGCAGGCGGTATCTCTGGTTTGTGCCGATGAAGTGCAACTGCTGGCGGCAATCGAAAGCATGATCCAGCAAGTTTTGCCGCGCGTGGATGAGCCCGACTTTATTCCCGATCACCGTGTGCCACAAACCGTTGCTGGTGGTGCGGTGATTAAAAAACCAAAGAAAGCCAAAAAACCTAAAGTGGTGGGCGGCAATAAGGCCGGTAGCCTGGGGCGTTGGTTGGAAAGCGATGAACCAGCAGAGCCACCGATCAAAGCCATCCGCAAGGTGCCAAGCTTTGGCGGCAAGCCGGTGAAACGCGGTAAATAAAGCCTTGGCTGCCTCGCAAGGCCCGCGAACCGTAAGGTGGATAGCGCTTTTTTATCCACCGTTTTCGGTTTGACGCACACCTACCGATCAGGAACCAGATAATGAGCCAGGACAAAGCCAAATTCTCGACCCAGGTGATCCACGCCGGTGACCAGTCGAGCTACGCTGATAACGCTATTTTTCCGGCAATTGTCACCGCCAGTTCTTTTGTTCAGCGTGGCCTCGATGAACCCAGCGAGTACGCATACAGTCGTGTCAGCAACCCGACGCGACATGCCTATGAAAGCTGCATCGCCCAGCTTGAAGGTGGCACTGGCGCGGTGGCATGCGCCTCCGGCATGGCCGCGACTTCAACTGTGTTCGAATTGCTGGAAAAGGACGCCCACGTCATTGTGATGGCGGGCGTCTACGGCGGCACCTTCCGCTTGCTTAACGATTACCGCAACAGAACCTCTGGCGTGACCGTAAGCTATGTCGATCTCAATGACCTTGACGCCTTGGCCGCCAGCCGTACCGACAAGACTCAGTTGATCTGGATCGAAACCCCCACTAATCCGATTCTGCAGCTCGTCGATATTGCCCCGGTGGCGGCGTTCGCCCGCGAACAGGGGATTCTTACCTGTGTCGACAACACCTTTTGCTCACCCTGGAACCAGCGGCCGATCGAACATGGGATTGATCTGGTCATGCACTCGGCGAGCAAATACATTGGTGGCCACTCCGACCTGATTGGCGGTGTGGTGGTGGCGGCCAATGAAGATTTGTTTAAGCGACTGCGTCATATCAGCATGGCCATTGGTGCGGTGCAAGGGCCATTCGATTGCTACCTGGCCTTGCGTGGCTTGAAGACGCTGGATGTCCGCATGGAACGCCAATCCAGCAATGCGCTGAGCGTCGCACAGTTTCTCAGCCAGCACCCGCAGGTCGATGCAGTGTTTTATCCGGGGCTGCCGAGTCACCCGCAACATGCCCTCGGCCAGCGGCAAATGCGCAGCGGCGGCGCGGTGGTGTCATTGCGCCTGAAGGCAGATCGCGCAGGCACTGCACGTTTTATCGAGCAGCTGTCGATCTTTGTTCTGGCGGACTCCTTGGGCGGGGTCGAAAGCATGATCAACCATTCCTACAGCATGTCGCATTGCTCGCTCAGCCATGAACAAAAAGCAGCGTTCGGGATTACCGAGAACCTGCTGCGGTTGTCGATCGGTATCGAGCATGTCGATGACCTGATTGCAGACTTGCAGCGCGGCTTCGCTGCTGTTTCAGCCGAGAAGGAAGGTCAATAAATGACGGATTATGGTCTCTGGTCAATCATGCCGCCGCTGCTGACAATCTTTCTGGCAGTGTTCACCCGCCAAGTCATCCTGTCGCTGGTTGCCGGTGTCATTGCCGGTTTCCTGGTGCTTTCGGACTTCCACATAGGCCCCGCTCTGGCCGGTTCGGCGCAGGGTTTGGTGGACGTATTTAAATCGGATGGTGCGGTCAAGACCCTGCTGTTTGGCTTGATGGTCGGCGCGATTATTCATTTGGCGCGCATCACCGGCGGCATGAGCAGCCTGGTTAATTTGCTGACGGCGCGTGAACGCGTGGTCAAAGGCCCAATCAGTACACAATTGCTGGGCATGGCCATCGCGACCTTGATCTTTATCGAAAGCAATTTGTCGCTGCTTACCGCAGGTACTGTGACCAGCGGCTTGGCCAGCAAGTACCGGGTGTCGCGCGAGCAGATGGCTTATGTGATCCAGGGTACTGGGCTTAGCGTGTGGTCGTCGATTTTATTCAACGGCTGGGGCGCGGCGATGATGGGCGTGATCGCGCTGCAGGTCGGCAAGGGTTTTGTCAGTGGTGAGCCGTTCAGCATTCTCGCCCAGTCAATGCTCTACAACGCCTACGCCTGGGCGTCCATTGGCTTTGTCTTGCTGAGCATATTCAGCCGTTTCTCGTTTGCCGGTATGCGTCGGGCCAACGCGCGGGCGGCGCAAGGCATCGAGCTGCGTGAAGGCGCGATTCCCTTGATGGCGGAGTTTGATGAAGAGTCGGTGCGTGAGCCGAGCACGCACAGCGTCTGGAACCTGCTGCTGCCGCTGTTGGCGATGATTATCAGTGTGCCCATCGGCTTGTATATCACCGGCGATGGCCAGTTGAGCAAGGGCTCTGGCTCGACGGCGGTGCTTTGGGCGGTGCTTTGCGGTCAGTTGGTCGGCGCGGTGCAATACGTGCTGATCAAGCGAATTTTTACCCTGGATGAATATTTTCGTGAGTTGCTGGCCGGGTATCAATCGATGATACCGCTGACGGTAGTGATGACCTTGGCCTTCATGATCGGCAATATCAGCGGCGATCTCAATGTCGGTGGTTATCTGGCGCAGCACATCAACGATTATGTGCCGGCTGGTTTGTCGGCAGCCTTTGTTTTTGTCGTGGCCTGTGCGATTTCGCTGTCGACCGGCACGTCTTGGGGCACCTTTGCGATCATGATTCCAATTGGTATCCAGATTGCTGCGGCCACCGGCGTTGACCCTTATCCACTGATTGGCGCGGCGATATCCGGGTCGATCTTTGGTGACTCAATTTCACCGATCAGCGATACCGGAATCGTCACTTCGATGGCCACGCGCAATGATCACATCGACCACATCAACACTCAGTTGCCTTATGGCTTAGCGGCAGGTGCGGTGGCGTTGCTGTTCTTTATTGGGGTCGGTCTATTTTGAACTGGATCTAGCCAACCAATCGAGCATACCCAGGCCTGCTTGTCGGCCGCTGGCAAAGCAGGCGGTGAGCAGGTAGCCGCCGGTTGGGGCTTCCCAGTCGAGCATCTCGCCGGCGCAGAATACGCCGGGCAACTTGTTGAGCATTAGCTGCTGATCTAGCTCGGTAAATGGCACGCCGCCAGCGGTACTGATCGCCTCATCAAGCGGACGGGCTCGAACCAGGGTGATAGGCAAGGCTTTAATGGCTTGGGCCAGCCGCGCCGGGTTGTGGAATACCTCTGCCGCCGTCAGTTCACGCAACAGCGCTGATTTAACCCCGTCAATATTAGCCTGGCGATGCAGGTGCTTGGCCATTGAGTGCGAGCCCCGTGGCTTACTCAGGGCTTTTTCCAGGCGGGCACTGTCGTTGTGCGGCAACAGGTCGAGGTAAACCGTGGCGCTGCCGTGCTGGTTGATCTGCTGGCGGATTTTCGCTGAAAGCGCATAGACCAAGCTGCCTTCGACGCCCTTGGCCGTGAGCACAAATTCGCCTTGGCGCGGTGCATCGTCTGCAAGGTTCAGGCTGACGTTTTTCAGCGGTGCACCGGCAAATTTGTCCTGCAAGAACGGGCTCCAGGCCGCTACTTCAAACCCACAGTTGCTCGGTTGCAAGGGGCTGATTTCAACACCACGAGCTTGCAGCAGTTCAACCCATGAACCGTCAGAGCCCAGGCGCGACCAGCTGGCGCCGCCGAGAGCCAGCAATGTTGCGTCCGCCGCCAGTTGAAACTCATCTTGGCCATTGCTCATGCGCAGCTGACCGTCGTCGGTCCAGCCCAGCCAGCGGTGGCGTGTATGGATATTTACACTGTGTTCACGCAGGCGTTTGAGCCAGGCGCGTAGTAGTGGCGCCGCTTTCATATCAGTCGGGAATACCCGGCCTGAGGTGCCGACAAAGGTCTCGATGCCCAGCTCGTGAATCCAGTTGCGCAGGGCATCGGCATCAAATGTTGTCAGTAGCTGGCCGATTTCTTCGCTGCGTTCGGCGTAGCGCTGGATAAACGCAGCTTTGGCTTCCGAATGCGTGATGTTCATGCCGCCAACGCCTGCCAGCAGGAACTTGCGCCCCACCGAAGGCATGGCATCAAACAGCTCGACCTTGACCCCGGCGAGCGCCAGCACCTCGGCCGCCATCAAGCCAGCCGGGCCTCCACCAATGATGGCGACCTGTGGTGCAGCGGGCGTGGCGTAAGGTGTCATTGCTCGGTCAGTCATATTGCGGGGGGAATGGCCGACATTCTACATCATGCGTTCAGCCCAAACCCGTGTGGCGCTGTGATGGAGAATGCCGTGGCGCGCCGCGAGCGCCTTGCGGTCTTTGTCGTAGCCTCCGCCGATCACGCCCATCACCGGAATATCACGACCAACGCAGTGGCGCAGTACCGCTTCATCACGCGCGGCGACGCCTTGGTCGGTGAGTTTCAGATAACCCAGTGCATCATCTTTATGCACATCGACCCCGGCGTCGTACAGCACGATGTCGGGCTGGTACAGCGGCAGCAGGTAATTTAGTGCGTCATCGACCACTTGCAGGTAGTCACTGTCGCCCATGCCCATCGGCAATGGGATGTCCCAGTCACTGTCGGCTTTGCGTGCCGGAAAGTTCTTTTCGCAGTGCAGTGATACGGTGATGGCTTCTGGCGTATCGGCGAGCAAGCGTGCGGTGCCATCGCCCTGGTGAACGTCGCAATCGAATATCAATACGCGCTGTACCTTGCCTGCTGCGAGCAGATAGCGGCTGATCACCGCAAGATCATTGAAAATGCAAAAGCCTGCGGGGTGATCATAATGGGCATGGTGTGTACCGCCGGCCAAATGGCAAGCCATACCGTGCTTGAGCGCCAGTTCAGTCGTCAGTATCGAGCCACCAACGGCGCGCACCGTACGTTGCGCCAGTGCTGCGCTCCAGGGCAGGCCGAGCCTGCGCTGGTCGGCGTGGGGCAATTCGCCGCTCATGTAGCGCTCGATGTAATCCGGGCAATGGGCCAGCGCCAAAATCTCGTTGGGGCAGAGTTCTGGGCGCTGCAGTTCTTCATCGCTCACGACGCCGCTGTCGATCAGGTGGTCATGCAGCAGGCGGAATTTCTCCATGGGGAAACGATGTTCCGCAGGAAATTCCGGGCTGTAGTCTGGGTGATAGACCAGCGGTAGGCGCATACAATGGCTTCTAAAGGGCTTCAGCGATCCAAGAGTATGGCGCTGCGGAGTATGACGACTCAAGTGGAGTAGCAATGAGCGAGTTGATCGAGCTGCAAACACAGCGCTTAATCCTGCGGCGTTGGCGCGAGGATGACCTGGCTGCATTCGCGACAATGAATGCCAATCCAGAGGTTATGCGCTACTTTCCAGCGTGCATGAGCATTGATGAAAGTGATGCGCTGGCGCGGCGGATTATCCAGCACTTTGCCGATCATGGCTTTGGCCAATGGGTGGTCGAGCGTGTTGATCAGCCAGGTTTGATCGGTGTTGTTGGCTTGCTGCATGTCAGCTTTGCGGCGGCCTTTACGCCAGCGGTTGAGATCGGCTGGCGACTGGATTCACGTTACTGGCGCCAAGGCTATGCACTGGAAGCAGCGCGAGCGGTGTTGCGTCACGGTTTTACTGAGCTTGGGCTTGAGCAGATCGTGGCCTTTACCGTCCCGGCAAACAGGCCGTCGCAGGCCCTGATGCAGCGCCTTGGCATGCAGCATGACAGCCAGGGTGACTTCCTGCATCCGCGCTTGCCGGTTGGCCATGCGCTGCGCCAGCATGTGCTTTACCGGCTACCCCGCGAACACTGGCAGCAAACCCATGAATGATCTGGTCAGGGCGTATCACCAACTTAGCAAACATCAACCCGGTCACTTTGCACCCGGCCCCGGTCAACTCGACTGGGCGACGCAGCCCGCGCCGTTTCGTCGCTATAACGCGGCGCGCTTGATCGAGTTGTGGCACCGCCCGCAGGAAGAGTCGCCAGCATACGACAGCGCCTTCAGTGAGCCGGCCCAGGTGCCAGCCGAGTTGAATCTGGCAAGTATTTCGCAGCTGTTCTATGACAGTTTGGCAGTGTCTGCCTGGAAAGAGGCGGGGGCGACACGCTGGGCGCTGCGGGTCAATCCGTCATCCGGCAATTTGCACCCGACCGAGGCGTACGCGCTGGTTCCTGCAGGTGTTCTTGAGTCATCAGCCTTGCTGGTGCATTACGCCCCCGATGCCCACGCCTTGGAAGTGCGCGGCGAGTTACCCGCGCCTTTGGCTAAGCAACTGGACAATGCATTGCCTGCGACTGGCTTGCTGGTTGGCTTGAGTAGCATCGCCTGGCGTGAAGCCTGGAAGTACGGCGAGCGCGCATACCGTTACTGCAACCACGACCTTGGTCACGCATTGGCGGCGCTGGCGATTGCGGCAAACATCCAAGGTTGGCAAGTACGCTTGCTGCATTCAGTCGCTGAGTCGCAGCTCGACGCTCTGCTGGGACTGGACCGGCCCGGGTTTGCCGAGGCCGAGCATGCCGATTGCTTGCTGTGGATTGGCCCCGCGCAAAGCGAGGAGTTCCCGTTACCCGCAAGTCTGCTTCAGGGGTTGGCTAACCTTGAGCTGGCTGGCACGCCGAATCGCTTGTCGCGCCAGTATCGCGATTGGCCAGAGTTGCAGCGCATACAGACGCTATGCCGTGCGCCAGCGCTGGCCAGGCAAAAGTGGCAGGCGGAGGCGGGGCGCATGCAGGCAGATAATCCGGGGTTGCCGCTGCGGCCAATCTTGCACCGCAGGCGCAGCACCCAGTCCATGGATGGCAAGACCGGCATCCATGCCGAGTTATTGCTGGACTGGTTGCGCCGCCTGATGCCGCACAACTCGCCGGTGCCATTTGCCGTGACCGGAGAGCCGGCGCAGGTCGATGTCGTGCTCTTTGTCCACCGCGTGCAAGGCTTGGCGCCGGG
Source organism: Pseudomonas sp. RL_15y_Pfl2_60 (assembly GCF_963970595.1). Classification (NCBI taxonomy): domain Bacteria; kingdom Pseudomonadati; phylum Pseudomonadota; class Gammaproteobacteria; order Pseudomonadales; family Pseudomonadaceae; genus Pseudomonas; species Pseudomonas sp. RL_15y_Pfl2_60. Next base: position 211,316 of record NZ_CAXAOE010000007.1, on the reverse strand, counting down.
ACTCTACTGGTTAGCACGCGTGACGGGCGAGCCAGAGCCTGGCTTGCGTGGTGATTTTAGCTGGCAACGGGTTGATGACGAGCTGCCGCTGTATCGCCTGCTTGAAGGCGACGCGCGTGAGTTGGCCGGTTTTTTATCCTGCGCACAAGATATTGCCAGCGATGGTTGCGTGGCCTTGGCCATGCTCGCGCGTTTTGATACTGCACTGGCGGCCGGGCAGTGGCGTTATCCGCGTTTGTATTGGGAATGTGGTCAAATTGGCCAATTATTGTATCTAGAGGCTGAAGCGGCAGGTTTATCGGCGACGGGCATCGGCTGTTATTTCGACGATGCCGTGCACGAATTGCTGGGCTTGGCCGACACGCACTGGCAAAGTCTCTACCATTTCACCTTGGGCAAGGCTGTTTGGGATGAGCGTCTGACAGCTCAGCCAGCCTACCCAAGGTTACGATTACCAGCCGCAGCAGGCGATGAGGAGCGGGTTGATGAGTAAAGTTCTAGATGATCTGGTGGCGTTGCTGAGCCTGGAAACCATTGAGGAGAACCTGTTTCGCGGTGTCAGCCAGGACCTGGGGTTTCGTCAACTGTTTGGTGGCCAGGTGCTCGGCCAGTGCATTTCTGCGGCAAGCCAGACCATGGACGACGCGCGGCATGTGCATTCGATGCACGGTTACTTCCTGCGCCCGGGTGATCCAACCCTGCCGATCGTTTATCAGGTTGATCGCGTGCGCGATGGCGGCAGCTTCAGCACACGCCGGGTGATGGCGATCCAGAAGGGCCAGCCAATCTTCACCTGCAGTGCATCATTCCAGGCCGACGAGCCCGGCTTTAGTCATCAGATCGAAATGCCGGATATTCCCGGCCCGGAAGATTTGCAGTCCGAGACAGAGTTGGCGCGCCAGGTCGCGCACCTGCTGCCCGAGCGTATGCGTGAGCGCGCGCTGAGTGACAAGCCGATTGATATTCGCCCGGTCACAGTCGGCAATCCGTTCAAGCCGGAAGTCACTGAGCCGGTCAAGTATGTCTGGTTCAAGGCGGATGGCACCTTGCCTGAGAGCCCGGCGCTGCATAAGTACATCCTGGGCTATGCCTCGGATTTCAACTTGCTCACCACCTCGATGCTGCCGCACGGTATTTCGGTGTGGCAAAAGTTTATGCAGGTCGCCAGCCTCGACCATTCCCTGTGGTTTCATTGCAATCTGCGGATGGACGATTGGTTGCTCTACGCCATGGACAGCCCTTGGGCGGGTAACGCCCGTGGTTTTGCACGCGGCAGCGTGTTCAACCGCCAGGGCAAACTGGTTGCCTCGGTGGCCCAGGAAGGCTTGATCCGCCTGCGTGAAGACTGGAAATGAGTTTGCAGCAAGCCCGCCACTGGGTATTCGACATGGATGGCACCCTGACGTTGGCGGTGCATGACTTCGAGGCGATCAAGCATGCACTGGAAATCCCGCTCGAGCAGGATATCTTGCACCACCTCGCGGCGCTGCCCACCGAAGAAGCCAAGGCCAAGCATGCCTGGCTGCTGGAACATGAGCGCGAGCTGGCACTCAATGCGCAGCCTGCCCCCGGTGCAATTGAACTGCTGCGTGAGTTGAGCGGGCGTGGTTACCAGTTGGGTATATTGACGCGCAATGCCCATGAACTGGCGCTGCTGACCTTGCAGGCCATTGGTGTCGGCGACTGCTTTGCCACGGCTGACGTGATCGGCCGGGATGAGGCGCTGCCCAAACCGGACCCCGATGGGTTATTGCGCCTGGCGCAGCGTTGGCAGGTTGCGCCCGCGCAGTTGGTCATGGTCGGGGATTATCAGTTTGACCTGCAATGCGCCCGCGCCGCTGGCGCCTACAGTGTGCTGGTCAATTTGCCGAGCAATCCTTGGCCAGAGCTGGTTGATCATTTTGCGCTGGATTGCGTCGCACTGCTCGGTCAGCTTGATGGACGTTCGAGCTAGCCATGGCGCTTGTGTTGCGCAAGGCTCGACAGGGCGACGCCACAGCGATCAGCGCGCTAATCATCAGTGCGATCAAGCAAACCAATGCCAAGGATTACCCCGCTGAGTTGATCGAGTCGCTGCCCGAACACTTTTCTGCCGAACAAGTCGCCATGCGCATGTCGACGCGAGACACCTATGTCGCCCTCGACGCAGGCGTGGTCATCGCCACTGCCAGTTTGGATGATATGACCGTACGCTCGGTTTTTGTCTTGCCGGAGTATCAAGGACGTGGTGCTGGCTTGGAGCTGATGATGCAAATAGAAGCGCTGGCGCTGCAACGCTCGATCAGCACCTTGAACGTACCTTCTTCAATCACCGCCGAAGGCTTTTATAAGCGCCTGGGCTACACAACCATTCGTGAAGTGTACGAGGGTGCGGAAAAAATCATTGTCATGAGCAAGACGCTTGATGCCTAACTGGGGTGGGTGTTGGTGGACAAGCCTCGCGTTGTCGCACCCTATGAGTGATGCTTATTTCGTAGGCCGGACAGCGCTTTTCTGTCCGCCATTTGCAGCACAAAACAGGATTTTTTGGCGCTTTGTGGTGGACAAGCTTCGCGTTGTCGCACCCTACGGATGGCCTCCGTTTGTGTTTGGCTCCAAGGCTTTAATGATCGGGCAGTCTGGTCGGTGATCACCGTGGCAATGATCGCTCAGCTCTTGCAGGGTGTCGCGCAGGCCCGTCAATTCAGCAATTTTACGGTTGAGCTCTTCAATATGCTCGCTCGCCAGCTTCTTCACATCAGCGCTGGCGCGGTCGCGGTCTTGCCACAAGGCCAGCAGCTTGGCGACCTCAGCCAGGGAAAAGCCCAAGTCCCTTGAGCGCTTGATAAAGGTCAGGCGGTGCAGGTCATCCGCGCTATATATTCGATAGCCGCTGTCGCTTCGGCCAGCCTCTGGCAGCAAGTCGATTGACTCGTAATAACGAATCATCTTTGCGCTAAGCCCAGTTTTTTTCGCGGCTTGGCCAATATTCATTTCACGTCTCCATCAGACATTTGGGCTGCACCAGCCGTTTCCATAAGGCGCAACACCTTTCAGGCATGACTCAGGGCCGCCAGCGTTTCAACATTAAGGCATTGGCCACCACGCTGACGCTGGAAAGCGCCATCGCCGCGCCAGCAACCATGGGGTTGAGGTAACCAAAGGCGGCTAACGGAATACCGACTATGTTGTAGGCAAAGGCCCAAAACAGGTTTTGCCGGATCTTGTTAAAGGTGCGGTTGCTGATGTCCAGCGCCGCAGCCACCAAGCGTGGGTCGCCACGCATCAGCGTAATGCCAGCCGCCTGCATCGCCACGTCAGTGCCTCCGCCCATGGCGATACCAACATCGGCTGAGGCGAGGGCGGGCGCATCGTTGATCCCGTCGCCGACCATTGCCACCACGCCGCCCGTTTTCAACTGGTTGATGATTGAGGCTTTGTCGGCGGGCAATACATTGGCGTGGGTTGAGTTAATTGCCAGTTGATCAGCGACGCTCTTGACGCTGCCGCGGTTGTCGCCGCTGATCAGGTGAGTGTCGATATCCAGCGCTTTCAATCGGCTGATCGCTTCTTTGGCGCCCTCTTTGAGAGTATCGCCGAAGGCAAATAAACCCAGCACCTGCGGCTGCGGCTTTTGTTCGATCAACCATGACAAGGTGCGGCCTTCAGCCTCCCAGGCTTCGGCCGTGGCGGCTAAGTCGCCTGGGCTCAAACCATGCTCGTCGAGCAGGCGTCTATTACCAAGTGCCAGGCTGCGTTCAGCCAGTGTTCCTGCGATGCCACGACCGCTCAAGGCCTTGCTGGCGGTCACAGCCAGCGGTTTGATGTTTTGTTCTGCACAGGCATCCAGCACGGCTTTGGCCAGCGGGTGTTCGCTACCGCTTTGTAAGCTACCCGCCAGTTGCAGCACGTTATGAGTATCGCCATCGACCGCTTGCAGATGAGCCACTTGCGGCGTGCCTGAGGTGAGGGTGCCGGTCTTGTCGAAGGCAACAATAGTGACCTTGTGCGCGACCTCAAGTGCCTCGGCATCCTTGATCAAAATACCGTGCCGCGCCGCCACACCCGTGCCCGCCATAATCGCTGTTGGTGTGGCCAAACCGAGAGCGCACGGGCAGGCAATCACCAGCACCGCAACGGCATTGAGCAGGGCGGTCTCAACGCCTGCACCCGTGATCAGCCAGCCAATCAAGGTGATCAGCGCTATGCCTAAAACGGCAGGTACAAACACCTGGCTGACTTTATCCACCAGCTTTTGAATAGGCGCTTTGGCAGCTTGGGCGTCCTCGACCAGTCGAATGATTTTCGCCAGCACGGTTTCTGTGCCCAGCGCTGTGGTTTCGATCAGTAAGCGACCTTCGCCGTTAATTGCACCGGCAGTGACCGAGTCGCCCGGTTGTTTGGCCTGCGGCACGCTTTCGCCACTGATCAGGGCTTCATCGGCATGGCTTTGCCCTTCAAGCACCTTGCCGTCTACTGGGAAGCGTTCGCCCGGTTTAACCACGATCTGATCGCCGAGCTCTAATTGGTTTAGGACAACGAGTTGTTCTTCGCCGTTCCTCAAGCGCAGGGCTCGGTCGGGGCGTAATGCTTGCAAAGCACGAATGGCGCTGGTGGTTTGCCGTTTGGCACGGCTCTCCATATATTTGCCGAGCATAATCAGCGCAATAATCACCGTTGATGCTTCAAAGTACAGATGCGGTGTTTGCCCGGCTGGCGTGATCATCCACTGGTAAAGGCTCAGGCCATAACCGGCGCTGGTGCCGATGGCGACCAGTTGGTCCATGTTTCCGGCGCCTGCACGCAATGCTTTCCAGGCGGCTCGGTAGAACCGTGCGCCAAGGATGAACTGCACCGGTGTGGCGATGACAAACTGCGCCCAGGCCGGGAGCATCCAATGCACGCCAAATGGCGCCAGCAGCATCGGCAACACCAGCGGAGCAGCCAATATCAAGGCAACAATTAATAACCCGCGTTCGCGTTGCAGGTTTTTTTCGGCGCTGTCCGGTTGGCCCGCCTGCTCATTGATTAGTGTCGCGCTGTAGCCTGCCGCGCTGACCACGCCGAGCAACAACTTGTGGTCAGTGCCTTGTGTAACCTTGAGTTGTGCGTGTTCGGTTGCCAGATTGACACTGACTTCGAGTACTCCGGGCTGCTTGGCCAATGCCCGCTCGATACGGCCAACACAGCTGGCACAGGTCATACCCTGGATCGCCAGTTCAATACGCTCGCTGGGGACTTCGTAACCCGCAGCTTCAATGGTGTCGAGCAATTTGAGCAAGCTGTCTGCTGGTGCTTCGATACGTGCTTGTTCGCTGGCGAGGTTAACGCTGGCAGCACTGACTTCCGGTAGTTGGCGTAAGGCGCGCTCGACCCGTCCGGCACAACTGGCGCACGTCATTCCGCCGATTGGCAGGTTAAATGTTTGGGTGGCGGACATGTGGCGATCTCCTTGAAGTTCACCGACATGATCAACCTTACCATCTTGGCAAGGTCAAGTGCTTTGGCAATATTGTCGAGCGCGGCTTTAGTTTATGGGGGGCGCAGGAATCAATTTATAACCGGCGTTGGTCTGGCTAATCCTGTAGCGGCTGATTTCCCCGGCTCTTAGCTGCAAGCGCTGGCCGTCCAACTGGTTGATGCCTGGATGGCAGGTTTTGTTGCCGACGGTGGCCAGGCGGACCGTAATCTCTCCCGGCGGCAGGTTGAATGAAGCTGACTGGCCTTGATCCAGGCGCGCAGTCAGTTCGTCTTGCAAATACAGGCCAATCTCACATTGGGTCGAGACTTGCAGGCGTTCACGAGAAATAATCAAAACCGCATAACCTTCAGCGCGGCTGTAGTCTCCAGCCTGTGCCGTGCCGTTCAAGCAACTGGCGGCGATGGCAGTGCAAATCACAGAGAGTGCTAATCGACGCATATTAATCACCGAAGAGTCAGGACCCGGGCAGTGGGTTTGGGTGCAGCAGGTCGTTGCCAAACAGCATAACCGCCAGCGCTTGACCTTCCCAGTGCGGCAAGCTTGATACTGCGCCAAACGATCCTGAATCAGTAACCTTGGAGATTGAACATGCAACTATTCAAAGTCGATGGTATGAAGTGTGGGCATTGCATAAAAGCCATTACCGACGCGATCAAAACCGCTGACGCACAGGCGCAGGTCGAGGTAGATCTGGCGAGCGCCGAGGTTCGTGTAGACAGCACCCTCGATGCAACTCAACTGGGTGCGTTAATCAACAATGCAGGCTACGCCGCGCATCTTCGGTAGCCGCTTGTTGGTCGATCACAGGGCGGATGAGCAAGCCGTCATCCGTCCTGTTTCGGAGTGGGTTAGGCGACGACCGGAATCAGTGGATCGGCTGCTGCCAAGGCGATCGCGCGGTCAGCTACAGGTGGGTAAATCCACTGGGTGTTGATCTGGGTTTTGAGCTGTTTGCCTTCCTCTTTTACCAGCTTGACCTGACGATCCCAGCCTTCGGTGTAGACCGCGCCCCATTGACCAAGGTCCAGGCAAGTCACGTACTTCTCCTGGCGGTAAGGAACTGGCGCGGTATCCAGCAGGCTGGCAGCCGTGTTGTTACCGGCGCTGCGGCCCAGGGCGATGGCGTGTTGGCAGGTCATCAGGGCGTAGTTGCCTTGATCGTCCGTGGCGGCGTAGGCCACATCGCCTGTGGCAAATATGTCGGCTTGGCCAATCACCTTGAGGTTAGCGTCGACATGCAGTCGACCATGGTTGTCACGTTCACCAGCGATTTGCTCAGTCAAGGCGCTGGCGCGAACACCGACGGTCCAGACCACGGTATTGGCCTCAATGCGCTGGCCGTCAGACAGGGTGACACCCCCTGCGTCGACAGCTGTAACCGCAACGCCCAGTTGCCATTCAACCCCCAGTTCTGCGGTGGCTTGGGCAATGATCGGGCTGATATTTTCACCCATTGCGGCGCCAACCTGCTGGCCCCGGTCAACAATAATCACCCGGATTTTTGCATCGCTGCCCAGCACTTCACGCAACCGGGCTGGCATTTCGGTAGCCGTTTCAATTCCGGTAAAGCCGCCACCGGCTACGACAACAGTGTTGCGCGCAGCGGATTCAGGTTGTTTGGCCAACGCCTTGATGTGCGACTCCAACTGTGCGGCTTGCTCTATCTGATCAACATCGAATGCGAACTGATTGATCCCGGGAATGGCAGGTCGTGCAACGGCGCTACCTGTCGCCAAGATCAAACGATCATAGGCTACTTGGTGCTTCTGGCCCTGGGCATCGCTGTAGCTGACACTTTTGCTTGCGGTGTCTATGGCCTGCGCTGCGCCCTTGATGAAGGTCACGCCAACGGCATCGAAAAGTGCATCGAGTGGCGCTTTCATGCTGTGCACTTCGGGCTCATAGAAGCGTGGGCGTACACGTAGCTCTGCTTGAGGCGCGAGCACGCTGACGGAAATATCGGTGCGCTTATGTTTATCCAGCAAGCGGACCGCGCTTAAAGCACTCCACATGCCCGAAAAACCTGCACCAAGGATCAAAATCTGCTGTTTCATGGCTAACTCCAAAAGGGTGAGTACGTTTGAACGTTTCGAGCTGAAGCGGCTTCGGGCTCTTCAGGGGGCTGTGATGAGCCTGTTCGCTGTGCTTGAGTAACTACGACTATATTGATCGTAGTTTAAAACGGCAAGCATTTTTGCAGCACCTTTGGTCGGATGCGCGCGTAACCCGAACCTAGAAATGCCTGCAGATTTGTCGGAAGCGGTATCAAGAACAGCCGTCTTGCTTGTTGCTGCGGCGGCTATTTGCTAGATTTGCGACTAGATTAGTCGGGGATTGTGATGTCTTTTTACAGTGCGGGCGTTGAGTACGGTATTCATTGCCTGCTGTTTTTAGTGGACGAGCAGGGCAACCCTCGTGAAGCCAGTGTGCGTGACCTGGCTGAGTTGCAAGGGGTGCCGCAAGAGTATTTGGCCAAGGTCTTTACCAAGCTGGCCAAGGCCGGATTAGTGGCGTCGACCGAGGGTGTGAAAGGCGGCTTTAAGCTGGCGCGCCCGGCCGACGAAATCAATGTGCTGGATATCGTGACCGCGATTGATGGACGCAAGGATATTTTTGATTGCCGCGAAATTCGCAGTCGCTGCGCATTGTTCGCAGGCTCACCGCCGACCTGGGCGCAGGCTGGCACCTGCACCGTACACGGGGTCATGCTGACTGCACAGAAGCGCATGGAGGAAGCGTTGGCACAGCAGACAATCCTCGATATAGCACGCCGCGTTGGGCGTGCTGTGCCTGAGGCGTTTGCTGGCCAGGTCGGTGAATGGATGGCCCAGCGCCGCGAACCCAAGCCCGCGCGCAGCGAAACAGTCGAGCACAAGCAAATTAGTTGAGCAAAAACCGCACGACAATGGTGCGTTTGCGCACCATTGGTCTAGTCTTGATGGGTTTATAGCAGCGCTGGGCTGGTTGGGGTTATGACGTTTGCCTCAACAGCCCATTAAATAAGGCGGCGAAAACCGGCCTGATGTCTTGATTCAGGTCGAACAGGCTTGGGTCGCGAAGGCTGTCGCTGAGCATGCCGACAATCAATGCATTAAGCATTCTTGCGGCCAAGCGTGGTGTGACTCCTGGCTGCAAACGCGCAGAAATGGAAGGTTGGCTGAAATATTGCTCACATAAAGTAATAAATTGATTGATGAACTCAGTATGGCGATCCATCGCCTCTTGCAGTTCTTCAGTCAATTCACAGCGATGCAGCAAAATCGTAAAGATTCGCTGTTTTTGCGGGTTAAGCGCCAGGTCTTGCAAGGCGTCTACACACAGGTCACGAAGCGCCAGTATTGGGTTGTTTTCAAAGCCTTTGCACAGTTGCTCGGTTATTTGCTCAATGGGCAAGCGTACCTGGTTGAGCATTTCATGAAACAAATGTGCTTTATTTTCAAAGTGCCAGTAAACCGCGCCACGTGTGACACCGGCGTGCCTGGCAATGTGCTCCAAGCTGGTCTTGGCTACGCCATGCTCCAGGAATAATGTTTCGGCCGCCATGAGAATGGCGGCACGGGTTTTTTCTGCTTCTTCTTTAGTTCGGCGCATGTCGGATTAGTTATTTATGGCTAGGCTCAGGTTATCGAAATGATTGTAGATAAATTAGCTGTATAGTTCTATTTACAAACACACCTGTATGTAATTAGCATTCTCGCCTTTAGTTTGCGCGCTGCGTTGTCTCGGAGACACCTATGGTTTTTGCACGTTCTTTCCCGGTCGCCCTGGGGTTCCTGGCTTTTTGCACTTTGAGCGCACAGCTTCGTGCTGAAGATGCGCCTCCTGCACCTGAGGTTTCAGTCGAAACAGTCAAGGTTGCACCTCTACCGCTAGAGCTGGAATACCCTGCTCGTACTGCAGGCTTTCGTGAAATTGAAGTGCGTGCACAAGTCAGCGGTATTCTGCAGGAGCGTACCTACCTGGAAGGTAGCAGCGTCAAGCAAGGTCAGTTGATGTTCCGCATTGACCCGCGTATCTACCAGGCTGCGCTGGCTCAGGCCAAAGGTGCATTGGCTCAGGAACAGGCACGCTATCGTCAAACCGAGCGTGACCTTAGACGTATCCGTGAGTTGCAGAAAAAGGGCTACGCCAGCGAGAGCGAACTGGATAACGCTGTCTCTAACTTCGAGCAAAGCAAAGCCAATATCCAGGCCGCCAAGGCCGAAGTACAGGCCAAGCAGATTGACCTGGACTACACCACGGTTACCGCGCCGATCTCGGGTATCACCAGCAAAGAGACCGTGTCTGAAGGCAGCTTGATGGTTGCCGGTGACCCGAATGCGAGCCTGCTGACCAAGATTACCCAGCTGGATCCGATCTACGTCAACTTTGCTGCGCCTGACAGTGATGTCGAGAGCATGCGCAACGGTTTGGCTGATGGCTCATTAGTACTTGATGGCGAGGCCGTGCGCGTGGGCATCACCTACGGCGATGGCTCGACTTATCCGCTAGAAGGCAAGGTCAACTTTACCGATAGCTTGATCGATCGCAGCACCGGTACCGTAAGCACCCGTGCCGTGGTGCCAAACCCGAAACAAACCCTGTTGCCGGGGCAGTTCGTTCGCGTGCAGATCAAAGGCATTTCCATTCCGGATGCATTGACCGTGGCTGAGCGTGCTGTTGCGCAAGGGCCAAAAGGCACCTTTGTCTATGTGGTCGACGACCAAGGCGTCGCCCGTGTTCGTCAGGTCACCACGGGCCGTACTTCGAAAGGTCGCTGGGTGATTAGGTCTGGTGTCAGCGCGGGTGACAAGGTCATTGTTGAAGGCCTGACCAAGGTTCGCCCGGATACGCCTGTCAAGGTCGCGTCGGACGTTGCCACCGCCGATAAGAAATCGTAAGGGGTATCTAGGTGATTTCTCGCTTCTTTATTGAACGACCGGTCTTCTCGACGGTTATTTCGGTGGTGATTGTGCTCGCTGGCCTTATGGCCATGCGCTCGTTGCCAATTGCTCAATACCCACAAATTCTCCCGCCGCAGGTGTCGGTGACCGCAACCTATTCGGGGGCGAGTGCGCAGGTCATTGCGGAGACAGTCGCCGCGCCGCTTGAGCAAGAGATCAACGGTGTCGAGGGGATGATTTACCAGCAGTCAAACTCCGGTGGCAACACCATGAGTTTGTCGGTCTACTTTCAGGTGGGCAGCGATCCCGATCAAGCAACCATCGACGTCAACAACCGGGTACAGGCTGCACTGGCCAAGTTGCCTGAAGAGGTTCGCCGCCAGGGCGTGAAGGTGGAGAAGAAGTCTTCGGACATTCTTCAGGTCGTGACCTTGTTTTCACCGGATGACTCGCGTGATCCGGTGTTTATCAGTAACTACGCGCTGATCAACGTGATCGATGAGTTGAAGCGCTTGCCGGGCGTGGGCGATGTGACCCAGTTCGGCTCCAAAGACTACTCGATGCGTATCTGGCTGCGGCCGGACAAGTTGGCCCAGTTCAACCTGACGCCGACCGATGTAGTCAATGCGATTCGTGAGCAAAACTCGCAGTTCGCTGCCGGTAGCTTTGGCCAGCAGCCGCTGAACAAAGAGCAGGATTTCACCTATACCGTTACCACCCAAGGGCGCTTTTCCAAGCCCGAGGAGTTCGAGAACGTTATCCTGCGCTCCGATGCCACAGGTGCAAGCCTGCGCTTGAAGGATGTGGCGCGGGTTGAGTTGGGGGCTCAGGATTACTCCCTGATGACCTCAATGAATGGCCAGCAGAACGCCGCCTTTGGTGTGTACCTGCAGCCGGGTGCGAATGCGCTGGATACCGCCGAGGCGGTTCAGTCGACCATGGAACGTGTGTCGAAAAACTTCCCGGACGGCATGGCGTATAAGATTCCGTACGACACCACCAAATTCGTAAAGGTATCGATCGAAGAGGTAATCCACACCTTTTTCGAAGCCTTGGTACTGGTTATTCTGGTGGTGTTCCTCTTCCTGCAAAACTGGCGTGCAACCCTGATTCCAGTTCTGGCAATTCCGGTCTCTCTGATCGGTACTTTTGCCGGTATGTATGCCTTGGGCTTTTCAATCAACCTGCTGACATTGTTCGGTTTGGTACTGGCAATCGGTATCGTGGTGGACGATGCGATTGTGGTGCTTGAGAACGTCGAGCGGGTCATGGCCACCGACAAGATTGGTCCGAAAGAAGCCACCATCAAAGCCATGGAGGAGGTGACGGGGCCAATCGTGGCCATCGTTCTGGTGCTCTGTGCGGTGTTCGTACCGGTTGGCTTCCTTGGAGGCCTGGCCGGGGAGATGTATAAACAGTTTGCCGTGACTATTGCCGTGTCGGTGGTGATCTCGGGTATTGTCGCCCTGACCTTGAGCCCGGCGCTTTGCGCCTTGTTACTCAAGCCAGGCCATCAGGAGCCTGCTGCACCGTTCCGTTGGTTTAACCGTGGCTTTGACAAGTTCACCAATGGCTATACCGCGGGTGTGCGTTTCTTCCTCAAGCGTTCGGCTATTGGCTTGCTGCTGTTTGGCGGCATGATCGTGTTGATGGTGTTGTTGTTCGGCCGGGTACCGAGTTCGTTGGTGCCGGATGAAGACCAGGGTTATGTGATCAACGCCTACTTCTTGCCGCCAGCAGCATCGCTGACCCGTACCGAGAAGCTTACGGGCGATGTGACCCAGCAACTGATGAAGCATCCAGCGGTTGAGGATGTGGTGACCTTTGCTGGTTTCGACATCCTGACCTTCGGCACCCGCAGCAACGCCGGTGTGTCCTTTGTCCCATTGAAAGACTGGAGCGAACGTACCACTCCGGAGCTTGATGCGCGCAACCTGACCCATGAGTTCATGGGCATGGGCGCCTCGCAGAAGGACGGTGTGGTATTGACCTTCAACCCGCCACCGATTACCGGTATGAGCACCACCGGTGGTTTCGAAGGCTACATTCAAGACCGTAGCGGCGGCACCACTGAGCAATTGTCGGCCAAGGTTAAGGAGTTTCTTGCCGCAGCGAGCAAACGCCCGGAATTGGCTGGCCTGCAAACCACGTTTAACGCTGATGTTCCGCAGTACTACATCGACCTGGATCGAACCAAGGCGCGTTCGCTTGGGGTAGCCGTCAGCGATGTGTTCACGGCGATGCAGTCGACCTTCGGCAGCTACTACGTCAACGACTTCAGCCTTTATGGGCGTACTTGGCAGGTCAGCCTGCAGTCTGAGCCTGAGTTCCGCCGTAAGCCGTCGGACTTGTCCCAGGTCTATGTGCGTTCAGCGTCCGGAGACCTGGTGTCATTGGCGTCGCTGGTTAAGGTCGAGCGTATCCTTGGCCCTGATACCTACGCACGCTTCAACGTATACCCATCGGCGAAGATTCTCGGTGGGCCTGCCCCTGGCTATAGCTCGGGCCAGTCGTTGCAAGCTATTCAGGAAGTGGCCAACGAGGTGCTCGGTAGCGACTACAGCATCGGTTGGACCGGTTCGGCATTCCAGGAGCTGGCAACTCAAGGCTCGGGCAGCTTGGCGTTTGTCTTCGGCCTGATCATGGTGTTCCTGATCCTGGCGGCTCAATATGAACGCTGGACATTGCCGCTCGCGGTTGTCACCGCTGTACCTTTTGCGGTATTCGGTGCGATTCTCGCAGTTTGGCTACGCGGCATCGAGAACGATGTGTACTTCCAAGTCGGCCTGATCACCCTGATTGGCCTGGCTGCGAAGAACGCGATTCTGATTGTCGAGTTTGCGGTGATGCTGCGCCGGGATGGCATGGGCATCTTCGAGGCTGCATTGGAGGCAGCGCGCTTGCGCTTCCGGCCAATCGTGATGACTTCGTTGGCCTTTATCCTCGGTGTTGTACCGTTGGCCATCAGCAGCGGTGCGGGTTCTGCTAGCCGACACTCGATTGGTACCGGGGTAATCGGTGGCATGTTGGCGGCAACGCTGCTGGCGACCTTCCTGATTCCAATGTTCTTTATGCTGGTTGAATCGCTTGGCGAGAAACTCAGCAAAAAAGGAAAAAAGGATCAGCCGGTGCATAGCGACTCGGTGTAAGTCTGCGCTAGTCCAACGCCGCCACTCGCAAGAGTGGCGGCGTTGTTGTTTGTACAGTTAACGCGTGATTAGGATGCCTGGGGCTTTAGATGAAATTATCCACCTTACTGATTCTCGGTGCCCTGAGTGCTTTCGGGCCGTTGGCAATTGACTTTTATTTGCCTAGTTTCCCGAGCATTGCCAGCGCGTTTGCAACCGATGTCGAACATGTACAGCAATCGCTTGCGGTGTACTTCCTTGGCTTGGCAATTGGCCAACTGGTCTACGGGCCATTGGCGGATCGTTTTGGCCGACGCAAGCCATTGTTGATCGGCGTGAGCCTGTTTTCGCTGGGCTCGCTGGCATGTGCGTTGGCACCCAGCCTTGAGTGGTTGATTGCCGCGCGTTTCGTGCAAGCCCTGGGCGGCTGCGCGGGTATGGTGATTTCGCGCGCTGTGGTGCGTGACTTGTGCGACCCGATCACATCGGCAAAAGTGTTCTCGCAACTGATGCTGGTGATGGGCTTGGCGCCGATCCTGGCGCCGGTGCTTGGCGGGATGTTGCTGGGCAGTTTTGGCTGGCAATCGATTTTCGTCTGCCTGACTATTTTCAGCGTGCTCTGCACCCTCGCGGTTTGGCGCGGGCTGCCGGAAACCTTGGACAGCACAGTTCCTGGCGCGCCATTGTCGGGAGCGCTTGGGGCTTATTTGCGCCTGTTTTCCGACTGGCCATTTATTGGTCATGCATTGACGGGTGGTTTGGCTGTGGCTGGCATGTTTGCCTATATCGCCGGTTCACCTTTTGTATTCATCGAACTTTATGGTGTGCCAGCCGAGCATTATGGCTGGGTTTTCGGCAGTAATGCGGCTGGTTTTATCCTGATGGCGCAAGTCAATGCATGGTTGGTCGCCAAGCATGGACCAAGCTTTTGCTTGCGCCGGGTGGTCTGGTTTTATCTGGCCTGCGGCTCGGCGCTGTTGATCATCGCCCTAAACCAGCCGGCGCATTTGTGGCCGTTGCTGATTCCATTGTTTGGCTGCATCGCCAGCTTGGGTGTTTTGCTGCCCAATGCCTCCGCCTGCGCGATGGCTGGCCAAGGCCGTCATGCAGGTAGCGCTTCTGCGTTGCTGGGCAGCTTGCAGTTCTCTATTGCAGCCAGTGCCGCAGCGCTAGTGAGCTATTTGCATAATGGCACTGCATGGCCAATGGCCTTGGTGATTTTCGGCTGCGCCTTGTTAGCGGCATTGTGCTCGCGCTTTACCGTTTGGGCCGAACACCGCGCGGGATACCCTGCGATTTAGCTAGATCTCGCTGAAATGGCTATTTCAGCGAGATCCTATTTGTCTGACGCGTCTGTTTGCTGGGGCCGCTCATCGCTGGGCAGCTCGTGTGGCGCTTGCAGGCGTGCTTGCAAGGTGGAGACAAAATTACGCGCCTCGGTTTCATTGTTGAAGGTGACTTTATGACCGTCAAAAGTGACTTGCCAGCGCGAATCCTGACGTTTGCTGAGTTGGCTGATCCTGATATCCATTTGGTTCGCCTCCTGCGGTTGGTCATGCCAGTTTAGACCCGGGATATGAAATTTCACTGACACACATCAATTTCGCGATTGGCGGTTAGAACCGATAATCTGAAATATTTTTTGCCGCGTGACTGCGAAGCAGTCAAATTCGACAAAGGCCTTAGCCGGCAGCTAAAAGCCGCCGGCTTGAGCGCTAGAAGCCTTCCAGAACGATTTTGCCCTTGGCCTTGCCCGATTCCAGCAGTGCGTGTGCACGGCGCAGGTTTTCAGCATTGATCACGCCGTAGTGTTCGCCAAGCGTTGTCTTTATCTCAGCAGTATCAACCAGCTCTGAGACTTTATTGAGCAGGCGACCCTGTTCGATCATATCGGCCGTACCGAACAGCGAGCGGGTGAACATCAGCTCCCAATGCAGCGAAAGGCTCTTGCGCTTGAGTTGCATGATATCCAGCGGCTCGACCGGGTCATCAATCAATGCCAGGCGGCCTTGTGGCGCGAGCGCTTCCACCAACTGGGCAAAGTGCTGGTCAGTCTGGGTCAGGCTGGCGACATGGCTGACATTTTCAAGGCCGATACGCTGCAATTCTTGATGCAAGGGTTGGCTATGGTCTAGCACATGATGGGCGCCAAGCTCGCGCACCCAAGCCTGGGTTTCAGGGCGCGAGGCGGTGGCGATTACGGTCAAGCCTGTCAGCTTGCGGGCCAGCTGGATCAACATCGAACCCACGCCGCCAGCGCCGCCCACAATCAGCAGGCTTTGGCCTTGATCAATGTTGCCCTGGACAATTTGCAGGCGGTCAAACAATAACTCCCAGGCGGTGATGGTTGTCAGAGGCATGGCAGCGGCCTCAGCAAAAGACAGGCTTTTGGGTTTATGACCGACGATCCGTTCATCAACCAGGTGCAACTCGCTGTTGGCACCCGCACGGTTGATGGCTCCGGCGTAAAACACATGATCGCCGGGTTTGAACAGGCTGACATCCGCACCGACCGCCTTGACCACGCCCGCAGCGTCCCAGCCGAGTACCTTGGCTTCAGCATTTTCCGGGGCGACGTTCCGGCGGATCTTGGTGTCCACAGGGTTTACCGAAATCGCCTTGACCTCAACCAGCAAATCACGCGGGCCCGGAGTCGGGGCTGCAAGTTCGACATCCACCAGCGACTGTTGATTGTCAGCCGGCAGGGATTGGTAGTAAGCAACTGCTTTCATCGTTAGCTCCTTAGGCAATCTGGGTTAATAACTTGAGTTCAACGCCTTGCAGCAGTGCGCCACAGCTCGTCGAGAAGTGTTGGTAGTGCGCGGTTTGCTTGTGTTCTGCAAGGGCGGCTGCGTCGCGCCACTGCTCGATCATGACAAATACGTTGGGCGCATCTTGTTGCTGGTGCAGGTCGTATTGAATGCAGGCGACTTCTTCACGGCTGGCAGCCACCAATGTACGCAAATGGGCTTCCACAGTGGCCTGATGCTGGGGAAGTGCGGTGATCGTAGCGACTAAAGCCAATGGTGTACTCATGATTGAAGCCTCAAATGCCGGAGCGATGTCGCCATGTTGAATTAATTGATCCTTTAGAAAAAGCCGGAGAAACTAGAGTCTATTTCAATATAATTTTGATAATAGGCCGTCCAGATGCTTCGTTTTGACGATTTGCAATTGTTTGTGCGCACCGCTGAAACAGGCAGTTTGTCAGCCGCCGCCCGCTTGCTTGAGATCTCTCCGGCGGTTGCCAGCGCCGCATTAAAGCGCCTGGAGCTGCAGCTTGATGCGCGTTTGTTCGCGCGTTCGACCCGTAGCTTGCGCTTGACCGCGCAAGGCCAGGCTTTCCTTAGCCACGCGCATCAGGCATTGCAGAGTATTGAAGCAGGCCGTCTGCAGCTGGCGGGCAACAAGGTAGGGATCAGTGGCTTGATGCAGCTGTGTGCGCCTTCGGATTTTGGCCGCAACACCTTGCTTCCCTGGCTTGATGAGTTTCAGCAAGCCCATCCGCAACTCCATCTGCGTCTGTTGCTGGGTGATCGGGTTACTGATTTCTTCCGCGAGCCTGTGGACATCGCCTTGCGCTATGGCGCGCCAGAGGATTCAAGCCTTGTGGCGTTGCCAGTTGCGCCAGCCAATCGTCGGGTGCTTTGTGCCTCGCCGACCTACATTGCGCGCCACGGAGAGCCACAAAATCTGGAGCAGTTGGCTGCCCACAACTGCCTGCTGTACATGCTTGGCGGTCGTATACATGACCGATGGCAGTTCAGCATCGGCAAGCGCCAACAGAGCATTACCGTGCAAGGTGACCGTCAAAGTGATGATGCCGATGTGGTGCGGCGCTGGGCGGTCGCAGGGCAGGGTTTGGTCTACAAGTCGTGGCTGGACGTTGCTGCCGATGTTCAGGCGGGGCGCCTGCGCGTGCTTATGAGTGACTACCTTGGCGAGTTGACGCCACTTAACCTGATCTGCGCCCACCGCTCGCAGTTAAGTAAACCGGTGCATGTGCTGCGCGACTTTGTTCAGGCGCGCTGTAGCGCATTACTGGCTAAAGCGCCATGGGCCGATTAATATTGCACTGCGCTGTAACAGTCGCAGATGCTCCATACGCTTAGTTTTAGAGTTGCCCAGCATGAAAATAACCCGAGCAGATCGTTCGCTGATTGCCTGGATACTGTACGCCAGTGTCCTGTTCAGCGCGTTCGCCTGCAGTATCAGTCATGGGCAGATGACAGCGTTGCAGCTGAGTGGCATCGACGGCGCTTATTGTTCCGCTCAGGGCAATAGTGGCGGTGCCCTGGATATTAGCGATTCCGACACTGCGTTGTTCAATCCGGCGACGGGCTTTGGCTGTTCAATGTGCTCGACATTCGTCGGCATCGCCCTTGCCGCATTCTTTGGTGTACTTGGTCTATTCCTGAGCCCACAACGCAGACTGATTTCACCTGCGCCATTATCAAGGCGGCCAGTCCGCTACCTCTGGCCCTCAGCCAATCCCCGCGCCTCTCCCTTCACCGCATAGGTTCTCTATTGTCTGCCTGCGGCAGCAACCATAAGAATTGCTTGGCACTTGCCAGCGTTGTGCGCTGGGCAAGTGCATTGGGATTGGGGAAAACTGATGCGTGATATACAGATTTCAGAGCAGCCGGCAACGGCTGGCTCATCGAGGCCGTCGTTCTATAACTTGGCCTGGCGTTGGCACTTTTACGCGGGATTGCTGGTCATCCCGTTCATGATCATGCTGTCGGTTACCGGAATTATCTACCTGTTCAAACCGCAGCTGGATTCGCTGATGTACGACGATCTGTTGCAGGTGCCAGTCGCTGAGCAGCGCATCAGTGCTGATCAGCAAATGGCGATGGTCAAGCAGGCGTATCCGCAGGCCAGCATTAACAAGTACTTGCCACCAGTAGATAAGCAGGGCAGTGCTCAGTTTGTCGTGGCAACGCCCGAGGCCACGCTCAATGTATTTGTGAACCCCTATAACGGTGACATTCTCGGCGTGCAGGATGCCGAGAAGAACTTGCAGGCAATCGCGCGCAAGATCCACGGCGAGTTGATGATTGGCACCGTTGGCGATCGGTTGGTGGAGTTGGCCGCCGGTTGGGGGATTGTTCTGGTTATCTCGGGGTTGTACCTATGGTGGCCACGGGGTTCCAGTAAAACGGCGCTGTTTTGGCCGCGCTTGGCCAGTCGTGGACGGCTGTTCTGGCGTGATCTGCATGCTGTTGTCGGTTTCTGGGGCTCGTTGCTGTTGCTCTTCATGTTGTTGACCGGCATGACGTGGACCGGCTTTTGGGGCGCCAAGTTTGCCGGTGCCTGGAATCACTTTCCGGCTGCCATGTGGGATAACGTGCCGCAATCGACCAAACTGGCCGGTAGCCTCAACACCAGCTCCAGCCAAACGGTGCCTTGGGCGGCGGAAGTCACGCCGTTGCCTGAGTCCGACCCCCATGCCGCGCATAAGGGCATGGCGCAGATGCATGCCAACTCCAGCAGCGCACAGGTCAGTTTGCAGCAGGTGGTTGATAGCGCTGATGCGCTCGGTGTTCATCCCGGTTATAGCGTGACCCTGCCTGCGGGCGAGCGCGGGGTTTATAGCGTTAGTGTGTTTGCCGACGATCCGCGTAACGATGCCACGCTGCATATCGATCAATACAGCGGCAAGGTGCTCGCTGATATCCGCTGGAGTGATTACGGACTGGTCGCCAGAACCGTGGAAACTGGCGTTATGTTGCATGAGGGCAAGATGTTTGGCCTAGCCAACCAACTGCTAATGCTGGGGGTGTGCCTTATGATTTTGCTCAGCAGCATCAGTGGTTTGGTACTGTGGTGGAAACGTCGCCCACAAGGCCGCCTTGGTGTACCGCCAGTTCGCCATGATCTACCGCTCTGGCGTGGGGCTGTTGTGATCATGTTGCTGATAGGCTGTTTGTTCCCCTTGGTTGGCGCTTCACTATTGCTGGTCGCACCCTTGGACTGGCTGTATTCACGTCAGCGTTCAAGCGCTCAGCTGCAAGCCAGTTGAACCCGAGCATTTAAACAGGCGGGTTCGCCCGCCTTACTCAATGTCACTGGAGGTTTTCAATGCTAAATAAAATACTGTTGATCGCAGCGCTGATGAGCCCTGCCTTTTTAGCCAATGCCCATGAGTTCGACCTTGGCGACCTGCACATTGAGCATCCGTGGTCACGCGAGATGCCGCCCGTTGCGCCCACCGCGGCGGCTTATTTTGTTGTGGATAACAAGGGCAAGGAGGCTGATCGTCTCATTGCCGTCCACACTCCGGTTGCTGGCAAGGCCGAGATACATGAGCACGTACATGCTGGCGATGTGATGAAAATGCAGCAGGTGCAAGGCGTGGACATTCCTGCTGGCGGCCAGGCCAGGTTCGAGCCCATGGGTTACCACGTCATGCTGTTCAACCTGGAGCAGCAGATGAAGGCCGGTGAGCACTTCCCAATGACCTTGACCTTTGAAAAGGCCGGCGATGTCGAGGTGCAAGTCAATGTGCAGAAGGACGCACCCGCCGCAGGCGAAGCGCACAAACACTAGTCGCAGGGCGCGAGGGTGTGGCAACGCGAAGCTTGTCCATCGCGACTCGGCCAGCAATCGAGTTTCGTGTATTAAATGGCGGACAGAAAAGCGTTGTCCGCCCTACGGAGTAAGCATCGTCCGTAGGGTGTGACAACGCGAAGCTTGTCCACCTCAGCCGTTTTAAGCCAAACGTGCGTCAAGGCTGTTTTGCGCGAGGCGCTTGGCTTGGTCCTGGCTCATGCCGAGGCTGGCATGCAGGGCCGCGAAGTTCTCGGTGACATAACCGCCGAAATAGGCAGGGTCGTCGGAGTTGACTGTGACCTTGACGCCGCGCTCAAGCATTTCAAGGATGTTGTGCTGGCGCATGTCGTCAAACACGCAGAGCTTGGTGTTGGACAGCGGGCAAACGGTCAGTGGAATCTGCTCGTCAATGATGCGCTGCATCAGGCGCTCGTCTTCAATCGCCCGGACGCCGTGATCAATACGTTCGATTTTCAGCAAGTCCAGCGCTTCCCAGATGTACTCCGGCGGGCCTTCTTCACCTGCGTGGGCCACGGTCAGATAGCCTTCGCTACGCGCCTTGTCGAACACCCGTTGAAACTTGCTCGGAGGGTGACCCATTTCTGAACTGTCGAGGCCGACGGCGATAAAGGCATCGCGAAAGGGGGCTGCTTGCTCGAGGGTTTTGAAGGCCTCTTCCTCGGATAAATGGCGCAAAAAGCTGAGAATCAAACCATGGCTGATACCCAAGTGCTTTTTACCGTCATCCAACGCCTGCTTGATGCCGCTAAGCACTACCTCAAATGGAATGCCGCGATCGGTATGGGTTTGTGGGTCAAAGAAGGGTTCGGTGTGAACCACGTTCTGCGCCTTGCAGCGCTCCAGGTAAGCCCAGGTCAGGTCGTAGAAATCCTGCTCGGTGCGCAATACGTCGGCACCGCGATAATACAGGTCGAGAAATTCCTGCAGATTGTTAAACGCGTACGCAGCACGCAGCGCTTCAACGTCATGCCAGGGCAACGCGATCTTATTGCGCTCAGCCAGCGCAAACAGCAACTCAGGCTCAAGCGAACCTTCAAGGTGCAGGTGAAGTTCGGCTTTGGGCAGGGCGTTGAGCCAATCGTACATGGTCAGTTCTCGTCAGCTATTTGAGTCAGGCCCTAGTTTAACCACTGAGTCAGGAATCGGCGAGGGCCGTGTCTTGGTCCACGCCGTTCATCTCGCGGGTTAGTGTTCAGCCCTCGGCTGGTTCGGTGCGGCGGTAGGCGTAAGTATCGGCGAAGCGGGAAAGCAGATATTCGGCACTGGTGGTGACCGCGTACTTGGCCGGGTTGTTGGCGTCAGAGCAGCCGGGCAGGCAACTGATTTCGGTGTCGGGGTGCGGTTCGGCGAAGAAGGGCATCGAATAGCGATCCACGCCCAGCGGGCTGATAACCCGGTGCGGTGTCGACTTGTAACGGTCGTTGCTCCAGCGCGCCATCATGTCGCCGATATTGACCACAAAGCTGCCTTCGATGGGCGGCGCATCAATCCACTCGCCGTTGACATTCTGCACCTGCAAGCCGCCTGCATTGTCTTGGTAGAGCAGGGTGACGCAGCCGTAATCGGTGTGCGCGCCAGCACCTTGCTGATCTACGCTGCTGGCTGTGTGGCGTGGTGGATAATGGATCATGCGGAACACGCTGATCGGCTCTTCGAAGCGCGAATCGAAAAAGTCGCGTTCAACCCCCAAGGCGATAGTCATGCTGCGCAGCAAGGTTTTGGCCAGCTCGTGCATGTCGTCGTAGTGCTGCTCCAGTAGCTCGCTCCAGCCGCTTATTTGCGGGTGGCGATTGGGGCCGCGCAGGGGCTTGCCGGCAAGTACATCGGGGTGATCCGCGGCCATGTTGAAACCCATGTCGAAGGTTTCTTTCAGGTCACTGGGCTTGCTCGGGTCGAGTTGCTCGGTGGCAATAGCGCCGTAGCCCCGATGAAGCTGGGTCTGGGTGATATCAATCTTGAGCTTTTCAGCATCGGGCAGGGCGAAGAAGCCTTTTGCTGCATCAGCCAGTTGGGTCATGCGTTGAGCGCTGATCGGGTGGCCGGTGATATAGAAAAAGCCCCATTCGCGGCAGGCTTGGTCGATCAGCCTGGCAACCTGCTGCCAGGCGTTTTCATCAGTGCTGTAGAGCGGGGCGATATCGATCAGAGGCAGTTGATTTGGATTCATGATCATCTCTGAGAATAAACTGCCGGCGTTGCAGGCCGGCAGTTTCAATCAGTTATTAAGAGTCAATTTGCATCGCTACACGTTACTTGGGCAGCTCAGCTTTGACGTTCTCGACGTAGTAGTTCATCGAGGCCAGCTCGGCATTGGTGGCTACGACACCGTCGGCGATTTTGACGGCGCCGCTCTGGTCCTTGATCGGGCCAGTGAACGGATGGAACTCACCGCTCTTGATACTGGCTTCAATTTGCTCGGCTTCAGCTTTGACATCCGCTGGCACCAGGTCGCTGATTGGCAACTGGATGGTGTCGTCATTCAAGCCGCCCCAGTAGTCCTGGGATTTCCAGTTACCATCAATCACCGCCTGGGCTGACTTGATGTAGTGCGGGCCCCAGTTATTGACGATCGAGGTGAGCACCGCTTTCGGGCCAAAGTGCTGCATGTCGGAGGCATAACCCACTGCATACACACCGCGACGCTCAGCTGTCTGGATTGGTGCCGGGCTGTCAGTGTGCTGGAATACCACGTCGACGCCTTGGTCGATCAGTGCGTTGGCCGCGTCCGACTCTTTACCCGGATCGAACCAGGAATTGACCCACACCACTTTGATTTCAGTGCCCGGGTTGTACTTGTCGAGCGCCAGTTGAATCGAGTTGATATCGCGGATCACTTCTGGAATCGGGAAGGAGGCGATATAACCGATTTTCTTGGTCTTGGTCATCTTCGCGGCGAGGTAGCCCCCGACATAACGACCTTCGTACGAGCGCGACAAATAGGTGCCGAGGTTCTTGGCTTGCTTGTAACCTGTGGCATGCTCAAAGGTTACTTTCGGGAACTGCTTGGCGACTTTCAGCGTTGGGTTCATGTAACCAAACGACGTGGTGAAAATCAGGTCGTAACCACTTTTCGCCATGTTGCGAATCACGCGCTCAGCGTCAGCACCTTCCGGCACGTTTTCGACGAAGCTGGTTTCGATTTTGTCGCCCATCTGCTCGACCATCATTTTGCGGCCTTGCTCATGCTGATAGGTCCAGCCGTGATCGCCGATAGGGCCGATATAGACGAAACCGACCTTCAGCGGGTCAGCTGCGGAGGCGCTCATGGCGGCGCTAAAACTGAGGGCGGCGACGAGGGCACGCAGCAGTGGCTTTTTACTCTTCTTCTGCATAGCGGGTATTGCTCCGTAGGTGAAATTAATTGCGGCTAAGCGCTGAATTCTTGTTGGCGCTAAGTCGGTTGCAAAAAACTGACCAACTAGACAATTACCCGTGCTCAGGCGATTCCTTTGTCCTGAACACACAAAACCCCGTTTTACCGGGGTTCTGTGTTGGTGCAACTAGGCTGACGAAAACCACCTGCGTGCTGCCAAGTGGTGCAAGTGCTTGGTTAGCCTGCAATCAGCTCTTTGGCCGCTTGGCGGTGATCGGCAATCAATTGAGCCACATCAAGGCCCTCGATTTGACCGTCAATCACCCGCCACTGGCCGCCAATCATCATCCGGTCAGCACGGTCCGCGCCGCACAGCAGTAACGCTGAGATCGGGTCATGGCTGCCGGAGAAGCGCAGTTCATCGAGCTTGAAGAACGCCAGATCCGCCTGTTTGCCCACGGCCAGTTCGCCAATGTCAGTGCGCCCAAGCAAGCGCGCCGAGCCTTTGCTGGCCCAGCCGAGCGCTAGTTCGGGGGTGATCTTTTCTGCGCCGTAGCGCAGGCGCTGGATGTACAGCGCCTGACGGGCTTCGAGGATCATGTTCGAGGCATCATTAGACGCCGAGCCATCAACGCCCAGGCCGATTGGCGCGCCTGCCGCTTCCAGGTCGATCGTCGGGCAGATCCCCGAAGCGAGGCGCATATTGGAGCTTGGGCAGTGGCAAATACCGGTGCCGGCCTGGCCCAGGCGTTCGATCTCATCCGGGTTGAAATGGATACCATGGGCCAGCCAGGTGCGCGAGCTGAGCCAGCCAACACTGTCGAGGTAGTCAACGGTGCGCAGGCCAAAGCGCTGCAGGCAGAAGTCTTCTTCATCCAGGGTTTCGGCCAAATGGGTGTGCAGGCGTACATCCATCTTTTCAGCCATGTCAGCGCTTTCACGCATGATTTCCTGGGTCACCGAGAAGGGCGAGCAGGGCGCCAGGGCGATCTGGATTTGCGCGCCATCGCCACGCTCGTGATATTTGTTGATCAGTCGCAGGCTGTCTTCCAGGATGACCTGGCCTTGCTGCACGGTTTGCTGCGGCGGCAGGCCGCCATCGGCTTCGCCCAGGCTCATGGAACCCCGGGTGAGCATGGCGCGCATGCCCAACTCGCGAACAGCCTCGACTTGCACGTCAATCGCGTTTTCCAGCCCGCCCGGAAACAGGTAATGATGGTCGGCGGCAGTGCTACAACCGGACAACAACAGTTCGGCCAGCGCGACTTTACTGGCCAGTGCGAGTTTTTCCGGGGTCAGTCGAGCCCATACCGGATACAGGGTCTTCAGCCAGGGGAACAGCGGCTGGTTGACCACTGGGCCCCATGCGCGGGTAAGTGTCTGGTAGAAGTGGTGATGGGTGTTGATCAGCCCCGGCAGCACCACGTGCTCACGCGCGTCGAAGACCGCATAACCAGGTTTGGCAGGCTGCTGGCCTGCGCCGAGAATTTCGCTGATGACGCCATGTTCGACAACAATACCGCCCGAGGCATCAAGGCCGTTGGCAGTGAACGTGGCGAGCGGGGTTTTGATCCAGATATGAGAATTAGGCACCTTGCAGGCCCTCTGAGTTGATTTCAGGTAGCCAGCTCAGTGTTAACCCTGTCTGCTGATCCAGGTGCGCCGCAAGGGGTTGCGACAGGTGCTTACGATAACCGTCAACGCGCTCTTGATCAACAACACCGCGCTGAGGCTCACCGGTCTTGGTAACCGGGCCGGTGTATTACCAGGGAATTGCCTGGCCTTGGTAGTCAACGAAATGATGACCGCCTTTGCCAGCAAAGCGCTGTACTTGAGCGGCTAATCCTGCGCAGCTGGTTTCAACCTCGATCTCGGCATTCGGTCCGCCCATCTCTGTTCTGACCCAGCCCGGATGCAGTGAAAGTACGGTCGGGCGCGGCTCAGGCAGCGAACATACAAAGCTGTTGGTCAAGGAGTTGAGCGCCGCCTTGCTGGCCTTGTACAGCGCCAGGTTGTTGCCTTCGGGGTTGGTGACGCTGCCCAGCACCGAGCTCATAAACGCCAGCACACCAGTGGTTGGGCGAAGCTGATCGACCAGTTTTTCGGCCAAGCGAATCGGCGCGCTGACATTGGTCATAAACAGCTGGCCCAATTCTGCCTGCGTCGCAGCGGCGGCCGACTGATGCTCGGGGCCCAGCACGCCTGCGTTGACGAAGATCAGGTCGAACACCTGGCCGCGAAGCTGTTCGGCCAGTGCATCCAATGATTCGCTATCGTCGATATCCAGGGTTTCAATCTGTATCCCGTGCAGCGCTTTTAGTTCATCCGCCCGTTGTGGGGCGCGCACTGTTGCCGTGACTTGCCAGCCTGACTGGTTGAATTGCTTCACCAGGCCAAGGCCCAGGCCGCGTGAGGCGCCGATGATTAATGCGGTATTTTGCCCGGTCATGAAATGCTCCTGAGTCAACGAGGTCTGGATATTGTGCATGATCTGGCTTGAGCAACCATCAGGCAATAAAAAACGCCCCGAATCTTCGGGGCGTTTTGTTGTTGCTGATTGGGTTAAGGTTCAGAAATCTTGAACCAGAAACCGAAGGTGTCGAGGTTGCTCAGCATATCTTTGAACTTGGCCGCATCGCCGTCGATTTTCACGTCGCCGCTTTCAGTCAAGTTACCCATTTTCAACTTACCCAAGGCAATGTTATCGAGCACACTGCGATTGAGGGTGACAGAACCGTCAACTTTTTCGCCGACTTTGTCTTTGTTGTAGTTGAGCACCCCATTTTTCACCGTCAACAGAAACTTCTCTTTGGTGTCGGGAAATTCAAGGTTATAGGCATAGCTCTTATCGCCGACCTTGGGACCATTGAGGTGAATGGCCAGGAAGTCGAGGAACATTTCAGTGGTCATGCCACGAATGATGTCAGGCGAGCTGGTGTTCGGTGTCGTCATCTCCTTTACGCCGTTACGCAGTTCCTGGGCGCCGCTGAGGTAGAAGTTACGTGCCGGGCCAGATTCAGCCTGATAACCCATTTGCTCCAGTGCATCGGCCTCAAGATCACGGGCTGCCTGGTTTTTCGGGTCAGCAAACACCAACTTGTTCGATACGGTTGCCGACCAGCGGTAATCGCCTTTGGCATATGCATCCTTAGCGGTTGCCAGCATCTTGTCAGCGCCGACCATCTGAACATATTTCTTGGCTTCCTCTACCGGCGGCAGCGGGTCGAAGTTGGCTGGATTGCCGTCCCAGAAACCAAGGTATAGCTGATAAGTTGCGCGTACGTTGTGCTTGAGGTCGCCGTAGTAACCGCGGTTGTAGAATTCTTTGGCCAGGCTGTCTGGCAGGACGAACTCCTCCGCAATTTCGTGCATGGTCATGCCTTGGTTGGCCATGCGCAGGGTTTGATCGTTGATGTATTTATACAGGTCGCGTTGTTTTTCCAGGTGTTCGACAACCCTGTCCTTGCCCCATTGTGGCCAATGGTGACTCCCAAAGGAGACCTCGGCTTTGTCGCCCCACATGTTGATAGTTTCATTCAAGACGCTGGACCACTTTTGTGCGCTACGTACCTTGGCGCCGCGCAGTGTGAGGATGTTGTGTAGGGTGTGGTTGGCGTCCTCGGCCAAATCCAGCGCTTTAAACTGCGGGAAGTAGAACAGCATCTCGGCAGGCGCTTCAGTGCCTGGCGCCATCTGGAACTCAACGTCGATACCGTCGACGGTCAACTTCTCGCCAGTCTTGCTGATCAGCTTATTCGGTTCAATCAGGGTGATGTCACCCGCGGCGGTGGTAATGCCCAAGCCACCACCGACGTTGCCTTGTGGGTTTTTCGGCAGCAGGTTGCCGTACATGTACGACGCGCGGCGGCTCATGGCTGTACCGGCAAACACGTTCTCGCTCACGGCTTCTTCCATAAAGCCTTCTGGCACTATCAGTGGGACCTTGCCGGATTTCACGTCAGCTTCGTCAACGACCGAGCGCAAGCCCGCGAAGTGGTCAACGTGCGAGTGGGTGATGATCACCGCAGAAACAGGCAGCTTCTCAACTTTCTCGTTGATCAGGTCCAGAGCGGCCTTGGCGGTTTCGTCGGAGGTCAGTGGATCGATCACAATCCAGCCGGTCTTGCCGCGAATGAAGGTCATGTTCGCCAGGTCGATATTGCGCACCTGGTAGATGCCATCGACCACTTTAAACAAGCCGCGAATCGCCAGAAGCTGGGACTGACGCCACAGGCTTGGGTTTACAGTTGAAGGTGTGTCGCCTGCTTTTTTGAGGAAGTCATATTGGCCAAGGTCGATAACCGTATTGCCGTCTTTGTTTTTAATGACCGAGCTTGGCAGATCGGCGATGAAGCCGCGCTTTGCGTCTTCGAAATCTTGTTTGTTGGTGAAGGGCAAATAGTTTGCAATGGCGTCGTTGGCTTTTTTGGTCGCATCGGTTGCTTCATTGGGCGCGGCGAAAGCGCTGGTGGCAATGACGGCGCCGGAAATCACGGCAATAGTTAAACGTCTTGAAACAAATGCAAGCATGTGTACGACTCCTTGATATCCATAATTTCAATGACCACTGAGGGTCATATCTGTTGGAGACAGCATATTTAGAACTTGCACCTAGGCTGCTTTTACCTATGCGCACTCTAAGACTTGAATGCGTTTGCCCTGCATAATTGCGCGTGGGAAATCACTCTTGAGTAAGTCTCTAACTACAGTAGTCCAAGACATTTGGTGCAACTGTATCCAAAGTGACAATTTGTAAAAAAGGCGAAGAAATGGAGTTTCTTGAGGCAGCGCAAACACTGCAAGAGAACGGTTGGCTGTCGCACACGCCAGTGGCTTTTCAGGATGCAGTGTTAAGTCGTGCGACCTTTCATCACTACAGGGCGGGCGAGGTTATTTTGCGCTGCGCACAACCGGGCAATGCTATCGTCGGCCTTGCTCAGGGCTGTCTTGCTTGTCAGCTGCCGCCGCGAGTCGATGCATCGAGCCTGGTGCATTTGTTTGCGCCGGGCTCATGGACGGGGGAATTGGCTTTTTTCTGCGGCGGCGTGCGTCGGGTCGACACAATTGCCTACACCGACAGTTATTGCATGCGGTTAAGCAAGACCAATCTGGACAAAATCCTTAAGGATGATCCCGGTTACTGGCAGTGGTGCAACCTGCTCACCGCGCTTACCTTTGATGTAACCCTGATGACCCTTGATGCGCTGACCACCTTTGATGCCACCGCGCGAATCGCAAAAACCTTAAAGCGGCTGGCGATCATTAGCGAGAAAACCTCGCTTGCGAAAACCTCACAGGCTGATATCGGTGCGATGGCCGGGCTATCACGCAAGGGTGCCCATGATGCATTGAAGCGCCTGGAGCAAATGGGGGTTGTGCGTTGTGGTTATGGAACCGTTGATATCTTGTGTCTAGACGCACTTGAGCAAGTCATCCAAGGGGTTAAGTCGAAGGCTTGAAGGCTATCTCGTGGTGGCGATTATTATCAGGGCAGACCAAGGCGGTCTGCCCGAGTGGCCATTATCAATGACCGGGCTGCCAGGGTTTGCCCAATGATACTGGCGCGAACAAGCGCGTCTTGATTGGATCACGCGAGAGCAAGACCAAGACCACAATAGTTGCAAGGTAAGGCAACATCGCCAGCAGGTTCGATGGAATCGACAGGCCAACACCTTGGGCGACCAAATGAATGATGCTTGCCAGGCCAAACAGATAAGCCCCAAGCAGCACACGAAATACTCGCCAGCTGGCAAACACCACCAGCGCCAGAGCGATCCAGCCGCGCCCTGCGGTCATATTTTCTGCCCACATAGGCGTGTAGGCGAGCGACAAATAAGCCCCGGCCAGCCCGGCCATTGCACCGCCGAACAGCACGGCCAGGGTGCGCACGCGCAGTACAGGTAAGCCCATGGCGCTGGCGGCATCCGGGTTCTCGCCAACGGCTTGAATGATAAGGCCGACGCGGGTTTTCAGCATCACCCAGGCAACCAATGCAAACAAGACAAATGACAGGTAGATAAGTAGATCCTGAGCGAACAGCATGCGGCCGATCAGCGGGATATCACTTAGAAAGGGAATAATCACCGGTTCAAAGCCGGTGAGCGGTTTACCCACCCAGGCGGCGCCGACAAAGGTCGATAATCCAACGCCGAAGATGGTCAGGGCCAAGCCGGTCGCCACTTGATTGGCGTTAAAACCCAAGGCCACGGCCGCGAACAGCATCGATAAGAGCATGCCCGCCGCCATCGCCAGCACGACCCCAAGCCAAAGGTTGCCGGTGCTGAACGCGATGATAAAACCCATCACCGCGCCAAACAGCATCATGCCTTCCTGACCCAGGTTGAGCACGCCGCTTTTCTCGCAGACCATTTCACCCAATGCGACCAGCAACAGCGGCGTGCCAGTGCGTACCATGGCGAATAAAATGTTGCTCAGTAGATCAATATCCATACAGCTTCCTCACATTCTTCTAACGCATCTGGCCTGGCCAGATGCAGCTGTTCTCAGGCCAAGGCGTTTTGGGTGGCTGTGCGTTTTGTCCATTTCCACTTAAACCGTGGGCGATACAGAATCAGCACATCGCAGGCGAGCAGGAAGAACAGCATCATGCCCTGGAACAATTGGGTAATGGCCTGTGGCAGGTTCATCGCCATCTGCGCGGTTTCGCCACCCAGATACAACAGCGCCATAAGCAGGCTGGCGAAGAGGATGCCCAGTGGATTCAGGCGCCCGAGAAATGCCACTGTGATTGCTGCATAGCCGTACCCGGGCGACACCTGCGGCACCAGTTGACCGATTGGCCCGGCGACTTCGCCAACCCCGGCCAGGCCCGCCAAAGCGCCGCTGACGAGCAGGGCGAACCAGACCAGGCGTTTCTCCCTGAAACCGACAAAACCTGCCGCGCGGCGATCAAGGCCGAGCACCTTGATCTGAAAGCCAAGGAAGCTTTTTTGCAGCAACACCCACACTGCGACCAATGCCAGCAGAGCAAAATACAGTCCTGCATGGATTCGCCCGTCCTCACTGAGCAGTGACAGCCGGCTGAAATCACCAAACATTGCTGACTCTGGGAAGTTGTAGCCTTCGGGGTCTTTTAGCGGGCCGTGGACGCAATAGAGCAACAGGTTGAGGGCGATGTAGTTGAGCATGATGCTGGTGAGGATTTCATTGGCATTGAACTGCGTACGCAGCCATGCCGTGAGTCCTGCCCAGGCCGCACCTGCGGCTACGCCGGCACTGATGACCAGCACCAGCGCCCAGCGGCTTTCCCAGTCGATGATATGTACCGCCACGGCGCTACCGGCCAGGGCACCGAGCAACAACTGGCCTTCGGCGCCGATGTTCCAGATCCGGGCGTGGTAAGCCACGGCCAGCCCCAGCGCACAGAGCAGAATTGGCAAGGCCTTGACCAGTAACTCAGACACGCCATACCAGTCGCTCAGTGGCGCAATCAATAAGGTGTGCAAGGTCAGCAGCGGGTCGTGGCCGAGCACTAAAAACAGTAAGGAGCCACAGAACAAGGTCAATGCAGCCGCCAGCAAGGGAGAAAACCAGAGCATGGCGCGTGATTGCTGGCCGCGAGGTTCAAGGGATAACAACATAAAAACTCCGTCAGCTCAGAACTGCATCAGTGTTGAATTGGCCAGCCATCCAGCGACCGACCTCGACCGGGTTGGTCTCAAGGGTGTTGGCCAGCGCCGACAGTTTGCCGCTGCTGAGCGCGCCAATGCGGTCGCAAATCTGGAACAGTTCATCAAGGTCTTCGGATATCACCAGAATCGCCGCGCCAGCATCACGCAGGGCAATCAGTGCACGATGAATCGCCGTTGCTGCGCCCACATCAACTCCCCAGGTCGGGTGCGCGGCGATCAGCAGTTTGGGGTTTTGCATGATCTCGCGCCCGAGAATGAATTTCTGCAGATTGCCGCCTGACAAGCTCTGCGCAGCAGTGTCAGCATTCGGTGTTTTAACAGCGAAACGGCGGATGATCTCTTCAGCGAACGCCACCACTTTGCTTCGTTTAATCAAGCCCTTACTGACCAAGCCTTGCTGGAAGGCAGTGAGCAAGGCGTTGTCGCTCAGGCTCATATCCGGTACTGCGCCATGCCCGAGGCGCTCGGCTGGCACAAACGCCAGGCCCAGTTGACGACGTGCATCCGGTTTCAAGTGCGCCACCGGTTGACCGGCAAAGTTGATACGCATGGCGTCGCGCTTTGGCAGCGCTTGTTCACCGCTGAGCAGCGCCAGAATCTCATCCTGGCCATTGCCCGCAACACCTGCGATACCAACGATTTCGCCACTGCGCACATTGAGCTGTATATCTTTGAGCGAAGTGCCAAATGGGTCGGGGTTGTGCCAGGACAGTTGGTCGACCTTCAGAAACGGGTTGCCGCCGCTGACTTTCGGATGGCGTGTTTCAAGCCCTTGCGCGTCGCCAACCATTAACCTGGCCAACTCCAAATCTGTGCAGTCTGCCGGAATGCAGTGGCCTGAGACTTTGCCGCCGCGCAAGACAGTCGCACTTTGGCAGAGCGCGCGAACCTCGCCGAGCTTGTGGCTGATAAACAGGATGCTGCAGCCTTCAGTTGCCAGCCTGCGCAAGGTGGTGAATAACTCGTCGGCCTCTTGTGGGGTCAGCACCGAGGTTGGCTCATCGAGAATCAGCAGCTTGATGTCTTGCATCAGGCAACGCACGATTTCGACACGTTGGCGCTCACCAATCGACAAACTGTGCACCAATCGCTCCGGCTCAAGCGGCATGCCATAGCGCTTTGAAACTTCGCGTATCTTCGGCTCCAACTGCTGCGCAGTCCCGGCCTGGCGGCCCATTGCCAAGGCGATGTTCTCGGCAACTGTAAGTGTTTCGAACAGCGAGAAGTGCTGAAACACCATGCCGATTCCAAGGTTGCGCGCCATGGACGGGTCGCGCATGGACAGCGCTTCGCCGTGCCAGTGTATTTCGCCTTCATCGGGCTGGGTAACGCCGTAGATGATTTTCATCAGGGTGCTTTTGCCGGCGCCGTTTTCGCCAAGCAATGCATGGATTTCACCGGCTTGGATGTTTAGATCAATCTGATCATTGGCCACGCAGCCAGGATAACGTTTGGTGATGCCGCGCAATTGCAGGCGCGCAAGTGGGGTTGAGCTAGACATGGGCAGTGACTCAAAAAAACGACTGCCGCTACTAAAGCAAAAACTTAGCCAGTCACTGTAAAAACTTGGCCGACAGGTCAGAAAAGCCTGTCTCAACGATGTCGTCGACCAGGCGCTGTAATGCAGGCTGCTTTATTGCGCCAGTTTGGGGCGGGGTTGTGATTGCTGGGAGCAATTTCAGTGCGTGCAGTGTTACTGCATGACTCGCGCCTGATCGGATATCAGCGCGCTGATGCGCTTCAAGGGGCAACCAGTACTTCACGGCCACGGGTGAGGTCGGCGATGAGCTGGGCGAAGTCGTCGAAGTGCTCGGCATTGATCGCCAGGTCCAAGTCAACGCCTTGTGCTGTGAATGCCTCGTGCTCAATCAACACATCAAACTCGGCAAGCCGTGGCTTGAGGCGCGGCAACTCAGCGAACTGACAATGGCAGCTGCAACGGATGCGTTCGATCAATTGCTGGCGCTCGCCCGCTTGCAAACATTTGTTGGCGCCGCCGCCATAAGCGCGAGATAAACCGCCGGTACCCAGTTGGATGCCACCGTACCAGCGAATAACCAAAACCACGACCTGATCGAACCCCTGGCCTTCGATCGCTGCCAGAATCGGTCGTCCGGCAGTGCCTGTTGGCTCGCCATCGTCATTGAAACGGTATTGCTGGCCAACCTTCCACGCCCAGCAGTTATGGGTGGCGTTGCTGTCACTGAACTGGTCAATAAATGCCTGGGCGGCTGCCGGGCTGTCCGCATGCCCGGCCAGGGTGATAAAGCGGCTTTTGCGTATCTCTTCGTGAAACTGACAGGGGCTGGCGAGGGTATAAGGCATCAGACCGTTGGCGGCGTTAGCCCGCAACCTTTGAGGATGATGTGGATCAGGTTATTGGTTGCCTCTTCGAAGTCTTGCTTGGTCAGGCGCGAGCGACCGCTTACCCGGCAAATCTGCGCGGCAAAGTCTGCGTAGTGCTGGGTGCTGCTCCACAGCAGGAAAATCAAATGGGTGGAGTCCACCTGATCGATCTTGCCGGCTGCAATCCAGGCATCGAATACTGCCGCACGGCCACGGAACCAGGTGAGGTAGTCTTCATTGAAGTATTCATTGAGGCACTCGCCACCGCTGATCACTTCAATTGCAAAGATGCGCGAGGCTTTTGGCTGGCGCCGTGAGAATTCCATCTTCGCCCGAATGTAGCGGCTCAAGGATTCTGCAGGGTCATCTTCAACTGTCAGGTTGTTAAAGGTGCTGTCCCAAAGCTCGATAATATTGCTCAGAACCGCAAGGTAAAGCCCAAGTTTATTGGTGAAGTAATAGTGCAGATTGGCTTTGGGCAGCCCCACATTTTGCGCAATGGTGTTCATGCTGGTGCCTTTGAAACCATGGCGGGCAAACTCTTCTTCCGCCGCACGTAGAATGGCTTCTTCATTTTTCTGGCGGATGCGCCCTGCAGGTTTACCGCTGTTGTTGGCGCTATGGGCTGGCACTTCGAGAGTCATGAGCAGTTCCGATTCATTCTGTTAGCTGGGCGAGTGAACAGATACCCGAGTGGCGCCTAGGTGACAAGCTCGGCAGGTAAAAAAATACAACGGTGTCATTATCACCACAAATTTGCACGGCTCTGGTGCGTATTTTTCGACGGTGCGCAATCTTGAGGCTTCTGGCTGCCAGAATCTTCTAGTCCAATTTATCCGAAGGCTCTGCAACGCCACTTTGTTGATATTGGCACAGCCTCTGCAAGACCTTGCGTGAGTAGAAGCGGTCAGTGTCGGCAACGACGCGGGACATTGCTCTTGTAACCACCCCGGTTACACACCCGGTATTTGGGTGCTTGATTCTGGCTTTGAGCCGAGAACGAGAGAGGTGTCAGCTATGCGCTACTTGCCAGTTTTTCGTTCCCTGTCTTTGTGCAGTTTCAGCCACATGGCGTCTTTGCGCGTGCTGCCTCAATCAGCCCCTACCGGTTTCCCTCGCAGTCAGACTCATACCGAGTTTGGCGCGGCTTTCTATGTGTCTTCCCCTTGGGAGAGTTTTGCCATGAAATCACGCAGTGCTTTGGGTTCTACCGCTTCGTTACTCCGTTGCTTGCTGCCGGTCGCGCTGCTAGGCGCCAGCATTGCCGCTCCTGTGGCACAGGCCAATGACAAAATCGTCTTGCTGACATCCTGGTATGCCCAGGCTGAGCATGGCGGCTTTTATCAGGCTGTCGCCAAGGACATTTATGCCCAGAACGGTCTCGATGTGACCATTAAAATGGGCGGGCCACAGGTCAATGGTATGCAGCTTTTGCTCAATAAACAGGCTGATGTCATCGTCAATTACGACCTGCAAGTGCTCAAGAGTGTCGAGCAAGGCATGCCGGTTGTGGCTATCGCAGCGCCATTTCAGGGCGACCCGCAGGGCATGCTGACCCATGACGATGTTACGGGGCTTGATGGGCTTGAAGGCAAAACCGTGCTGGTTTCAACCTCTGGGCAAACCACCTGGTGGCCGTGGTTGAAAGGCCAATATGGGTTAAGCGATGCCCAGGCACGGCCTTATACCTTCAACCTGCAACCGTTTTTCAACAACCCCAATGCGGTGCAGCAGGCATACGCCAGTTCCGAGTTGTTTCAAGCCACCAAGGCGGGAAAAAATCCAAAGTTCTTCCTGTTCGCTGATGCCGGTTATCCACCTTATGGCTCGACCTTGGTCACCCGTGAAGATGTGATTGCCCAACGCCCTGAAGTGCTCAAACGCTTTGTCGCGGCCACCATGCAAGGCTGGAAAAGCTACCTGGCCGACCCCGCACCGGGCAATGCGCTGATCAAAAAAGACAACCCGAGCATGGACGATGAACTGCTCGCCTGGGGCGTCAGCAAACTCAAGGAGCTGAAGCTGGTTGAGGGCG
Organism: Pseudomonas sp. RL_15y_Pfl2_60; assembly: GCF_963970595.1. Classification (NCBI taxonomy): domain Bacteria; kingdom Pseudomonadati; phylum Pseudomonadota; class Gammaproteobacteria; order Pseudomonadales; family Pseudomonadaceae; genus Pseudomonas; species Pseudomonas sp. RL_15y_Pfl2_60. The sequence goes on along the minus strand of NZ_CAXAOE010000007.1, from coordinate 175,922 downwards.
GCGATGCAGCCACCTTGGGCATCGGCGTGATGACCGATGCACGTTGGCAGGCGACCCGCGATTTCATGGTCAAAAGCGAGCTGCTCAAAGCTGGCACCGACTGGAAAAAGGCCTACAGCACTGAGTTTGTTCGTGACCTGAGCGTACTGCCGCAGGCCAACGATACCGCCGCACGCTGATCCCTATTACCGCGCTGCCAGCAACGTATTGGCAGCCTGTAGAACCGAATTAGAGGAATGCTCCATGTTAGTGACTCAACAACCTGTATTGCGTCGTTTCTGGTATGCGCTGATGCCTGTCAGCCAACTGGCCGAGGGCCCGCAGCCGTTCACTTTGTTAGGTGAACGCTTGGTTATATTCATGGGCAAACAAGGCCCGGTTGCGCTGGCTGATCGCTGCTGCCACCGCACTGCGCAGTTGTCCAAAGGCTGGGTTGAAGATGGCGTTATCGTCTGCGGGTATCACGGCTGGCGCTACGACCAGAGCGGTGCCTGCGTGTGCATTCCGCAACAGGCCGAAGGCGCGCCAATTCCAGCTGGCGCGCGTACTGATGCTTATCATTGCACGGAGAAATATGGCTACGTCTGGGTTTGCCTGGGCGAGCCGCTGCAAGCTATTCCTGTGTTTGAAGAGGATGGCGCCCCTGCTTATCGGCGTATCTTCCAGTTTTACGAAGAGTGGCAAACCAGCCCGCTGCGGTTTATGGAAAACAGCTTCGACAACTCGCATTTTTCCTTCGTACACAAAGCCAACTTCGGCATGATCAACCAGCCGCAGCCGTCGAAATACAATCTCGAACAAACCGAGTGGGGCTTTGAGGCTGAGACAATCGTGCCGATCAATAACCCGCCTGCTGGGCACCGGGTGACGGGCACTGATACGCCAACCACCACGCGGCATTTGTTCAACCGTTGGCATCTACCCTTTGTGCGCCGCTTTGGTTGCACCTATCCCGACAGCGGTATTCACCACATCATCTACAACTGCGCGACGCCGATTGATGACAAGCGGATTCAGTTGGTGCAGTGGTTGTATCGCAACGACAGCGAAGCAGCGATCAGCACTGAAGAACTGATCGCTTGGGATGCGCCCATCACCCGTGAAGACCAAGAGATTCTCGAGGCCACCGACTACGATGCCTGCGTCGATACCCGTCGCCGCGTGGAGTTTCACATGGAGTCTGACCGGCCAGGTTTGATCATGCGCAAAATGCTTTTCGAATTGCTGCAAAAGCACGGTGAAGAAGAGCAATTCCGCCCAGCCGGTACACCGCTATGAACGCAGTGTTGGATGCGGCGGCTGTGGCGCAGAGCAACCTGCACAACCCTGTACATGATGTGCCTGTGTTGTTGGCCAATGGCGTGGAGAAAACCTACGGCAATGGCACACACGCCTTGCAGCGACTCAAGCTGGAAATCGGTCGCGGTGAGTTTGTATCCCTGCTGGGGCCTTCCGGTTGCGGCAAGAGTACCTTGCTGAAAATGTTTGCCGGGCTTGAGCAGCCCTCCGCTGGGCATGTGCGTTGGTGGGGCAAGGGCCAGATCAACCACTTCGCCGCTGAGCAGAAATTGGCAATGGTGTTTCAGGAGGCCACGCTGATGCCCTGGGCAAAAGTGGCCGATAACGTGCGCCTGCCGTTGGACCTGGCCGGCGTCCCGCGTGGGCAAAGCCAGCGGCGAGTGGATGATGCGCTGCAATTGGTCGGTTTGGGGCAGTTTGGTCATGTCTATCCACGAGAGCTCTCTGGCGGCATGCAGATGCGTGCATCCATCGCCCGGGCTCTGGCCACCGAGCCTAATTTGCTGCTGATGGATGAGCCCTTTGGTGCGCTGGATGAGTTCACCCGCAATCGCCTCGACAGCGACTTGCGTCAACTCTGGGCTGCGCGCGACCTGACTGTGGTGTTTGTCACCCACAGTATTTACGAGGCGGTGTATCTATCGTCGCGGGTGGTGGTGATGGGCGCCCGGCCCGGCCGGGTGATTGCTGATGTGGCGATCAACGGGCCGCAGCAGCGTGATGAGGCCTATCGCACCTCCGCCGAATTTATCCAGCAATGTGCGCAACTCTCGGCCTTATTGGCCGAAGCCAACGCGGAGGGCGGCCATTGAATATTCAATTTGATCAGCCGGTCGAGCGCGAATTGACAGCCTGTGGAGGTGGAAAATGACGACGGCGCATGTGCCATTACTGGCCAACCCTGCGGTGCAACGCATCGCCGCCCCATTGCTGGTCGGGGCCGTCTTGCTCGGCATTTGGCAGATGCTGTGTGTCGCCTTGGACGTTCCGGTGTATCTGGTGCCGAGCCCGGCAGACATAGGCCGAACCTTGGTGGCTGATGGGCCTTTGTTGCTCGGGTCGCTGTGGGTAACCCTTAAAATCACTTTGTTGTCATTCTTGCTGGCCGTGGTGCTCGGTGTGCTGGCTGCATTTGTGTTTGTGCAGAGCCGGGTGATCGAGGCCAGCCTGTTTCCCTACGCGATTTTATTGCAGGTCACGCCGGTGGTGGCGATTGCGCCGCTGATCATCATCTGGGTCAGCAACACCACGCTGGCGCTGGTGGTTTGTGCGACGCTGGTGGCGATATTTCCGGTGATCTCAAACACGGTATTGGGGCTGCGCAGTGTTAATCCGGGGCTGCTCAACCTGTTCAAACTGAACCGTGCGAGTCGCTGGCAAACCCTGTTGCGCTTGCGTATTCCCAGCGCGCTGCCGTTCTTCTTTGGCGGCCTGCGCATTGCCAGCGGGCTGGCGCTGATCGGTGCGGTGGTTGCTGAGTTTGTCGCGGGCACTGGTGGTACCGGAGCTGGGCTGGCGTATCAGATCTTGCAGGCTGGGTTTCAGATGAATATTCCACGCCTGTTCGCTGCGCTGGTGCTGATTTCCCTGACCGGGGTGCTGCTGTTTAGTGTGATGGCGGCGCTGGCTCGGGTGAGTCTGGGCCATTGGCACGACAGCGAACAAGGATGACTTGGCTGGTTAATGCCAGCTTGATCAGGAGAGACTTAATGAATGCGAACAACAGTTGGCTGATCCGCAACGCCAGCGCCATCATGACCGGTATGTCTGGCAGCGCAGCACGGGCTGACGGGCCAGATATCCGGATAATTGACGGGCGTATTGCTGCGATTGGTCAGTTACAGCCACAGGTCGGCGAGGCGCAAATTGATGCCCGCGATTGCGTGGTGTACCCGGCGTGGGTCAACACCCATCATCACCTGTTTCAATCCTTGCTCAAGGGTGAGCCACAAGGGCTTAACCAGAGCCTGACCCAATGGCTGGCTTCGACGCCTTACCGCTTTCGGGGGGCCTTTGATGAGCAGAGCTTCCGCTTGGCGGTGCGCATTGGTTTGGTCGAGCTGGCGCGTTCGGGCTGCGCCACTGTCGCCGATCACCATTATTTGTATTACCCGGGCATGCCCTTTGACAGCGCCGCGATTCTGTTTGAAGAGGCCGAGGCGCTGGGTTTGCGCTTTGTCCTGTGCAGGGGAGGCGCCACGCAGACACGCCAGCTTGAAGCCGAGTTGCCGCAGGCCATGCGCCCGGAAAAAATCGATGATTACCTGGCCGATGTCGCTCGCCTGACTCAGCAGTATCACGACCCGGCAGCCGATTCATACCGGCGTATCGTCATGGCGCCGACCACCACGCTGCACTCGACCACGCCGGATGAGCTGCGCGAAACCGCCCGTGCTGCCCGCCAGTTGGGTATCCGCATGCACAGCCATCTTTCTGAAACCGTGGATTATCTGGACGCCGCCCGCGGCAAGTTCAACATGACGCCGGTGCAGTTCTGCGCTGAGTATGAATGGCTAGGCACTGACGTCTGGTTTGCGCATCTGGTCAAGTTATTGCCTGATGAAATTCGTATGCTCGGCCAAACCGGCACCGGTATCGCCCATTGCCCGCAGAGTAATGGACGACTCGGCAGTGGCATCGCTGACATCCTTGCGCTGGAGGCTGCCGGAGTAGCGGTGTCGATTGGGGTGGACGGCGCGGCATCGAATGAGGCGGCTGACATGCTCAGTGAAACCCATGCTGCCTGGCTGCTGCAGCGTGCCCGTAAAGGCCAGTTGGCCGAGCCGCGCTATGCCGGTGGCCAGTTCGAAGGCGGAGCTGATGCGGCAAGCATTGAAGACGTGGTGCGCTGGGGCACCACCGGCGGCGCCAAGGTGCTCGGGCTGGATGCCTTAGGTGGCCTGGCCGTTGGCATGGCGGCGGACCTGGCGATTTATGCCCTGGATGATCCTCGTTATTTTGGCCTGCATGATTTAGCCATTGCTCCGGTCGCCTGCGGCGGTCGCGCCCGGTTGCAGGCGCTGTTGGTCGGCGGTAAGCGGGTCGTGGAGAATGATCATATCGCCGGGCTGGACATGGCTGCGCTAGGCCGTGAAGCGGCTGCGGCAGTGCGTGGACTGCAGCAACGCGCAGGGTTGCGCGCATGAGCTGGGTCGAGATGAAAGTCCGTGGTTTACGCGAGGAAGCCGAAGGCATCCTTGGCCTCGAGCTGTGTCCGGTAAATGACGATGGCTTGCCCTTTAGCTGGACTGCCGGGGCCCATGTCGACCTGCAGTTGGGCAGTGGTTTGGTGCGCCAGTATTCCCTGACCAACCTGGCTGGGGAAGGCTGTTTACGTTTGGCCATCAAGCGCGAACCTGAATCCCGTGGCGGTTCGCAATGGCTGCATGAGCAACTGCGTCTGGGTGCGCGTATGCAGGTTGGAGTGCCGCGCAATGTGTTTGCTTTGGCGCCGGGCAATGCGCCAGTGGTGCTGGTCGCAGCGGGGATTGGTGTGACGCCGTTGCTCGCCATGTACCGCGCCTGCCGGGCGCAGCAACGCTCGGTCCATTTGTATTACTTCAGTCGCAGCCGTGCTCAAAGTGCTTTTCTTGACGAATTGCAAGCGCAGCCTGATGTCAGCTTGTTCTGCGGGTTATCCAGTGTCGAAATCGCTCGACAATTGCCTGCGCTGTTAGCTAATCGCCAGCCCGACACTTTGCTGTACAGCTGTGGCCCAGCAGGGTTTATGGATTGCGTGTTCGAGTTGGCAGGCGCCGCTGGTTGGCCAAGTGAGGCGCTCCACCGCGAGCACTTTCAGGCTCAGCTGCAAGCGCCTGAGCGAGCAGCAGCCAATCAGGCGCAGGCAGTGCAATTGCTGTTGGCAAAAAGCGGCAAGCAGGTTGCCGTTAACCCGGGTGAAACGCTGGTGGCAGCCGCCGCCCGGGTTGGCGTGGATATCGCCACTTCTTGCGGCATGGGCATGTGTGGCGCCTGCATGACCCGGGTTGTCAGCGGTGGAATTGACCATCACGACCAGTATTTGTCGAATGCGGAGCGCGCGTCAGGCGAATGGATAATGCCTTGCGTTTCCAGTTGTTCGAGCAATGAGTTGGTGCTTGATATTTAGCTGTTCGCTTGAGCTTTGGCTTCGGCCTCTGCTTGTTGCTTTTGTTGTTCACGCTGCCCGCCCAGATACCAGCCCAGCAATCCCCAAACTGCCGCGCACAGGGCTCCGGCCAGTGCAGCAACCATCACGCCATTAGACAAACTGTCGATCAGCGCCTTTGCCCAGGCGCTGGCGGCATCACCGGCGCGATAGACCACGGTGTCGATAAAGTTCTTGGCTTTGTATTTGGTCTGCGCATCGAGCGGTGCAAAGAGCATTTCACGGCCGGGGCGCACGCAGGCGTATTCGCCTACGCGCCGTACAATCATCAAGGCCGCGAGTACGGCGAAGGTTGGTGCCAGCGCCAAACCGATAAACCCCAAGCAGACTAAAAACGGCACGCCTGCGAGCAGGGCGCGAATACCAAAACGCTGAGCGATACGCCCGGTGATAAACAGCTGCGCGAGCAGTGACAACGCCTGCACAGTAAAGTCGATCAGGCCGAATACACGAACCTGCTCGTCGCGGCTGGTGAAGGTTTCTGCGACCAGCCGTGCCTGCTCGAAATAGAGGAAGGTGCTGGCGGTGGCCAGCAAAATCACAAATGCGCTGATGCCCAATAAATAGGGTGAGCGCACGACTTGAGTGAAGCCACTAAAAGGGTTGCCTAGCACAGGTTTTTGCGGATTTTCGTTGTGTTTTGCACCCGGTCTTCCCGCGCCGTTGATGGCGCGCCAATGCATCAGGTAGCCTTTGCTGAGCAAGGCCAGCGCCAACAGTGCTGCTGCGCAAACCATCAAGCCGCTTTCTCCAAGGACACTGATCAGCAACGCGCCAAAGGCCGGGCCGATCAAGCCGCCAGTACTGGCGCCGGCCGCGATAAAGGCGAACAGGCGTTTGGCTTGCTGGCTGTCGAATACATCGCTCATCAGGCTCCAGGCCACGGAAACCACGAACAGGTTGTAGACCGATAGCCATACATAAAAGCTGCGGGCCAGCCATACGTCGCGCTCAATCAGGCTGAATAAGGCTGCAAAGCCTAATAAATTGAGGATGAAAAAACCGTAGACCCAGTCGATGTAGCGTTGGCGCGGCACATGTGAGTTGAGCCAGGCAAACAGCGGCACGGCGATCAACATCAGGATAAATGTCGCGCTAAACAGCCATTGCAGATTCTCTACGCCGCCAACGATGCCCATCGCCTCGCGAATCGGGCGCAGCATGAAATAGCCACTGAACAGGCACAGAAACAGGACGAATCCGCTCAGCGCAGCCAGCAGCTCTTCGGGTTTTGCATTGATGGCGCTGGCAAACCGCTGAGCGGGGATCATAAAAACGGCTGGGGCTTACGCGCAGTGTTCATCAGCTAAATGCCTGAACGATCCGCTCGCGTAGCGCTGCATCAGGCAGTCGACCCATGCCTGCCTTGATGTTGTCGGTCACGTAGCGAGGCGTTGATGTGGCTGGTAGCACTGCGGTAACTGCTGGGTGTGCGAGGATGAATTTAAGCAACAGCTGCGCCCAGGATGTGGCGTCTGTATCGATCGCCCAGCCCGGTAAAGACTGTCCTTTGACCTTGCTGAGTAATTGACCGCGCATAAAAGGCCGGTTGACCAGCACGGCAATGCCATTATCGGCACAGTACGGCAGCAGATGCTTTTCGGCGTTGCGTTCGCCGATCGAGTAATTGAGCTGTACAAAGTCTGGCTTGTGCTGTTTCAGCGACTCGAGCAGGTCGTCGTGCGCGGACTCCAGGTAGTGGGTGATCCCCGTGTAGCGAATCTTGCCTTGCTCTTTAAGCTCGCGCATCAACTTCATTTGCGTAGCGGTATCTTGCAGGTTGTGCACCTGCAGCAGATCGATCTTGTCGGTCTGTAATTTCTCCAGGCTGGAGTTGAATTGCGCAAGGCCGTTATCGCGGCCGGTTGCCGATAACTTGGTCGCCAGAAATGCCTTGCGCTGAGTGTCAATGCGCTTGAGCAGCAAGCCGGTGACGGCCTCGGCTGTGCCGTAGCTTGGAGCGGTATCGATAAGCGTTGCGCCACCGTTGATAAAGTTACGCATGACCAGATCGAGCGGGTTAATCCCGGTTTCATTCGGGGTTACGTTAAAGGTGCGCGAGGTGCCCAGGCCAATAACCGGGAGCATTTCATCGCTGACCGGTATCTTGCGCCGCAGCAATTGGCTGGGTTCACTGGCGAAGGCCAGGCCTGGCAGCAGTGGTGCAGCGGCTGCTAGACCAAGCAAGGTAGCGCTGCGTTGTATGAAGTGGCGGCGGCTGGACATAAATCCTCCTGTTGAGCGGTGCGCAGCAGGCGCATCGTAGGATCATAGCCTGATGACTACCCGTCACCGAGCTGCGGAATAAACGAGTTGTTACTGGCTGTGTCGATATAAACGATCCCATGAGCGGCTGAACCAGTACGATCGGGGCAATCAGCCTCAGGCAAAATCAGATTTATCCGGGCTTACCGGATGATTGTGGGCTCGGTCGCTGGAATGTTTTGCCTTGGCTGCAAGCTCATCGCGGTCGATCAAGTATCAACTGACAGCTTCCAGCGCCTCGAGAAAACTCTCAAGCACCAAGTGCGGTCGTCGGCCTTTGCGGGTCACCGCTGCTAAATTCAAATCATAGAAGCGTGAGTCGGCTTTCAACGCGCGCAGGCGACCTTGTTGTACCCAGGCACTGGCGTAATGGTCGGGCAGATAACCAATGTAGCGTCCGGTCAGAATCAGAAACGCCATGCCTTCACGGTCGGAGGCACTGGCGGTGCAGTTGAGCACCTGGTAGTGCGTCTGTATTTCTGAGGGTAAGCGAAAGGTTGGGGCGATAGCGTCCTGGGTGTTCAAGCGTTTGTCATCAAGCAACTGGTCGTCTGCGTAAAACAACGGATGGCCGACGGCGCAATAAAGCAGCGAACGTTCATCGTACAGCGGCTGGTAGTCGAGCCCGGACAATGCGCCGGATTGCGGCACAACGCCAATGTGCAGGCGGCCGTCGAGCACACCCTGTTCGACTTCACTGGGGGGTGTCATGCGGATGTTGACCCTCACGTCCGGGCCGCGCTCCTTGAGCCGCGAAAGGGCATTGGTTATGCGCATGTGCTGCACGGTGACCAGGTTGTCGGTCAGGCCGATATTGAGCTCGCCACGCAGGTTCTGGTGCAGGCCGTTGACTTCAGTGCGGAAGCTTTCCAGCGCAGCCAGTAGTTGCTGGGTCGACTGGAACACTTCTCGGCCTTCTTCGGTCAGGGCAAAGCCGGCGCGTCCTCGCTGGCAGAGGCGCAGACCCAGGCGTTGCTCAAGGTCGCTCATTTGCTGACTGATGGCCGAGCGGCCTATGCCCAGTACGCTTTCAGCCGCGGAAAAACCACCGGATTCAACGACGCTACGGAACAGTTTCAGCAGGCGAATATCAAAGTCGCTGACTTGGGCGAGAGGATCGGGACGACGAGTGCTCATTAGTTTAGTAACCGGTGAACTAAAGATATGAAGAGTTAAGTTTTACCGACTTTATGCCCGTGGCACCTTTAATGGCAAGTGTACTTCACGTCCGAACATTGTCTTCTAGCGAGGCCGTCCCATGAACATGCCCCAGTCTGCTACTCCGCCATTGACCAGCCAGCTCAAGCTGGATGCTCACTGGATGCCGTTTTCCGCCAACCGTAACTTCCATCGCGACCCACGTTTTATTGTGTCTGCCGAAGGCAGCTGGCTGACGGATGACAAGGGGCGCAAGATCTACGACAGCCTTTCGGGTCTGTGGACCTGTGGTGCCGGCCACTCGCGCAAGGAAATTCAGGACGCCGTTGCCAAGCAGCTGGGTACGCTCGATTACTCGCCTGGCTTCCAGTACGGCCATCCGCTGTCATTCCAGCTGGCCGAGCAAATTGCCGATCTGCTGCCGGCTGGCCTTGATCATGTGTTCTTCACCAGCTCGGGGTCCGAGTGCGCTGATACCTCGGTAAAAATGGCCAAAGCCTACTGGCGCCTGAAAGGCCAGCCCGCCAAGACCAAATTCATTGGCCGCGCCCGTGGTTATCACGGGGTGAACATCGCCGGTACCAGCCTTGGTGGCATTAACGGTAACCGCAAGATGTACGGCCAGTTCATGGACGTTGATCACCTGCCACACACACTGCAGCCGGGCATGGCCTTCACCAAGGGCATGGCCGAGACGGGCGGCGTCGAGCTGGCCAATGAGCTGCTCAAGTTGATCGAGCTGCACGATGCGTCGAACATCGCTGCGGTCATTGTCGAGCCAATGTCGGGTTCAGCTGGTGTGCTGGTGCCGCCAGTGGGCTACTTGCAGCGCCTGCGTGAGATCTGCACCCAGCACAATATCCTGCTGATTTTCGATGAGGTGATCACCGCATTCGGGCGCATGGGCAAATGGTCGGGCGCTGAGTACTTCGGTGTGACGCCGGACATCATGAACACCGCCAAGCAAATCACCAATGGTGCGGTGCCGCTGGGTGCAGTGATTGCGTCCAACGAAATCTATCAAACCTTTATGAACCAGCCATCGCCGGAGCACATGGTTGAATTCAGTCATGGCTACACCTACTCGGCGCATCCGGTGGCCTGTGCTGCGGGCCTGGCTTCACTAGAGTTGCTCAAGCGTGAAAACCTGGTGCAGCAGTCGGCTGAAATCGAACCGCACTTTGCCAATGCCCTGCACGGCCTCAAGGGCGCCAAGCACGTCATTGATATCCGCAACTGCGGCCTGGCCGGAGCCATTCAGCTGGCGCCGCGCGATGGCGATGCGGTGATTCGTCCGTTCGAGGCGGGCATGGCCTTGTGGAAAGCAGGCTTCTATGTGCGCTTCGGTGGCGATACCCTGCAGTTTGGGCCAACCTTCAATGCCAAGCGTGAAGACCTCGACCGTGTCTTCGATGCTGTTGGCCAAGCACTGCAAGGTGTTGATTAATGACCAAGCGCACACAGGCGGTCGCGACCGTTCAGGTCGATAACAGCGATGTTATCGTGACTGAATGGCGGTTTGCGCCGGGCAGCGAAACCGGTGCTCATCACCATGGCTACGATTACGTGGTGGTGCCCATGACTGCGGGCACACTGCTGCTGGAAACGCCAGAAGGCGACAAGCATGCAAGCCTGGTTGCTGGCCAAGCCTACTTTCGCAAAGCCGGTGTCGAGCACAATGTGGTCAACGCCAGCGAACACGAAGTGGTGTTCGTCGAGACCGAGATCAAAGCAGCGCAATAGCTATCAGGGAACGGCAAGCGCGGTTCCTTACTTCACATACCTTAGGGCGCTGGACCGGGTTCAGCCCTCATAAACAAGTTGCTAACGGAGAATTCCATGAGCGCAGTGAATCATTTAATCCATGGCGAGCAAGTTGCTGGCACTGGCCGCACCGCAGACGTGTTCAACCCGTCTACAGGCGAGGTTATCCACCAGGTTGCGCTGGCAGATCGCGCCACCATCCAGCAAGCGATCGACTCGGCCAAATCTGCTTTCCCGGCATGGCGCAATACGCCGCCAGCCAAGCGTGCGCAGATCATGTTCCGCTTCAAGCAATTGCTTGAGCAGCATGAAGCCGCCATCTCGAAGATGATCAGCGAAGAGCACGGCAAGACCCTTGAAGACGCTGCCGGTGAGTTGAAGCGCGGTATCGAAAACGTGGAGTACGCGTGCGGCGCGCCAGAAATTCTCAAGGGCGAATACAACCGTAACGTCGGCCCGAATATCGATGCCTGGAGCGACTTCCAACCGGTTGGCGTGGTGGCTGGTATTACCCCGTTTAACTTCCCGGCGATGGTGCCACTGTGGATGTATCCGCTGGCAATCGTTTGCGGTAACTGTTTTATCCTCAAGCCTTCCGAGCGCGATCCAAGCTCGACGCTGTATATCGCTCAGTTGCTGCAAGAGGCGGGTTTGCCAAAAGGCGTGCTGAACGTTGTTCATGGCGACAAGGAAGCGGTTGATGCGCTGATCGAAGCCCCGGAAGTCAAAGCCTTGAGCTTTGTAGGCTCGACGCCGATTGCCGAATATATCTATTCCGAAGGCACCAAGCGCGGCAAGCGCGTCCAGGCGTTGGGCGGGGCGAAAAACCACGCCGTGTTAATGCCAGACGCAGACCTGGACAATGCAGTCAGCGCTCTGATGGGCGCCGCCTACGGCTCCTGTGGCGAGCGTTGCATGGCCATTTCCGTTGCCGTTTGCGTAGGTGACCAGATTGCTGATGCGATGATCAAAAAGCTGGTGCCACAGATCAAGGCACTGAAAATCGGCGCGGGTACTTCTACCGGGCTGGACATGGGGCCGCTGGTTACCGGCGCTCACCGTGACAAGGTCAAGGGCTACGTTGATGCGGGCGTTGCCGCTGGCGCCGAGCTGGTTGTCGATGGTCGTGGCTTTAGCGTTGCTGGCAACGAGCAGGGCTTCTTCCTCGGTGGTTGCTTGTTTGACCGTGTAACCCCTGAGATGAGCATCTACAAGGAAGAAATCTTCGGCCCTGTGCTCTGTGTGGTTCGCGTCAACAGCCTCGAAGAAGCCATGCAGCTGATCAACGATCACGAATACGGTAACGGAACTTGCATCTTCACCCGCGACGGTGAGTCTGCACGCTTGTTCTGCGACGAAATCGAAGTCGGCATGGTTGGGGTCAATGTGCCGCTGCCAGTACCGGTGGCTTACCACAGCTTTGGTGGCTGGAAGCGTTCGCTATTTGGCGATCTGCACGCCTATGGCCCAGACGGCGTACGTTTCTACACCCGTCGCAAAGCCATCACCCAGCGCTGGCCACAACGCGCCAGCCATGAAGCCGCTTCCTTTGCCTTCCCAAGCAACGGTTAACAGCGGCTTGTTTCAGGGCTGTGTGAGTCGCCACTGAAACGTTAGTCAATAAAAAGACCCGTCATATTTGGCGGGTCTTTTTATATGCGGCTTTGGCTGCTGGTGGACAAGCTTCGCGTTGTCACACCCTACCTATCTGGTGAGTGGCGCGTAGGGTGGATAACGCTTTTTTACCCACCAATTATCAAAAGCAGCCGTCAACGGATGCGCGCGCAGTGATCGGCAGAGTTGGATACAATCGGCAAATTATAGAATCACGGCGCGGCAAACAACTGCGTTGTCTTTGAGGTTTGTATGTCACCCCTTGAACTTGTAGCCGCCACTCTAGGCGTCATTGCCGTGTGGCTGACGGTTAAACAGAATATCTGGTGCTGGCCGGTCGGGCTGGTGATGGTGTTGATGTACAGCTGGATCTTCTTCGAAGTAAAGCTGTATTCCGACATGCTTCTGCAGGTTGTTTACGCCGCGCTGCAACTCTATGGCTGGTGGCAATGGACGCACGGCGGCGCTGATCATAGTGGTCGCCAGATCAGCCGTTTGAGCGCAAAAACGCTAAGCGCCAGCCTGCTATTGGGGGCGCTAGGCAGTGGCGCCTTGGGGTATGTGATGGCGACTCATACCGATGCTACCGCACCTTGGCTGGATGCGGCACTGACCGCGTTCAGCTTGGTTGCGCAAGTCTGGATGGCGCAGAAACGTCTCGAGTGTTGGGTGCTCTGGATCATTGTTGACGTTATCTTCGTCGGTCTGTTCGTCAGCAAAGAGCTGTACCTCACGGCTGGCCTGTATGCGTTGTTCACTTTGCTGGCAGTGCAAGGCTGGCGCAGCTGGCGGCGTACGCCCGAGCTTGCATACGCATGAAGGTCTTGGTTCTGACCGGGCCCGAGTCGACCGGTAAAAGTTGGTTGGCCGCTACTGTGCAAGCGCAATTTGGCGGCGTCGTGGTTGGCGAGTATGTGCGTTATTTTATTGATCAACAGCAGCGTGATACCTGTTACGCGGACATCCCAACCATCGCTCGTGGCCAGCTTGAATGGGAAGATAAAGCCCGCGCCGAGCGGCCTGAACTCTTGATTCTCGACACTCATTTGCTGAGCAATTTGCTCTGGAGCCGTGAGCTCTTTGGCGATTGCCCGGCGTGGATAGAAAATGCGCTGCTTGCGCGCCGCTATGATCTGAATTTACTGCTCGACCCGCAAGGGGTTCCCTGGGTTGAAGATGGCCAGCGCTGCCAGCCGCAATTGGCTGAGCGAATACGCTTTTTTGAGGACTGCCGCGACTGGCTGATCCGCCATCAGCAGCCTTTTATCACTCTGCAAGGTGATTGGGCAGAGCGTCAACGCCAAGCTTTGAGTCATGTTCAGCAATGGTTGGCTGAAGGCTCATCGGCATAGGTTTCAGTCGTATTGCCAGCGTTTGAGGATAGCGTCCAGCTTGCCGTTATCTTTGAGCCGCTGCAGAGCGCTTGCAAAGGCCTTGGCGTGTTGTTGGTCATTTTTATTGAAAGCAGCGTAGCGCGGCATTTCGACCAATACGCGCGGTAAAATCCGTACCTTGGACGCCGAGTTTTGCTCCTGCACGAAATACATCAACTGGGTCTTGTCGCCGATGATGATGTCAATTCTACCTGCCAATAGCATTGACACTAATTGCCTTGGATTGAGTGCGCTGGTATCTCGCGAAAGCTCGGCGTGGTCAAAGGTTGTTTCGTAGGCATACCCTCTAACTTGACCTATCACATAGGGCGTCAAGTCCTCGAAGCTTTGCCAATCTGTTATGGCGGTCTTATGGGTAGTCATAAACACCGTAGCGCCGCTGCGCAGCGGCCCCACTAGCTGGTATTGATCCATGCGCTGGGCCGTGCCTGCAAAGGCAAATGCCAGGTTGGCTTCATTGCGTTCGAGCATTTGCTTGACGCGTTGCCATGGATACAGACGTATTCTGAAATCCAGCTTCGCCTCGCTCAAAACTGCACTGACCAAGTCCACGTCCAGGCCCATCGGTGTCTCACTATGGGCTTGCGTGAAGCTGTAGGGCGCGAACTGATCATCGGCCACTGCCAGCAAGGGTGTCGCGGACACTGGCTCGCAGACGTACAGCAACAGGCTGAGCAAAAGGTATCGCATAGCAAGCCCCACTTGGTCGAGCGCCGAATAAAACCACGGTGCAGTACATATCTATGCTAGCTAATGCTGGCAGCATATGTGCAACTTACACTTGAGTTTTGGGGGCTGGCTGGAACCTGTGGTTGAATCAGAGCAGGTATAAGGGTTTGAACCCGCCCTGATTGGCGTCAGTCAAACCTTTCTGACGAACTCGGATTTGAGTTTCATTGCACCGATACCGTCAATTTTACAGTCAATATCATGATCGCCGTCGCACAAGCGAATGCCTTTGACCTTGGTGCCGACTTTGACCACCAGCGATGAACCCTTGACCTTGAGATCTTTGATCACGGTAATAGTATCGCCGTCCTGGAGTGGGTTGCCGACGGAGTCCTTGATTAGTTTGGTGTCATCGGCCGTGTTGTCTTCGGCGTTGGCAGGCCACTCATGCGCGCATTCAGGGCAGATCAGCAGGGTACCGTCTTCATAGGTGTATTCAGAGTTGCATTTGGGGCATGGCGGCAGGGAGCTCACAGCGCGACCTCGGGTTCTGTTTGGTAAATGGCCGTATATTGTATAGGGTTTTAACGGCATTGCGGCCAACAACGCTGACTTGAGTCTTTAGCGATGATCCGATACTGACTGTTGTGTTTCGGGCCAGATGGTTTGAGCCTGTCCTGGAAACATGCGCGCCAGCGCCTATTAGGTCAGGGGCAGTCAGTTGAGGATTCGAGGTTGTTCCCGAGCCGTGCCCAAAAAGTGGTAGTGGCTAGTAATAGTCAACTGCAACTAATGGCGTGGCTGGCTGGTACGGCCTGCTATTGATGATAGTTACTTCCCTTAAAGCGAAGATGAAATCACTACGCCACTAGTTTGGCCAGGGCTGAAACTTGTTTGGTTGTGAACCCGTTCGCAATTAATGTGTGTGGCGAAAAAATACACTCGGTAATCTTCTATTTCCTACACCACCAAAAACATGATTCTCCGCTTTGGGGTATATCCTTGTTTCCATAGAAACAAGGACCTAAAGATGCATATGACTAAACGTAGTGTTGAAAACTGAATCAAATCGCCGAATTGCGGTCTTCTCTGGGCGAAATGTTGTGCCCAGGATTTAACAGTCCGCTCTTTTGTTGGGCTTGGCTTTTGTACGAAACTTTTGTATGGAACTAGGTACTGGTCACCCATTCCCAAAGACAGCTGATTGAATGAGTTGTTGCGTGGATGCGCAGCGGGTGGCATGTATTGATTTTGTGGCTGCGAACAGCGTTTATATGTAACAAGGATTGTGATGGCAATGGCCACTGTAATTATTTGTGTCAGGCAACTCTATAGTCGAGGAAAACTTCAGGTATTCGGACTTGGCTTCTGTGCTCATTACATTGGCGGTTTTGTAGTGCTTAACCCTTTTGTTAGGACCCAACTCGACAACGCCCCCATAGATTCATATGCTTTGTGTGCATTAGCCATGCTTCCTTGCTGGCCATGTCAGAGATCGCCGGAATGATGGAGAAAACGCGAATGCCATCTTTCCTGTCTGGGGTGGAGCGAGACCCACTCGATACTGACTTTATAAGAATGAGCTTCCGCTCTTTTGTGCAGCGCGGCATTCTTATCATCATGGTTGTAAACCCACTGCATGCGATTTTACTTTGGTTGAACCACAGTGATTGGTGGCCGTTCAGTCTCATCGCATTGTTTGTTCAGTTGCCGTTCTATCCATTGTGCGCGCAGCACCGTTCTTTTGCAGTATTTCTACCCAGTGTATTGATGCTGTTTGCAACTGTGCTTGTGTATATCCTGTTGTTTTCAAAACATTTTGGTTCCAGCGCTGGATTCCATTATCTGATTATGTCGCTGATTCCGCTGGTGATATTTGCCGGGCGAATTGGGCTAAAACTCAAGGTGTTTATATGTTTGATGATGGCCATTGGTATGTTTATGGTCGAACTCGAACTGCGAGGGGTGGCTACTAGTTCGGTGAGCGTCGAGGCATTGAAACAGTTGCGGGTTTTGAATTTACTGATTTGCTTTATCACCCTATCCATGCTGACCTTTACCCACTTTGTCACTGTTTCGCGGATTCAGTCCAAGCTGCAATTTTTGGCGGCTTATGATCCGCTCACACAGTTGGTTAATCGTCGACGAATGGGGCAACTGGCTGAGCAGGAAATTTTGCAAAGCCGACGTCAGCAATATCCCTTATCGGTGATTTTGGCGGACGTTGATAATTTTAAAATGATCAATGACCGTCACGGGCACCCGGTTGGCGACGCAGCTTTGCAGCACATCAGTGAGTTGATTAGCACCATCGCCCGTGATACGGACAGCTGTTGTCGCTGGGGCGGCGAGGAGTTTTTGGTTTTATTGCCCCATACAACCTTGCAAGGTGCCATGCAGGTCGCTGAGCGTATAAGAGAGGACGTTGCCGCAACCCCTTTGCATGCACACGAGCTTGAGCTAGAGATGCAATTGACGCTGGGGGTGGCGATGCTGATGCCGAACGAGGAACTGGCGGAGTTGATCATGCGTGCAGATACAGCGCTTTATGAAGGCAAGCGTGCGAGCCGTAACTGCGTTGTTATAAGCGATCCACAACCGAGCTAGCTCAAGGTGTCACGCTGTTGGGGGCTGGCCAATTCAAGGTACCCGAGTCACTGAAGCGCGATGTACCGAATAGGCCGCCTGCAAATTTGCCGCTTAGTTCATATGGCAAGCCCTGACCCGGTTTATAGCCTGATGCGCCCATGGCTTGGCGCATCGCCGAAAATGCCGAGATAGTGACAGGCACGCTGATCACCGCTTCGCCAAAGCGCGGAACCTGCCCGCTCTGGTCGCTGACGCCACTGGCCAGTGGTTGATTATTTACATCAAGGTCCAGGGCAATGCCGTTGTAATCAATGGCGCTGTCATTCGGGTTTTGTACCCGCAGCTTTACCGAGAAGCGCATTTCCAGGCCTTCGCCGGGCAGGGGCTCAATACCCACTAGGTCGATCTTTACCGGATCGCGTGGCGTCAGGCTGCTGCAGGCTGCCAAACTGATAATGAAAAAACTGGCCAGAGCTGCTCGAAGCAGCGTGCTAACAGGTGAAGTGCTGAAGTTGAGCATGGCTGAGGTTCCGTTCAATTATGCAAAATTTGGCTGGCGCACAGCATGCAACGTCATAGCGACAGACCACAAACACTTATTTAGGCTGTGCGGTGTTGTTTAGCCGCCAGAACAATCGCGATACCGCCGAGCACTGCGGTTGAGCTTAATAGCAGGCGCAATGTCAGCGCCTCGCCGAGCAAAAGGCTGCCAGCCAATGCGGTCAGGATTGGCACACTTAGCTGTACGGTGGCCGCCTGGAATGATTTCAATCCGCGCAATGCACTGTACCAGATCGCGTAGCCGACCCCTGATGTAAGCGCTCCAGACAGCACTGCGTAGCCCAAGCCAGCAGCGTCCCACTGGAGGCGGCTGATAAAAACAGCGCTGATAACCAACCCCATCGGCACTGCCCGTAAGAAATTCCCAGCGGTGGTTGCCAGCGGGTCTGCCGCGCCGCGGCCCATCAATGAATAAGCGCCCCAGGCCACCCCGGATAACAGCATCAGCATGGCACTACTCAGCGCGGGCGTATTGGCTCCGGGGAGTAGCAATGCAACCAGTCCCACGAGCGCTAGCACCAGGCCGAGGGTGGTGGCGATACTGAAACGCTCACCGCGATAAAAGCCCCAGGCAATCATGCTCAGTTGTACTGCGCCAAACAGCAGCAGCGCGCCGCTACCGGCATCGAGGTTGATGTAGGCAAATGAAAAGGCGATGGCATAGGTCGTCAGCGCCAGGGCGCCTGACCAAGAGCCCGACAACGGCTGCGCAGTTGTTTTTAAACGCAGGATCACCAGCAGGGTGATTGCTCCAGCGACCAGGCGTACGCTGGTAAAGCTTGCAGCATCTATTTCAGTCGCTTTCAGCGCGAGACGGCAAACAATCGAGTTACCGGCAAAGGCGAGCATTGCCAAGGCGGTAAGCAGCAAAGTGCGCGAAGACATGGTGCATCCTTGTGTGCAGATGTACTCATCTAATCACACAAGCCTCGGCGAGGGCATTGGACTGAAGGCGTAATCTGAATCACGCGCAGGCGAAGATGGCCTAAGCCTGCGCGCGTGGCATCCTAGAAATGCACTTTTACGATGAAATTGGTCGCGCTCTGGTTTGTACCATCAAGGATGGTGTCGCCCAGGTAGCTATCGTTGTCGATACCGTATTTATCTTTCCAGTAATCGTATTCGATACCCACATACAGCTGTTTTTCACCCCAGCTCAGGGCTTTACCCAGGTCGTATTTGACCTGTGGGTTGAAGTGCAGGTTGGCGTGATAGCTGTTGTCATTGTCGACCACCCAGTCCATATAGCCGTCAATCAGGATATCCGAGTTACCCACAGGGATGGTGTAGCTCCAGACTGGCGTGATCTGCCAGACGTTATCGCCATCGCGCTTGCCGTCGGTGGTGCGCAAATAGGTGTTGATCTGGAAATAATCGAACCCGGGAATCGCCAAGTCAAAGCCAGGGCCTATCAGGTAAGACTCGGTGTCGTCTTCGCCAAACTCATAGGTCATCGCTAGTAGCACGTCTTTGACTGGGCCGAACTCCAGCTTGCTATTGAACAGCTTGCCGAACGACAGGCGCGGTGCAAACTCGCCGTAGAAAGTGCTGGAGTCACCGGCGCCATTGCGTTCAGCGCTATTGTAGGTGATGCCATCGATGAAGAAGAACAGGTCACCGACACTCCAGCCGCTGGCATGTTCAAACGACAAGGTTTGCTGATCTTCCGGGTCGACCTTGAAGTTCTCGCCGTACAGATAGGTGAGGCTGTTGTTTTGCCAGTGCAGATAATCGCCAGCAACAGCCTGGCCACCAGCCAGAAGCCCGCCGGCTAACATCAGAGTAGGGATAAAACGGTTCATCGGATGGTGCTCCTGGTGCGCAGAATTATAGTTTTAAACCTGTCTATTCGGTCAGGCTGTCGCTTCTAGAGCAAAAACAAAGCCAATTAGCGATTTTTTGTCTTTATGCGGCTATAAGTCGGGTTTTTCGGGTTTTTTTGCTGTGTTTGGTTACAGAATGATCAAGTGCGCAGGCGCCATTAATGGCCATTTTTCTGACCAAAAGGACAGTTTTGCATCAGTTTGGGGCGTCGCAGAGCAAGCGCTGTTTAGTCAGCATCAAGGCCTGCTGTTACGAGGTGCATCAAGGGTCTGGGCGAGGTGAAAAGCGCGGCATACTAAGGATCTGTATGCAAAGGTCAAGCGGGGCGTCGGCGAGGCGTGCACCGGCTCAGGATCAATTGCGCCTGAGCCGGACGCGGGGGGAGTTAAGCCTGGTCAGGATTGAATGTCTTGCTCATTCCAGACCAGCAAGCATCGTAATCAGCCTGGAGTTCCGGGCATTGCAGTGCGTGTTGGCTTGGGCGCAGCACAGTGCAGGTCTCGAACATTAAGGCCATGGTGTTATCGATTTTATGCGGTTGCAAATCCGCAGCAATCGCCTGGGTTGTGCTGGTGTTGTCCGGGCCATGGGCGCTCATGCAATTGTGCAGTGAAGCACCGCCGGGCGAGAAACCATCGGCTTTGGCGTCGTACGCACCCTTGATCAAGCCCATAAACTCATTCATCAGGTTGCGATGGAACCAGGGCGGGCGGAAGGTGTTTTCGGCCACCATCCAGCGCGGCGGGAAGATCACAAAGTCTGCATTTGCCTGGCCTGGCGTGTTGCTCGGCGAGGTCAGCACCGTAAAGATGGACGGGTCTGGATGATCAAAGCTGACAGTGCCAATGGTATTGAAGCGGCGCAGATCATATTTATAGGGCAGGTTATTGCCATGCCAGGCAACCACATCCAGCGGCGAGTGGTCGAGCTGCGTTGCCCATAGCTCACCAAGAAACTTCTGCACCAGCTGTACCGGTTGATCAACATCCTCGAAATGGGCGACCGGAGCGAGGAAGTCGCGCGGATTGGCCAAGCCATTGCTGCCTATTGGCCCCAACTCAGGCAAATGGAAAGCACTGCCGTGGTTCTCGCAGATATAACCGCGCGCACTGGCGTCGAGCAGTTCGACGCGAAACTTCAAGCCCCGCGGGATAACCGCGATTTCAAGTGGCTCGACAACAAGCAGGCCAAGCTCCGTGGCAATTCGCAGGCGACCTTGCTGCGGCACAATCAACAGCTCGCCATCGGCGTTGAACATTACGCACGTCATCGAGCAATTAGCCCGGTAGATGTGCACGCTGACGCCGCTTGCTTGGTCGGCAGCGTTGGTGGCGGCGAGGGTGACCAAGCCGTCAATGAAATCAGTTGCCGCTTCAGGTATTTGCAGCGGGTTCCAACGCAGGCGATTTGGCGTGACAGGGCCTAACTGGCCGCCGCAAATTTGCTTATCCATACGCTCAAAGGCCGGGTGATTGGCCGAGGGCTTGATGCGGTACATCCAAGTGCGTCGTGAGTCTGCGCGAGGCACAGTAAATGCCGTGCCCGAAAGCAGTTCGGTATACAAACCGTAAGGGACTTTTTGCGGCGAGTTTTGCCCGACCGGCAAGGCGCCCGGCAGCGCTTCACTGCTGAGGTGGTTGGCAAAGCCCGATAAGTAGGCGAGGTCGTCGGTTTTCATGGTTTTATTTTTGTGTAATTGAATTACGTTAAGCGTAACTTGAGTTGTGTTGGTCGTCAAACCACGGCGAAATCAGACGCACGAGCGCTGCTCTGGCTAAGCGCAAAGCTCGGTGTGAGTTGAGAAAAGGCGGAGCGGGTGTGTCGCCGCGTTGGCTAAAGTGCTAGAGCGCGAATCAGGCCATCTTCCGACTGTCGTCTTCCAGTTGCCGCTGTAGACGGTAAAGATGACTAAAGCCTTGCTCCCAGCGGCTATGGCCCGATGACACATTGATATGACCAACACCGCGCAGAATTGAGACTTCGCTGCCCCAATCTTGCGCTAACTGCAGCGCCCGATTGGCACTGGCAGCGGGGTCGTTATCCGAGCCAATTAGCTGGCTGGGAAAGGGCAACCGGGCACTTGGCATGGGCGCAAAGTTGCGCAGTGGGCCGGGGCAGTTGAGTCGCTCTACATCGGCTGGAGCAACCAGCAGCGCACCCAGTACTCGGTTGATCAGCTCTTTAGGTGCTTGCGCGGCCCAATGAGCCACAGTTACACAGCCCAAGCTATGGGCGATAAGCACGACTGGCCGTGTGTCATTTGCTATTGCACGTTGCAATTGCTCAACCCAGCTGGGTTTTTGTGGGTGTTGCCAGTTGTCCTGCTCGACCCGGCTGCTGTTCGGCAGCACGCGTTGCCAGTGGCTTTGCCAATGTTCTGCAGGTGAGCCATGCCAGCCTGGAATTATTAAGTAGCGAATCGATTGTTCAGGCATGGGCTTGGCTCATTGAGTGTTTGACGCAAGCAGGGTAGGTAATCTTGATCGGTTAATAAAAGAATAAAAAATTATTTTCTTATTCCTTTGTTTTGCGCTGGACAAGAAGATGATCAGGTTTTTATTCTTAAAAAGAATATATATGTGAATAAATAGTATTTTTAAGAATAAAAAGGCTCTCCTACTATCGATCCACACCCACCCGCAGGCAAAGATCAGGGTGTGGGACAGGAGCCTGGCAATGAATGTGACAGAAAAAAAATCGAGCCACCTGGACGACGCTCAGGTGTTGCGCGAAATCAAAAATGCGCTCAATGGCCTCAAGTTTGGTTCAGTAGAGATTGCCGTGCATAACGGCCAAGTGGTGCAAATAGAGCGCAAAGAAAAATTCAGGTTGGTAACCGCAAGCCAATAGGTTGCGGAGCTCGTCAGTTGATTAGGCGTTCCCTGAGTTCAGGGGCTCTGAACAGGTAGCGAGCGCAGTAGTTTTCAGAGGATTCCCAGCTTTCACCCTAGCCCGACTGGACCACCGGAGGGCGTGATAACCCAACACGCACCGGTATTGCAGCCGTTAATCAGCCCAGCTGTTTGCGGCCATGCCCCGAATAAAACCAGAAGTCTGTGTTTAGGAGCAGCATCATGTCCATTCGTCGTCTTACCTTCGCCGCCCTGGCGAGCGCATTCATTGCGGGCCCCGTCGCCGCAGCGCAAACCCTGTTGAATGTTTCGTACGATCCAACTCGTGAGTTCTACAGCGAGTTCAATGCTGCATTTAATAAACATTGGCAGGCGCAGGGGCATCCGTCGATCAAGGTTCAGCAATCCCATGGAGGCTCAGGTAAGCAGGCCCGTGCGGTGATCGATGGTCTACCGGCTGACGTTGTCACCCTGGCGCTTGCCGGCGATATCGACGAACTACACCGCATCGGCAAGTTGATCCCTGAAAACTGGCAGCAACGCTTGCCGCAATCAAGCACACCCTACACCTCGACCATTGTCTTCCTGGTGCGCAAAGGTAACCCCAAGGCCATCAAAGATTGGGATGACCTGATCAAGCCGGGCGTGTCGGTCATTACGCCGAATCCGAAAACATCAGGCGGTGCACGCTGGAATTTCCTCGCGGCCTGGGCTTATGCAAAACAGCATTTTGGCAGTGACGAACAGGCCCAGGATTTTGTAAAGAAGCTCTATAGCAACGTGCCGGTACTGGACACCGGCGCGCGTGGCTCCACCATCACCTTTGTGAATAACCAAATTGGCGATGTATTGCTGGCTTGGGAGAACGAAGCGTTTCTGGCGCTGAAGGAAGAGGGTGGCGATCAGTTTGAAATTGTCGCACCTTCACTGTCTATTCTTGCCGAGCCTCCTGTTGCCGTGGTCGATAAGAACGTCGAGCGCAAAGGCACGCGGGAAGTGGCCCAGGCTTATCTTGAATACCTGTACAGCGATGAAGGGCAGCGTCTTGCCGCCAAGCATTTTTATCGCCCGCGCAATCCACAAATTGCCGCCGAATTCAGCAAGCAATTCCCGGCGTTGAAACTGGTCACCGTCGACAAGGACTTTGGTGGTTGGAAAATCGCGCAGCCGAAGTTCTTTAACGATGGCGGTGTGTTCGACCAGATCTATCAGGTCCAGTAGTCAGCGGGCCAGGCCCACAATTGCAGCTGTGCAGTGCAGCTTACTTAAAGTTGTACTGCGCCTGCGCGGTTGTTTGTTAAGGATTGATCATGCTACGTCGAACGTCCCCCGTTATACCCGGCTTCGGCATAACGCTGGGCTTTACCCTGCTGTACCTGAGCTTGCTGGTGCTGATCCCATTGGCGGCGATGTTCGTCCATGCGGCGCAGCTTTCGTGGGCTGATTTCTGGGCAATCATCTCTGCACCGCGTGTACGTGCCGCACTTAAGTTGAGCTTTAGCACGGCCTTTGCCGCCGCCTTGATCAATGCACTTATTGGCGCCTTGTTGGCCTGGGTGTTGGTGCGCTATGAGTTTGCCGGGCGAAAGGTCATCGAAGCCATGATCGACTTACCATTTGCCTTGCCCACCGCTGTTGCAGGTATCGCGTTGACCGCCTTGTATGCGCCCAATGGGTTGATTGGCAAGCTGGCCAGCGACATCGGTTTGAAAATCGCCTATACCCCGCTGGGGATCACCCTGGCGCTTACATTCGTCACCTTGCCGTTTGTGGTTCGCACCCTGCAGCCGGTGCTGGCTGATATTCCCCGTGAGATAGAAGAAGCTGCCGCATGCCTGGGCGCCAAGCCGCTGCAGATTGTGCGTCATGTGCTCTTGCCAGCCATGTTGCCAGCCTGGTTGACCGGGTTCTCACTCGCCTTTGCGCGAGGCGTGGGCGAGTACGGTTCGGTCATTTTCATTGCCGGCAACATGCCGATGAAAACTGAAATCCTGCCGCTGCTGATCATGGTCAAGCTCGATCAATATGACTATCACGGCGCTACCGCGATTGGCGTGCTGATGCTGGTGGTTTCATTTGCTTTGCTGCTGCTGATTAATCTGCTGCAGCGCAGAATTATTAAAACTTGAGGGCAGGTCATGTCATCGCAATCGAGTGTCTTGTCGTCTTCAATTCGCCCGCTCAGGCGCCGCAATAATCCAAGCAAGCCCTTGCTGATAACAGTGGCCTGGCTGGTGTTTGGATTATTCCTGTTGCTGCCATTGGGCGTGGTTGTCAGCGCTGCACTGAAGCAGGGCTGGACGGTTTTTATCAGTGCCATATTTGAGCCTGATGCCTTGTCTGCATTGCAGTTGACCCTGCTTGCCGTGGGCATTTCCGTGCCGCTTAACCTGTTGTTTGGCGTCTGCGCGGCATGGGCGGTCAGCAAATATGAGTTTCGTGGCAAAAGCCTGCTGGTCACGCTGATCGATTTGCCGTTCTCGGTATCGCCGGTAATTGCAGGTTTGATCTATGTGCTGTTGTTCGGCGCCCAAGGCTTTTTCGGCGAGTGGTTGCAGGCGCGCAATATTCAAATTGTTTTCGCCCTGCCGGGAATCATTTTGGCAACAGTGTTCGTCACCGTGCCATTTGTGGCGCGCGAACTGATTCCATTGATGCAGGAGCAGGGCACCCAGGAAGAGGAAGCCGCCCGCTTGCTCGGCGCTAATGGCTTGCAAATGTTCTGGCACGTCACCTTGCCCAACATCAAGTGGGGGCTGATCTACGGTGTGGTGCTTTGTACCGCGCGGGCGATGGGTGAGTTTGGCGCTGTTTCGGTGGTTTCAGGGCATATCCGTGGCTACACCAACACGCTGCCGCTGCATGTCGAGATTCTCTACAACGAATACAACCATGTCGCGGCATTCAGCGTTGCCAGTTTGTTATTACTGCTGGCGCTGATCATCCTGTTGTTGAAACAGCTGAGTGAGCAGCGCCTCAATCAGCTCAAACACGCCGCCAGCGAGGCTTGAACTGGGCTATGTGTCGCGCAGCAAGTCGTGGCTATCAAGCAGGCGGAAGGCGATCTCTGGATGTTTCTCCAGCCCTCGGCGAATAGCTGCCGGTATTGATTGTCGGGTTTTGCGGCACAGCCCGGTCAGTTCGGCGATCTCAATGGCGATGCCGCGCATGCTGCGTACTTCATTAAAACCGGGCGCCACGTTTACGCGTACGCCCAGTTGCTCATAAATGCGCGCTTGCAGGCGTTCGAGGTCTTCAAGGCTCTGGATATTTTCAAGCCGCTCGATCAGGCGCTTTTCTTCATGGCGGGTCAATCGCAGGATGCGCACGTCCGCCCCTGGAGTCGTCTCCAGTTGCTCACGCCCGCAGTCGCAGGCGCCGGGCGGACAAGGTTGGCGGTTTACAAAGGATTCGCTCATGGGCTCCGATCATAACGGCGTAGTAAAACGGCTCAAGCTGCCGCACCCAAATGTGCGAGAAGACGGGTCAAAGCCTGATGCGCCTGCGCCGTTTTTAGCACAGGCTTGATCGAATATCCCAGTTTTTTGTTGGCCGTCTCGGCCTCGGTCTATGCCGGGTTGGCGCCAAGCGCGTCGGGGCGCTTGGCGAATCAATTACTGGGCTTCTGCTCGTTGCATCAAGGTGCGCTGGCGCCACTCCATAAAGGTTTTTAGCAGTAGCGTAAGCAGCGCCATCAGTGCGAGCAGGGCGGCTGCGGTAAATGCAGCAGCGGTTTTGTAGTCGTTATTGAGCTGATCGACTAGCAAGGGCAAGGTCAGGGTCTGGTTAATAATGGTGCCTGACACCACCGACACCGCACCGAACTCACCGACTGCACGGGCGTTGGTTACCACCACGCCGTAGAGCAATGCCCACTTGATTTTAGGTAGGGTGATGTTGCGGAATATCTGCCAGCCATTTGCGCCCAGACACAGCGCAGCGGTTTCTTCATCCTGCCCCTGGGCCTGCATGACAGGGATCAGAATACGGGCTACATAAGGCGCGGTGACGAATACGGTGACCATGACAATGCCGGGCCAAGCAAACATGATCTGGATGTCGTTATCGTAGAACCATTGGCCCAGCGTACTTTCGATGCCGTAGACCACCAGATAGCACAGGCCTGCCACAACCGGGGATACCGCATAAGGGATGTCGACAAAGGTGGTCAGCACCTTGCGGCCACGGAAATCATAGTGAGTGATGCACCACGCCAAGAGTATGCCGAACACCAGGTTGATCGGTACGGTCATGGCGGCGACCATTAGCGTCAGGCCAATGGCGTGCAGCATGAAATCTTCATTGAGGTTGCCCCATAACAGAGCCAAGCCGCCCGACAGCGCCTTGCTGAAAATCAACAGCAAAGGCACCAGCAGAATCAGGATGACAAGGCTCAAGCCAAGCGCGATCAGCAGCCATTGATGCCAGTGTTGAGGTTTTTTCATTTGCCTTGCCGTTGCCATTTGAAAAGATGGCCCTGAAGTACTTGCAAGCTAAACAGCAGGGTCAGAGACGCCAGCAGAATCACCGATGCTATTGCCGCTGCGGCCGGATAGTTGAACTCCTGCAAGCGGATAAAAATCATCAACGAAGACACTTCGGTCTTAAACGGAATATTGCCCGCCAGCATGATCACCGCGCCAAATTCACCGAGGCTGCGAATAAATGACTGCGAGGCGCCAGTCAATAACGCGGGCAGCAAGGTCGGAAGTATGACGTGGAAGAAGGTCTGTACGCGGTTGGCGCCCAGGGTCCTGGCGGCTTCTTCATACTCGTGCCCCATGTCCTGCATCACCGGCTGCACAGTGCGCACAACAAACGGCAGGCTGGTAAACACCATGGCGATCATGATGCCTGGGTAGGCATAGGCCAGCTTGATGCCCATGGGTTCAAGCCATGCGCCCAGCCAGCCGCTTGGTGCCAGCAGCGTAGCCAGGGTCAAGCCGGCGACTGAGGTCGGTAAGGCGAAGGGCAGGTCGATAAAGGCATCGACCAGGCGCCGGCCCGGAAATTCATAGCGGGTAATGATCCACGCCAGCAGCATGCCGATCACGACTGTGGCAATGGTGGCGTAGAAGGCACCGCTCAAGGTCACCTTATAACTTTGCACCACCCGAGGATCACTGATCGCCTGCCAGTACTGAGCCCAGCCCATGTCACTGACATAAACCAGCAACGCCGACAGCGGAAACAGAATGACCAGTGAAATATAAAAGGTGCTGAAGCCAAAGCTCAGGCCAAAACCTGGGAGCAAGGGTTTCTGCAGGAAAAAACGCGGAGAGGTTTGCAAGCTCATATTCCCGAACGAATAAGCCACAACTTAAAGTCGTGGCTTATTGTACAACTCAAAGCAAAGAACTATCAGCGGCCTTCAGCCAGTAACTGATCCAGTACACCGTTGGAGGCGAAGTGCTTCTCGGTGATCTCATCCCAAGTGCCCAGCACTTCATTGGGGTTGATCAAACGCACTTGCGGGAACTGGCTGGCCGTAGCAGCGACCACTTCTGGGTTATGCACGCGGTAGTTGAAGGTAGTCAGCAGTTGCTGGATTTCTTTTGTGTACTGGAACTCAAGAAAGGCTTTGGAAACTTCGCGGGTGCCTTTGGAGTCGACGACCTTATCAACCAGCGCGACCGGGAACTCAGCCAGAACGCTCACTGGCGGGACCACGATTTCATACTCGCCGGATTTGAACTCATCACTGTTGGCGATGTTGATCACTTCAGATTCAAAGGTCAGCAGCACGTCACCTTGGCCATTCTGGGCAAAGGCTACAGTCGCAGCACGGCCGCCAGTGGGGAAGTTCTGCACGTTATGCAGGATCTTTGCGACGAAGCTTTTGATCTTGGCTTCATCGCCGTCAAACTTCTCATTGGCATAGAGCCAAGCGCCCAAATAGCTGTAGCGGGCGTTGCCCGAGGTTTTCGGGTTAGGAAAAACCAGCTTCACATCATCACGGGCCAAATCATCCCAGTTCTTGATGTTTTTCGGGTTGCCTTTGCGCACCAGAAAAGCGGTGGTGCTGTAATACGGCGAGCTGTTGTTAGGGAACTGCTTGGCCCAGTCTTTGCGCACCAGGCCACGCTTGGCGAGGATGTCGATATCGGTGACTTGGTTGAAGGTAACGATATCAACCTTTTTACCTTGGATAATGTCTTGCGCCTGACGTGAAGTACCGGCAAAAGACTGGTCGATCTTCAGGTCCTTGCCGGTTTCAGCCTTCCATTTGGCAACAAACTTGGGGTTGATCGCGGCAAATACTTCACGTGCGATATCGTACGAAGCATTGAGAATAGGCTTGTCTTCAGCCAGAACAGGCAGGCTACTGAGCAGACTCGTGGAAATAACACTGGCGACAAGCAATTTCTTTAGCATGATCTAAACATTCCCCATGTTTGCGGCAGGCATAAAATCCGATTATCCGACCCTAGGCCAAATTATTGGGGCTGATATTGCCTAAGTTTATTATTCTTAAAAAGTAATTTTTAGCGCTATGTATAGATCTGAATCGAATTTGCAGCCTTGATGTCCAGGCGTCTTGGATTTACAACCAATAACCTAATGGCTAGTGTGTGCGCACATTTCAGGGCGGCAAGGGTTGATTTTTATATTCTATAAATGAATATAAATGTGACTAAAGAGTATTTTTAAGAATATGCATGGCGACGCTATCATCCGCGCATCTAGGCATCGCCTTTATCAGCCGTTTCCCTGCAACTTTGGCTGTATGGCCATAAGAATTAACCGCCCGCGCCAGAAGGCTGAGGACGCAACGCATGTCGATTGAAATCACTAACGTCAGCAAGAACTTCAATGCGTTCAAGGCGCTGAACCAGATCAACCTGAATATTCAGAGTGGCGAGCTGGTCGCGTTGCTCGGACCGTCCGGGTGCGGAAAAACCACCTTGCTGCGCATTATCGCTGGCCTGGAAACGCCCGATACCGGCAGCATCCAGTTCCACGGCGAGGACGTCTCCGAACACGATGTGCGTGACCGTAATGTCGGTTTTGTATTCCAGCACTACGCATTATTTCGCCACATGACGGTATTCGATAACGTCGCCTTCGGCCTGCGCATGAAGCCCAAGCGCGAGCGCCCAAGTGAGAAGGTTATTGCCGAAAAGGTGCATGAGCTGCTTGGCTTGGTGCAACTCGACTGGCTCGCTGACCGTTATCCGGAGCAGCTTTCCGGTGGCCAGCGTCAGCGTATTGCACTGGCCCGCGCACTCGCCGTTGAGCCCAGGGTCTTGCTGCTGGATGAGCCATTTGGAGCGCTGGATGCCAAGGTGCGCAAGGAGCTTCGCCGTTGGTTGGCGCGCCTGCACGAAGATGTACACCTGACATCAGTATTCGTCACCCACGACCAGGAAGAAGCCATGGAAGTGGCAGACCGGATCGTGGTGATGAACAAGGGTGTGATCGAGCAGATTGGGTCTCCGGCTGAGGTGTACGAAAATCCGGCCAGTGACTTTGTCTATCACTTCCTGGGCGATGCCAACCGCCTGTATATCGGCGATGACCACCACGTATTGTTCCGTCCGCATGAAGTTCACCTGTCGCGTCATGCCGAAGAAGGGCATCAGGCGGGTGAAGTGCGGGATATCAGGCCATTGGGCGCAATCACCCGCGTAACCCTCAAGGTAGAAGGTCAGGCTGACCTGATCGAAGCCGAAGTCGCCAAGGATCACTTGAGTCTTGATGACCTCACGCGAGGCGAGACACTCTACTTCAAGCCCAAGGGTGGCCAGGCGCTGACCAATCCCTGATCAGGTAGGGCTCAAGCTACTATTTGATTTGGCGGCACCGCTTACAGACGCAAAAAGCCTGCGCCACCGAGCTCTCTTGCTCGATAACGCAGGCTGTTCAGACTCTTTGTGCAGCTTTCACGCCTTGAGCAATGCATCCAACTCGCCCTTGCGTTCGAGACTGGCCAGATCATCAAAGCCGCCAACATGCAGGTCGCCAATAAATATCTGCGGCACACTTCTACGCTTGGACTTATGCAGCATTTCCGCGAGCCTCTGGGGCGAGGCCGCGACGTCAATTTCCGTGGTGCTGGCGCCCTTGCGCGCCAACAGGCTCTTAGCACTTACGCAGTAAGGACAATGCGGAGTTGTGTAGAGGGTTACATGGCTCATGTTCTCGTCTCCTTAACGTGCAAATGGTGGGAAATCTAGATCGCTAGCCGCTATGTTGTTTATGTAATTGGTCAGGGTTAACTGTGCTACCAGGGCAACTACTTCAACAATCTTCGCGTCCGTCAAATCTGCATCGCGGGCGGCAGCGATTTGAGCATCTGTTAAATGACCACGGCTTTCAGTGATTTGTCGCGCCAGTAAAGCCAGTGCATTCAACTCACCCGTTAATGCTTGAAGCATATCGTCTTTGCTTAAGCCGACTTTTTTACCCAAAGCGGCGTGTGCTGCGATGCAATAGTTGCAACCATTAACTTCAGAGGTCGCAAGGGCCACAATTTCCCGCTCGGCAGCGCTTAGCGAGCTTTTGCTCAAGGCCTGCCCCAAAGCCAAATAGCCATTCAATGCTGCCGGGGCATTGGCCATTGTCTTGATGGAGTTAGGAATAAAGCCAAAGGCTTTTTGCACGCCCTCAAGAGCTGGCTGTGAGCCGGCAGGGGCTTGGTCTTGGGTTGGGGCTGCAATACGAGGCATGGTCAATCTCCAATAGGTTAAATCGCAGGCTTGTTGAACAAGCGTTGAGTGAATATTAGAGCTCAGGACTTTTCTTTTGGGTTCAGATCGTCGATGTTATGCAACAGATCGTCTAAATAGGTCTTGACCATGGATCGCTTATCAACCCTTCTTAAACACTTCAACCTGCATGCGACCACCTATCATCAGGGCGGCTTTTGCGGGGTGACGGATATCGCCGAGGGCAACTATGGCCATGTGCATCTGCTGCGCTCTGGTCACCTGGGCTTCAGGGATGCGCAGGGTCAACTCATTGAGTTGACCGAGCCAAGCCTGGTGCTGCTGATTCGCCCCTTGGAACATCAGTTGACGGCGACGGAGGCCGATGAAGCTGAACTGGTGTGTGCGACCTTGAACTTTGATGGCGGCGCCAATAACCCGCTGACCCTGGCGTTGCCGCCTTACATCATCAAGCCACTTCGGGAACTACCGGGTTTGCTCGGCAATCTCGACTGGCTGTTTGAAGAGGCATTCGGTGATGAATGTGGCCGCGACGTGGTGCTTAATCGCCTGTTTGAGCTGATGGTGATCCAGTTGCTTCGTTATCTGCTTGCCAGCCGCAGCATTGCCTCGGGGATGATGGCTGGGCTGGCTAATCCACGCTTGTCGCGGGCGCTCACGGGCATCCATAACGACCCCCAGCGCAATTGGACTGTGGCTGACCTGGCGGGCATTGCGAGCATGTCGCGGGCCAGTTTTGCCGCACACTTTCGCCAGACGGTGGGCATTACCCCGGCGGATTACCTGGCCAACTGGCGAATCAGCCTGGCGCAAAAGCGCTTACGCGAAGGCCGCCCCATCGCGCTAATCGCCGACGAGGTCGGCTACGAAAGCCCATCCGCCCTTGCGCGCACCTTCCGGCGCAAGGTTGGCGTCAGCCCCAGTGAGTGGATGCAGCGCCGCACCTCATAGAAATGCTAGGTTCTGATTGAAGCGCATTGTTTACTGGCTAAAACCAAAGCGGCGCCCAAGGCGCCTTTTCATTTTGCAGTTCCCGGTGTTCATCCATTAGATTGGTCGGGTTTGGGGTCTATGCCGTGCGGCGGTTGCGCGCGTAGTCGAGGAAACCGGCGACATCCTCGGAGCAGAGGCGCTCGACCACGCTGGCGACTTCCTCTTTCGGCCAGTCCCACCAGCCGGTCGCAAGCAGTGCCTCGCGGGTTGGCTCATCGAACCGCCAGCCAATCACCCGTGCAGGATTGCCCGCCACGATCGAGTATGGCGCGACATCCCGGTTGACCAGTGATTCAGCCGCCACAACAGCGCCATGTCCGACCGTGACGCCCGACAAAATCGTACTGTTGGTGCATAGCCAGACATCGTTGCCGATGATCACATCGCCTCGTGATCCGCCGTAGCCCTTGATGTGGCTGGCCTCTTTCAACTTGGCCGGGAACGGGTAGGTGGAAATCCAGTTAGTGCGATGATCCCCCCCAAGCACGATCAAAACCCCGTTGGCGATCGAACAATAAGCGCCAATCTTGAGGGTCGTGCCTTCGCGGAAATCCTTGACCTCGGGCATGCCGTAGCTGCCGGTACCGTACTCATAGCGTGGATAGCGGCGTTTGAAATGCGCCTGGCCCCGCTCAAATTCGGGCACAGCCTCAAGCACACGTTTAAGTCGTTTTCGCTTGGCGTTTGGGCTCGCAACGCCGATATACAGCAACACCACTATCAGCGCGCTCGCCGACAGCACTAACGACACCCACTCCATTTTCCTCTCCCCATTGCCTCGCCGGGCACTTAAAACCAACAACTATACGGTAGCGCCCCTGATCGCTTCGGATTATCAGGCACTTCCCCGGCTCGGTAAATCTCGCATCGTTATAAGTGGCGGATGGATTGATACGTTATTCACTACTGGCTCAGGTGCTGTAAATGCCTTCAAGTCGGTGCTTTCAGATCAAGCCTACGCGCGTGTAAGAAATAGCTGGCTCCGGCCTTAATTGTGATCCTGCAATATGCGCGGTTTTCCTTATCGAGAGGCCTGCATGCGCGTTCTTCGCATTGCCGCTACAGCATTGAGTCTTGCCCTGGTTTTGCCGCTGTCTTACGCAAAAGCCGCCGCGAGCGCTGACATCCGCTCAACCGCACTCGACGTGGAGCGCTACCTGTTGCTCTACAGCAACGGCGGCGACGAACGATTCTGGACGCAGATGAGTGAAGCCCAAAATCAGCTGGGCGAGCAGGTCAAGGCAGAGAAGGGCGCCGCCACCCTGGAAGGCATTCTCTCGACCTACCAAGATTACGCCGCAAAGGTCCACGCCGCTTATCACGAAAAGAATTTCGACCTCAACACCTCGCTGTCCCAGGCATCTGAAATCTTTAACCTGCTCGATTCTTTTATACCTGCCGACACAACCAACCCTCCACCACGTCTTTCGGATAACTTGCGCGCTTTCGCCGTACTCAGCATTCGCCAAGACACGCCACTCGCAAAAGCCAGCGATCAACAAGCCATTGACCAACTCGCCAGCGACATCAGCGCGCAAATAGACGCGCTATCGACCGAGAACCCCAAGGCATACCAAAAAGTGCCAATGCGCTGGAAGTACCTGCAAACCGCCCAGCGCAACGGCAAACCCCTGATCTACCCGTTCAATGCCCAAATTGAATATATGTTGACGCAGTTAGAGAAAGACTCTGCCGAAGCCCCGCGCACTAGCCTTTAAAGCCATTACGGAAAAGGCGGTCGCCTGAATCGCCTTTTCCTATTGCGCGGTGAAACTCGGTCTAATAAATTAGCTATGAAATGTCACTGCGTCAGGGCATTGGCCTCAAAACATTTGGGGTTGAGGCTATCGCCTCGTACAAGGTGTTGCTTACGCGCCCCAGTTCAGCCCTTGCGAAGAGGGGCAGATAGAGGCAGTTGCGGTACTCATATCTAGCAGTATTCAAACGAGCCTTCTCATGGCTCGCTTTCGCCTGAGCGCCATTGTCCTGTCACCAGCTCATGCCAAACAGGTATCTCTTGCCAAGCCCGCTACGATAACGTCCATGCCGGACTTGAACTGTATTGCAAGCACCATCCGCACAAGCCGGTGCTGGCGACCCGAGTTGGGAAGTCGAACTTCATCTCGCACTAGAGAATCGACTGCTACCGTGATCGTCCTAAACGATCGGTCGCTACTCGCTAGAAATCGACACGGACTTTGCGCTACTAAGGCATCCGGTCGTGCCAGCTCACCAGGCGTTCGGTTCCGATACAAACGATGATCCCTGTGCCTGGAGATATTGATGGTGTTAGCCCGGTTTGAGTTATCCGGTCGCTAGAAAATCAAGCGTGAGGCAAATATCTTGTAAGCGCATTGCTAGTAATAATTGTAATGAGAATTATTATCGAATAATGTGCGCGTATTCGCCATGCTCACTCATGGACTGTCCCCTTATCGGCCCGGAGTGTGCCATGTCGCAACCTGATGCAGATTCAACCATCCCTATCGACGTCCTGTACTGCACGCATCACGGCTGGCTTCACAGTTGGTTACGACGCTCGGCTGGTTGCTCTCATCAGGCTGCAGATATTGCCCAAGATACCTTTGTGCGTTTGCTACTGCGCCAGCAGCCTGTCAGTGATAGCGCGCCTCGTGCCTTGTTGGCGCGTATTGCCCGCGGCTTGATGATTGATCACTGGCGTCGTGATGTGTTGGAGCGCTCCTATCTCGATGCAATAGCGCAGTTGCCAACCCCGAGCCACCCCTCACCAGAGGTTCGTTACGAGGCCCTTCAGTGTTTGGAGCGCATCTCGCAGTTGCTTGACGGCCTGAAACCTGCTGTCCGCGAAGCCTTTCTTTTGTACCAGCTCGGTGGCTTGAATTATCAGCAAGTTGCGCTGGAACTGGGTGTTTCCAGCCGCACCGTGGAGCGTCATGTCGCGAGCGCGCTGGTGCATTGTTATCACTTGTATGTCGAGGATATGCAGTGAGCAAGCTCAACGAGCAGCATTCACAGGATATTGTGCGTGAGGCCGTGGAGTGGCAGATGCGTTTATGGGCCAATGCCGGTAATGCCGAGTTGCAGCAACAACTGCACGAATGGCTGCGCCAAGACGCAGAACATCAAATTGTCTGGCAACGCTTGCAGCGCATGAGTGGGCTGTTCCAAGGCAATCACTTGCCCGAATCAGCACATAGCATTTCCATATTGCAGCGCGCGGAAACAGATCTTAGCCGGCGTCGTACCCTGAAGCTTCTTGGCCTCGGTTTCGCAGTTGGCGGTTCAGCGCTACTGATCACCAAGCCTCCTGGTGCCTGGCGTGCAGACTTTACTACGGCCATTGGTGAGCGCCGACTGTTAACGCTGGGCGCGGATACTGAGGTGTTGCTCAATACCGAAAGTTCGGTAGACGTGCAGGGGCGTGAGTTGGTGCTGCATGCCGGTGAAGTGCTGGTTGATGGCGCGCAATGGCAAGCACGCTGCCGGTTCGCCCAGTGCAGTGCACGGCAGGCGCGAGTGCTAATGCGTGAGCGCGACGGTTACAGCGAAATCCGTGTGCAGAGTGGCCAGCTGCTCATCACCTCTAAGGTTGAGCAGCTGCAGCTTCAAGCAGGGGAAGGCGTGAGCGTGTCGGCTGAGAAGATAACGCCGCTGGCTAACAGTCCACTCGACCCTTTTGCCTGGGCGCGCGGCCTGTTGATAGTCAACGATATACGCTTGGATGCCTTCTTGGCTGAAGCTGGGCGCTACCGTCAGGGGTGGCTCGGCTGCGATAGCGATGTAGCCAGCCTGCGTCTTTCTGGGGTTTTTCACATAGATCAACCCGAAGTAATGCTGCACAACATCACCCACCTGTTACCAGTAAAAATCGTTGAGCGCACGCGTTGGTGGGTGCGCATGGTTGCGACTGCGTAAAAAGTTTGTCGGACTTTTTCGTTTCATCCGGTTAGAGCAGAACACTCACTCAATGGATTCCGACATGCGTTCTGCCAGCTCCTTGCCGTTTCAACCTCAACGCTTTACGTTGCCACGCGCGATTTGCATTGCGCTGGCCTTGATGGGTGGCACGGCAAGCCTCTCGGTTCAGGCTGTCTCACCGGCTCCTTCCTCGGTTTCTCCGAGCATTCCTCCCGGACCGCTAGAGCAGGCACTCAACCTGTTCGCCGACCGCGCCGGGATTACGCTTTCGTATTCTCCTGATGTGGTACGCGGGCTCAGTAGTCCGGGTTTATCGGGCGGAGGGTCCATAGAAAGCGGGCTGGCGGAGTTGCTGGGTGGCAGCGGATTGGTCGCGCAGAAAACGCTTTCCGGGTATGTGGTTGTTAAAGACTCGACAGAGGCAAGCTATCAACTCGAGCCAACCACCACTTATGGTGCTAGCACGCAGAGTGCTTTTGCCCCGGTTCCGGGCTATTACGCGAGCAATGCCAGTACTGCAACTAAGACCGACAAGCCAATTTTAGAGACCGCGCAGAGCATTAGCGTAGTGACCTCCGAGCAAATTGCCGACCGCAAGGTTAATCGGGTAGAGGACGCTGTAGCCTACAGCGCGGGTGTACGGACTGGTAGTTCTGGGCTGGATCCGCGTTTTGACACGATCAGTGTGCGCGGTTTTGATACCACCATGTCCTCCGACTTCCTTGACGGCCTGCGCCAGCCCTATAACGGCTGGTTGTCAATCTACGGCACCGAGGCCTATGCGCTGGAGCGCATCGAAGTACTCAAAGGCCCGGCTTCTGTGCTTTACGGACAGATAAGCCCAGGCGGCATGGTCAATCGGGTGAGCAAGCGTCCAAGCCTGCTGGCGAAGAACCAAGTCGAGATACAGGCTGGTAATGACGAGCACCAGCAGGGCCAGTTCGATATCGGTGGTCAGCTGGATGAAGAGGGCGATCTGTTGTTCCGCACTGTGGGCGTATACCGCGACGCAGAAACCTATATAGAGCAACTGAATAATGATGTGCGCATGTTGGCGCCTTCGTTGAGCTGGAAGATCGACCCCGATACTAGCCTGACTCTACTGGCCCAGTATCAGGAGCGCGAAACGGCGGCTTCACCGATGCTCTACCAGAACGGCGACCACCTCACGGATTTTTGGCAGGGCGATGAATACTTCGACAAGCTCGAACAGCGCCAATGGACCTTCGGCTATGAGTTCGAACACGCCTTCAACGACACCTTCAGCCTGCAACAGAACCTGCGCTACGGCCAACTGGATACGACTAACCAGTATCTGCAGCCTGACGGTACCATCAATAACGGTGTGATGGATCGTTATGCGGTGGGTGTGTACGAGAACATGGACTCGGTCACTACAGATACGCGACTGGTCAGCCGCTTCGCCACGGGCGATCTGCAACACACCCTGCTGACCGGTTGGGATTACGCATGGTTCGACAGCTCAGTGTTGTATGCCAGTGGGCCAGCGCCGTCCATTGATATGAACGCACCGGATTACCACCAACCGGTAAGCAAACCGACTGGTGCCTTGGCCGATCAGGACAGCATGAACCAACGCAGCGGCCTGTACCTGCAGGACCAGATCGAGCTTGACCGCTGGCGCTTGTCTGCTGGGTTGCGTCGTGACTGGGCGCACGCCCGTAATAACGATAATTTGAGCAACTCCAACAGTAAAACCAGCGATTCTGCGACCACTTACCAGTTTGGCGCGCTGTATCTGTTTGACAACGGTTTGGCGCCTTACGCCAGCTACGCTGAGTCCTTCCTTCCGCAAAGTGGTACCAACTCCAGCGGCGCTGCCTTCAAACCAACTGAGGGTAAGCAATACGAAGTTGGTATCAAGTTCCAGCCGCCCGGCAGCAGCGCGATGTATACCGCCTCGCTCTATCACTTGACTCAAGAAAACGTGACCACCCGTGATCCCTATGATCCGCTTAACAGCGTGCAAACTGGGGAACAGGTGTCGCGTGGCTTAGAGTTAGAGGCTGTGGCAGACCTCAGTGAGCGCCTGCACATGACCGCCAGCTACAGCTATAACGACCCAGAGGTGACCAAGAGCAACGATGGCAACAAGGGCAAGGACCCGAAAGATGTGCCTCGCCATCTAGCCTCGCTGTGGTTGGATTACAAGCTGGAGGTCGGCTTGGGCTTCGGTGCTGGTGCCCGTTACACCGGCAGCGAATATGGCGACGATATGAACACAATAAAGAACGATGACTACACCCTGTTCGATGCTGGCGTGCACTACGACTTCAGTGCCAGCATGGACGGTGTACGTCTGGCCTTGAACGCCCGCAACCTGACGGACAAGCAATACATTAACTGCCAAGACGGTTATTGCTACCGGGGCGAGGGCCGCAGTGTGGTCACCAGCTTGAGCTATAGCTGGTGATCGCTTTGAACTGGCTACGCGCGGCAGCACTGACACTAGGAGCATTGCTGCTTGGCACCGCCCAAGCCGAACCCGTCGCTCTAGATGGTACCGAGCAGTGGTTGATGACGAGTGCAGAGGGGCGCGAATACCGCATCATGATTAGCTTGCCGGAAGGCGAGGTACCCTATACCGGTGGTTATCCGGTGATCTATCTATTGGATGGCAATGCATACTTTCCCGCGTTCCATGCGGCCAAGCGTGCTCAAAAACGTTTGCAGAGTTCGATTGTGGTCGCCATCGGCTACCCAAGCGAAACGCCATTGGATTTTGAACGGCGCGCCTTCGATCACTCGCCACCGCAACCCAAGGAGCGCAACACACCTGCACAAGGCGGCCAAGATCTATTTCTTGATTTTATCCAGAAACGTCTGATGCCAAGGGTTTCCGAGACATTCAAGGTCGATCAAGACCAGCGCAGCCTGGTTGGGCATTCTTTTGGTGGAATGTTCGGTGTCTACGCATTATTCACTCGACCGGCGCTGTTCCAGCACATAGTGGCAGTGAGCCCGAGCCTGTGGTGGCGTGACCGTTACTTGCTTGAGCCTGAACGCACATTCACCAAGCAGGCGCATGCCGGAAAACTGGATCTAACCCACAGCAGTTTGAAACTAATCATGGCCGAACGCGACTTGCCGCAAGCGATCCAAGATGCGCGCTCTCTGCAACTGCGTTTGGAAGATCTGTCGCAGTACGGATTGCGCAGCGACTTTGAAATCGAGAAGGGTGAAGATCATATGTCGATACCGTTTCGCATCACCACGAGGGTCTTAGACGAATTAGTGAGTACTCGACGCTTTTGAGTGCCAGCCTACTCGAAGAAGCGCAAAGGCGCGGGGATGCAGCTCGCGCTTGGGCATCAAATGAGGGCACAGCATTATCCAGATACTGCTTGGCCTCCGAGTCTGGCCCAGAATTCTTCGGCAGAAGGGCTGAGCGGTGCCACAGGGCGCGTCAGGTGAATCTCTAGCGGGATATCCCAACTATCGTCGAGCGCTCTGACCAGTCGTTTATCTGCCACTTCCTGTTCGGTGAGGCTCCTAGGTAACCAGGCAACCCCCTTACCCTCTAAAGCCATAGACATCAGCACCGCTGCTAGGTGGCTACTGAAAAGTGGTTTCAGGTGAAGATAATCTGCTTTGCCATGGAGCCTGTGAGCGACGATGCGGCCCAGCCCGGACTCATGGGTGTAAGCAAGATATGGCAAAGCCGCCGCTGATGTGCCGAAGCTGGCGGACGCGCACGCCAGAGGAACAAGTACATCTTCACCCACCTTCTTGCTGGTGAACTGATCCGGTGCCAGTAATGGCGGAACATCGGGGTGGCGATGAGAAAGCATAAATTGGATTTGGCCGTGTATCAGCATTTGCTCACAAACAGCCATGCTGCCTGAATGAAGCTGTACCGCCTCGATGGGTGCCCCGTTTTCGGTGTTCCTGAGCCAGCTTGGGAAAAATGTAAACGACAGGGAGTGTGTCGCTGCAAAGTTCAGTGTTTTAGCGGTCATGCCCGCAATTTCCTGGGCTTCAGTACGCATCCGATACAAGCGTCTTGCAGCCTCCTGAGCACTTGGCAAAATTTGCCTTCCCGCTTCGGTCAATGTCGCTCCTTGATGGGTGCGGATGAACAGCTGTACCCCCATCCAATTCTCTAGGGCGCGCACTCTACGGCTGAATGCGGGCTGAGTAACGTGCCGTGCTTCAGCCGCACGAACAAAGCTGCCGTACTCCGCAAGCGCTGATAAGTCTTCCAGCCAGACGAGTTCCAAGGGGTATGCCTCTTTTGCATAGGGTGGGGCATTAATAGCATTGGGCGGGCTTCATCGCAAAGAATAATGTTGGGCTATCTACAACAAGAGGAGCCCGTCATGCGTATCGTAGACATCCGCGAAAAAACAGTTTCCATTGCCTCGCCAATTGCTAACGCCTACATCGATTTCTCCAAAATGACCTGTTCGGTTGTCGCTGTTATCACCGATGTTATTCGCGATG
This sequence comes from Pseudomonas sp. RL_15y_Pfl2_60, assembly GCF_963970595.1. Classification (NCBI taxonomy): domain Bacteria; kingdom Pseudomonadati; phylum Pseudomonadota; class Gammaproteobacteria; order Pseudomonadales; family Pseudomonadaceae; genus Pseudomonas; species Pseudomonas sp. RL_15y_Pfl2_60. Next base: position 135,760 of record NZ_CAXAOE010000007.1, on the reverse strand, counting down.
GCAAACCGGTCATTGGTTATGGTTTCAACTCCAATGGCCGTTATGGTCAAGGCGCACTCATGCGTGATCGTTTCCTGGCGCGTATCACCGAAGCTGACCCAGAAAGTCTCATCGATCATGAGAACAACAACCTGGATCCTTTCGCCATCTGGAAAACCCTGATGACCAACGAAAAACCAGGTGGGCATGGCGAGCGCTCAGTCGCAGTTGGCACCATCGACATGGCTGTATGGGATGCTGTGGCCAAGATTGAGGGCAAGCCCCTCTACCGTCTATTGGCTGACCGTTACCGTAACGGCGTGGCAGATGACAAGGTTTGGGTCTACGCAGCGGGCGGTTATTACTACCCCGGCAAAGACCAATCTAAGCTCAAGGCAGAAATGCAGAGCTACCTGGATCGTGGTTACGACGTCGTCAAAATGAAAATTGGTGCAGTGCCGCTGGATGAAGATATCCGCCGCATCGAAGCGGTACTTGAAGTGGTTGGGGACGGTCGTCGCCTCGCGGTCGATGCCAACGGCCGTTTCGACCTGCAGACAGGAATTGCCTACGCCGAAGCCATCAAAAAGTACAACCTCTTCTGGTACGAAGAGATTGGCGATCCGCTGGACTACGCGCTGCAGGCTGAACTGGCTAATCACTATGAACTGCCGATGGCTACCGGTGAAAACCTGTTCTCTCATCAGGATGCGCGCAACTTGCTGCGTCACGGTGGTATGCGCCCTGATCGCGATTACCTGCAGTTCGACTGTGCATTGTCTTACGGCCTTGTGGAGTACATGCGTACCTTAAAGGTCATGGACGAAATGGGTTGGTCTTCGCGTCGCGTAGTCCCGCACGGTGGTCACCAAATGTCCCTGAACATCGCAGCAGGTCTGCACCTGGGTGGCAACGAGTCGTACCCGGATGTATTCCAGCCTTTCGGCGGCTTTGCTGACGGTATCCGCGTAGAAAATAGCTATGTTGGTCTGCCTGATATCCCGGGCGTGGGCTTCGAAGCCAAGTCTGCCTTGTACGCAGTCATGCGTGAGTTGGGCGAAGGCTGATCACCTTCTATTTGCGGTCTCCTCGAGGGAGGCCGCAGCCCCGGGCGTTACCTTTTGACGCCATGCCACATGCCAATCACAAAAATAAAATGAGGTGGATACGTGGAAAACTCCAAGCCCCGCTGGTTCAGCCAGCTCTATATGCAAGTATTAATCGGCATTGTTATCGGTGCCGCAATTGGTTACTTCGTGCCTGATTTCGGAGCCAAGCTCCAACCTTTCGCTGATGGCTTCATCAAGCTGATTAAAATGCTTTTGGCACCGATTATTTTCGGTACGGTCGTTGTAGGTATTGCCAAGATGGGCAGTATCAAAGAAGTCGGCCGGATTGGCGTAAAAGCGCTGATTTACTTTGAAGTTCTTTCAACAATCGCCCTGGTTATCGGCCTCATCGTGGTCAACATCGTCAAGCCGGGTGTTGGCATGAATATCAACGTTGGCAGCCTTGATGGCAGTGCTGTTAGCAAATACACCCAAGTCGCAAGTGAGCAGGGTGGCGCTGTTGATTTCTTCCTAAACATTATCCCGCACACATTCGTGGGCGCGTTCTCGAATGGCGTCATGCTTCAGGTGATACTGCTGTCAGTCCTGATGGGGGTTGCCCTGGTCCAAATGGGTGAGACCAGCAAGCCTTTGATCAACACCATCGATTTGTTCCTGCAAGGGCTGTTCAAGGTTGTGGCAATGGTGATGCGTCTGGCGCCGATTGGGGCTGGCGCAGGTATGGCGTTCACTATCGGTAAATACGGGATTGGCACTTTGCTTTCGCTCGGCCAGTTGCTGGTAGCGCTCTACCTCACGACGTTGGTTTTCATTGTGATAGTGCTGGGCACAGTTGCCCGCTGGTCAGGCATGCCTCTGCTGCAATTTTTGCGCTATTTCAAAGATGAAATTCTCATCACGCTTGGCACCTGTTCGACCGAAGCTGTGCTACCACGAATGATGGTCAAGCTTGAAAAGCTCGGCTGCAAAAAGTCGGTTGTGGGAATGGTGCTGCCAACCGGCTACACCTTCAATGCCGACGGCACCTGCATCTATCTAACCATGGCTGCCATCTTCATAGCCCAGGCCACCAATACGCCGCTCACCTTTGTGGATCAGATGATTCTGTTAGGCGTATTCCTGCTCACCTCCAAAGGCTCTGCTGGTGTGGCGGGTGCAGGTTTCGTAACGCTTGCTGCAACGCTTACGACCATCCACTCCATTCCTCTGGTGGGTCTGGTGTTGCTCTTGGGCATCGACCGATTCCTCAATGAGGCGCGGGCAGTGACCAACCTGATTGGGAACGGTATTGGCACCATCGCAATTGCCAAATGGGACAACTCCTTTGATATCGAAGCCTGTGAACGTGAGATCGCTGCAATGCAACAAGAGAAGGCGACTCAAAGAAGCTTGCTGACGCAAAAGTAACCCAGAGGTCTACCGGTCATGTCGCTGCAATGCTGGCGGTGACCGGTCGACATTTGTACGGCTCGTTCAGCGCCTAACGAGCCCATGAATGACTTGGATGTATTGTTTGATGGAGCCAAAAAATGATTGAGCGAACTCACCATGAGCTGCGCAAGGCGTTTTCTGCTTTGCTTAAAGGCAGCGTGTGTAAATTTGCTGCCTCAGTGTTTGATCCTATCTCGGCGCGTATGGCTGCAGATCTTGGCTTTGAGGTTGGTATTCAGGGTGGTTCCGTCGCCTCGATGCAAGTGTTGGGCGCCCCGGATATTTCATTGCTTACTCTTGATGAATACGCAGAACAGGTAACTCGAGTCGGACGTACGAGCCAAATCCCAATCATCGGCGATGCTGATCATGGGTTTGGCAATGCACTCAACGTAATGCGAACGGTAACAGAGCTTCAGAAAGCCGGTGTTGCCGCTATAACGTTGGAAGACACACTCCTACCGGCCAAGTATGGCGAGCAATCGTACGCGCTTATCGGCGCCGAAGAAGCTGCAAGCAAAATTTACGCTGCACGTTTCGCCCGGACAGATGATGCTCTTTGCATCATTGCTAGGACCAATGTGTCTGTTACCAGTCTGGAAGATTCCATTGCACGTACAACGGCCTATCAAAAGGCAGGAGCTGATGCGATTTGTCTTGTCGGTGTTAAAGACTTTACGCATTTGCAATCACTCACCTCGCACCTTTGCGTACCGATCATGCTGATTAATTACGGCAACCCAGCATTGAGCGATGTTGAAAAGCTCAGTGCGGCTAATGTACGGGTTGTGGTCAATGGACATGCGCCGTTTTTTGCAGCCATTAAAGCGAGTTATGACGCATTGCGAGAGCAGAGCGGCATGCAAGGTGCAGATATCCCACTGCCTGAACTGATATCGAAATATACATATTCTGAACACTACCGTGAGTGGGCAAAGACGTATTTAAAATCGGATAGCTCAGCAGTTTGATTTTTGTTGGTGGCTCCTAGCCCCATCATTGAGAACTCATGCTGAAGTCTCGTAAGGTTCGCTCTGTGCCAATCACCAAAGAGCTAGAAGCCAAGATCGTCCGTCATTGGAAGCAACATGGACAACCCAACTCGTCCATCACTTCGTTTAGGCGTGCTGTGGCGAGAACTTCAATCAAACTTCCGCAGGGCAGGCCGCCCATTCTCTGCGCCATACCTTCGCCAGCCACTTCATCCAGAACGGCGGCAACATTCTTACCCTGCAGAAAATTCTTGGTCACTCCAGCTTGGCTATGACCATGCGCTATGCACACTTGGCTCCTGAGCATCTATTCGAGGCTACTAGGCTTGGCCCTCTCACTTAGCTCACACAGCTTGGAAAGATACCAATCTTGTAGTGGTCCCCACGCTAAGAAGTAAAAGAAACCCGGTATGCATAGAAGCATGCTAACCGTCTCCCGAGTGTCACGGCTTCTAATCTGAGCCATGATTGCTTCGTATATCCAATAAAAGACGATGGCTCCGACAATCAATGTGATGAGTGCCAGTGTTCCAGCATGTGATTTGTGTGCCTTTAGTTCTTTGTCATTCATGTGCGGCCACTGCCTAATCCCAAACATAGGTGATTGGAAAAAAATCGACACTTTTTCGACACTGCTTAGCCGAAAAGCAAAAAGCCCCTGAAAATCACTAAGAAATTCAAGGGCTTATCGTGTTGCAAATGGTGGAGCCGGGGGGATTTGAACCCCCGTCCGCCAGTTCTCCGCTGTCGGTTCTACATGCTTAGCCGTGTCTATTAAGTTAACCCTTGGCCGCCCGACGGGCAGGGTGCTTTGGGCGAGTTGTGTAAGTTTTAGCCACTTCGTCCACAACGTACTACGCGGCGATTCTGTTCTATATGACAATCATTTCGGGTTTACAGACATCCCCTAATGATTGCTGGAGCCGAAGCTACCAGAAGTGCGACTAGGCTGCTTACGCAGCTAGTTGAGCACCGTAATTGTCATCATTGGCAATTATAAAGTTTGCAACAGTGGATTTACGAGTTCTGTTACCCACTCGGCATGCCCCTCGAGTTTCGCTACCGGCGTCGAATCCTAATCGGCCCCAAACGGTGGTGCGTCTCTAAGACCGCTCTAGTGTACGACAAAGCCCCTGTGTGCGTCGACCGCCAATACTCGATTGCTGAGTGGCCCGGCCTGATGCATGTATGATGGCGGCTGCTAGCAATTGGGTCTTTGGGAAGAGGCAAGGGTATGTCATCACGGGTATCGCCCTATCCGCTGCGCCAATGGATATGGCGGGCATTTGTACAGAGCTCGCTGATTCCGCTGGTGCTGGTCGAGTGCGTGTTAATTGCTGTCTACATGCTAAGCAATTCGGCAATACGTGAAGCGCAGATGGGTTACCTGCGTGAAAATGCGCTCAGCCAGCTGTCGACCTCTGTTGACCGTGAGCGGCAGGTGATCGAGAGCCGTTTGAGGGGCGTGCAGGTTCAGGTTGAATTGCTACGTGATGCGACTCTGCAGGCGCTGCAGGACAAGGATTTCAAGCCGGACGCCCTTGAGCTAAATCGCTACAGGACGACCCCTGAAGGTATTTATTATTCCGAGGCGGTTAAAAACCGTGCGGCGTCGTTTTACTCGAACTTGACCCCTTTGGCGCAGCAAGATCACGACAAGGTCTTGCGACTGGCCCAGATTGATCCGCTCTTGCGCTCCATCCATGCGGCGAACCCGACTGTAGCGGCGGCCTATTTCAATAGCTGGGACAGCTACAACCGGATTTACCCCTCAATCGATACGCTTGCGCAATATCCGCGCAACTTCGACATGACCAAGTTCAACTTCTATTACAAGGCTGACGCTGAGCACAATCCGCAGCGCAAGACGGTGTGGACCGATATTTATCTCGATCCAGCTGGCCAGGGTTGGGTGATGTCGGCGATTGCGCCGGTGTATCGCGGCGATTTTCTTGAAGGGGTAGCTGGGCTCGATGTCACGGTCAGTGAGTTGATCGAGGAAGTCAGCGATTTGATTGTGCCCTGGAGTGGCTATTCCGTGCTTATCGGGCCACAGAACACCATTATGGCGCTGCCTAAGGCAGGTGAACAGGATTTTGGCCTGGAGGAGCTTACCGAGGCGTCCTACAACGGTGCGGTCAATGCTGAGGTCTTGAAACCCAAGCGTTTCAGCTTGGCTGGCCGTAAAGATATGCAATCGCTGCTGGCAGCCATGGAGCAGGGGGATAGCTCGGTTACCGAGACCTATTTAAATGGCCGAAAGCAGCTAGTTGCCTGGAGCGAGGTCAAGCAAACGGGTTGGAAGCTGTTGCTGGTGGTGGACGAGGTCAATATTTTCCGCGAGACCAATCGCATCGCCAGTCACTACCAGAGTATCGGCTACCTGATGATCATCGGCTTGCTGCTGTTCTACTTGTTATTTTTTGGCTGGATGTGGCTGCGTTCCAAGCGGTTGAGCGCTTTGTTGCTTAATCCGATAGATGCAATTGTGGGAATGTTGCGCCAACTCGGTGGTGGACAATACAAGCTGCAAGCGGTGCACAGCGAAATCAACGAGCTGGAATCCATTTCAACTGCGGTGCTGCAGACTGCCGAGCAACTACAGGCAAGTGAGATCAAGCGCCAGGAAGCCCAAGGCATATTGCAGCTAGTGCTTGAGAGCACGACCGAGAGCTTGTGGGAAGTAGACAGGCAGATGCTGACGATCAGGATCAGCGAGCGGTTTCGCAAGCGTTTCGGGCTACCCGCTCAAGTGGTCACCTTTAATGATTTCAATCAGCACATGCATCCTAATGATGTTGAGCGCCTGCGCCATTTACGCGAGCGGTTTTCCCAGAGTGATCAAGAACATTTCGAGGCGGAGTACCGTTATGCCGACGCGCAGGGTAACTACGTCTGGTTGCTCAGTCGCGGTAAGGTATTGGAGCGTAACGAGCAAGGTCACGCCATGCGTATCGCCGGTACTTATGTTGATGTCACGCGGCTCAAGCTGGCCCAGGAAGAGCTGCGTAGCGCCACATTGGAGGCGCAATCTGCCAGCCAGGCCAAGAGCCGCTTCCTGTCGAGCATGAGCCATGAATTGCGTACCCCGCTCAATGCAATTCAGGGCTTTGCCCAGCTGATTGAGCTCGATACCCAGGATAAGCCAGACCGCCAGCAAGAGGCTGATTACGCGCAGGAAATTGTCAATGCCAGCCGGCACCTGACCTCATTGGTTGATGACATCCTTGATCTGTCGAGCATTGAAAGTCGCACCCAGCAATTGCGCATGGAGGCTGTCGACGTTTCTGCCCTGTTATACGGTTGCGCTGAATTGCTTCAGCCCGAAGCCCTGCGTCGAGAGTTGGATATCGATGTGGGCATCAGCAGGGATGTGTCGTTGTACATATACGCGGATGCGCGAAGAGTTCGGCAAGTGCTGCTCAACTTTTTGTCTAACGCGATCAAATACAGTGCCCCGCCAGGCAGCATCAGGCTTGGTTGCGAGGTGCGTTCCGACTCCGTACGGTTGTGGGTTTGTGACAGTGGTGACGGGCTGAGTGAGGAGCAGATCAAGCAACTGTTCGAACCCTTTCAGCGACTCGGTCGTGAGAGCTCGAACATCCCGGGTACCGGAATAGGGTTGGTGCTCTGCCGTGAGCTTGCTCATTTGATGGGGGGCGAGATCGGCGTCACCAGTGAAGTGGGGCAGGGAAGTTGCTTCTGGATTGATCTACAGAGCGCCGGGCAACCGAGCGAGAGCCTGGATGACAGCTCGCTTGCGCCGCAAATACCGCTGGTGCTCTGTGTGGACAACAACTTGGTCACGGTGCAGCTGGCCAATGATGTCCTGCAGGGATTGGCCAATGTGCGTGGCGCCAACAGTGCCCAGCAGGCCTGGGCTGCGCTGGATGAAGAGCTGCCAAGCCTGCTGTTGTTGGACCTCGATTTACCAACGCCAAGCGAGGGCTTGAAGTTGCTCGGCAATATCCACGGTAATCCGGCGTTCACTGGCTTGCCCATCATTGTGATGAGTGGGCAGTCAGATGAGCAGCTGTTTGCGCAGGCGCGGGTGCTGGGTGCCAGGGCTTGCATGGCTAAGCCGGTCGAGCTCAAAACCTTGCGCCGCTTGCTGTTGTCATCGCTAGATGTTGTCAATCAGGCCGCTCGTTTATGAGCGCTATGAGGCTGGGCGCTGCAGCTGTGCAAGGTCTTTGAAGCGGGCATAAAAAAGCCAGCATTCAAGCTGGCTTTATAACGTTGGCGGCGGGAGGATCAGCCACCTGTCGTTGGGCGTGCTTAGCCTGCGTCGGTGTTTGAGTCACCGTTGGGGCCTTTGAGCATCTGCAGTGCTTGTTCCGCATGGCTACCGCATTCTTTCAAATCGCCAGCAGCCTGGGCTTCCTTGGCTGCTTTCAAATGCGACTCGACCTGCTCTTTCAGCGGGCTGCCCAAGGTGCTGATGACGGCGGAGTTGTCCGCAAGTTTTTGCAGGTTAACGTCACACAGGTCATCTGCTGCAAATGCAGGTGCTGTCAGAGCGGCTGCGATAATAAAAGCTGAAATACGTTTCATAATAGTCATCCTTTTCAATGGTAGATCTCGCGAGCTGACTCATTGTCGTGAGTCGCATCTGCGGGTTTCTCAAGCCATTTTAAAGCGCTCACAGAAAATGACCCCGCGCGCCGATTGAAAGTTCAGATTTTTTCAAGTGTCAGGTTCGCCAGCTTTTGCCAACAATTCGCCGAATAAACCCTGCACACCCCGCGTCAGGAAGGTGTGCAGCAATGGCTCAAATTGCCCGTGGTCGCGAGACTCGGTCAACCAAGTAGACCAGGCCGTGATAGTCGATTCCTGCGTGGTGGCTCAAGCCAATCTCGCAGGTGCGGCTGGTCGAAATACCTTCATCGCAGATCTGTACCGCGTCTTTCAAATCACGCAGCGAATGGCTGTTGAGCTCCGGTGTTGTAAAACCTTTGTCACCGGCAAAACCGCAGCAATGAATGCCTTCTGGAATCACCACTTGGTTCGAGCAGCGCCTGGCGATGTCGATCAAGCCTTGAGCCTCGCCCAGGTGCTGGGTGCTGCAGGTGACATGCAAGGCAATGGGCTTGTCTTGCGGGGTTATTTCCAAGCGATCAAGCAAATGCTCGCGGATGAATTTGACCGGGTCATGCAGCTTGAGCCGAGGGTCGATGCCGTCCTGGATCAGGCGCAAGGTGCAAGGGCTGGTGTCGCAGTAAATTGGGTCAAGTCCGCCACGGCTGGCTTCAAGCAATGCATTGACCAACTCGGTACGCTTACGCTCGGCTTGCTCTGCGTAGCCTTTGGAGGCAAATGGCTGGCCACAGCAGAGGTTTTCCTGGGCGTCGGGGAACACAACCTGATAGCCAGCTTTTTCCAGCAGGCTGCGGGTCTTGTCGATCAGCGGCATTTGTTCGCTGTCACTGAATGCCGGGCCCATGGCCCGTGATACGCAGGCAGCCAGATAGACCACACGGGGGCGCGCGTCGGTGGTTGGCTGGTGCACGCGTATGGGGCGTACCGCTTGAGGCATGGCTGGCGTCCACTGCGGAATCCGTTGTTTGGATACGCGGCTCAAGCTGGCGGAGAGACTTTGCAGGCGCGGTGCGCCGAGAAACTTGCGTACTCCGTTGGCCAACGTCAGCGTGGCACGCGTGCCATTGAGCGCCGTTTCGAAGTGATCGGCAAGCCAATTTGCGGTGCGAGTATGGGTTGCCTCTTTGGCGCGCAGCTTACGCACAAGGTCACCCGTATTGATGCCGACAGGGCAACGTTGCGCGCACAAGCCTGTCGCTGCGCAGGTGTCGATGCCTTGATAGTGATAATCGCGCTCAAGCGCCGTGGTATCAACGCCTGCGCGTTTTTTGGCTTGGATATCACGCCAGATAACAATGCGCTGGCGCGGGCTTAAGGTCAGGCCTTTTGAGGGGCAAACCGGTTCGCAGAAACCGCACTCGATGCATTTATCGATTATTTCATCGGCAGCGGGCAGTGGTTTCAGATTCTTCAGGTGAATCTGCGGGTCAGTGCTGAGCACGACGTCTGGGTTGAGGATGCCTTGTGGGTCGAGCAGGCGCTTGATTTGCCACATCAACTGATGAGCATCGCGGCCCCATTCCAACTCAACGAACGGCGCCATGTTACGGCCGGTGCCGTGTTCAGCCTTGAGCGAGCCGCCGAATTCCACCGCCACCAATTGGGCAACGTCTTGCATAAAGGCTTCGTAGCGAGCCACTTGCTCGGGTGAGTCAAAGGCTTGGGTGAAAACGAAATGCAGATTGCCTTCGAGTGCATGGCCAAAAATAATGGCTTCGGAATACGCGTGCTTGTCGAACAACTCAAGCAGGCGATTGACTCCTTCGGCGAGCTGCTCGACCGGAAAGGTGACGTCCTCGATGATGACCGTGGTGCCCGTCTCGCGGACCGCGCCCACGGCAGGGAAGGTGTCTTTGCGGATCTTCCACAGCTGGTTGTAGACCAGTGGATCGCTGCTGAAGTCGACCTGTTTCTCGACCGGGAACTGGCTGATCGAGGCGCTGATCTGGCCCAGTTGTTCGGCCAGCAAGCTGTCTCCGGCAGCGCGCGCCTCAATCAATAATGCGCAAGCGTTGGCGGATAGCGCCTTGACCCACTCTGGCATGCCTTTTTGATTCTCGACCGAGCGCAAGCTGCGGCGATCAAGCAGCTCGACCGCCGATACCGGCTGGCTTTTCAGTACGGTGACTGCGCGGCAGCAGGTCTCGACATCCGGGAATACGATCAAGGCGCTGGCTTTGTGCGGATGATCCGGCACCGTGTCGTAAGTGACCGAACTGATGAACCCCAGCGTGCCTTCCGAGCCGACCATCAGGTGGCTGAGGATATCCAATGGCTGATCGAAATCGACCAGTGCATTGAGTGACAGGCCGGTGGTGTTTTTCAACCGGTACTTGTGGCGGATCTTTGCCGCCAGTTCGGTATTGGCGCGGGTTTGTTGGCCTAGCGCTTTAAGCTGGGCAAGCAGCTCAGCATGGCTTTGTTCAAAGTTGGCAACGCTGGCGCTGTCTTCGCTGTCCAGCACGCTGCCGTCAGCCAGGACCAGGCGAATACCGGCGAGTGTGTGATAGCTATTTTGCGCCGTGCCGCAGCACATGCCGCTGGCGTTGTTGGCGACTATGCCTCCGATCTTGCAGGCATTGATTGAAGCGGGATCTGGGCCGATCTTGCGCTGGAATGGGGCAAGAGCCACATTCGCCTGGGCACCGATGACACCGGGTTGCAGGCGAATCTGCGCCCCTTGTTGACGTACCTCGCGTGCGTTCCAGTTGTCACCCAATACGATCAGTACCGAGTCGCTAAGGGCCTGGCCAGAAAGGCTGGTGCCCGCTGCACGGAATGTCACCGCCACTTGGTGCGCGGCGGCACACTTCAAAAGGCCGACGACTTCTGCCTCTGATTCAACGCGAACCACCAGCTTGGGGACAAGCCGGTAGAAACTGGCGTCCGTGCCAAATGCCAGCGTCGACAACGGGTCATCAAACAGGCGCTTGGCCGGAATCAGGCGTTTAACTTCAGTCAAGAATGCAGCAGGCAGGCTCATGCGAGCTCCGTAAATCATCGGTAGTTGAGCGGTATTCAAGCGATAGCAATGGGGTTGTTGGCAACCGCATTGCTCCGCTTTTTAGTTATGGCTAGGTTTAGCGGCCTAGTTCGCGAACCAGTGACTCGGCACTGATCTCGTTGATGGATTTAGCGCCAGTCAGCACCATTGCCACGCGCATTTCTTTTTCGATCAAGTCGAGCAAGTTGCGTACGCCTGCTTCACCAGCTACCGACAGCGCGTACAGGAATGCGCGGCCGAGCATTACGCAGTCAGCGCCCAGGGCGACCATGCGCACTACATCGAGGCCATTGCGGATGCCCGAGTCAGCGAGGATTTTCAGATCGCCCTTGACCGCGTCGGCAATGGCTGGCAGCGCACGAGCACTGGACAACACACCATCGAGCTGACGCCCGCCGTGGTTGGAGACAACGATGCCGTCGGCGCCAAATTTGACCGCATCCTTGGCGTCTTCCGGATCGAGGATACCCTTGATGATCATCGGGCCGTCCCAGAAATCACGAATCCACTCCAGATCTTTCCATGAAATCGATGGGTCGAAGTTGTTCGCCAGCCAGCCGATGTAGTCGGCCAGTCCGGTTGGGTTGCCGCGATACGTCGAGATATTGCCCAAATCATGCGGACGCCCCAGCAAGCCAACGTCCAAAGCCCATGACGGGTGGGTCACGGCTTGCAGCATGCGCCGTGCCGCTGCATTCGGGCCGCTCATGCCGGAGTGTGCGTCACGGTAGCGGGCGCCTGGCGTTGGCATATCGACGGTAAACACCAGCGTGGTCACACCGGCCGCCTTGGCGCGCTCAAGGGCGTTTTTCATAAAGCCGCGGTCTTTCAACACATACAGCTGGAACCACATGGGCCGATTGATCGCCGGGGCGACTTCTTCGATCGGGCATACCGACACGGTCGACAGGGTAAACGGAATGCCTTTGGCATCGGCTGCGCGTGCCGCTTGAACCTCGCCACGGCGAGCGAACATGCCGCACAAGCCGACAGGTGCTATTGCCACTGGCATCGACAGGGTTTCATTGAACAGGGTGGTTTCCAGACTGAGCTCGGACATATTGCGCAGCACGCGTTGGCGCAGGGCAATGTCAGCCAGGTCAGAAACGTTACGGCGCAGCGTGTGCTCGGCGTAAGCACCGCCGTCTGCGTAATGAAATAAAAACGGTGGCAGTTTGCGTTGGGCTGCGGCGCGGTAATCGGTAGAGGCCGAGATAATCATCAATAAAGCACCCTGTAATGTTGATTATGAGGAGCTTGCCAGGCGGGCGCTGCCCTCGACTGTGCGTGCCTAGAGTTGGGCACGCTTTCATATACGTTGCGTCTGTGGCGACAACATGCCCAGCCGGGCTGAGCATGTCGTATTGAAGCGCTTAGTGTGCGGCCATCAATGGATCGCTGATACCCAAACCATACACGGCAATCATGGCAATGATGCCGGTCAATAGCACGTAGTACAGCGTAGGCCAGATGGTTTTGCGCAGTGTATTGCCTTCGCGGCCGAGCAGGCCGACGGTAGCCGATGCGGCAACCACGTTGTGGATGGCCACCATGTTACCCGCTGCCGCGCCAATGGCTTGAGCCGCAACAATCAGTGCGCTCGATAAACCAAGGCTGGTGGCGACGCCAAACTGGAACTGGCTGAACATCATGTTGCTGACGGTGTTGGAGCCCGCAATAAATGCACCCAGCGCACCGATACTTGGTGCGAGCAGTGGATAAATACCGCCCACGCTATCGGCAGCCCAGCGTGCCATAACGATTGGCATGCTGCCCAGATCCGCACCGTTAACACCTGAGTTGATCAGGATACGCACCATTGGCACGGTGAAGAGCAAGACAAAGCCCGCACTGAGCAATACCGAGCTGGACTCTTTTACCGCAGCAGTCAGCTCACGCACCTTCATGCCGTGCAGGAAGAAGGTTGCTATCACCACGGCGACCAGGATTCCGCCGGGCAGGAATAGCGGCTGGAAGTTAGCGCTGACGCCCGTTTCACCCAGCAAATCCGGGAAGTTGATCACTACCGCCTTGAGTGCGTTGCCAACGTCCGGGAATACACGGCTGATCACCAGCAATACGCCAACCAGGACATAAGGCAGCCACGCGCGCAGCGAGCTCATTGGCTTGTGGGCCAGTTCGTCAAGTTTCATCTCGACGGTGCCGATCCACTCGGCTGGCCAATCTTTAGCCGGGGCAAAATCCCAAGCGGTTTTCGGTACCAGAAAACCCATGCGCGCCGCGCTGGTTACAATCGCCAAGCCAGTAAGGCCACCAATCAGCGATGGGAACTCCGGACCAAGGAAGACACCGGTCAAGGCGTAAGGTATGGTAAAGGCCAAGCCTGCGAAAATCGCAAATGGCAGCACTTCAAGGCCTGCTTTCCAGCTTTTTTCCTGACCGAAGAAGCGAGTCAGCATCATCGCCATGAACAGCGGCATCACCGTGCCGACAATGGCGTGGATGATCGCAACTTCGCTGGTGATCAGCTGCAGGAACTGCGCCCAGGATGAGCCGTGCTCCAGCAGCTGTGCGCCAATCGCATGGCTGTCCAGGCCGGTGCTGACACCGACGATAATCGGCGTGCCGACAGCGCCGAACGATACCGGAGTGCTTTGCACCAGCATGCCCATCAGCACAGCGGCCATGGCGGGGAAACCAATTGCAACCAGCAATGGTGCGGCAATCGCCGCCGGTGTACCAAAGCCGGACGCGCCTTCGATAAAGCAACCAAACAACCAGGCAATGATGATCGCCTGAATCCGGCGGTCAGGGCTGATGGTGGCAAAGCCTGCGCGGATCGCAGTGATACCGCCAGAATGCTTGAGTGTGTTCAGCAACAAGATCGCGCCGAAGATAATCCACAGCAGGCCCAAGGTGATCAGCAGACCTTGCAGGGTTGAGGCCAGGATGCGGGTGAAGCTCATGTCCCAAGCCAGCAAACCGACCGCAGCGGTCAGCAGGTAAACCAGAGGCATGGCCCGTTTAGCTGGCCAGCGCAGGCCGATCAGCAAAATGGCAGCAAGCAATATAGGCGAGAAAGCGAGTAAAGCGAGTACACCGGAATTCATCTGAAATCTCCGCTCAGTAGCGCGTAGGTGTGGCGTGGAGGTGCGAGCGAAGCTGGCTGTTCAGAGCAGCAAAACATGACGAACCTCAAAAGTTATTGTTATTAAAAATTCGATAAATTGGTAATACCAATTTACAAAATGTAGCGCTCAGGTTAAAAGTAGTGAGCTTGGCTGTCAAACCGCGAGATTAAGACTTTGGTCGGATGGCCTGCTGTTGTGCGGCTGTGGGCCAGGATATAGGCTTGTTTCTTCGCACTGCTCCAAGTGACGAATGGTCAAACCACTGAGGGTTAGCTATGGAAGTTGGGCCTTTGCGCCAGCGTCGTCTCAGCGATGACATCGTTGCGCAACTGGAAACCATGATTCTTGAGGGATCGTTAAAGGTTGGCGAGCGCCTGCCTGCCGAGCGCGTGCTGGCCGAGCGTTTTGGTGTTTCGCGGCCCTCGCTGCGTGAGGCAATCCAGAAGCTGGTTGCCAAGGGGTTGTTGGTCAGCCGCCAGGGCGGTGGCAACTATGTGGCGCAAACACTGGGATCAACCTTTAGCGACCCATTGTTGCTGCTGATGGAAAGTAATCCCGAGGCGCAGCGCGACTTGCTTGAGTTTCGCCATACCCTGGAAGGTTCCTGTGCCTATTACGCGGCGATGCGCGCGACCGAGCTTGATCTGGAGCGCCTGAAGAGTGCCTTCGATGCCCTGCAGGATTGCTACAACCGCAGCGGCAAGGTGACTCGTGCAGAAGAGGGCGCAGCCGACGCACAGTTTCACCTGGCTATCGCCGAAGCCAGCCACAATGCGGTGTTATTGCATACCATTCGTGGTCTGTTTGATTTGCTCAAGCGTAACGTGGTGACCAACATCGGCGGCATGTATGAGCAGCGCAGCGAAACCCGGGACATGCTGATCAACCAGCATAGGGCGCTGTACGAAGCGATTATTGGCAGGCGTGCAGATGAAGCGCGGGCGTTATCGAATCAGCACATTGATTATGTGCAGGAAGTGCTTGCCGAGGTGCAGCAGCAGGTTCAGCGCGAGGCCAGGGCGCAGCGCCGTTCGACGCACTACCCCTAGCCGCAGTGAGGCCGCGTTTTACTCTTTGCCCTTGGTGCGCATGGCGCGCTGAACTTCACGATCGGCGTCACGTTCTTTCTCGGTGTGACGCTTGTCGAAGTCTTTCTTACCTTTCACCAGCGCAATGGTGCACTTGACCAGATGGGCCTTCCACTGGATCGACAGGGCGACGCAGGTATAGCCTTTCTGGTTGACCGCGCCGAACAGCTTCTCCAGTTCGCGCTTGTTGAGCAAGAGCTTGCGGGTGCGTGTCGGGTCTGCAATCACGTGGGTGCTTGCAGTGGTCAGCGGGGTGATGTGGCAACCCATCAGCCAGGCTTCATCGTTTTTCAACAGCACGTAGCTGTCGGTCAACTGCGCTTTGCCGGCACGCATGCTTTTCACTTCCCAACCGGCGAGCGCGAGCCCGGCTTCGAACTTGGTTTCGATGAAATAGTCATGCAGCGCTTTCTTGTTAAGCGCGATGGTGTTTTCGTTCTGTTTCTTTTGTTTAGCCATAGGCGGCGCATTATAGGGAGTCGAACGCGCTCGCGCTATCTGCTGATGCACGACAATTGATTAATTGATTGCGTCGTCATCGCATACAAACCCCAGGCGCGGGCCATGCACGCTTGAGCCGCCTCGCGTTATCTCGGACAATGCGCGATCTTTTTTATCTGCACAACAGGCTAGCCGCACATGGCAAACGATAAAGTCTCGATTCACGGCGCCTGGGCCAGCCGCTGGGTATTTATTCTGGCCGCCACTGGCTCGGCGGTTGGGTTGGGAAATATCTGGAAATTCCCCTACATGACTGGTCTGTATGGCGGCGGCGCCTTTGTGGCCATGTATCTGGTTTGTATTGCCTTGGTTGGCTTGCCAATCATGCTGGCTGAAACACTGATTGGTCGACGTGGCCGGCAGAGCCCGGTCAATGCGATGCGCAGCCTGGCCAAAGAGTCTGGCGGTTCGCGCTATTGGTCAGTCGCAGCGGTGATTGGCATGGTTGCAGCGCTGCTGATCCTGTCGTTCTACAGCGTGGTCGCAGGCTGGTCGCTGGATTACATCATTGGCATGGGGCGTGGTGATTTCACTGGTATCGGTGCCGAAGGCGCAGGCGCGGCATTCGGCGGTCTGACTGATAACCCCTGGCGCCTGACGCTCTGGCATACGCTGTTTATGATCGGCACTGGTTTTGTCATCGCCAAGGGCGTGGTGGCTGGGCTTGAGCGCAGTTTGCGGATCATGATGCCAATGCTGTTTGTGCTGCTGCTGATCCTGCTCGGCTACAGCTTTACCACCGGGCATTTCATGGAAGGCTTTCACTTCCTGTTTCACTTTGACCCGAGCAAGGTGCAGGGCGGTATTCTCGCCGCGATGGGACACGCCTTCTTCACGCTCAGCGTGGGTGTGGGTTCGATCATGGTGTACGGCTCCTATATGCCGAAAAAATCTTCGATTGGTGCGACGGTATTGACGGTTGGCTTGCTCGATACCCTGGTCGCGCTGACTGCTGGCCTGGCGTTGTTTCCGATCGTCTTTGCCGCCGGGCTAGAACCCGGTGGTGGCCCGGGGCTGATGTTCGTCACCTTGCCGATTGCCTTTGGCAATGTGGCGTTCGGGCAGGTCATGGGCCTGGTCTTCTTTGTATTGGTTGCCCTGGCCGCGTGGAGTTCGTCTATTTCCATGCTTGAACCGGCTGTTGCCTACTTTGTCGAGCGTACTGGCCGCAGCCGGACCCAAGTGACCAGTTGCCTGGCGGCGTTTTGTTGGTTGGTCGGCATGGGGACGGTGCTATCGTTCAATATCGGTGCCGATGCCAAGTTCTTTGTATTTGCCAAAGACGGCTTCCACCTGTTTCAGTGGGGCGCAGAGGGCGGCAAAAACTTCTTCGAGGGCATTGATTACCTGACCAGTCGTATCTTGCTGCCCATTGGTGGCCTGGCGTTCGCCATGTTTGCAGGCTGGGTCATGACCCGGGACTCGGTGCGTGATGAGTTATCGATCAAAAGCCCGTTGCTGTTCAATATCGCCCTGTGGCTGATCCGCGTAGTGGCACCGATTGGTGTTTTGATTGTGTTTGTTGCAGAGCTGACTAAGTGAGAATTATGTTCGTGTTACATGAAGTCGCAGAGTTATGAGTACGCATATTCAACGCTCGGCGCTATTACCCTATCCGGCGCAGGCGCTGTATGACTTGGTCAATGACGTGGCGAGCTATCCGGAGTTTCTACCCTGGTGCTCAGCCAGTGAGGTGCTTGAAGTCACCGATGAGTTGATGGTCGCCAGCCTTGAAGTGGCCAAGGCCGGCTTTAGCCAGCGCTTTGTCACACGTAACACCTTGGTGCCGGGGCAGTTGATTGAGCTAAACCTTGAAGATGGCCCGTTTAACCATTTTCATGGACGTTGGGAGTTCAAGGCACTGGGCGACAAGGCCTGTAAAATCAGCCTGGACCTGACCTTTGACTACGCGGGCTCTATTGTCCGCGCAACCCTTGGCCCGCTGTTCAATCAGGCCGCCAACACCCTGGTCGATGCGTTCTGCCAGCGGGCCAAGAACTTATATGGATAGTGCGTCCCATGGATAGCAAAACCATTGTGGTCGAAGTGGTGTATGCCCTGGCCGATAAGCAAAAACTGCTGCGCCTGAGCCTGCCGTACGGCACCACAATGCGCCAGGCTGCCGAGCAATCGGGTATGCAGGCGCATTTTCCCGGCCTCGATTTAGCCAACAGTCCGCTGGGCATATTTGGCAAGGCCGTGGCCAAGCCCGAAGAGCGGGTGATGGAGGAGGGCGAACGAGTTGAAATCTACCGACCTTTGATCGCCGACCCCAAAGAGGTGCGCAAGCAACGCGCCGCCAAAGCAGCCAAGGCCAAGCAAGAGGCTGCAAGAGAGTAGGTGTGGCAACGCGAAGCTTGCCCACCAATGTTTGATAAATAAGCCAAGTGATTGATGATAAAAGCGTCATTCACCTTGTTTAAGTAACAAAAAAACCGGTTTTCACCGGTTTTTTTGCGTCTGGCGACTGGCGGCCGTTATTCGGTATCCAGCGGCTCAGGTGTAGGTACGGCAGCAGGCTCTGCGCTGTCGACGTCCTTCTGGATTTGCTCCAGCAGTGAGCCCGGTGCAGGCGGCTCTTCGTCTACTTTAGGCGCTTCGCTTTCTGGCTGCTCTCCGCTGCCGTCAGTCGGTGTGACAGTCGTCTCAGGCTCGTCGCCCATGATTTCCTGGTCACGGCTGACGCCTGGCTTAAAGTCGCCGGCTAGGCCCATAAGCTGGTCGTTGTCGTCAAACATCAGACTCACGCGCTCTTGCAAACGCTGACGACCGCCCGGTTGCATGCTGTACAGGTAATCCCAGCGATTTGCATGGAATGTATCTGTGATCAGCGGGTTGCCCATAATAAACCGCACTTGTTTGCGGGTCATTCCTGGGCGCAACTGGTCTATCATGTCTTGTGTGACGACATTGCCCTGTTGAATGTCGATTTTATAAACCCCGGGGAATGAACAACCGGCGAGTGCGATGAGCCCCGTAAAGGTGAGGCTGGTCAGCAGGAGCTTGGTTTTTTGCATCGGTGCGTGACTTCCACTATCTTGGCTGGGCAACGTAAACCCCGATCATACCCGTAATAAGGGAAGCTGCGAAACCGCTTCCTCGAGAAAGCAGACCATGGTTGAAAATAACGAACTACGCAAGGTTGGCCTGAAAGTAACCCTACCACGGGTGAAAATCCTGCAAATGCTGGACTCTGCAGGTCAACGCCACATGAGTGCAGAGGATGTCTACAAGTCGCTGATGGAGGCGGGTGAGGACGTTGGTTTGGCCACTGTTTACCGGGTGTTGACGCAATTTGAGGCCGCAGGCCTGGTTGTTCGTCATAACTTCGATGGCGGCCATGCAGTGTTCGAATTAGCCGATGGTGGCCATCATGACCATATGGTTTGTGTGGACACCGGCGAGGTGATAGAATTTGTCGACTCCGAGATCGAAAAACGCCAAAAAGAAATTGTAAGCGAGCATGGTTTTGAGCTCGTAGACCACAATCTAGTGCTCTATGTACGTAAAAAACGTTGATAGATCTTTTGGGGCAACCCTGAAGCTCCTTGCTTGGCGCGATTTGCTCGCGTTGTAAACATTAAAAAGGCGACCCGTTGGTCGCCTTTTTTATACCCTGAGCGCCTGAGTGGACTCAGGCCTGGGCGCTGCTGACCATTTGTCGGGCGTGGGCGATGGATTCATCGGTCAGGTCAACGCCGCCAAGCATCCGGGCGATCTCTTCAACACGTTGGTCGTTACTCAGTTTGCTGACTGCGGTGCGAGTAGCGTCATTGCCGCGCGCCTTGTGCACGAACAGGTGCTGATGACCCTGTGCCGCAACCTGAGGCAGGTGGGTGACGGTCAGAACCTGCCCGCGATCACCCAGGCGACGCAGTAGTTGGCCGACAACCTCGGCAGTCGGGCCGCCAATGCCCACGTCAACTTCGTCGAATACCAGGGTCGGTACCCGTGAGGTTTGCGCGGTGATGACCTGGATTGCCAGGCTGATACGTGACAGTTCGCCGCCTGATGCAACTTTGGCCAGCCCCTTGAGTGGCTGGCCCGGGTTGGCGCTGACCAGAAACTCAACCTGCTCCATGCCGTTAACGTGCGGCTCTGGGCTACTGCTGGCATGCAGTTGGATGCTAAAGCGTCCGCCGGGCATGCCCAGGGTTTGCATTTCCTTCTGTACCGCCTTGCCAAGCTTTTCGGCGCCCTTGCTGCGCAGGCGGCTGAGTTCGGCGGCTTTTTCTTGATAATGCCGTTCAAATGCGCTGAGTTCTTCGCTCAGGCGCTCTGCGGCCTGGTCGTCAGCGTTGAGGGTTTCGATTTCATCGAACAGCTGTTGCTGCATGTGCGGCAGCTGGTCGGGTTGGATCCGGTGCTTGCGCGCCAATGTATAGATAGCATCGAGCCGCTCTTCGAGGGTTTGCAGGCGCTCCGGGTCGGCATCGAAGTGATCGATGAAGCGATTGAGTTCGCCAACGGCTTCTTCGACTTGAATCTGGGCATTGGCGAGCATATTACTGGCTTCTGTCAGCGCCCCAGGCTGGCCTTGGAAGCTGCTCAGGCGGTTGAGGCTGCCAGTCAAGGCTGAAAGTACGTTGCCTGCGTCGCTCTCGCTGCACAGCTCCAAAACCTGGCGGCAGGCGCTGAGCAGGCTTTCGGCGTTGGTCAGGTTCTTGTGCTCTTGCTCAAGCTGCTCCAGTTCGTTGTCGACCAGGGCTAGGTTGTCCAGTTCTTCAAGTTGATAACTGAGCAACTGATGGCGCGCGCGCTGTTCATCACCGATGCTGGAAATGCGTTCCAGCTCGTTCTTGGTTTGCTTCCAGCGTTGCGCTGCCAGAGATACTTGGCGAGAGAGTTCCTGGCTGCCGGCAAACTCATCGAGCAGGCGACGATGGGTTTCAGCCTTGAGCAGCGATTGGTGTTCATGCTGGCTGTGAATATCAATCAGCAGCTCGCCAAGGGCCTTCAGGTCGGCTTGCGGGCAGGGTGACCCGTTGATGTAGCCGCGTGAGCGACCTTCAGCGGTGATCACTCGGCGCAAGATGCAAGGGCCGTCATGGTCCAGGTCGCGCTCTGCCAGCCAGGTGCGGGCCTCGGGGATGTCATCAAGATCGAAGCTGGCGAGGATGTCGGCCTTGTCTGCGCCGGGCCGCACGACACCGCTGTCTGCGCGGTCGCCCAGGGTCAGGCCGAGTGCGTCGAGCATGATCGATTTGCCTGCACCGGTCTCGCCGCTGATTACGCTCATGCCGCGCTCCAGCTCTAGATCGAGATGCTCAACGATTGCGTAATTGTGTACGGACAGGTGCACCAGCATGGTGAGGTCTCCGAGGTGTTTAATATGGTTATTTATACAGTAGTTTTTTTGCTGCTGGCAATATCCTTGTGCGACCTGTGTTTAATCTTGGTATTTGTGGGTGTTTTCCCCTTGAAGCAGTAAAAACCGCCCCCATATAAGGGGCAGAAGCGTGAATCAAGACTCGCGCCGGTTATTTAGAGGAGAAATGAGGCATGGCTGACGAACAGACCCTGGATACGCAGATTCCCGAGGCAGAAGCAGCAGTAGATGCCGCGCCGGGTGACGAACTGGCTGCTCGCGTGCAAACGCTGGAAGAGCAGTTGGCTACTGCGCAGGATCAATCGCTGCGCATGGCTGCTGATCTGCAAAACGTACGCCGTCGCGCAGATCAAGATGTTGAGAAGGCACACAAGTTTGCCTTGGAGAAGTTTGCAAACGACCTGCTGCCGGTCGTCGACAGTCTGGAGCGCGGCCTTGAGCTGTCGAGCCCGGATGATGAGGCGATCAAAGCAGTGCGTGAAGGCATGGAGTTAACCCTCAAGCTGTTCCGTGACACGCTGTCGCGTTACCAGTTGGAAGCGATTGATCCGCATGGCCAGCCGTTCAACCCAGAGTTGCATCAGGCCATGGCAATGCAGGAAAGCGAAACCCTGGAGCCAAACAGCGTGATCCAGGTGTTCCAGAAGGGTTACCAGTTGCACGGTCGTTTGTTGCGTCCAGCGATGGTTGTAGTGAGCAAGGCACCCGCCGCTCCGACACCATCAATCGATGAAAAGGCTTGAAATTAATTTTTTAGCCCCCATTAAACAATCAAGCGTTTTAGTGCTAGCGCAGTTGGCTCAGAACCAGTGCGCAATTATCAAAGTTTCGGGAGAGTAAACATGGGTAAAATTATCGGTATCGACCTGGGGACAACCAACTCCTGCGTCTCCGTTCTTGAAAACGGCAAAGCCAAAGTTATTGAAAACGCCGAAGGCGCGCGCACCACTCCATCGATCATTGCGTATGCAAACGATGGTGAAATCCTGGTGGGCCAGTCGGCTAAGCGCCAAGCAGTGACCAATCCGCACAACACCCTGTACGCGGTTAAGCGTTTGATCGGTCGTCGCTTTGACGAAGAAGTTGTACAGAAAGACATCCAGATGGTGCCGTACAAAATTGTCAAAGCTGACAATGCGGACGCCTGGGTTGAAGTAAACGATCAGAAAATGGCGCCGCCACAGATCTCGGCTGAAATCTTGAAAAAGATGAAGAAGACTGCCGAAGACTATCTGGGTGAAGCTGTTACTGAAGCGGTTATCACTGTTCCGGCTTACTTCAACGACAGCCAGCGCCAGGCGACCAAAGACGCCGGCCGTATTGCAGGCCTTGACGTTAAGCGCATCATCAACGAGCCAACCGCAGCCGCTCTGGCTTACGGTATGGACAAGGCCAAGGGCGACCACACTGTCATCGTTTATGACTTGGGTGGCGGTACCTTCGACGTTTCGGTTATCGAAATTGCTGAAGTTGATGGCGAGCACCAGTTTGAAGTGTTGGCGACCAACGGTGACACTTTCCTCGGTGGTGAAGACTTTGATATTCGTCTGATCGACTACCTCGTCGACGAATTCAAGAAAGAAAGCGGCATGAACCTTAAAGGTGATCCGCTGGCCATGCAGCGCCTGAAAGAAGCTGCCGAGAAAGCCAAGATCGAGCTGTCTTCGAGCCAGCAGACTGACGTAAACCTGCCGTACATCACTGCAGATGCGTCCGGTCCTAAGCACTTGAACGTGAAAATCTCGCGCTCCAAGCTTGAGTCGCTGGTTGAAGATCTGGTTCAGCGCACCATCGAGCCTTGCCGCATTGCGTTGAAAGACGCTGGCGTTGATGTCGGTGCGATCAACGACGTGATCCTGGTCGGTGGCCAGACCCGTATGCCGTTGGTCCAGAAGCTGGTTACTGACTTCTTCGGTAAAGAAGCGCGTAAGGACGTTAACCCGGACGAAGCTGTTGCCATGGGTGCAGCAATTCAGGGTGCAGTTCTGGCTGGCGACGTTAAAGACGTATTGCTGCTCGACGTATCGCCTCTGACCCTGGGTATCGAAACCATGGGCGGTGTGATGACTGCCTTGATCGAGAAAAACACCACGATTCCGACCAAGAAATCGCAAGTGTTCTCGACCGCTGATGATAACCAAGGCGCAGTGACTATTCACGTGCTGCAGGGCGAGCGTAAGCAAGCTGCGCAGAACAAGTCGCTGGGTAAATTCGATCTGGCTGAGATTCCACCAGCGCCACGCGGCGTGCCGCAGATCGAAGTGACCTTTGACATCGACGCCAACGGTATCTTGCACGTAGGCGCCAAAGACAAGGCGACTGGCAAGACACAGTCGATCGTGATCAAGGCTAACTCGGGTCTGTCCGAGGAAGAAATCGAGCAAATGGTGCGTGATGCCGAAGCCAATGCCGAGGAAGATCGCAAGTTTGAAGAGCTGGCGACTGCACGTAACCAGGGCGACCAACTGGTTCATGCAACCCGCAAAATGATCACCGAGGCTGGCGACAAGGCCACCGAGGAAGAAAAAGCGACCATCGAGAAAGCCATTGGCGAACTCGAAGTTGCAGTCAAAGGCGACAGCAAGGAAGAGATCGACGCTAAAGTGGCGGCGCTCTCGGAGGCGACTGCTCCTCTGGCGCAGAAGATGTACGCCGAGCAGCCGCAGCCAGGCGCTGAAGCCCAGCCAGAAGGCAAGGATCAAGGCGCTGATGATGTTGTTGATGCTGAGTTTGAAGAAGTCAAAGACAACAAGTAAGCCCAGGCTTGCTAGGCGCATCCCTGGTGGTTTCAGGGATGCGTTAAGGCTCCAGCCGGTTGTGGCGTGAGTCACAACCTGTATGATCCGCCGCGCGGGAGCTTGCTCCCGCGTTGGCATGTCTGGAGGGAATGATTTGCAAGGCAACGTCTGAAAAATTACTGCGCTAGGTATTACTGCGTTGAAAAACTGCTCAAAATGCTCATTTAGAACAACTAAAGTCGAGCGCGACCCCGGTCGCTTTTTTGCACTTTTTCGCCTTGTACTCCCGTCGCTCGCTACTTTTTTCAGAGGTTCCCAACGCGTTAATCAGAGACGCAGGTGCGATAGCTTTTTAACGATTTGTTCGAGGTGTTGAGGATTTATGTCTAAACGTGACTATTACGAGGTGCTCGGTGTTGAGCGCGGCGCCAGCGAAGCTGAGCTGAAGAAAGCTTACCGACGCCTGGCGATGAAGCATCACCCGGACCGTAATCCTGACGATAAAGTCTCGGAAGAAAAGTTCAAGGAAGCCAACGAGGCTTACGAAGTCCTGTCTGATTCGAGCAAGCGTGCCGCTTACGATCAGTACGGCCACGCAGGTGTTGATCCGAGCATGGGCGGCGCCGGTGCGGGCGGTGCAGGTTTTGGCGGCGCCAACTTCTCCGATATTTTCGGTGATGTGTTCAGCGACTTCTTCGGCGGTGCAGCGGGTGCTGGCGGCCGGGGGCGTGGTGGTGCGCAGCGCGGTAGCGATTTGCGCTACACCCTTGAGCTGGATCTTGAAGAGGCAGTACGCGGTACCACGGTAACCATTCGCGTACCGACACTGGCAAACTGCAAGACCTGCGATGGCTCAGGTGCGAAGAAGGGCACCACGCCTGTGACCTGTACCACCTGTGGCGGTATTGGCCAGGTGCGCATGCAGCAAGGCTTCTTCTCGGTGCAGCAAACCTGCCCGCGCTGTAATGGCAGCGGCAAGATGATTACTGATCCATGTGACTCTTGCCATGGTCAGGGTCGTGTTGAAGAACACAAGACCTTGTCGGTCAAAGTCCCGGCGGGTGTTGATACCGGCGACCGCATTCGTCTCTCGGGTGAGGGTGAAGCGGGCGCAATGGGTGGCCCGGCAGGCGACCTGTACGTGGTAGTGAATGTGCGCGAGCACGCGATCTTCCAGCGTGACGGCAAGCACCTGTATTGCGAAGTACCAATCAGCTTTGCTGATGCCGCCTTGGGTGGTGAGCTCGAAGTGCCGACGCTGGATGGCCGGGTCAAGCTGAAGATTCCTGAAGGCACCCAGACCGGCAAGTTGTTCCGCCTGCGTGGCAAGGGTGTTGCCCCTGTACGCGGCGGCGGTGCCGGTGACCTGATGTGCCGTGTGGCGGTGGAAACACCGGTGCACCTGGATCGTCGTCAGCGTGAGTTGCTTGAAGAGTTCCGCAAGTCGATTGACGGCGACAGCTCGCACTCACCTAAAGCCAATGGCTGGTTTGAGGGCGTTAAGCGTTTCTTTGGCGACCTGTAGCTCGTAGTCGTGCGCGAAGCGCTGTATTAAAAAGCTGCTTAATGTGCAGGTTTACCTAGTAAACTGCGGGTTAAGCAGCTTTTTTATTTGGGCAAAGCGCTTGCGGTATCTGTAGCGTAAGCCGGTAATCTTTAAGTGGGTGCCGGCCCGGGATTTTCAGTTTGGAGTGGTTTGGATATGCAACGTATTGCTGTGATGGGCGCCGCCGGGCGTATGGGCAAAACCCTGATTGAAGCGGTTCAGCAGGCCGAGGGTGCGCGCCTGAGCGCTGCAGTTGATCGCCCGGATAGCAGTCTGGTCGGTGCTGATGTCGGCGAATTGGTCGCATTGGGCAAGATCGGCGTGCAGTTGTCGGGCGACTTGAGCAGCGTACTTGATGATTTCGACGTGTTGATCGATTTCACTCATCCAACAGTTACCCTGAAAAACCTTGAGATTTGCCGCAAAGCCGGCAAGGCGATGATCATCGGTACCACCGGATTCAGTGTTGAAGAAAAGCAATTGCTCAGCGAGGCGGGCAGGCAGATTCCAATCGTGTTTGCGGCAAACTTCAGTGTGGGTGTAAATCTTTGCCTGAAGCTGCTCGACACTGCCGCGCGTGTGCTGGGCGATGAGGTGGATATCGAAATCATCGAGGCGCACCACCGGCACAAGGTGGATGCGCCATCCGGAACTGCGGTGCGCATGGGTGAAGTCGTTGCCAAGGCGCTGGGGCGTGATCTGCAGAAGGTCGCCGTTTACGGGCGTGAAGGCCAAACCGGCGCCCGTGATCGCGAAACCATCGGCTTTGCCACCGTGCGCGCCGGTGATGTGGTGGGCGATCACACGGTTCTGTTCGCCGCTGAAGGTGAGCGGGTTGAGATTACCCACAAGGCATCGAGCCGCATGACCTTTGCCAAAGGTGCCGTTCGGGCAGCTTTGTGGCTGCAGGGCAAGCCGGCAAAACTTTACGATATGCAGGATGTTTTAGAGCTTAACTAAGCACTTTGGCGGGCTCGCCAAAAAGTTGACTGCATTCTGCGGTTTTTAGCGCAAGTTGGGTGGACCAAAAATGCAGTTTCCTGTAAGCTTTCTGCTTTAGTGTGCCCACTAAAAGTTACGCAGAATGAATTCATAAAAAAAGCGGGATGACGGTTCACACGTCATCCCGCTTTTTTACAATCTGCGTTTGCTTCAAGCTTTGATTTTCGGAGGTTTTCTTGAGTAAGCCAGCCCCTAAAGCTGCCATTTTGGCCCTTGCTGATGGCAGCATTTTTCGTGGCGAGGCCATCGGTGCCGACGGCCACACAATTGGAGAGGTGGTTTTTAACACCGCCATGACCGGCTATCAGGAAATCCTTACAGATCCTTCCTATGCCCAGCAAATCGTAACCCTGACCTATCCGCACATCGGCAACACCGGCACCACGCCGGAAGATGCCGAGTCGAACCGCGTCTGGGCTGCTGGTTTGATTATTCGTGACCTGCCGCTGATCGCCAGTAACTGGCGTAACAAGCAATCGCTGCCTGATTACTTGAAGGAAAACGGTACCGTCGCAATCGCTAATATCGATACTCGTCGCCTGACCCGCATCTTGCGTGAGAAAGGCTCGCAAAATGGCTGCATCCTGGTCGGTGAAGATGCCACCGAGGAAAAAGCACTGGAGCTGGCGCGCAGCTTCCCAGGCCTCAAGGGCATGGATCTGGCCAAGGTCGTAAGCTGCACCGAGCAGTACGAGTGGCGCTCAACCGTTTGGGACTTGAAAACTGACAGCCACGCTGAAGTGCCTGCCAGTAAATTGCCTTATCACGTGGTTGCCTTCGACTACGGCGTCAAGCTGAACATCCTGCGCATGCTGGTGGCGCGCGGTTGCCGTGTGACCGTCGTGCCAGCGCAAACGCCAGCCAATGAAGTGTTGGCAATGAATCCTGATGGCGTGTTCCTGTCCAATGGCCCGGGTGACCCTGAGCCGTGCGATTACGCGATTCAGGCGATCAAGGATGTGTTGCAAACCGAGATCCCGGTTTTCGGCATCTGCCTCGGTCACCAACTGCTGGCACTGGCCTCGGGCGCTAAAACCCTGAAGATGGGTCATGGCCATCACGGTGCCAACCACCCGGTACAAGACCTCGACACCGGGGTTGTGATGATTACCAGCCAGAACCACGGCTTTGCTGTGGATGAGGCGACCTTGCCAGCTAACGTTCGGGCGATTCACAAATCCTTGTTTGATGGCACGCTGCAGGGTATCGAGCGTACTGACAAGGTCGCGTTCAGCTTCCAGGGTCACCCCGAAGCAAGCCCGGGCCCGAACGACGTCGCGCCTCTGTTTGACCGCTTCATCGAAGCCATGGCCAAGCGCCGCTAAGCCTGCTGACTGTGACCAACGGATTCGAGTGAGTAAAAATGCCAAAACGTACTGATATAAAAAGCATCCTGATCCTCGGCGCCGGCCCGATTGTTATCGGCCAGGCCTGCGAGTTTGACTATTCGGGTGCTCAAGCCTGTAAAGCGCTTAAAGAAGAGGGTTTCCGGGTCATTCTGGTGAACTCCAACCCGGCGACCATCATGACCGATCCGTCGATGGCTGATGCCACCTATATCGAGCCGATCAAGTGGTCGACCGTGGCCAAGATCATCGAAAAAGAGCGTCCTGACGCATTGCTGCCGACCATGGGCGGCCAGACTGCGCTGAACTGCGCGCTGGATCTTGAAAAACACGGCGTGCTGGAAAAGTTCGGTGTCGAGATGATCGGCGCCAATGCCGACACCATCGACAAGGCTGAAGACCGCTCGCGCTTCGACAAGGCGATGAAAGACATCGGTCTGGCGTGCCCGGTTTCCGGTATTGCGCACAGCATGGAAGAGTCCTATGCAGTGCTGGAGAAGGTCGGCTTCCCGTGCATCATTCGTCCGTCCTTCACCATGGGCGGCACCGGTGGCGGCATTGCCTACAACCGCGAAGAATTTGAAGAAATCTGCGCCCGCGGTCTTGATCTGTCGCCAACGCGCGAGCTGTTGATCGATGAATCCCTGATCGGCTGGAAAGAGTACGAAATGGAGGTTGTCCGCGATAAGAAGGACAACTGCATCATCGTTTGTACCATTGAGAACTTTGATCCAATGGGCGTGCACACCGGTGACTCGATCACCGTGGCGCCAGCGCAGACCCTGACTGACAAAGAATTCCAGATCCTGCGTAACGCATCCCTGGCTGTTTTGCGCGAAATCGGCGTAGAAACCGGTGGTTCGAACGTGCAGTTCGGTATTTGCCCGAACACTGGCCGCATGGTCGTGATCGAGATGAACCCGCGCGTGTCGCGTTCCTCGGCGCTGGCCTCGAAAGCCACAGGTTTCCCAATCGCCAAGATTGCTGCCAAGCTGGCTGTCGGCTACACCCTTGACGAGCTGTCGAACGACATCACCGGCGGTCGCACGCCTGCCTCGTTCGAGCCGGCTATCGACTACGTTGTGACCAAGATTCCACGTTTCGCCTTCGAGAAATTCCCGAAAGCCGACGCACGTTTGACGACCCAGATGAAGTCTGTGGGCGAAGTCATGGCCATCGGCCGCACCTTTCAGGAGTCTTTGCAGAAAGCCCTGCGCGGTCTGGAAGTGGGCGTTGCCGGTCTTGATCCCAAGCTGGACCTGAAAGACCCGGAAAGCGAAGGCACGCTCAAGCGCGAGCTGACCGTGCCGGGTGCGGACCGCATCTGGTACATCGGTGATGCATTCCGTGCAGGCAAGACAGTCGAAGAAGTCTTTGCCCTGACGAATATTGATGAGTGGTTCCTGGTTCAGATCGAAGACCTGATCAAGGACGAAGAGCGGATCAAGACCCTGGGCCTGACCAGCATCGACCGGGATGTGATGTTCAAGCTCAAGCGCAAAGGTTTCTCCGATGCGCGTCTGGCCAAGCTGCTGGGCGTGACCGAGAAGAACCTGCGCAGCCACCGCCATAAGCTGAAAGTGTTGCCGGTGTACAAGCGCGTTGATACCTGCGCCGCCGAGTTCGCCACTGACACTGCTTATATGTATTCGACCTATGAGGAAGAATGCGAAGCGAATCCGTCGACCCGCGACAAGATCATGATCCTGGGCGGTGGCCCAAACCGTATCGGCCAGGGTATCGAGTTCGACTACTGCTGCGTACACGCGGCGCTGGCGATGCGCGAAGACGGTTACGAGACCATCATGGTCAACTGCAACCCGGAAACCGTATCGACCGACTACGACACCTCTGATCGCCTGTACTTCGAGCCAGTGACCCTGGAAGACGTGCTGGAAATCGTCCGTGTCGAGCAGCCTAAAGGTGTCATCGTGCAGTACGGTGGGCAAACCCCGCTGAAACTGTGCCGTGCCCTTGAAGAGGCTGGCGTGCCAATTATTGGTACCAGCCCTGATGCAATCGACCGTGCAGAAGACCGTGAGCGCTTCCAGCAAATGGTTGAGCGCCTGAACTTGCGTCAGCCGCCTAACGCCACTGCGCGCAGCGAAGACGAAGCCTTTGCGGCCTCGAAAGCCATCGGTTATCCGTTGGTGGTGCGTCCGTCCTATGTTTTGGGTGGTCGCGCCATGGAAATCGTTTACCAGGAAGACGAGTTGCGTCGCTATATGCGTGAAGCGGTTCAGGTGTCGAACGACAGCCCGGTATTGCTTGACCACTTCCTCAACTGCGCGATCGAAGTCGATATCGACGCGGTCAGCGATGGTGAGCAAGTGGTGATCGGCGCAATCATGCAGCACATCGAGCAGGCGGGGGTTCACTCCGGTGACTCAGCGTGCTCGCTGCCGCCGTACTCCTTGCCTGCGCACATCCAAGACGAGATTCGTGACCAGGTCAAGAAAATGGCCCTCGAACTCAACGTAATCGGCTTGATGAACGTGCAGATGGCTGTGCAGGGCGAGGACATCTTCGTTATCGAAGTGAACCCGCGTGCATCGCGTACCGTACCTTTCGTTTCCAAGTGCATCGGCGAGTCGCTGGCTAAAGTGGCTGCACGAGTCATGGCAGGCAAGACATTGGCTGAAATTGGTTTCACCAAGGAAATCATTCCGCCGTTCTTTAGCGTCAAGGAAGCGGTGTTCCCGTTCGCCAAGTTCCCGGGCGTCGATCCGATCCTCGGCCCGGAAATGAAGTCCACTGGTGAAGTCATGGGTGTTGGCGACAGCTTCGGCGAAGCCTTCGGCAAGGCCCAGCTGGGTGCCAGTGAAATCCTGCCAAACTCGGGCTGCGCCTTTATCAGCGTGCGTGATGATGACAAGCCACAAGCGGCCGACGTTGCACGTGACCTGATTGCGCTGGGCTTCGAGGTTGTGGCCACCGCTGGGACTGCTAAAGTAATCGAGGCTGCAGGCTTGCCTGTGCGTCGCGTCAACAAGGTGACTGAAGGTCGCCCGCATGTTGTCGATATGATCAAGAACGATGAAGTGACCTTGATCATCAATACCACTGAGGGGCGTCAGTCGATTGCTGACTCCTACTCGATCCGTCGTAACGCCCTGCAACACCGGATTTGCTGCACAACCACCCTGGCGGCGGGTGCGGCGATCTGTGAGGCGCTGAAGTTTGGTCCCGAGAAGACCGTGCGTCGCTTGCAGGATCTCCATGCAGGAATCAAGGCATGACTAAATACCCAATGACCGTCCAGGGCGCGCGCGCCCTGGAAGAAGAACATTTGCACCTGACCAAGGTCGTGCGCCCCAAGCTGAGTGAAGACATCGGCACGGCGCGTGAGCTGGGCGATCTCAAGGAAAACGCTGAATACCATGCCGCACGCGAGCAACAAGGCATGGTTGAGGCGCGCATCCGTGATATTGAAGGTCGCATGCAGAACGCGCAGATCATTGATGTCACGACCATCCCTCACACCGGCAAGGTGATCTTTGGTACCACGGTTGAGATCGCTAACTGCGAAACCGACGAAAGTGTGACCTACCAGATCGTTGGCGACGACGAGGCCAATATCAAGCTGGGCAAGATTTCGGTCAGCTCGCCAATCGCCCGTGCCTTGATCGGCAAGGAAGAGGGTGATGTCGCCGTGGTCAAAACGCCCGGCGGCTTGATTGAGTACGAAATTGTCGAAGTCCGTCATATTTAGGTCGGGTGATGCGCGTGCAGTGCCGCAAGGGGCTGCTTCGCGGATGAATGCGGGGGCGATCAGTTGGTTGATCGTCCAGACGTTCTGGGTGGGTGGTATCTGGTTGTTGCAGTTTCTGGTGCTGCCCGCGCTGAGCAAATTGGGGCTGGCGCCGTTGCTGATCGATGATCTGGCGACGTCGCTCAAGCCGTTATTGCTAGGTTTGGCGGCATGTTGTGCGGGGTTGCAGGCGCTTGTGCTGGTGGCTGCGCTGGGCTTGCCGGCCTTGTGGCGCGATATCCGCGGGCAATTGCTGCTCACGGTACTGTTGATGGTCGCGGGTTACTTTGCCGTGCACTGGATCCGGCTGGAGGCGCCACGCTGGCAGCTGTTCAATTACATGGTGCTGGCGTTCTGTGGCTTGTTGCTGGTGCTGCAGCCGGTGCCCGCTAAGCATGGGGGATAAGGCTTCATCCATCCATCGCTGATGCGATAAACTTATACGGTTGGTTTTGGGTGTTTGATGCTGGTGGACAAGCTGCGCGTTGTCACACCCTGGCGATTCATGCCGGTTAGGCTGAATGGCGCTTTACCCATCCGCCACCAATTGTGGCGGATGGTCGAGCTGCAGGCATTAGCCCTGAAAACGTTTGATGTTCGACAGGTTTTTATTTACGTTCGGATTTTTGCGATAGATCAACGCCATTTTGCCGATGATCTGCACTAATTCGGCGTTAGCTGACTTGCACAACTCATTGATCGCGGTGATACGGTCTTCGCGCTCGGTGATGCGAACCTGTACCTTGATCAGTTCGTGGTCACTAATTGCGCGTTCTAGCTCGGCTAAGACGCCCTCGGTCAAACCATTGTCGGCGACCATTACTACCGGTTTCAGGTGGTGGCCGATAGACTTGTACTGTTTCTTCTGCTCTTGAGTGAGCGGCATAATCTGACCCCTGCGTCTGATCTGGTGAAAATATGGCGCTCAGTTTACCCGAGCGCTGTATTGCTCGCCCAGAAATTCACGATTGTTATTAGAGGTGCCACGTGGCGCGTTCCAAAACTAGCCAGCGTTGGCTGAAAGAACACTTCGATGATCCCTACGTCAAGATGGCGCAGCGGGATGGTTATCGCTCGCGCGCCAGCTACAAGTTGCTGGAAATCCAGGAGAAAGACCGAATCCTGCGTCCGGGCATGACCGTGGTCGACCTGGGCGCGGCGCCCGGCGGCTGGTCTCAGGTGACCAGTCGGGTGATTGGCGATAAGGGCACGTTGATCGCATCCGATATCCTGGAAATGGACAGCATCCCTGATGTGACCTTTATTCAAGGCGACTTTACCGAGGATGAGGTATTTGCGCAGATCCTTGAGGCTATCGGTAATAATCCGGTAGACCTTGTGATTTCGGATATGGCCCCCAATATGAGTGGAGTAAGGACTGCAGATCAGGCTCGTGCGATGTATTTGTGCGAGCTGGCTCTGGATTTGTCCGCGCGCGTGCTCAAGCCTGGCGGTGATTTTTTGATCAAAATCTTCCATGGCGAAGGTTTTGATGCATACCACAAGCAAGTACGTGAGATGTTTGAAAAGGTACAGATGCGTAAGCCGTTGTCTTCACGCGACCGTTCGCGCGAGCAATACATGCTCGGGCGTGGCTATCGCGGTAATTAATCGGCTTGAGAGACTGGCGCTATGAAACCTAGGTCGGGCTTGCCAGTCTTAACCAAACCCAGGTATTACAAGGGTTTGCGGATTGTGTTTTCGCGAGTCGCTGTCGGCGGCTCATAAAGGGTTACAGACAGTGCCTGCAAGAAAGGCGCGTTGTGTAGTAAGTTAGATCGGTACATAACTGGTCGTCATGCGAGGCATGCTCGCGCACGGGCTTGCTTCAGAGGGTAGGTAATTGAACGACATGGCAAAGAATCTGATCTTGTGGCTGATCATCGCGGCTGTTCTGGTAACCGTGATGAATAATTTTTCGAGTCCGAACGAGTCGAATAAGCTCAATTACTCTGAGTTTATCCAGCAGGTTCAAGAGGGCGAGGTCAAGCGCGTAACTGTTGATGGCTACATCATCAGTGGTGTGCATACTGATGGCAGCTCGTTTGAAACCGTGCGTCCGGCTATTCAGGACAATGGCCTGATCAAAGATTTGATCGACAATAAAGTCGATATCGTAGGCAAGCAGCCTGAGCGCCAGAGCATCTGGACCCAGTTGCTGGTCGCCAGCTTCCCGATTCTGGTCATCATTGCTGTGTTCATGTTCTTCATGCGCCAAATGCAAGGCGGTGCCGGCGGTAAAGGCGGCCCAATGAGCTTTGGCAAGAGCAAGGCGCGCCTGCTGTCCGAAGACCAGGTCAAGACCACCTTTGCTGACGTCGCCGGTTGCGACGAGGCCAAGGAAGAAGTCAGTGAGCTGGTTGAGTTCCTGCGTGATCCGGGCAAGTTCCAACGTCTGGGTGGGCGTATTCCGCGCGGCGTACTGATGGTCGGCTCGCCGGGTACGGGTAAAACCTTGCTGGCCAAGGCTGTTGCCGGTGAGGCGAAGGTGCCGTTCTTCACCATTTCCGGTTCTGATTTCGTTGAGATGTTTGTCGGTGTAGGTGCTTCGCGTGTTCGTGACATGTTCGAGCAGGCCAAGAAGCATGCACCCTGCATCATCTTTATCGATGAGATCGATGCGGTTGGTCGTCACCGGGGCGCCGGTATGGGCGGCGGTCACGATGAGCGCGAGCAGACGCTTAACCAGTTGCTGGTTGAGATGGATGGCTTTGAAATGAATGACGGCATCATCGTCATTGCAGCGACCAACCGTCCCGATGTACTCGATCCAGCCTTGCTGCGCCCAGGTCGTTTCGACCGTCAAGTGGTCGTGGGGCTGCCGGATATTCGCGGCCGTGAGCAGATTCTCAAAGTACACATGCGCAAAGTGCCGATGGGTGAAGACGTCAATCCTGCGGTCATTGCCCGTGGTACTCCGGGTTTCTCTGGTGCTGATCTGGCCAACTTGGTCAACGAAGCCTCGCTGTTTGCTGCGCGAGCAGGCAAGCGCCTGGTTGAAATGAAGGAGTTCGAGCTGGCTAAAGACAAGATCATGATGGGCGCAGAGCGCAAAACCATGGTCATGTCGGATAAAGAAAAGCTCAACACTGCTTATCACGAAGCTGGTCATGCAATTGTCGGCCGCTTGGTGCCTGAGCATGATCCGGTTTACAAGGTGTCGATCATCCCCCGTGGTCGTGCGCTGGGTGTGACTATGTTCCTGCCTGAGGAAGATCGTTACAGCCTGAGCAAGCGCGCCTTGATCAGCCAGATCTGTTCGTTGTTCGGTGGCCGTATCGCCGAAGAAATGACCTTGGGTTTTGACGGCGTTACCACGGGCGCTTCCAACGACATCATGCGTGCCACGCAGTTGGCGCGGAACATGGTGACCAAGTGGGGCTTGTCGGAAAAGCTTGGGCCACTGATGTATGCCGAGGAAGAAGGTGAAGTCTTTCTGGGTCGCAGCATGGGTAGCCAGGGCAGCAACGTCTCGGGCGATACCGCCAAGCTGATTGACGAAGAAATTCGCAGCATCATCGACGGCTGCTACGACACGGCTAAGCGTTTGCTTGAGGAAAACCGTGACAAGCTTGAGGCGATGGCCGAGGCGCTGATGAAGTTCGAGACAATCGATGCCGATCAGATCGAAGACATCATGAGTGGCCGTGCACCGCGTGAGCCTCGTGATTGGACAGGCGGTGGTGATGCGGGCACACCAATTGATCCGTCCTTGGGTGCGGATAACAAGCCAGATACACCTGAAAAGCCGATTGGTGGCCCAGCAACTGAAGTCTAAGGCTCGGTTGTTGTCCCATTGCAATTAGGTTTAAAGCGCCGGAATACTTCGAAGAGGGGTATTCCGGCGTTTTGTTTTGCTGGCCAGGAAAGTTTGCTCGCCGATACAGGCTGGGTAAAATGCCGGGCTTGAATCGCTTGTGGTCTATTCGGGTTATACATGACGCTAAAACACAATTTTAGCCCGCTGCCTTGTGGCGGCCGGTTGCTTGATCTGACTCGCACCCAGGTGATGGGGATCCTCAATGTAACGCCTGATTCGTTTTCAGATGGTGGGCGTTTCAGTCAGCGAGATGCAGCTTTGCGTCACGCCGAGGCAATGTTGCGTGCAGGCGCTACGCTGATCGATATTGGTGGTGAGTCAACGCGCCCGGGTGCGCAGGCGGTATCTGCTGATCAGGAGCTTGAGCGTGTTGCGCCGGTGATAGAGGCCGTTGCGGCTGAGTTGGATGTAATTATTTCGGTCGATACTTCAACACCGCAGGTTATGATCGAGGCAGGGCGCCTGGGCGCAGGCTTGATTAATGATGTGCGCTCATTGCAGCGTGAAGGTGCTTTGGCGGCTGCGGCTGCAACAGGTTTGCCTGTGTGCCTGATGCATATGCGTGGCGAGCCGACGACCATGCAGCAGAACCCGCAATATCCAGATGTGGTTGCCGAGGTCGAGGGTTTTTTGCTTGAGCGCATGGCTGCTTGTGCGGCTGCCGGCATTGCCACTGACAAGTTAATGCTGGACCCGGGTTTTGGCTTTGCCAAGACGCTTGAACACAATTTGAGTTTGTTCAAGCGTTTGGAGTCGCTGCATGCGTTGGGGCGCCCTTTGCTGGTGGGTGTTTCGCGCAAGAGTATGATTGGTCGGGTGCTTGGGCATGAGGTCGATGGTCGTTTGCATGGCAGCCTGGCGCTTGCAGCGCTCGCTGTTGCCAAGGGCGCGCACATCCTGCGGGTGCATGATGTGCCTGAGACAGTTGATGTAGTGCGGATGATTACTGCGGTCGATGCTGCAGAATAACTATTTAGGGAAGACGATTTATGGCGCGTAAATATTTTGGCACCGACGGTATTCGTGGCCGTGTGGGTGATTACCCCATTACTCCGGACTTTATGCTCAAGCTTGGCTGGGCTGCAGGCATGGCCTTTCGCAAGCAGGGGGCGTGTCGCATCCTGATCGGTAAAGACACGCGTATCTCTGGTTACATGTTTGAGTCGGCACTGGAGGCGGGTTTGTCCGCTGCCGGGGCTGACGTAATGTTGCTCGGGCCAATGCCAACCCCGGCTATTGCTTACCTGACACGTACATTTCATGCCGATGCGGGTATCGTAATCAGCGCATCGCACAATCCGCATGACGATAACGGCATCAAGTTTTTCTCGGGGCAGGGCACCAAGCTGCCGGACGAAGTCGAGCGGTTGATCGAGGATTTGCTGGATACGCCAATGACCGTGGTTGAGTCCGCCAAGTTGGGCAAGGTGTCGCGAATCAATGATGCAGCAGGGCGCTACATCGAGTTCTGCAAAAGCAGCGTGCCTACCAGTACCAGTTTTGCGGGGCTCAAAGTGGTGCTCGACTGCGCCCATGGTGCGGCCTACAAGGTTGCACCGAGTGTGTTTCGTGAGTTGGGTGCGGAAGTGGTCACGCTTTCTGCTGAGCCGAATGGCTTGAACATCAATCATGACTGCGGCTCAACCCATATTTCAGCGCTGCAGGCAGAAGTGGTAGCTCGTGAAGCTGATCTGGGCATTGCCTTCGACGGTGATGCTGATCGCGTGTTGATGGTTGATCATACTGGCGCCCTGGTTGATGGTGACGAGCTGCTGTTTATCATCGCCCGTGACCTGCAGGAGCGCGGCAAGCTACAGGGTGGCTTGGTCGGTACGCTGATGAGCAACCTGGGGCTTGAGCTGGCTTGCGCCGAGCTGAACATTCCTTTTGAGCGGGCTAATGTAGGCGATCGCTATGTGATTGCCGAACTGCTTGAGCGCGACTGGGTGCTCGGTGGTGAAAACTCGGGTCACATCGTTTGCTTCCAGCACACCTCTACCGGGGACGCCATTATCGCTGCCTTGCAGGTATTGCTCGCCGTGCGTCGCCGTGGGCAGCCACTGGCGCAAGTTCGCCAAGGCATGCGCAAATGTCCGCAAGTATTGATTAATGTGCGTTTCAAGGGCGGTGTGGATCCATTGCAGGATCCCTTGGTTAAAGATGCCTGCGCACGCGTGACCGAAAAAATGGCTGGTCGCGGGCGCGTTTTGTTGCGCAAATCAGGCACAGAACCGCTGGTTCGGGTCATGGTCGAGGGTGAGGATGAAGACCAGGTTCGCGGCTATGCCGATGAATTAGCTAAAATTGTTGCACAAGTATGTGGTTGAACAGCTTGCCAGTCACGACCGCGCTGGGTATCATCTGCGCCCTCTTTGATCGACGAGGTATTGCATGCGTCGCCCCATGGTAGCTGGTAACTGGAAAATGCACGGTACCCGCGCCAGCGTCGCAGAGCTGATCAAGGGTCTTCGTCAGTTGGCGTTGTCGACTGGCGTAGATGTCGCAGTGTTTCCGCCTTGCTTGTACGTCAGCCAGGTTGTTGATGGTTTGGCTGGTAAGTCGATGGTTGTAGGGGCGCAGAACTGCGCGTACGAGCCATTGCAAGGTGCGCTGACAGGTGAAGTGGCTGCCAGTCAGTTGCATGATGCGGGTTGCAAGATGGTCCTGGTTGGGCACTCTGAGCGGCGTTTGCTGCTAGGTGAGTCGGATGAGGCCGTGGCACGCAAATTTGCAGCAGCTCAGTCATGTGGCTTGACGCCGATTCTGTGTGTGGGTGAAACCCGCGAGCAGCGTGAGGCAGGCAAGACGTTGGAAGTGGTCAGTCGCCAGCTTGATAGTGTTATTGAGTCGCTGGGGGTTGGGGTTTTTGCCCAGGCTGTGATCGCTTATGAGCCTGTTTGGGCAATTGGCACCGGCTTGACGGCTACACCGGATGAAGCGCAGAGCGTACACGCGGCAATACGCGCACAGCTCTCAGCAGAAAATGCTGAAGTGGCACGCGGCGTAAGAATTTTATATGGCGGCAGTGTCAAGGCCGCCAATGCAGCCGAGTTATTCGGTATGCCAGATATCGATGGGGGGCTTGTAGGTGGAGCCTCTCTGAATGCGGATGAATTCGGTGCGATATGTCGCGCCGCGGGAAACTGAGAAAATGCTGGAAACAGTCATAGTAGTACTTCATCTGTTGGGCGCTATTGGCGTTGTCGTGCTGGTTTTGTTGCAGCAGGGCAAGGGTGCCGATGCGGGTGCATCTTTTGGTTCGGGTGCTTCAGCTACTGTATTCGGTAGCCAAGGTTCCTCTACCTTTTTGAGTAAAGTTACTGCTATACTCGCCACCGCTTTTTTCATAACTAGCTTGGGCTTAGGCTACTTAGCTAATGAAAAAGCTGAAGTGTTGTCTCAAGTAGGTTTGCCAGATCCGGCAGTCTTGGAAACACCTCAGACCAAACCGGCAGTTGAAGATGTGCCGGTGCTCGAAGAGCCACAAGCAGTCGATAAGGCCGCTGATGTACCTCAAGCTCCAGAGCAGCAGTAAAACGTAATTTGCCGAGGTGGTGGAATTGGTAGACACGCAACCTTGAGGTGGTTGTGCCCATAGGGTGTAGGGGTTCGAGTCCCCTTCTCGGTACCAATTTTCAAGCAAGCCCGCTACATGCGGGCTTTCTTGTCGATGGGGCTCTGGTTGACCCGTAGCAGGGTTCGGCCGTATAATCCGGCCCCCAGCTTTGACGCGGGATGGAGCAGTCTGGTAGCTCGTCGGGCTCATAACCCGAAGGTCGTTGGTTCAAATCCAGCTCCCGCAACCAGTAGTAGCTGAGCCCCTTTCCAAGGGGCTTTTTGCTAGCTGAGAGACAGCTTTACTTACCTTGCGAAGAGGTAAGCTAAATGGATGGGCGTTTCGCCCATTTTTTATTTGCACAGCATGCGCGAGGGGTTCGAGTGTCGAGCAAGCTAGAACAGTTGCAGGACTTGCTGGCCCCGATAGTCGAGGAACTCGGCTATCAGTGCTGGGGCATTGAGTTTCTGTCTCAGGGGCGGCATTCGCTGCTAAGAATTTATATTGATCATGCCGATGGTGTTCTCGTCGAAGACTGCGAGAAAGTAAGTCGGCAGGTCAGTGGTGTTTTGGATGTAGAAGATCCGATCACGGCTGAATATACCTTGGAAGTTTCATCTCCAGGTATGGATCGACCACTTTTCACCTTGGAGCAATTTGCAGCATTCACGGGTGAACAAGTAAAAATCAAGCTGCGTTCGCCTTTCGAAGGGCGCCGTAACTTTCAAGGCCTTCTGCGCGGTATTGAAGAGCAGGATGTCGTGGTGCAGGTTGATGATCATGAATTCCTTTTGCCGATCGATATGATCGACAAGGCCAACATTATCCCTAGGTTTGATTGAGACGCGGATCCCGCGGATCCAATGGATTGCGAAAGGCGAGGCGTACGATGAGCAAAGAAGTATTGCTGGTTGTTGAGTCGGTATCCAACGAAAAAGGTGTACCGGCCAGTGTGATTTTTGAAGCGCTGGAGTTGGCTTTGGCCACGGCGACCAAAAAGCGATTCGAAGACGAAGTCGACTTGCGTGTAGCGATTGATCGCCACACCGGTAACTATGAGACTTTTCGTCGTTGGACCGTTGTTGAAGATGCAGAGCTGGATGATCCAGCGCATCAACTGACTCCAGATATGGAGCAAGCAATGAAATCCGACGCTAAAGTCGGTGACGTGCTTGAAGAAAAGATTGAGTCGATTGAATTCGGTCGTATCGCTGCACAGACTGCAAAACAAGTCATCGTGCAAAAGGTTCGCGAAGCAGAGCGCGCTCAAGTAGTTGAAGCGTATCGCGAGCGTTTGGGCGAGATCGTTTCGGGTACGGTCAAGAAAGTGACCCGCGACAACGTGATTGTCGACCTGGGTAACAACGCTGAGGCGCTGTTGGCTCGCGAAGATATTATCTCGCGTGAGACGTTCCGTGTGGGTGCGCGCCTGCGTGCACTGCTCAAGGAAATTCGCACCGAGAATCGTGGTCCCCAGTTGATCCTTTCGCGTACTGCGCCGGAAATGCTGATCGAGTTGTTCCGCATTGAAGTGCCAGAAATCGCTGAAGGGTTGATTGAAGTAATGGCTGCATCCCGTGATCCGGGTTCGCGCGCCAAGATTGCAGTCCGCTCGAAAGACAAGCGTATTGATCCACAGGGTGCCTGTATTGGTATGCGCGGTTCACGCGTTCAGGCGGTCTCTGGTGAATTGGTTGGTGAACGTGTCGACATCGTGCTGTGGGATGACAATCCTGCGCAGTTCGTTATCAATGCGATGTCTCCTGCCGAAGTCGCTGCAATCATCGTCGACGAAGATGCCCATGCCATGGACATCGCCGTAGGCGAAGACAACCTCGCTCAAGCAATTGGGCGTGGCGGTCAGAACGTGCGTTTGGCTAGTCAGTTGACTGGCTGGACGCTCAACGTGATGACCGAGGCGGATATCCAAGAGAAACAACAGGCAGAGACTGGCGATATTCTGCAGCGTTTCATCGACGAGTTGGAAGTTGATGAAGAGTTGGCGCAGGTGCTGGTTGAAGAAGGTTTCACCAGCCTGGAAGAAATCGCCTATGTACCGATGGAAGAGATGCTCAGCATCGACGGTTTTGATGAAGAAATCGTCAATGAGCTGCGTTCGCGGGCTAAAGACCGCCTGCTGACTCGCGCCATCGCTACAGAAGAAAAACTGGCAGACGCCCAGCCAGCCGAAGACCTGCTCTCACTTGAGGGTATGGAAAAAGGCCTGGCACAGGAACTGGCAGTACGCGGTGTGGTTACCCGCGAAGACCTGGCCGAGCAGTCGATTGACGACCTGCTCGACATCGACGGCATCGACGCAGATCGTGCCGGCAAGCTGATCATGGCCGCCCGAGCCCATTGGTTCGAGTAGTTTTACGGCCTGAGGAGAGAAGTGCATGACGCAAGTCACGGTGAAAGAACTGGCCCAAGTGGTCGACACACCGGTAGAGCGCCTGCTGCAGCAGATGCGTGAGGCGGGATTGCCGCACAGCAGTGCCGAGCAAGTTGTCACCGATAACGAGAAGCAAGCATTGCTTGCTCATCTCAAGAGTAGTCATGGCGATAAAAAGGCTGAAGAGCCGCGCAAGATTACTCTGCAACGCAAAACCACCAGCACGCTACGTGTTGCTGGCAGCAAAACTATCAGTGTTGAAGTGCGCAAGAAGAAAACCTTCGTTAAGCGCAGCGCTGAAGAGATCGAAGCTGAGAAGCAGCGTGAGCTCGAAGAGCAGCGTGCTGCAGCTGAAGCCGCTCGCCTGAAGGCTGAAGAGGAAGCCAAGCGTAAAGCTGCCGAAGAAGCTAAGAATGCTCCTGCGGCAACACCAGTTGCTGAGGCGCCAGCGTCGGCTGCTGCTGAAGTGCCTGCGCCTGTTGCGACGCCGATGCCGGTTGACGTTCCAGTGGTTGAGGAGCGCAAGAAAGACGAACCTCGTCGTCCTGACAAAACGCGCAATGACGATGATCGTCGTACCGAGCGTAAGGCCGGCTCCCATCGTCCAGCTGTTAAAGAGAAAGCACCGGCTCCACGCGTTGCGCCTCGCACAGTTGACGAAGAGAGCGATGGTCACCGTCGTGGTGGTCGTGGCAAGTCGAAGCTGAAAAAACGCAATCAGCACGGTTTCCAGAGCCCGATGGGCCCGGTTGTTCGTGATGTTGCCATCGGCGAAACCATCACTGTTGGCGAACTCGCTGCACAGATGTCGGTTAAAGCCGCTGAAGTCATCAAGTTCATGTTCAAGATGGGTACCCCGGTGACCATCAACCAGGTACTGGACCAGGAAACTGCCCAGTTGATCGCCGAAGAGCTGGGCCACAAGGTCAAGCTGGTCAGCGATAACGCACTTGAAGAGCAATTGGCTGCATCGTTGAAGTACGACGGTGAGTCTATCGCTCGTGCACCGG
This sequence comes from Pseudomonas sp. RL_15y_Pfl2_60, assembly GCF_963970595.1. Taxonomy (NCBI): domain Bacteria; kingdom Pseudomonadati; phylum Pseudomonadota; class Gammaproteobacteria; order Pseudomonadales; family Pseudomonadaceae; genus Pseudomonas; species Pseudomonas sp. RL_15y_Pfl2_60. The sequence continues at coordinate 93,514 of NZ_CAXAOE010000007.1, read as the reverse complement.
TTGTGACCGTAATGGGCCACGTTGACCATGGTAAGACATCGCTGCTCGACTACATTCGTCGTGCCAAGGTTGCTTCTGGCGAGGCAGGCGGTATCACCCAGCACATCGGTGCCTACCACGTAGAAACCGATCGCGGCATGGTGACCTTCCTCGATACTCCGGGTCACGCTGCATTTACCCAAATGCGTGCTCGTGGTGCCAAGGCGACCGATATCGTGATTCTGGTTGTTGCTGCCGACGACGGCGTAATGCCGCAGACCGAGGAAGCTGTTCAGCACGCGAAAGCTGCTGGCGTTCCATTGGTTGTAGCTGTCAACAAAATCGACAAGCAAGGCGCTGATCTTGATCGCATCAAGAACGACCTCGCTGGCCGTGAAGTTGTGCCGGAAGAGTGGGGTGGTAACACTCAATTCGTCCCGGTTTCGGCCAAAGAAGGTACTGGTGTCGATGAGCTGCTTGAAGCGGTATTGCTGCAAGCTGAACTGTTGGAACTCAAGGCAACTCCGTCGGCTCCAGGTCGCGGTGTAGTGGTTGAATCGCGCCTTGATAAAGGTCGCGGTCCAGTTGCAACTGTGTTGGTTCAGGACGGTACGCTGCGTCAGGGCGACATGGTTCTGGTTGGTTCGAACTACGGCCGCATCCGCGCCATGATCGACGAGAACGGCAAATCGATCAAAGAAGCAGGTCCTTCGATTCCGGTTGAAATCCTCGGCCTCGACGGTACGCCTGAAGCTGGCGATGACATGACGGTTGTTGCTGACGAGAAGAAAGCCCGTGAAGTGGCTCTGTTCCGTCAAGGCAAGTTCCGCGAAGTGAAACTGGCGCGTGCTCACGCAGGCAAGCTGGAAAACATCTTCGAGAACATGGGCCAGGAAGAGAAGAAGACGCTTAACATCGTCCTCAAGTCTGACGTTCGTGGTTCGTTGGAAGCGTTGCAAGGTTCGCTTAGCGGCCTGGGTAACGACGAAGTTCAGGTGCGTGTAGTTGGCGGCGGCGTCGGTGGTATCACCGAGAGCGATGCTAACTTGGCGCTGGCTTCCAACGCGGTACTGTTTGGCTTCAACGTTCGTGCCGATGCCGGTGCGCGCAAGATCGTCGAGCAAGAGTCGCTGGATATGCGTTATTACAACGTGATCTACGACATCATCGAAGACGTCAAGAAGGCCCTGACCGGCATGCTTGGCAGTGATGTTCGCGAGAATATCCTCGGTACTGCCGAAGTGCGTGACGTGTTCCGTTCGCCTAAGTTCGGCGCCATTGCCGGTTGTATGGTTATTGAAGGTGTTGTCTACCGTAACCGTCCAATCCGTGTACTGCGCGACGACGTGGTGATCTACGAAGGCGAACTCGAGTCGCTGCGTCGCTTCAAAGACGATATGGCTGAAGTGCGTAACGGCATGGAGTGCGGTATTGGCGTCAAGAGCTACAACGACGTCAAGGTCGGCGACAAGATCGAAGTGTACGAGAAAGTCCAGGTGGCTCGCAGCCTGTAAGGCGCCTGCTGCAACATGCAACGCCCGGCCCTGCTTACGCACGGCCGGGCGTTTGCCGCTTTTGAGTCTGATGCTTGTGTGGCTTCAGGCGGGTAATTAGGTAGTAAAAATGGCAAAAGAATACAGCCGTGCCCAGCGTATCGGCGACCAGATGCAGCGTGAGCTGGCGCAGTTAATTCTTCGCGAAGTCAAAGATCCCCGCGTCAGTGGCTTGGTAACTGTGACCGCAGTCGAGGTGAGCCGCGACGCTAGTCACGCCAAGGTATTTGTTACTGTGATGGGCGCCGAGATTGATGCCGAGAGCATTCGTCAGAGCGTCAAGGTGCTCAACGATGCCAGCGGCTTCCTGCGTATGCAGTTAGGCAAGGCGATGAAGTTGCGTAGCGTGCCAAACCTGCGTTTCCACTATGACGAAAGCGTTATTCGTGGTGCCCAGTTGTCGGCGTTGATTGAGCGCGCGGTGACTGAAGATCGTCAGCACGACGACGAAGCAACTGACGCCAAGGAGTAAGTACGTGGCTCAGGTAAAGCGTATTCGTCGCAAGGTTAACGGCATCATCCTGCTGGATAAGCCAAAGGGCTTCAGCTCCAACGCGGCCCTGCAAAAAGTGCGCTGGTTGCTCAATGCTGAGAAAGCCGGACACACCGGCAGCCTCGATCCATTGGCGACGGGCGTATTGCCGTTGTGCTTTGGTGAGGCGACCAAGTTTTCGCAGTATTTGCTCGATGCTGACAAGGGCTATGAAACCCTGATGCAGCTGGGTGTCACCACCACCACGGCAGATGCCGAGGGTGAAGTGATCGAGCGTAAGCCGGTTAATGTCCAAAGCGCTGATATCGAAGCTGTATTGCCGCAATTTCGCGGTGATATAAAGCAGATTCCGCCGATGTATTCGGCGTTGAAGCGTGACGGTCAACCGCTGTACAAGCTGGCCCGTGCCGGTGAAGTCGTCGAGCGTGAACCCCGTGCCGTGACAATTTCCCACTTGGAGCTGTTGTCCTGCGAGGCAGAAGTTGCGCGTCTTGCCGTAGATTGCACCAAGGGCACTTACATCCGCACGCTGGTTGAAGACATCGGTCATCTGCTGGGCTGTGGCGCCCACGTTGCCGAATTGCGCAGAACCAAGGCTGGTCCGTTCAGTCTGACCCAGACCGTCACATTGGAAGAACTTGAAGCGGTGCATGCGGAGGGTGGTAACGAAGCTGTTGATCGCTTCCTGCAGCCCGTCGATAGCGGTCTGGAACACTGGCCGTTGTTGCAGTTTTCCGAGCACAGCTCGTTCTACTGGTTACAGGGCCAAGCGGTGCGCGCACCGGATGCACCCAAGTTCGGCATGGTTCGGGTGCAGGATCACAACGGTCGCTTTATCGGTATTGGCGAAGTCAGTGAAGATGGCCGTATTGCACCACGTCGGTTGATTCGCTCTGAGTGAACAAACCGTAGTAGAATGCGCGGCCAGAGAATTTAGTGATCTAAGTTTGAGACAGAATTTGAGAGCTGCTTAGCTATAAGGGGCTCTCACACCGAGGATGGCTGTTAATAGGCACGGTCACTCCTCACTTTAAAACATGGGAAGCAGTTCCCAGCCTATTGCGACCGCCCTGCGGTTGCTTGAATGAGAGGAAGCCAACATGGCACTCAGCGTTGAAGAAAAAGCCCAAATCGTAAACGACTACAAGCAAGCTGAAACTGATACTGGTAGCCCAGAAGTGCAAGTTGCACTGCTGTCTGCCAACATCAACAAGCTGCAAGGCCACTTCAAGGCCAACGGTAAAGATCACCACTCGCGTCGTGGTCTGATCCGTATGGTTAACCAGCGTCGTAAGCTGCTGGATTACCTGAAGGGTAAAGATGTTAGCCGTTACAGCGCCCTGATCGGTCGCCTGGGTCTGCGTCGCTAAGCGATGCTTGCGCGTAGCTGAATGCTGAAGCTGGAAGTGGGTTTACCCCACTTCCAGCTTTTGTGTTTCAGCTACATGCATTTTGGACAGTCACGGGCCGACTCCCGCAGCTGCCCACGAATTGTTTTACGCAACATTCAGGTGGTTTCGCAAAGCCCCATGAGCGTGTCTGACGCCGTCGCTTTTCGCAGCCCCTTCAGGTTTCCCCCAAGGCAATATAGAGAAGGAAAACACCGTGAACCCGGTAATCAAGAAGTTTCAATTCGGTCAATCGACCGTAACCCTCGAGACAGGCCGTATCGCCCGTCAAGCTTCCGGCGCTGTGCTGGTCACCGTTGATGACGACGTTGCCGTTTTGGTTGCTGTAACTGGCGCCAAGACCGCTGACCCGAGCAAAGGCTTTTTCCCGCTGTCTGTGCATTACCAGGAAAAAACCTACGCCGCAGGTAAAATCCCTGGTGGTTTCTTCAAGCGTGAAGCGCGTCCTTCCGAGAAAGAAACCCTGACCTCGCGCCTGATCGACCGTCCGATCCGCCCGCTGTTTCCAGAAGGCTTCCAGAACGAAGTGCAGGTAATCTGCACCGTTATCTCCACCAGCAAGAAGACTGATCCGGACATCGCTGCGATGATCGGTACTTCGGCTGCTTTGGCTATTTCGGGCATCCCGTTCAATGGCCCAATCGGTGCCGCTCGCGTGGCTTTCCACCCGGAAACCGGCTACCTGTTGAACCCTAACTACGAGCAGCTCAAGGCTTCGAGCCTGGACATGGTTGTAGCTGGTACCAAAGACGCCGTACTGATGGTTGAGTCGGAAGCCAAAGAGCTGACCGAAGACCAGATGCTGGGCGCTGTGCTCTTTGCCCACGATGAGTTCCAGGTTGTTATCAACGCTGTTGCCGAACTGGCCGCAGAAGCCGCCAAGCCAACTTGGGACTGGCAGCCAAAAGCTGAGAACACTGCACTGCTCAACGCTATTCGTGGCGAATTTGGCGATGCTATCTCTCAGGCTTACACCATCACCGTTAAGCACGAGCGCTATGCGCGCCTGGGCGAGCTGCGCAATGAAGTCGTTGCCAAGTTCTCTGGTGAAGAAGACCAGCCGACTGCCGGCGAAGTCAAAGACATCTTCGGTGAGATTGAATACCGCACCGTGCGCGAGAATATCGTTAACGGTAAGCCGCGTATCGACGGCCGTGATACCCGCACTGTGCGTGGCCTGAACATCGAAGTGGGTGTTCTGGACAAGACCCACGGTTCGGCGTTGTTCACCCGTGGCGAAACCCAGGCGCTGGTTGTTGCAACTCTGGGTACCGCCCGTGATGCCCAGCTGCTCGACACCCTTGAAGGCGAGCGTAAAGACCCGTTCATGCTGCACTACAACTTCCCACCGTATTCGGTTGGTGAGTGTGGCCGCATGGGCGCAACTGGTCGTCGCGAAATCGGTCACGGCCGTCTGGCGCGTCGTTCCGTTGCCGCCATGTTGCCAAATGCCGATGAATTCCCGTACACCATTCGTGTGGTATCGGAAATCACTGAATCTAACGGTTCCAGCTCCATGGCTTCGGTCTGTGGCGCCTCCCTGGCGCTGATGGACGCCGGTGTACCGATGAAGGCTCCGGTTGCCGGTATCGCCATGGGTCTGGTTAAGGAAGGCGAGAAATTCGCAGTTCTGACCGACATCCTGGGTGACGAAGACCACCTTGGCGACATGGACTTCAAGGTAGCGGGTACCGATAAAGGTGTTACCGCACTGCAGATGGACATCAAGATCCAGGGCATCACCGAAGAAATCATGGAAATCGCCCTGGGCCAAGCCCTTGAAGCGCGCCTGAACATTCTCGGCCAGATGAACCAGGTTATCGCCCAGTCGCGTACAGAGTTGTCGGCTAACGCCCCAACCATGATTGCGATGAAGATCGATCAGGACAAGATCCGTGATGTGATCGGTAAAGGCGGCGCGACCATTCGTGCGATCTGTGAAGAAACCAAAGCGTCGATCGATATCGAAGACGACGGTTCGATCAAGATCTTCGGCGAAACCAAAGAAGCAGCAGAAGCGGCTAAGCAGCGCGTTCTGGGCATCACCGCAGAAGCTGAAATCGGCAAGATCTATGTCGGTAAGGTTGAGCGTATTGTTGACTTCGGCGCCTTCGTAAACATCCTGCCGGGCAAAGACGGTCTGGTGCACATCTCGATGTTGAGCGATGCTCGCGTTGAGAAGGTCACCGACATTCTTAAAGAAGGTCAGGAAGTTGAAGTACTGGTACTGGACGTGGACAACCGCGGCCGTATCAAGCTGTCGATCAAAGACGTTGCCGCTGCCAAGGCATCGGGCGTTTAATCGCGAGCTGTCTGTAGTCTAGAAAAGGGCCTTTGCGGGCCCTTTTTTTTGCGCGCGTGCCAGTCCCGGTTCACTTCAATCGTTTGGATAGCGTTTTTCTCATCGCCCATTGAGTTGCTTAGGTCGCTACGATGGTAGTGAGCGTGATGCGCTGCATGGCTCTGGTGTTTTCCAGGTGCAGATAATGCCCGCTGGCATTAGGCTATCTCTGTGGAAGGCATATTGAGCACTCAGGAATATCACTTATGGACAAGACCGCTTGCCGTTATCACCCCGAACAGCCTTCGACCTGGCTGTGTCGCTCGTGCGAGCGGAGTTACGGTGATTGTTGTATACCGTTGAATATGGATGCACCGGATGACGCGCCGCGTTGTCCCATGTGCAGCAACCAGCTGGAGTTTCTGGGGGCGGCGAATACTGCGCAGCCGTTTTGGCAGCGCTTGCCAACATTTTTCCTCTATGCCTTGCAGCCCGGGCCGCTGGCATTTGCCGCGCTGTTGGCTGTTGCCAGCATCTTTATGCCGCGCTCGATTATTTTATGGGTGATTCTGTTCAGCATCGCCACCAAGTATTTTCACAGTGTGATTGAGGCCAACAGCCTTGCGGTAAAGGCTGCGCCGAGTTTGACCAGTGCCTTTACTGGAGAAGGCTTCAGCCTGTTTTTCAAGCAGTTGGCGGTATTTTTGATCGCTTTTGCGATCTTGTGGCTCGCGGCGGACTTCAACAGTGAAGCGATCTATTGGTGTGTAAACATCGGCCTGTTGCTGGTCATGCCTGCGAGCATCATCCGTTTGGCGCTGGATAAAGACTTGTCCTCGGCATTGAGCCCGGAACAGATTGGGCAGGTCATCACCGCGATGGGCTGGCGCTACCTGATTCTTTGCGCATTCCTGTTTATTCTCTGGCAGTCGCCGGGCTGGGTCGCTTATATGTTGTCTCATGGCTTGCCACGGGTGATCTTGCTGCCGGTGATGGCATTTGCCTTCGCCTATTTCGGCGTGGTGATGTGCGCGATGATGGGCTATGTCGTGTTCCAGTACCAAGGCGCACTGGGTTACGTGATTGTCGATGAGGACAGCCAGCAAGGATTTCCGGCAGAGGAATACTTGCGGCGCAAGGCGCTGGCTGAAACCGAGATTCGCTTGAAAGAAGGGCAGAGTGATAATGCTCTTGAAACGCTGACCGCGGCACTTGAGAAGCATCCTGACGATCTCAAGCTCAATGAGCGTTTTCATCAACTGCTTTTTAATCTCAATTCAGGCGAGCGCTGCTTGCGCCACCTTCAGCACTATATGCCGCTGGCTGCGCGTCTTAACCCGGCGCTGGCTGCTACAGCTTTGCTCAATGCTCGTCGGTTCAAGGCTGATTACCTGCCTGATGATCCTTTGGTTTGTGAGCGCATTGCCGAGGCCTTGGCGGTGCGCCACAAAAATCGTGAGGCCCTGAGCCTGCTGCGGAACCTGCATCAACGCGCACCTGACTACCCGCAGATTCCGCGGGCTTATCTGCTGGCGGCACGTATTTTTGCCGAGGGGCTTGGGCAGGTTGAGCAAGCACAGAAATTGCTGCAGTTCGTTCGCCTGCGATATCCACAGTCACCACTGCTCGCCGAGGTGACCAATCTGGAGGCGACCCTGGCCAAATTATCGAGCATGCCGGGTTGATCCGAATATATCGTGCAATATGCCCGGTAAAATTTGAACGAACATGCGCATTGCACGAAAACCGAAAATCAATGATGTGTGTAAGTTGTTGATTTATAAGTATTTATTCGAGTTTTAAAAGTTGGCACAGGGCCTGCAATAGTACTGGTGAGACTGCAGCTAGGATCTGGCATGCAGAATAATCAAAATGTACAGGAGCGATACCCATGAAAACGCCAATTAATAAGTTCGCCATTGCCGCTATCACCGCGACCGCCCTGAGCTTGCCGCTGGCGGGTACCGCATTTGCCGATACCTCAAGCGCCATGCAGCCAACAATGCTGGCCGCCAATGACACCATGGACCAAGCGGGTGAAGTGGTTACCGATACTTGGATCACCAGCAAAGTGAAGTCGACCTTCCTGGCTGACGACAGCCTCAGCGCCTTGGACATCAAGGTTGAGACCAACAAAGGTGTTGTGTCGCTGTCCGGCGTCGTAGCCAGCGATGCTGAGCGTGACCTGGCAGTGGCTAAGACCAAGGAAATCAACGGCGTCAAAGACGTTTCCGCTGATGGCCTGAAAACAGCTGAGTAATTCAGTTTGCCAGGTGCAATAGCACTTGGCGGCTTCAACGCTAGTTAATGTACGCATTTTAGAGACCTCTGAAGCAGCAAGGAATGCAGCCGTTTTTCAGCGGTCTCGAACAGGAGCACACCATGAATTCTGACGTAATCAAAGGTAAGTGGAAGCAGCTCAATGGCCGCATCAAAGAGCGTTGGGGCAACCTGACAGACGATGATATGGACGTAGCTGAAGGTCACAGCGAATATCTCGCAGGGAAGCTGCAAGAGCGTTATGGCTGGAGCAAGGAAAAAGCTCAGCAAGAGTTGCGTGATTTCAGCGAAAAGCTGTAAATCAGTCTAACGACAAAGGCCCAGGGTTAACCACCTTGGGCCTTTGTCGTTTCAGCTCGGTTGATTGTTCAGGTGCTGCCGGTAGATGTGCACTTGCATTGTTTGTTCGGCATCGGGATAGACACGATTAAGAAACTGCGAGACTTCGGCCAGTGCCTTGAGGTCTTGTTGACGCCCAAGTTGTTTTGCCAGCTGCAGGGTCATCGCTGGCAGCATTGGTGGGCGTTGCTTGGCTTGGCTGAGCAAACGCCAGGCACCAAGTGCGCTAGCGCCTTGATCCACACGAAGGAGTCGCTGCAATAGATGCAGTTGCACGCTTGGGTGCCTGAGCAAGTGCTGTTGCGCGCCATTGCTCTCAGCCACCATCCGCTTGAACAGCCCCAAGCTCTGCGGTGAGTCTGGTAGCTTGAAAACCTGCTTGAGCACGGCGCTGAGCAAGGCTTTATCCTGGCGATTAAGTGCCAGTGCATACAGCTTTTCCAGCAATTGGGGGCGGTTCGGGTATTGCTCAACAAGGGTCAGGCCCCGGACGCTGGCGCGCTCCAGTTCAAAGCCGGCAATGAGCTTGTCGAGGCTGGCCAGTTCACGTTTGAATTGCGCATCTGGATCGGTTTTGTTCAAGTAGTCTTGATCGACCCTTAATTTACCGCCCAGCTGGCTCAGATAAATTGCCAGAAAGCCCGCGCCCAGCCCGCCCAGGTGTGCGTAGTAGTTGGTGTTGTCGTTGGCCATGAGCAGTCCATAGAGCTCCTTGCCCATCCACACCGGTAGAATCCACAGTGCGGGCGCTCGAAAATAACCGAACAATGGCCCCAGCCAGTAGAAAAAGTTGATCCTGCGCAGGCCGTAGACCGCCAGATACATACCCATTAAGCCGGAGATCGCTCCGGAGGCGCCAACGCCAGTGACCCACGCCGGGTCCATGATCCACCAGAGCAGATGAGAGGCAACGCCGCAAGTCAGGTACAGGCCGAGATAGAGCCAGCGACCAAGGGCTATCTCAAGGGCAAAGCCGAAGATAAATAGAAACAGCATATTGCCCGCAAGGTGAGAAAAGCTGCCGTGCAGGAACATGGCACCGAATAGGCCTTCAAGGCTAAAGCGTGCTGGAATAAAACCAAATCGCATGCTGCTGATTTGGTCACGCAGCTGCTCAACCTTGCTGCGCTGGGCTTGCCAATTGCTGTCGGCCAAATAGTCTGGGTTGTTGTGAATCGAGTTCTCAAACTGCAGGTCATAGAGCACCATGCGCGTCATCTGGCTACGGCGCACGCGCTCGAGTTGTTTGGTTTCACTCGCGCTCAGCTCGTGCCGGGCACTGAATGATTCAACAAAGAGTGGACGCTCACGGCTCAGCAAGCCTGCTTGCAGGTAGCTGTCGACCGCTTTAGCTTCGCGAGCACTGTCGCCACCTTGGTAGCCGAAGTAAATCAGCACATTAAGGGCGATAAGCAGCAAGGTCATGACTGGAGGTTTTTTCCAGTCCAGCGGGTGCTCGGCGGGGAGAATTAACATCAGAAATCGATCCGTGATGGCATTTTGGCTTGGAGCCTAGCACCCGCTGTTTATGCTGTCAGTTACCGCGTTTACTGGTGACTCGTTTTAAGCGGTTGCCCTCAAAACGAATGAAATGATACATGCCACTTCGCGGCCCATAGGCCCATTCCTCAATGGCCACTTCGTTGGTGTAGCCGAATGAGTCGACGATTTGTTTATAGCCGAGAAAGTCGCGGCTGACAGGTTCGCCGCACTTATCGAAGACTTCACTGCTCGTGTCATCAGTGGTGACCAAGGCACTGCCGCAGCGCAGGCTGTCAGCCAAGGCCAGGCTGCTGCAACTGAAGACTACAAAGGCTGCCAAAAGATGCTTCACGTGCATTCCTAAGAGGTGGGCTTGGGCTCGATTACTGGCGCTTGCGTTCAATACGCAGCAGGCGGCTGCCTTCGAATGTGAGGATGCTGTTGACGCCGTTACTAGGGCCGTAGACCCATTCCTCGATTTTCATCTCGCGGCGCTCATACGGGCCCAGTGTGTAGCCGATGACATCACGAAACGCCGGTGGACCGCACTTGTCTTCGACCTCGAATGCGCGGTCCCCGGTGCTAATCAGTTGGCTGCCACAGCGCATGGTGTCATCGGCATGGACGACACCCGCGCTGAGTGCAAGCGCCAACAGGACAAAACCTGGCATCAACTTTTCAGTCATTCGCTACCCAGTTGCAGTGGTGTGGCTACACGGCCGTCAGCCTCGGCGCTGCCCAAGCTGACATCAAGCAGATAGATACGCTCATCACTCAAGCCGTTTTGGGCCAGGTAATCCTTGATGCTTGCCGCCCGCTCTTGCGCCAGTTTACGCAGTAACAATTCGCTGGTGCTCCATTGCGCTACAACTGCGTCGCTGAGCATCTTGGTGCGCTGTTCGTCATCCAGTTCGGCCCACTGCGCGGGTGGCTGCTTTTTCAGGCGCGCGCGGTAAATACCTTCGAGCATGGGGCCCTTGATGTCTTCTGGCACCTCAAGCTCGTCGGGATCGGCAGGCACAGTATCGCCGCGCCGCTGGAGCATTTTGTAGTAGGTCGATTGATATTCACGCTGCAGGCGCTGTTCGGCAAGCAACGAGCCGTCAGCGGTTTGCGCGCTCATGCCTTCTACTTCCAGGCGCAAGGCCGGACGTTCGCCGAGGGCCTTGATCAAGGTGTCTAGCGAGCTTTGCGCGGACTTATCGAGTTCGCTGCTGCCTGCGGCAAACTGCACATTGCTCAGGTCAACATCACTGCCGCCGGAAACCAAGCCGCCAATGAACTTGAAGGGCGCTGTTGCTGCGCGAACCACCAGGTTGCGCAGGGTCTGCCAAACGATGGGCATCACACTGAACTGCGGGTTGTTGAGATCGCCCTGCACCGGCAGCGCCAGGGAGATCTTGCCATCGCTGTCTTTGAGCAGTGCCACTGCCAGCTTGATCGGCAGATCCACAGCGCTTGGGCTGTCGACTTTTTCACCCAGCTGCAGTTGCTCTACGACCACGCTGTTTTCGGCATTGAGCTTGCCGTTATTAATCTTGTAATGCAGGTCCAGGTTGAGCCGGCCTTTGCGGATGCGATAACCGGCAAACTTGCCGGAGTAGGGCGTAAGAGTAGTGAGTTCGACGCGCTTGAACTGGGTCGCGATATCGAGGCTGGCCAGCGGATCAAAAGGATTCAGACTGCCTTTGATGCTAACGGGTGCGTATTTGTCGACTTTACCGGCAATATTGATTTTTGCAGGTTTTGGCGCCCGGCTATCGATAGTGCCTATCTGGCCGTTGAGCTGCTGGATCGCGGTGGCGAAGTTGGGCGTCAGGCTAAAGTCGGCAAAGTTGGCTGAGCCATCGGCAATATTGATTGCGCCAATATGGATACCCAGCGGCTTGCCTGCCGGCTCGGCTTTGGCATTGGGGTCAGCAGGCTGCGGGATCACCAGTTCACTGACATTGGTGGTCAGGTCTTCGTTGATCAAAAAGCGCGCGTAAGGGTTGTCCAGGCTGACTTTGTCGATGCTCAGGCTGTCGCCGTGCTGATACTTCACACCGGCAAGGTCAAGGGTCTTCCAGCGTACAAAGTCGCGCTGTTTGATGGTGTCGAGGGTGTGCAACTGGGTCACTTGGGCGTTACCGGTAACGCTCAGCTGCAAGGGGTCGGTGCTGGTCAGCGCTACATTAAGCTGGCTGCCAAGAATACCGCTACGCAGTTCCAGGCGCACAAATGGGTCCATATAGGCTTGCGCCACGCGCAGGTCGATATTGCTGGTGGTGACGTTCAGGTTGGCGGTGGTTGGCGTCAGCTGAACCTTACCTTCTGCCTGGAGCTTGCCTTGCTTGCCTATGCCGGTATCAAGCTTGATATCGAACGGCGTGGTGCCCTGGCTGTTGAAGTTTTTGATATCCAGATTGAGCGGGCCAAGCTCAAGGGCCAGGTCTTTTTCAGGCACCTTGTCGGCCAGATGCACCTGATAGTCGCGCAATTGCACGTCCTTGAGCAGCACAACCCATGGTTTGCTGGCTTCAGGGGTGGCGGCTGCTTTTGTTGCTGGTTGGCTTTCTGGAGTGACTGCAACCGGCTCGTCTTTGCTGGCTTTGTCATTGGCTGCAGGCGCGTCAGCGGCTGGTGCTTCGGCCACGGCTTGTGGTTCTTGCGCCTCGCTTGATGCCGCATCAGAGGGTTTGGCGGTTGGCGCAGCTGCTGGTTTTTCCGGGGCCTTCTTGGGCTCGGGTTGGCTGGCAAAGAGTTTTTGCCAATCGAGTTCGCCATCGGCTTCGCGACTGGCCCAGGTTTCGAGTTTCTGGCTGCGAATCTTGCCGACTACAACTTCCTGTTTTGCCAAGTCGAGGGTTGTATCGCTGACTTCCAGGTTTTCAAGGTTGACCAGGGGACGGCCGTCCGGCGCCTTGATGGCGAAGGGCGATACTTTTAGCTTGATCTTGCTGAGTTTCAGTTCCGTACTTTTGGACAGGTCCAGCTTGTAGTCGCTCGACAGGCTGAGCACGCCTTTTTCAAGATCCAGGGGTACGGCATCGCGCACATAGGGCCAGAAGCCTTGCATCTGTGCGTCGGTGATCTTGATACTGCCAGTCGAAGTGATGGGCACCAGGCTGACTTTTCCGGTCCAGTCGATGCGGCCACGGTGTGGACCAGTGGCCGCGAGGGTCATTGCGGCGTTGTCATCGGGCAGGGTGCTGAGGTTGTTCAGCTCAAGGTTCAGCGCGTCGTATACGAAATTGATCGGCTCGCTTGGGCGCAGATCCTGGAAGTGCAGGTAGCCATCAACCAGCTTAATTTTGTCGATACGCACGGGGAACGGATCGCTAGGCGGCGCTTCAACTTCAGGCTCTGGGCTTTCTGGAAGCTTGAACAATTGCGTCAAGTTCAGCCCGCCCTGCTTGTCGAAAAGAATTTCGCTGTGGGCTTTCACCAGTTCAATGTCTGCCAAGTGCAGCGCTTTGGTCCAGGCGCTATCGGTCTCGACATTGGCATACAGGCGCTCAAAGGCAATGTGTTTGGTTTCACCGGCACCAATGCTCATGCCCCAGAGTTTCAGCTCCAGGCTGAAGGGGTTGAGCTGCATGCGTTCAAGCTTGGCCGGTTGGGTGGCGTACTGCGCCAGCTGCTGATTGATCACGCGCAGGCCGACGCCCGGAATGATCAAAAAGCCCAGCAGGGCATACAGGCCGAGGCCAAAGATAAGGGTGCCAGCGGTGTATTTCAGTCCTTTGTACATAGCTAAGCGTCATCTATCCCGACAAGAAATGCTTTTGAGTATGGCACGCTTGAATGGGTTCAATGAAGTCAGTGTGAGATTGCTCGGTGATGCGCTTCCCTTAAAACTGCAAAATCAGGGTTTTCAGTGGTGGTTGGCCATCATTTGACGGAAAGTCAGCTGCGGGGCTGATTAGCTGCCAGTCACGTACAGGGCGTCCCAGTTTATTTGCACAACGCAGAACTTGCTCGCGCCAGTCGCTAATCGCCACTTTGGCCAGGTTGTTACAGCAGATCAAAACGCCGTCGTCTGCAGTGGCCAAGATCGCAGGCTTTAGCAGGCTTTGGTAATCGCGCAGCAGATCGACTGTGCCGAATGCGCTTTTCGCCCAGGCGGGTGGATCAAGCAAGACCAAGTCGAATTGCTGCGGGGCGAGTCGTGGATAACTGGGTAGTTTTTGTCCGCGGCGCTGGGCAATAGGCAAACCGGCGAGCTGACGGATAGCCGGGAAATAATCCGATTGAATAAACTGCATGGGCAGTAACTGCGGGTTGAGCGCACCATTTTCGCGGCCAACGGCCAGGTTGCCTTCTGCGAAATCGAGATTTGTCACCGCGCTAGCGCCGCCAGCGGCTGCGGCCAAACCGACGCCACAGGTGTAGGCGAAGAGGTTGAGGACGCTTTTACCCGCGCTGTGCTGCTTGACCCAGCCGCGCGCGTTGCGCAGATCGAGGAACAGCAGCGGATCTTGCCCGGCGTGGCGTCCGCGGACCCTATAGTTAAGGCCCCATTCATGACCGATCAGATCCTCTAGTGCTGCGTCTTGCGCCTTATACACCGGGTCCTGGCGGTCTATCCGTGAGTTACCTTTTGAGCGGTCGTTGTAGACCAGCAGCAGGGGTTGGTCGAGAAACGCATTGCATTGATCTGCAAGTTGCAAAAGCGCTTCTGTGGTCAGGCTCTGATGAAAGCTCTGAGCCAACAATTGCGGGCCATAACGGTCGATAGTCAAGCCGCCAGCACCTTCTTGGCTGCCGTGGAACAGGCGATAGCAATCCGTGCCCTGGCCGTGCAGTTGCTCGATTAGCGGTTTACGGTTTGCCAGTGCGGCGCGCAGCGCCAATGTGAGAGCGGACATGCGCGACGACTCAAGAGGGGAAAGTGAGCTAGTTTATCAATAAAAATGCCGGTGCTGAGCGACAGCACCGGCATTTAGGAGGAGGGCGTTACTTAATTGCGCTCAATGGCAAGGGCAACACCTTGGCCGCCACCAATGCACAGGGTGGCCAAGCCTTTTTTGGCATCACGCTTGATCATTTCGTGCAGCAAGGTCACCAACACGCGGCAACCGGATGCACCAATCGGGTGGCCGAGGGCAATGGCGCCACCATTAACGTTGATCTTCTGCGCATCCCAGCCCAGCTCCTTATTAACCGACAAGGCTTGTGCTGCAAAGGCCTCGTTGGCTTCGACAAGGTCGAGATCCTCAATTGCCCAGTTGGCTTTCTCCAGGCAGCGGCGGGTGGCCGAAACGGGGCCTATGCCCATGATCGCCGGATCTACACCAGCGTTGGCATAGCTGGCGATGCGCGCCAGCACAGGCAAGCCCAGCGCCTTGGCTTTGTCTGCACTCATAAGCAGTACTGCTGCAGCGCCATCGTTGAGGCTCGAAGCATTGCCAGCCGTGACCGTGCCGTCCTTTTTGAACGCCGGCTTGAGCTTGCCCAGTGATTCTGCAGTGACCCCGGCGCGTGGGCCTTCATCCTTGGCGAAGGCAATCGGATCGCCCTTGCGCTGCGGGATCATGATCGGGGTGATTTCAGCGTCAAAGCGTCCGGCTTCAGCGGCCGTCACGGCTTTTTGCTGTGAGGAGGCGGCGAAAGCATCCTGCTGCTCACGGCTGATGTCGTATTTTTCGACCAGGTTCTCGGCGGTGATGCCCATGTGATAGTCGTTGAACGCATCCCAAAGACCGTCGGTAATCATGCTGTCGATGATTTTCGCGTGGCCCATGCGCAAGCCGGTGCGTGCGCCTGGCATAACGTATGGCGCCAGGCTCATATTTTCCATGCCGCCTGCAATAATCACATCGGCGTCACCGCAGCGTATTGCCTGCGCGCCCAAGTGCAGGGCTTTTAGACCGGAGCCGCAGACCTTATTCAGAGTCAGCGCCGGCACTGCATTTGGCAGCCCTGCAAGGATCGACGCCTGACGAGCCGGGTTTTGGCCCGAGGCTGCGGTCAACACCTGGCCGAGGATGACTTCATCGACTTCAGCGGGATTCAGCCCGGTTTGTTCAAGCAGGCGGCGAATAACGGCAGCGCCCAACTCAGGCGCTGGAATGCTCGACAGCGCACCTTGAAAACTACCAATGGCGGTACGTGTGGCGGCGACTATTACGACTTCTTGCATGGTGCTGTCCTCATCCTCAAAGGGCGGGCAAGGCTAAGCTTGTCCACCATAATTGCGCGACTAACCCGGGTGTTCGCAGGTGCAAATGGCGGATGATAAGTGCGTCATCCGCTCTACAGTTGTACGTCTGGTCCATATGTTGGCACATCGGCTGGAGTCGCGACCAGCCTTCAGCTTATTTGACAAGCCCCAAGCGGCGGCGCGCGCGATGGATTGAGCCGTTGCGCACGGCCCAGCGCAGCAGGGGCGCAAGTCGGTTGATGCGCAGGCGAATCCAACGGCTGCGACGCTGGCTGACCGTTTGTCCAAGCATGCCCTGCGCCCAGTCCGGCAGCAGGTCGATGCCGCCTTGCATAAATAGCTTTGCGGCGACCCCCGCCAGCCTGCTGGGCGCGGGAGCATTGAGTAAGATTCGCAGAATCTCCAGCGAACGTTTATCGCATAGTAACTGCGGTCGCATGGCTTCGAGGTATTGGGCGATCTCGGTCCGGCTGCGCGGGACCCTGGTTGCACCCAGGCGCTCGGCAATCTGCGCGACTTCGCGGTAGTACTTATCCTGATCCGCCTCCGATAGCCCTGGGTTGCGGTAGCGCAGGTGCGACTGCAGAAAGCTATAGACTTCCGCGACGTGAACCCATGTCAGAAGCTCTGGGTCGCTGGCTGCATAAGGGCGTCCATCGGGGGCAATGCCGGTGACTTGCAAGTGGATGGTTTTGACCCTTTCGATCAACCAGTCTGCATCGGCTTTAGCGCCATAGGTGGTGCCGGAGATGAATAGCCCGGTGCGCCGCAAGCGGCCGAGCAAGTCTTCACGAAAGTTCGAATGATCCCAAACCCCAGCCAGTGCCAACGGGTGCAGCGCCTGCAATAACAGGGCGCTGATACCGCCGACCAGCATGCTGGTGAAGTCGCCATGGACTTGCCAGCTGATTGATTCGGGGCCAAATAGGCCGGGGTCGCCTTTGGGCTTTTCAAAGTCAATTTGCCCCAGCGCGAGACCGCTGAGTGCTAAAACCTGACTTTCTATTTTTCGGCGAATGTATTCCATGGCGCAAGTGTGCGGTTTATGCGCCTGGGCCACAAGATAGGCTGGCAATATGGCGCTTGGCCCCGTTAAAACCCGGCTATAGGTTGTAACGGGGCGTGCGCCTGGGCCTTAACGATTGAGGCGCTTATCGATCAGATCATCGACGACCGATGGATCCGCCAGGGTTGATGTATCGCCCAAGGTATCGAGTTCGTTGCAGGCAATTTTGCGCAGGATCCGCCGCATGATTTTGCCCGAACGGGTTTTCGGCAAGCCGGGGGCCCATTGCATCAATTCCGGTTTGGCAAAACTACCAATTTCCTTGCTGACCAGCGCCAGTAGTTCCTGTTGCAGGGCGTCGCTGACGTCCACCCCGTTCATTGGCGTGACGAAGGCGTAGATGCCCTGGCCCTTGAGGTCATGCGGATAGCCGACGACTGCAGCTTCTGCGACCGCGTCATGCAGCACCAGTGCGCTTTCGATTTCTGCGGTGCCAATGCGGTGGCCGGAGACATTAATCACGTCATCGACCCGTCCGGTGATCCAGTAATAGCCATCTTCGTCACGACGTGCGCCGTCGCCGCTGAAGTAGTAGCCAGGATAGGCGGAGAAATAGGTGTCGATCATGCGCTGGTGATCGCCATAGATACTGCGGATCTGGCTTGGCCAGCTGGCCTTGATCGCCAGAACACCTGCGCCTGCGCCGTCGATCTCCTTGCCTTGCTCATCAAGCAGCACTGGTTGCACGCCAAAGAACGGGCGAGTGGCTGAGCCGGGCTTCAGGTCAGTGGCACCGGGCAGCGGCGTGATCATGATGGCGCCAGTTTCGGTCTGCCACCATGTATCCACAACCGGACAGCGCTTGTCACCGACCACATTGAAATACCATTCCCAGGCTTCCGGGTTGATCGGCTCGCCGACGCTACCGAGCAGCCTCAAACTGCTGCGCGAAGTGCTTTTGACCAGCTCGTTACCTTCACGCATCAGGGCGCGCAGGGCTGTTGGCGCGGTGTAGAAGATATTGACCTGGTGCTTGTCGATCACCTGCCAGAACCGCGAAGCATCCGGGTAGTTCGGCACGCCTTCAAATATCAGGCTGGTTGCCGCATTGGCCAGCGGGCCGTAAACGATATAACTGTGGCCCGTGACCCAGCCAACATCGGCTGTGCACCAGTAAATTTCGTCGGGGTGATAATCAAACACATAGTTGTGGGTCATCGCCGCCTGCAGCAAGTAGCCGCCGGTGGTGTGCAGCACGCCTTTGGGCTTGCCCGTGCTGCCGGAGGTGTAGAGGATGAATAATGGGTCTTCAGCATCCATAGGCTCTGGCGGGCAGTCCGGGCTCGCGTCGTGCATGGCCTCGTGATACCAGATGTCGCGGCCTTTAACCCATTGAACATCGCCTTCAGTGCGCTGGGCGACAACCACCGTCGAGACGTTCGGGCAGCTCTGTAGCGCCTTGTCGACATTGGCCTTGAGCGGCACATATTTCCCGCCGCGAACGCCTTCGTCAGCGGTAATCACAGTGCGGCAGTCTGCATCGAGTATTCGGTCGCGCAGGGCATCGGGGCTGAAGCCACCAAACACCACCGAGTGCACGGCGCCAATCCGTGTACAGGCCAGCATGGCGTAGGCAGCTTCAGGGATCATCGGCATGTAGATACACACCCGATCACCTTTTTCCACGCCGCGGCTTTTCAACACGTTGGCCAGGCGGCAAACATTATGGTGCAGTTTGTTGTAGGTGATATTGGCCGACTCTGCTGGGTTGTCGCCCTCCCAGATCAGTGCAATTCGCTCGCCATGCTCGACAAGGTGGCGGTCTATGCAGTTGAAGCTGACGTTGAGTTTGCCGCCCTTGAACCAGCTTGCATGACCCTTGCGCATGTCGACCTTGTGCACGCTTTGCCAGGGTTCGAACCAGTCGAGGAAAGTCTTGGCCTGCTCAGCCCAGAAGGTTTCAGGCGCATCGATCGATTGCTGGTACAGGCGCAAGTAGTCGTCGTTGTTGATGTGTGCACGCTGGCGGACATCATCGGCAACAGGGTGGCGAGTGATCTCAAACATGGCGGGTTCCTTAATTTTTATATCCGCGACTGTTTTAGGTTAGCACTCCATGGCCTGTGGTTGTCGATGGGGGCCGCGCTTCACGCTAAGTGGTCGCGTCGGCCTGGAATTCTTGCGCTGCTAAGCAAAACCCCGGCAGTTGCCGGGGTTTTGCTGGACATACAAGGCGTTTTCAGCCGCGATGACGTGCGCGGAAGAAATCGATCAAGCCTTGGGTCGAGGCGTCTTCAGCGCCATTTTGCTCGGTGCCAGTCAGGCGTGAGTAAACCCCCTTGCCCAGTTCCTTGCCCAATTCCACACCCCACTGATCGAAGGCATTGATGCCCCAGATGACGCTTTGGGTGAAGACTTTGTGCTCATACAAGGCAACCAGCGCGCCCAGGCGACGTGGGCTTATGCGTTCCAGCACCAATGTGTTGCTGGGGCGATTACCGGGAATCACCTTGTGCGGCGCCAGTTCGGCAATCTTAGCCTCATCCATGCCTTGGTTACGCAGTTCAGCCTGGGCTTCGCTAAAGCTCTTGCCGAGCATCAGCGCCTGGCTTTGCGACAGACAGTTGGCGTACAGCCATTGGTGATGGTCAGCCACAGGGTTGTAGCTGACCACCGGCACGATAAAGTCCGCAGGAATCAGTTGGGTGCCTTGGTGCAGCAGCTGGTGATAGGCATGCTGGCCATTACAGCCGACGCCGCCCCAGATCACCGGGCCAGTCGCGCAGTTCACCGGGCTGCCATCTTGCATCACCGACTTGCCGTTGGATTCCATGTCGAGCTGCTGCAAGTGCTTGGTGATGTTGCGCAAATAGTGGTCGTACGGCAGGATCGCTTGGCTTTGAGCGCCCCAGAAGTTGCCATACCAGACACCGAGCAGCGCCATCAGCACCGGCATGTTCTGTTCAAACGGCGCGGTCTGGAAGTGGCGGTCCATGCTGTAGGCGCCGGACAGTAATTCCTTGAAGTTGGACATGCCGATGGTCATCGCAATCGGCAAGCCAATCGCCGACCACAACGAGTAACGGCCGCCCACCCAATCCCACATCGGGAAGATGTTTTCTTCACGAATACCAAAGGCCACAGCGGCCGAGGTGTTGCTCGACACCGCGATAAAGTGGCGGTAGAGCTCGGCCTCGCTGCCGCCCTGAGCCAGATACCAGGCCCGCGCTGCCTGCGCGTTCTTCAGGGTTTCCAGGGTGCTGAACGATTTTGACGAGACGATAAACAGCGTGGTCTCGGCGCGCAGCTTGGCGGCCAGGTCGTGAAATGAGCTGCCGTCGATATTGGCCAGGTAATGACAACGCACGCCGCGTTGGGCAAAGGGCAGCAAGGCTTCGGAGACAAGTTGCGGGCCGAGGAAGGAGCCGCCGATGCCGATATTGACCACGTCGGTGATTGGCTTGTCGGTGTAACCACGCCACAGACCGTCATGCACGCTGCCGACCAAGGCGGTCATCTTGTTGAGCACCTGCTGGACTTGCGGCATGACATCAACACCCTCGACAAGCACCTTGTCACCTATTGGGCGGCGCAGGGCAGTATGCAGGGCGGGGCGGCCTTCGGAGGCATTAAGGTGTTCACCGCGGAACATGGCATCTATTGCGGCTTGCAGATCAACATCGCGCGCCAGCTTGACCAACAGGTCGCGGGTTTCGGCGGTCATCAGGTTCTTCGAATAGTCGAGGAACAGGCCGCAACCGCTCAGGCTGAAAGTCTCGAAACGCTGCGGGTCGTTAGCGAAGGCTTCGCGCATGCTGAAGTTCTGCAAGCTGGTTCGATGTGCCTGGAGTGCTTGCCAAATGGGCTGGGCAGTAACATCGAGAGGCTGCTGATAATACGGCATATGCGCGGGCTTCCTTTTATGAAGAGTTATAGGTTTGTCCAGGGTTGGCGGTAACAGGTTCATCGCATTTTGCGTTAAACCAAGCCAAGTGCAAATTGCTACGTTACTGCGAGTGCAGACCTTGTTACCAGCAGCATAAGCAGCTTTTAGCTTAGCCTCTTATCGCACGGCTTCGTCTACAGTCTTGCTGTTGATGCGCTGGCTGGCTCATCCATGAGCGGGCTGGGCGTGTTGCGCAGGGGGATTAGCGCATTGGCTAATTACGCAGGCGTGTCGAGATCAACCAATAGGTTGTCGATCAACCGGGTGTTACCAATAAAGGCTGCGACCAATATAACCAGATGACGATCCTCTGCCGTGACCGGACGCAGCGTATTGGCATCGCGTACTTCAAGGTAATCAGGGCGAAAGCCAGCCGCTGCGTGTTGGCTTTGCGCTTGGGCGATCAGCTTTCCAACGTCACGCTCGCCGGCTTTGAGTGCTGCCGCCATCTCTTGCAGCGAGCGGTACAGAACGGTTGCAGCATCACGTTGCTCATCACTCAGGTAACCGTTGCGAGACGACAGCGCCAAGCCATCGGCTGAGCGAACCGTCGGTTCGCCAATAATCTGGATCGGCATGTTCAGGTCGTTGACCAGGGTACGGATAACCGCCAGTTGTTGAAAATCCTTCTGGCCGAAGATCGCCAGGTCAGGCTGGACCATATTGAACAGCTTGCTGACCACGGTCGCTACGCCGTCGAAGTGACCGGGACGACTGGCGCCGCACAGGCCTTCGGAGATGCCGAGCACGCTGACCCGGGTTTGCTCGTTCATACCCTGCGGGTACATTTCTTCAACGCTTGGGGTGAACAGCAGGTTGCAGCCGGCCTTGATCAGTTTTTCCTGATCGGCAGCCAAGGTGCGCGGGTATTTGTCGAGGTCTTCATTGGCGCCAAATTGCAGCGGATTGACGAAGATGCTGGCCACCACGAAATCGCTGAGTTGGGCGGCTTTCTCGACCAGTGTCACATGCCCGGCATGCAGATTGCCCATGGTTGGGACCAGGCTGATGTGTTTACCTTCGGCACGGGCTGCCGCAACAGCAGCGCGTAATTCGCGAACGGTTGTAACCCTGTTCATGCAGAGAATCCATGTTCGGCAGCTGGGAAGCTTTGGTCTTTGACGGCCCTGACGTAGGCGGTCATGGCACCCTGGATGCTATTTTGTCCAACCATGAAGTTCTTCACGAACTTTGGTGTGCGGCCTGTGAGGGAAAGACCAAGCATGTCATGTACAACCAGCACTTGGCCGTCTGTACCACCGCCGGCGCCAATACCAATCACCGGAATATTGACCGCTTGGGTGATCTCAGTCGCCAGTTCGCTCGGTACACACTCAAGTAGCAGCATGGCTGCACCCGCTTGTTCCAAGGCCATGGCGTCAGCGCGCATTTGGCGGGCCTGGGCTTCCTGGCGGCCTTGCACCTTATAGCCGCCCAATACGTTTACAGCTTGTGGGGTCAATCCCAGGTGCGCGCACACCGGGATGCCGCGCTCGGCCAGCAGGCGGATGGGTTCTGCCAGCCAGACCGCTCCTTCGAGCTTGACCATATGCGCGCCAGCTTGCATCAGGCTTGCGGCGTTGTTCATGGTTTGCTCAGTAGTCGCGTATGCCATGAAGGGTAAGTCAGCGACGATAAGCGCGCCTTGGTTACCGCGTTTGACGCTGGCGACGTGGTACGCCATTTCAGCGGTGGTCACAGGCAGTGTGCTGTCGTGTCCTTGTAGAACCATCCCCAGCGAATCGCCAACCAGTAGCACATCCACGCCGGCCTGGCAGGCTGCGTTGGCGAAGGTTGCATCGTAACTGGTCAGCATGGCGATTTTTTCGCCGCTTTGCTTGAGGCTTTGCAGAGTAGTCAGGGTGATATCAGGCATTTAGATTGTCCTCACTCAGGCATTATCAAGCAGATAACTGCTCTAATTTGGCCTGCATTGGCCTCGGTTTGCACCGGTGCTGGGCAACGGGACGCCTATAGTCCTGATGACGAAGCCGTAAGTCAATTGCAGGTGTTACCGTCTTGTTACCGAGGCGCATTGCAATGGCGGGTCTCGATTGGCTATCTGGCCCGTCAATAATGCCTACAGGCCGCAGCATTGCTCGCTATCACGGCTGGTGTTACCTCGGTGACGACAGGTTTGTTCAGGGCAGGCGCTCAAGGCCTTCGAATGGGCACTTGGCAACCAAGGCGGCTAAGGTTCGGCCGTCCGGCAATTGCAGGTCAGGGGCAAGTTCGGCGAGCGGATAAAGGACAAAGGCCCGCGCATGCATGTGATAGTGCGGAACGGTCAGCCGGGGCTCGTTGAGTATTTGCTGGCCGAACAACAGGATGTCCAGATCCAGCGTTCGCGGCCCCCAGCGCTGGTCTTTGCGCTCACGGCCTTGTTCGAGTTCTATCGCTTGCAGCGCGTCCAGTAGCTGCAATGGACTCAGCTGGGTGTCGAGCGCCGCCACCGCATTTAGATAACGCGGCTGGTCTGCGGGGCCTAGTGGGTCGCTGGCGTAGAAGCTTGACTGTGCAACCAGTTGCGTTTGCTCAATCCTGGCGAGCGCCGCCAACGCTGCATTGAGCTGCTGGTGCGGCGTTGCCAGGTTGCTGCCTAGACCAATGTAAACACGTGTCATTAGTCGTTGCTTGGGGCTGGACTGTTGTCGGTCGCCGGGTTGCGCTTGCGGCGCGTGTTGCTCCGACGGCGCTTGCGCGGTGCGCCCGGGGTGTCATCTTTTGCGCTGAGGTCGCGAATCATGTTGCGGCGCTCACTGTCACTGGCGTCTTGGTAGACCGTCCACCAATCGCCGAGGCCATTGGTTTGTTCGCCCGCGCTTTCACGCAGTAGCAAAAAGTCATAGCCGGCACGGAAACGCGGGTTCTCCAGCAGCGCATCGGCGCGCTTTCCGCTGCGGCGTGGCAAGCGTTCCTGCATGTCCCATATTTCACGGATTGGCATGGTGAAGCGCTTGGGAATAGCAATTCGCTGGCATTGCTCGGCAATCAATTCGTGCGCGGCTTCCTGCATGGCAGGAATTGGCGGCATGCCGCGTTCCTGCAAACGCAGCACCCGAGCGGGTAGCGCAGGCCAGAGCAGCGCGGCAAAGATGAATGCCGGGGTTACAGTCTTGCCCTGTTTAATGCGCTGGTCGGTATTGACCAAGGCATTGTGGATCAGGTCGTCGGTGTAGTCCGGGTTTTGCTTGAGTGCGGCAGCGGCGGCCGGGAACAGTTGGCCAAACAGGCCGTAGTCGACCAGCAGTTCGTAGGTGTAGACCGCGTAGCCTGCGAGGAACAACTTCAGCACTTCATCAAACAGGCGCGCTGAAGGGATTTCGTTCAACAGCGGCGCCAGCTTGTAGATGGGGGCAGCGCTGTGTTTCTCGATATCAAAGTCGAGCTTTGCAGCGAAGCGAATCGCCCGCAGCATGCGCACAGGGTCTTCCTGATAGCGTTGGGTCGGGTCACCGATCAGGCGTATCAGGTTGTTGCGGATATCGTGGGCACCGTTGGCGTAATCAAGAATGCGCTCGTTGGATGGATCATAGTACAGCGCATTGATGGTGAAGTCGCGGCGTTGAGCATCGTCTTCAAGATTGCCGTACACGTTGTCGCGCAAAATCCGGCCGCTCTCGTTGCGTGAAGACAGGTTGCTGTTTTCTTCCTCGTCACCCTCAGGGTGGTTGGCGCGGAAGGTCGCAACTTCGATGATCTCGCGACCAAAATGCACATGCACCAGTTTAAAACGTCGCCCGATAACCCGGGCATTACGAAACTCGGCGCGTACTTGCTCAGGTGTGGCGCTGGTTGAGACGTCAAAGTCTTTCGGTTCGACATCAAGCAGCAGGTCGCGAACACAGCCACCCACCAAAAATGCCTGATAACCAGCATTTTGCAGGCGCTCGACGACACTTATCGCGTAGCGGCTGATTTGCCCACGCTGGATAGGGTGTTGGTTGCTATTAAGCACAACAGGAGTGCTGTGCGCATGCTTTGCATTGCGTACAGGGGGGCGTAACGACTTGAACAGCTTTTTCAGCATGGGATGCACTGTATAGCGAAATGGCCGGCCAGTATTAATGTTGGCCGCAGGATTGGCGCGGATTCTAGCATTATGCGGGGATATGGTGTAGGAGGGAGGTGAATCATTGTCGAAGTGCGCAAAGCACTGAGGGAGCCGAAGCTCCCCCTTAAATGGTTACGTGCTTTATTGTTATTATTATTTCGGGCTTGTTGTTTTTGTTCAATTGCCCGTTCCTTTTGGCCTGAAGCCTTAGGAAAACCTCCCAAGTCGGGAGTTAGTAGCAAACGGATTTCTTTGGATGCTGACATTGCGATGATCATTCCTTGATCCAACCAGTTCAGGTGCTGCTTATAAGCAGTTTTGTTGTTCTCTACCTGGTCGCGGGGCAAGCCCCAAAAGCATATCCTCTCCAAAAGAATCAGTTTTCTGCGCCTCCTGTCCTGTTGTTTTTGTTGTACTGGAGTCGTTACGTTTTATTTTTATTATCTTTATTGCTGCTTGTTATTGTTGTTGTGCAATAGATAAAGCATTTGCCGTGCCAGCTTTTGTGATTCCTTTAAAATCAAGGGTTTACGGATATTGGTGGTAGTAGGTAGATACAAAAAAGCCGGGGTGACGTTACCGTAACTCCCGGCTTTTGTTACTAAGTATTGAAACGGTAACAATCGGTGGAACCCATTTGGCTCGCGCCTGTCACCACGCGCAAGGGTTGTTACCCGCTGACCGCGCCAGATTTGCGCCGAGGAATTCCCAGTCGCTGGCGACGCTCCCAAAGGCATTTGCGACTGATGCCCAATTTGCGCGCCAGTTCGGTTTCGGTCATGTGGTCCTGATGTTCAAGGACGAAGTGCTGGAAGTAGTCCTCCAGCGACAGGTCCTCGGTCGGCTCGTGGCTGTTGTTGCTGGTCTGGGCGCTGTTCGACATGCTGCTGTCGAAGTCATCGTCTTCCATATCATCGAGTTCAACATCGATACCCAGTAGCTCGGCGGTGATCAGTGGGCTTTCACACAGGATCACTGCACGCTCAATGGCGTTTTCAAGTTCGCGCACGTTACCGGGCCAGGGGTACTGGCGTATTGCATGCTCGGCATTTGCGGCGAAGTGCAGGTCGTTACGGCCAATTCGCGCTGACTGACGCTGGAGAAATGCCTGGGCAATTTCCAGTACGTCCTTGCCGCGTTCACGCAGGGCTGGAAGCTTGAGCGCGATTACATGCAGGCGATAATAAAGGTCTTCACGGAATTGACCGGTTTTGGCTAGGGTTTTCAAGTCGCGGTGGGTCGCAGCAATCAGGCGGACATCGACTTTTTGTGATTGCACAGAGCCAACCCGGCGAATTTCACCTTCTTGCAACACGCGTAATAGTCGCGCTTGTGCTTCGAGTGGCAACTCGCCAATTTCATCGAGAAACAATGTACCGCCATCCGCGGCTTCAACCAGGCCTGCGCGTGCCGCACTGGCGCCGGTAAAGGCGCCTTTTTCGTGACCAAAAAGCTCGGATTCGATCAAGGTCTCCGGAATTGCAGCGCAGTTGACCGAGATCAGCGGCGCTTTCGCGCGTTTGGACAGATTGTGCAGTGCGCGGGCTACCAGTTCTTTACCGGTTCCCGACTCGCCCTGGACCAGGACGTTGGAGTCTGTCGGTGCGACTTTGCGGATTTTGCTGTAAAGCTCAAGCATTGACGGCGATGAACCGATGATGCCGATTTCGCCGTTGCTGGCGTCTGTTGCCTTGTCGCTGGCCGGTTGCGCGCCGTTGGCGCGTTCAGGTGTCGTGCCCAGATTGCTCTTCAGTGCCTGGTGATCGCGCAAAATGCGGGCAACGGCTTGAAGCATTTCGTCATGGTCGAAGGGTTTGGCAATGTAGTCGACTGCGCCCATCTTCATCGAGTCTACGGCTGAGCGCAGGCTCGCGTAGCTGGTCATGATGAGTACAGGGGTGCCTTCCCCGAGTTTGATCAACTCGGTACCGGGGGCGCCAGGCAAGCGCAAGTCACTGACAATCAAGTCAAAGCTGGGAATACTGAAGCGCTCTTGGGCTTCTTGTACGGATCCGGCTTCGCTGACTTCGTATTGATTGCGCTCAAGCAGGCGGCGCAAGGCAGAGCGGATAATGGTTTCGTCTTCGACGATCAAAATATGAGGCATTAATTCGGTCTCTCGACGGTCTCAGGTCGCTGGTTTAAGTCGCTATTGACGTCGCTTCAACATGCCGCGGCAATGTCACCCTGATTCGGGTGCCTCGTTGCAGTTCGGTATCAGCCGGGCTGTCGATTGTTATTTGTCCATAATGCTCTTCCACGATGGAATAGACCAGCGCAAGGCCGAGTCCGGTTCCACTGCCAGGATCTTTTGTGGTGAAAAATGGTTCGAATAAACGGTCCATTATCGCCTTGGGAATACCGCTCCCTTCGTCCTCGACAATCAGGTCAACGGTATGCTCGAAAGCCTCGCTCTTGACCCGGATAGCAGTATTCGCGGAGGAGGCGTCGCGGGCATTGGACAACAGGTTGATCAAGACCTGCGCCAGTCGTTGGGGGTCGCCCACGACCCAGTGATCGCAATCACACAAATTATAAAAATGTACTTCGACACTTTGCCTGTTTAAAGAGAGCAAACCAATGGCATCTTGCGCCACTTCAGCCAGGCACACCGGCTCATCGGCGTGTTGATGGGAGCCTGAGTGGGCAAAACTCATCAGCGATTGAACAATTCTCGACACCCGCTTGGTTTGCTCAATGATTTGCTGGCTGATTTCGGTCAACTCGCCGTCGTCCTCACGTTCTTCGCGCAGGTTTTGCGCCAGGCAGGCGATGCCGGTGATTGGGTTGCCGATTTCGTGGGCCACGCCGGCGGCGAGCCGGCCAATACTGGCCAAACGTTCGGAATGCACTAGTTTGTCTTCGAGCACCTGGGTGTCGGTCATGTCTTCGAGCAGGATTACCAAGCCGCTGTTGCCGGGGGCCAGGGGCTCAATAATTGCTGCTTTATGCAGGCTGAGCCAGCGGATCATGCCGTCTTCACTCAGGCGATGTTTATGCAGGTGCTGGTCGGGCAGCTCGATGAAGTCCATGAGCAGGCTGCGCCAAGGTTCGCCCAGGGTGCCCAGGCGTGAGCCGACCACACGCTGCGCCGGCACATCGGTGAGCTCCTCCATGGCTTTGTTCCACATTAGGATTTCCTGATCCTTGGCCAGTGAGCACACGCCCATTGGCAGCTCCTGCAGGGTTTGGCGGTGATAGCGGCGTAGCGCATCAAGCTCCGCTGCAAGGCCGGTCAGGCGTGAGTGGTAATCCTCCAGGCGGCTCTCTATAAAATGTATATCTTCGGTCACATAGGCTTCGCTGCCGCTTTTAAAGGGCAAAAAGGTTTCGACTATGTCTTGTGACACGCTGGGGCCCATCAAGCCTGACAGGTTCGCCTCTATACGGTCACGCAGGCGGCGCAATGCGTATGGGCGGCTTTCATCGAACGGCAGGTGCAGGTCGCGCAGGGCCTGTTCGATTTCCCGTTGAGCAGTCTTGGCACCCAGGGGTTTAGCCAGTTGGGTGGCGAACTCTTGTGGTGATGCAGCCAGTAGTTCACGGCGCTGTGGGCGGCGTACGTTATCCACCGCGCAGGCTTGTGCGGCACTTTTTTCCTCTTCACTGGCTTCGCTGAACAATGAAACCAGGGTGAAGACCAGCACGTTGGCGGCGAGTGAGCCGGTTGCGGCAAGATGCCAGCTGCTGTCGTTGAGCACATACACCATCTCGACCACAGGCAGGTAGATGTTCTGCAGGTTGCCGAGCAATGGCATCAGCATGCTGACGGCCCAGACGGCGATGCCTGCAAGGAGCCCGGCGATAAAACCGCGTCGATTGGCCGTTGGCCAGTACAGAACCGACAGCACCCCCGGAAGAAACTGCAGGGTGGCGACAAAGGCCACTATGCCCAGATTGGCGAGGTCTTGCTCGGCGCGCAGCAGGGCGTAGAAACCGTAGCCAGCCATGATGATCAAGACGATCAGGGCGCGTCGGGTCCACTTCAGCCAACGGTAGATATTGCCTTCAGCCGGGGGCTGGTACAGCGGTAACACCACGTGGTTGAGCAGCATGCCCGAGAGCGCCAGCGTGGTGACGATGATCAGCCCGCTGGAGGCTGATAATCCACCGACATAGGCAATCAGTACCAGTGTCGGGCTATTGACCGCCATGCCCAGGCCAAGGGTGAAGTATTCGGGATTGGTGGTCGCGCCGAGTTTGAGTCCTGCCCAGAGAATCAGCGGCACGGCCAGGCTCATCAACAGTAGAAACAGCGGTAGGCCCCAGCTGGCACTGACCATTGCCCGCGGGTTGATATTCTCGGTGAAGGTCATGTGGTACATGTGCGGCATGACGATCGCAGAGGCGAAAAACACCAGCAGCAAGGTGCGCCAAGGGCCTTCCTGAAGCGGTGTATGCAGGCTGGTAAGGGCCGCCTGGTTTTGTACCAGCCATTGTTCTAGATCATGGGGGCCGTTAAACACCCCATAAAGTGCATAGAGGCCGATGGCGCTGATCGACACCAGCTTGACCACCGATTCAAACGCAATGGCGAAAACCAGGCCTTCGTGTTTTTCTCGCGTTGCAATGTGGCGTGCGCCAAAGAGGATGGTAAACAGGATGATCAGCACGCAAAAACTGATCGCAACCCGTGCCTGCATGGGCTCGTGCGTAAGGATGCTGATGGTGTCTGCGACTGACTGAATCTGTAGGGCGAGCAGGGGTAAGACCCCAATAAACATGAAAACGGTGGTCAACGCGCCGGCCCATGTGCTGCGGAACCGAAAGGCAAACAAGTCAGCAAGCGAGGAAAGCTGGTAAGTCCGGGTGATGCGTAATATCGGGTAAAGCAGCACCGGCGCTAGCAGGAAGGCGCCCGAAACCCCCAAGTAACTGGCGAGAAAACCATAGCCATATTGGTAGGCCAGGCCGACTGTGCCGTAGAACGCCCAAGCACTGGCGTACACACCCAGTGAAAGGGTGTAGGTCAGCGGGTGGCGGATGACTTTACGCGGGATCAGCCCGTGTTCACTGGCCCAGGCCACGCCAAACAGCATGAGCAGGTAAGCGGCGCTGATGAGTATCAGTTCGCCAAGACTAAAGCTCATCGGCATCTCGTTGACTCTGCAGAATAAATGTCACCACGATCAGAATCAGCCAAAGCAGATAAGGTCGGTACCAGGCACCGTTGGGGTCAATCCACCAATCCATGATGGCCGGGGAAAACAGGTAAATTCCCACCACCAGAATCAGCACGAGTCGATAGATATACATGCCGCATCTCTTTTCGTGAGTATGCCGATGTTACCGGATGCGTGAGCGGCTGCGTAGTTTGCGAATGCCTGGTTGTTAACATGCCTGATGCGAAGAGCTCAGCCCTGAGATAGCTTGAACGGTATCTTTAAACTGCAATGGCCATGAGCCAGTCTTGGGTTTCGACTCAAGTTACCGGTTTTAGACCTTATTTTGTGCGTATGATCAATGACAGATGCGCGGCTGCGCGATTCTGGTGCTTCAATGGTTGGCCCAGGGGTCGAACACCCACGGAGTAGGGGCCTGGCATAAGTTTTGCGCAGCGTGTTTATCGCTCAGGCTAGCAGGAGGCCCGCTGTGTCGATCCATATCGCATTACATCACGTTACCCATTACCGGTATGACCGGGCCGTTAATCTGGGCCCGCAGATTGTGCGGTTACGTCCCGCGCCGCATAGCCGCACCCGGGTGCTGTCTTATGCGCTGAACGTCGAGCCTGGCGAGCACTTTATCAACTGGCAGCAAGATCCGCAGGGTAACTACCTGGCGCGCTTGGTGTTTCCGGAGAAAACCCGAGAGCTGAAAGTTGAAGTGGATCTGGTCGCGGAGATGGCGGTCTTCAACCCGTTCGACTTCTTTCTGGAGCCCTACGCGGAAAAAATCCCGTTCAACTACACCGCAAGCGAGCAGCGTGAGCTGGCGCCGTATTTGGTGACCTTGCCGAGCACTCCGCTATTCGATAAATACCTGGCGGGCATTTCCCGCGAGCCATTGCCGAGCATCGATTTTCTGGTGGCGATCAACCAGCGCCTGGCGGATGACATCAAGTACCTGATCCGCATGGAACCAGGGGTGCAGACACCCGAGCAAACCCTGAAAAACGCTTCGGGTTCATGCCGCGACACCGCCTGGCTGATGGTGCAGTTGTTGCGCCAGTTGGGCCTGGCTGCGCGCTTTGCTTCAGGCTATTTGGTTCAGCTGACGGCGGATGTGAAGTCGTTGGACGGGCCGTCGGGTACGGATGTCGATTTCACGGACCTGCACGCCTGGTGCGAGGTTTACTTGCCGGGAGCAGGCTGGATTGGCCTGGACCCTACCAGTGGCTTATTTGCTGGCGAAGGTCACATTCCGCTGGCCTGCAGCCCCGAGCCTTCATCGGCTGCGCCAATCAGCGGCGGGGTTGATGAATGCGAGTGCGAGTTCTCCCACGAAATGCGCGTCGAGCGTATCTGGCAGGCGCCACGTGTCACCAAGCCCTATAGCGAAGCGCAATGGCTGGCGATTAACAGCCTGGGCAAACAGATAGACTCTGAACTCAAAGACGCTGATGTGCGCTTGACCATGGGCGGTGAGCCGACGTTCGTGGCGCTTGATTACCCTGATGATGCCGAGTGGAATACCGCGGCGCTGGGGCCGAACAAGCGGCTGTTGGCAGCGGATTTGTTTCACCGTTTGCGCGAGCATTACGCGCCCAATGCGCTGGTTCATTTTGGCCAAGGCAAGTGGTATCCGGGCGAGCAGTTGCCGCGTTGGTCGTTGAATTGCTACTGGCGGCGTGATGGTCAGCCAATTTGGCGCGATGCCAAGCTGTATGCCGACGAACACAGTGATTACGGTGCCGATGA
This sequence comes from Pseudomonas sp. RL_15y_Pfl2_60, assembly GCF_963970595.1. Lineage (NCBI taxonomy): Bacteria > Pseudomonadati > Pseudomonadota > Gammaproteobacteria > Pseudomonadales > Pseudomonadaceae > Pseudomonas > Pseudomonas sp. RL_15y_Pfl2_60. The sequence continues at coordinate 61,687 of NZ_CAXAOE010000007.1, read as the reverse complement.
AGCCCTGGCCGCCACATTCTTGAATACACTTGCCGGGCGTTTGGGAGTATCTGCGCAGCACCGTTTCCCCGCCTATGAAGATGGCTTTTATTACCTCTGGCGCGAACGCAAACTACCCAGCAACGTGACCCCGGACGATCCGCGCCTGGCCGATCCGCTGGATCGCGCGCGCCTGCGTAAAGTCTTTGAGCAAGGGTTGGACAAGGTTATCGGCCATGTCTTGCCCTTGGCGCGCAACGCCGCTGAAACTGAATGGCTGACTGGTAGCTGGCAATTGCGTGATGAACATTGCAGGCTGATCCCAGGCGACTCTCCGTTGGGTTACCGCTTACCGCTGGAATCGCAGCCTTGGGTCAGCAAAGCTGATTATCCCTACGTAAACCCGGTCGATCCTTCGCAGCAGATGGCGCCGCTACCTCCGACAGCGCAGCTCCAAAGTCAGTTACGTGGTGTTTGGCAAGGCAGTCAAAAGACAACAACAAAGCCTGCGCCGCTGCACACATCGGCTCAAGATGTTGTGCGTACGGCGCTGTGTGCTGAGCCTCGCGAAGGGCGCTTGTATCTGTTTATGCCGCCCTTGGCGCGCCTGGAAGACTATTTGGAGCTGGTTGCCGCCATTGAGGCCACCGCCGCCGAACTGGATTGCCCAGTGCTGCTTGAGGGGTACGAACCGCCAAATGATGTGCGCTTGCAGTTTTTCAGGGTGACCCCTGACCCGGGGGTGATTGAGGTCAATATTCATCCGTCTGCGAGTTGGGATGAATTAGTCGAACGCACCGAGTTTCTTTACGAAACCGCCCGGCAGTGCCGCCTCAGTAGCGAAAAGTTCATGATTGATGGTCGCCACACCGGTACCGGTGGCGGTAACCATTTTGTGCTCGGTGGGGCAACGCCAGCGGATTCACCATTTTTACGGCGGCCAGATTTGCTACGCAGCTTGATCAGCTATTGGCACAATCATCCGTCGCTTTCGTATTTGTTTTCAGGGCTGTTCATTGGCCCGACCTCGCAAGCGCCGCGTGTGGACGAAGCGCGTAACGATGCGCTTTATGAGCTGGAAGTGGCCTTTGCGCAAATGCCTGAACCGGGCAAGGAGTGTGCGCCGTGGCTGGTCGATCGCTTGCTGCGCAATTTGCTGGTCGACGTTACCGGTAATACGCACCGTGCCGAGTTCTGTATCGATAAACTCTATTCGCCAGATTCAGCCTCGGGACGGCTTGGTCTGCTTGAATTGCGCGCCTTTGAAATGCCGCCACATGCGCAAATGAGCCTGGCTCAGCAGCTCTTGCTGCGTGCGCTGATCGCACGTTTCTGGAAACAGCCCTATCAACCCGCAAGGCTGGTGCGCTGGGGCACCGAACTGCATGATCGGTTTATGCTCGCGCATTATGTCGAGCAAGACTTCAATGATGTCCTGCAGGAGTTAAGCGCCGAGGGTTACAAGTTTCGCGCCGAGTGGTTTGCGCCGCACTTCGAGTTCCGCTTCCCGAAAGCCGGTGACTTTAATGTCAAAGGCATCGACCTGGAGTTGCGTCAGGCGCTTGAGCCTTGGCATGTGCTTGGCGAAGAGGGCACGGCAGGCGGCACTGTGCGCTATGTCGATTCATCCCTCGAGCGCATGCAGATCAAGGTGCGCGGCATGGCTCCGGATCGCTATGTGATTACCTGCAATGGCGTACCGGTACCGCTGCATTCGACGGGCAAGGTGGGTGAGTTTGTTGCGGGCGTTCGTTATCGGGCCTGGCAGCCCGCCAATTGCCTGCAACCCAACATTGGCGTGCATGCGCCGCTGGTGCTTGATGTGCTGGATACCTGGATGAATCGCTCGCTGGGTGGCTGCCAATACCACGTTGCGCATCCGGGTGGACGTAATTATGAAACCTTGCCGGTTAATGCTTATGAGGCTGAAAGCAGGCGTTTGGCCCGTTTCTTCAGGCTCGGCCATAGCCCAGGTAAGCGTGCGCCAATCGCGCCGATTGCAAACAATGAATTGCCGATGACCCTCGATTTGCGTCTGAGTCCTACAAGTCGCAAAGACTAAACTTTAGTTTGATGGCGCGTTATCCGTGCGCAATCCCCCGGTTCAGCAATCATGAGCCGGGTAATTGCGCGAGCGGATCTTTTGGGTTCAGCCTCTATTCGCTGTTAAGCGGGGCTGGTTCGCGGTGCATTTATGCACAAGCCTAAAAAATAACCACGTGCAAATGCTAAAGTTCGCGCATGTAAATGACTGTCTGAGATTTTGATGGCTGACCAGCTTGCCGACTATCCGCTCATTGACGCGGCTTACAACGAACTGCTCGATGCTGACGGGCAGGTGCGGCCTCACTGGCGGCGGATCGTCGAGCAATTGCAGCGCAATACGGCGTTTCAGCTACAGCTGCGCCAGGACTTGCTGGCGCGGCAAATCCAAGAGAATGGCATTACCTACAACGTTTATGCCGACCCAGAAGGTGCCGATCGTCCTTGGGAACTGGACCTGCTGCCAAATGTAATTGCTGCGGATGAATGGCAGGTGATTGCCAAAGGCGTGGCCCAGCGTGCGAATTTGCTCAATCAGGTGTTGGCAGATCTTTACGGCCCGCAAACCTTGCTCGCTGATGGCTTGCTGCCGGCTGAACTGGTCTTTGGCCACAATAACTTTCTCTGGCCTTGCCAAGGCATCGAGGTGCCGGGCGACACCTATTTGCACATCTATGCGGTTGATCTGGCTCGCGCCCCCGATGGCCGTTGGTGGGTAACCGCAGACAGGACCCAGGCGCCGTCCGGCGCAGGCTATGCCCTGGAAAACCGGCAGATTGTCTCGCGCGCATTCCCGGATCTTTATCGCGACATGCGGGTGCAATACCTCGCAGGTTTCTTCCGTACATTGCAAGAAACCATCGCCAGGCAAGCGCCTGCTGAAGGTGAAACCCCGCTGGTCGTAGTGCTCACGGCGGGGCGCCTCAACGAAAGCTACTTCGAGCACCTGTACCTGGCCCGCCAACTGGGTTATCCCCTGGTTGAAGGTACCGACCTGACCGTACGTGACTCCACGGTTTACCTTAAGACCTTGGCCGGTTTGCGCCGGGTCCATGCGATTTTACGCCGCCTGGATGATGACTTCTGCGACCCCTTGGAGCTGCGTATCGACTCAGCGCTCGGTGTGCCGGGCCTGCTCGATGCCGTGCGCCAGGGACGTGTGCTGGTAACTAACGCATTAGGCAGCGGTGTGCTTGAGTCGCCCGGTTTCTCGGGCTTTTTGCCTGCCATCAGTGAGAAGCTGCTGGGCGAGTCTTTGCTGTTGCCGAGTATTGCCAGTTGGTGGTGTGGAGAACCGCCGGTACTTGAAGAGGCGCTTGGCAAATTACCGGAACTGTTGATTCGCCCTAGTTTTCCCTCACAAAGCTTTGATTCGGTATTTGCCCGAGATCTCGACAAACAACAACGCGAAGCCTTGGCGCAGCGCCTCAAGAACCGGCCATACGCTTATGTTGCGCAAGAAGTTGCGCAGTTGTCGCAGGCGCCAGTTTGGCAGAGTGATAAAGGCTGCTTGCAGCCGCGCGCCATTGGGATGCGGGTGTTTGCGGTTGCCGGGCCAAATGGCTACCGGGTCATGCCCGGCGGCTTGACCCGAGTTGCCGCGCAAGCTGATGCGGAAGTTGTTTCGATGCAGCGTGGCGGTGCCAGCAAGGACACTTGGGTGCTGGGCAGTCGCAACACGGGTAGTGAGTCCTGGCAGGGTGCACGACCTTTAGGCGTTGCCGACCTGGTTCGCAGTGACCCCTATTTACCTTCGCGGATCGTCGAAAACCTGTTCTGGTTTGGGCGCTATAGCTCTCGCTGTGAGGGTAATGCGCGCCTGTTACGGATCATGCTGTCACGCTATGTCGATGATGACGACGACCCGCGTGCGCTTGAGGCTGTGCTGAGCCTGGGTGAGCGCCTTGGCTTGCTGCCGGATGCGGAGGATGGCGACTCATTGGAGCAGCGGCTTGAGCAAGCCTTGCTCGGTGATGAGTGGCCGGTCAGCCTGCGGACAAACTTGCAGAACTTGATCTGGACCGCAGGCAGCGTGCGCGGCAAGCTATCCCAAGCCAACTGGCAGGCCTTGCTGGAGTTGCAAATCGAGGCGCAGGAGCTTGAAGTCCAGCAGGCCGACTTTGGCGAGGCGCTGGATTTCCTAAATGGTTTGGTGATGTCGCTGGCAGCGCTTTCAGGTTTTGCCTTGGACGACATGACGCGTGATGATGGCTGGCGCTTTCTGGTGATTGGCCGCTGTATTGAGCGTTTGCAGTTCATGAGCGAGAGTATTGCCAGTTTTATTCGCAGCCCGATGGCCGATGATCAGTCGGCATTGGAGTGGTTGCTGGAACTGGGTAACAGCAGCATCACTTACCGGACCCGTTACCTTGCGACGGCTCAGTTAATACCGGTCCTCGACCTGCTGTTGCTTGATGATCAGAACCCTCATGCGGTGTTGTTTCAATTGCGAACCCTGCTTAATTCTCAAGCTCGGCTGGTTGAGCGCTTCGACCTGCCAACTTCGCCAAAGCTGGCCAGTCTGGAGCGCCAGCTCAGCGGTTTCAGCCTTGCAACCCTGGAAAACTCCTTGTTTGGCCCGAGCAGCATACGTGCCGTCTTGAATGGTTTGGCGCAGTTGCTTGAAAGCATTGCCCAAGCCAGTGCAGAGACCTCTGACCAACTGGCGTTGCGCTTTTTCGTCCACGTTGACCCCAGCCAGCGGACGCAGTCGTCATGAGTACGCAGCAGATGCACGGCGATGAGCCGGAGGTAAAGCTGGCGCGCTACCAGATTATTCATGACACCCATTACCGTTACTCGGCCCCCGTGTCCCTTGCGCAACAGCTGGCGCACCTGGTGCCGCGCGATTGTGCGTGGCAGGTTAAGCATCAATGCCAGCTAGAGGTCAGTCCCAAGCCCTGCATGCGTCATGATGGTCTGGACGTGTTTGGCAACCCGCTGACGCGTTTGGTGTTTGAACGCCCGCACGACACATTGAAAGTCAGCGCCCAGATGCGTTTGGATGTCCTGGCGCGCCCGGCTGCCGTGCTACAGGACTCGCCAGCCTGGGAAGATGCTTGCGCTGCGCTGAGTTACAGCGGAGCGGCGCTGCCCGCGGATTTACTGGATGCCTGCAAGTTTCGCTTTCAGTCACCTTATGTTCAGGTAAAACACAATTTTGCCCAGTACTCGGCAGATTGCTTTGCGCCTCGCAAGCCACTGTTGCTCGCGGTTCAGGCACTTATGAACAAGATTTTTACCGAGTTCACCTTTGATGCAGTGGCCACACAGGTGGCGACCCCCTTGTTGCAGGTGCTGGAAGAGCGCCGCGGTGTGTGTCAGGACTTTGCCCACCTGATGCTGGCCTGTTTGCGCTCGCAAGGCGTGGCAGCGCGCTATGTCAGTGGTTATTTGCTGACGCAGCCACCGCCGGGGCAGCCGCGTCTGATCGGGGCCGATGCTTCCCATGCGTGGGTTTCGGTGTATTGCCCGCGCCAAGGCTGGGTCGATTTTGATCCGACCAATAATATCCGCCCGGCGCTTGAGCACATCACCTTGGCCTGGGGCCGTGATTTTGCTGATGTCTCGCCCTTGCATGGGGTGATTCTTGGCGGCGGAAGCCATGACCCGGATGTACAGGTTACAGTGCTGCCGCTCACGGAGGACGGTGCGATCGCGCAGGCCTGATGCAATATTCCAGCAAGTTTTTTTCCGCGTGCTAGCTTTTTTAAGGACTGCTGTACCTATTCCTTAGTGGAGCACGACCATGGACGATACAACCATCGTTAATGTTGGCACGGAAAAAATGAACGCGCTGTACAATCTGGTGACGCAGTACGGCGCCGCATTTGCCATAAAGATCCTTTCAGCTGTCGCCTTCTGGGTGATTGGCCGCTGGCTGATTGGCTTTGCAGTAGGCTTGGTGCAAAAAGGCCTGGGGCGCCAGCATGTTGATCCGACTGTTCTGCGCTACGTCGGCAACTTCATCACGGTCACCCTGAACATTCTCCTGGTCATTGGCATCCTCGGCTTCTTCGGAGTGCAGACCACAACCTTTGCTGCGTTGATCGCCGCGATTGGCCTGGCCATCGGCATGGCTTGGTCGGGCTTGCTGTCAAATCTTGCCGCGGGCGGCTTTATTATCGTCTTGCGTCCGTTCAAGGTTGGTGACTTCATCTGTGCCGGCGGTGTAACGGGGACTGTTACCGAGATTGGCTTGTTCGTCACCGCCATCAATACTCCAGATAATGTGCTGACGCTGGTGGGCAACAACAAGATCTTCAGCGACAACATCCAGAACTTCTCGCACAACGCATTCCGCCGGGTAGACCTCAAAGCCCAGCTTTCAGGTGCTACCGACTATAAAGCGGCGGCTGCGCTGCTCCGAGAGCGGATTGCCGGGATTGATAATGTGTTGGCGGAGCCGGCGGTTGAAGTCGAGATTCTTGAGTTCAATCTGGTCGGGCCTGTGATGGCGGTGCGGCCTTATTGCCACACTGATCACTATTGGCAGGTGTACTTCGACACCAACAAGATGATCAAGGATGCACTGGGCGAGGCGGGCTTCCCGGCACCAATGCCCGCGCAAACGGTGATCATGCAGCAGGCTGGTTGAATCTGAGTCGGTCTGTTGGTGATCAACTGGTTGAACAACGGCGGGCAAGCTTCGCGTTGCCCGCCCTACAAATGTCAGTAGGCGATAGCGACGGTCAGCAGCCTATTAGCCTTTGACCGCCTTCCATAGTTTAGTCCCCAGCGTCACAAGCACGAGCGCGATCGCACCCGCGATAATGCCCGCTACGCCGTTTAGCAGCACAGGTGCTGCACTGCTCATCAGTTCGATGCCAGAGCTGGTGGCCAGGTGCTCGGACGTTTGCTCTATCCAATGATGCACAACTGGCACTCCGTGGGTAAGGATGCCACCACCGACCAGGAACATTGCAGCGGTGCCAATCACTGACAGGCTCTTCATCAGGTAAGGAGCTGCGAACAAAATGCCCCGACCAAAGCTGCGCGTGGCGCGTGTGAACAAACCTTCGCCTTGGCGTTCGTTCAAATAGAGCCCGGCGTCATCCAGTTTGACGATGCCCGCAACCAAACCATAAACGCCAACCGTCATCACCAGCGCAATGCCCGAGACCACGATGATCTGCTGCGTCAGCGGTGCTCCAGCGACTGTGCCCAGGGTAATCGCAATGATTTCGGCCGAAAGAATAAAGTCAGTGCGAATAGCACCGCCGATTTTTTCTCGCTCGAATGCCTTGACCTCCTCAGGTGATTTGCTCGCGGCCTCAAGCAGCTCGGCTTTTTCTTGTTGATCCTCTTCCTTGGAGTGCAAAAACTTGTGAGCCAGCTTCTCGAAGCCTTCAAAGCACAGGAAGGCGCCACCAAACATCAGCAGTGGTGTTACCGCCCAAGGTGCGAGTGCGCTGATGACCAGGGCTGCGGGCACCAGAATAAACTTGTTGCGCAGCGAGCCCTTGGCAACCGCCCACACCACCGGCAGTTCTCGTTCAGCCCGCACGCCAGTGACCTGCTGGGCATTGAGTGCCAAGTCATCACCCAGTACGCCTGCGGTTTTCTTGGCTGCAACCTTGGTCATCAACGACACATCGTCGAGCACGGTTGCGATGTCATCCAGAAGGGTTAAAAGGCTACTGCCTGCCATGTAAGGGATTCCTTTGGTCTGCGAAGCTTGAAGTATCTGAGCAGTACCTTAGCCCAACAATCAAGCATTTAGCGATTAGAGATGTGGTGTCCGATGGATGTGTTTTACAGCAATATTGGTGACTTGCCGCAAGCTAATGGCACCAAAGCATTGTCCTAAAGCGCTTGGTGCGGCACTCTTGGGATTCTTATATAACCCATGGACGGAGGCTCGGCACGATGGATGCCAATCAAGCGCATATTTCGTTGACGGTTTCAGGTTTCACGGCAGACCTGCAAGTACTCAAGTTCGACGGCTCGGAAGCGCTAAATGAGCTGTATCAGTTTGACATCGAACTGGTTAGCGAAAAGCCTGATCTTGACCTCGATGGCCTGATCAATCAGCCCGCCTACCTACGCTTTGGGCCCGAGCAAAAGGGTGTTCATGGGATTATTTATTCGGCGCAGCAGGGTGATTCCGGCAAACGCCTGACCCGCTATCACATCAGCCTCAGGCCCCAGCTTGCGTACTTGATGCACAGTACCGATCAACGCATCTTCCAGCACATGACCGTGCAGCAAATCATCAGTGACGTGCTCAACAAGCACGGTATTCAAGCGGATGCCTATCGTTTTCAGCTTGGGCCGTACGTCTATCCTGAGCGCGAATACTGCGTGCAATACAATGAAACCGATTTGCACTTTATTCAACGCCTGTGCGAAGAAGAAGGCATCAGCTTCCACTTCCAACACAGTGCCGACGGCCATGTGCTGGTGTTTGGCGATGACCAAACCGTATTTCCCACGCTTGCGCCCCTGGCTTATCACCCCGACAGTGGCATGGCTGCGGCCAATGCGGTGGTCAAATCGCTGTTGGTCACCTTGGAAACCCGCAGCAGCGCGGCCAGTTTCCGTGACTACAACTTTGAAAAGCCCAAGCTAACCCTCGACGGCGAATACAAGGCCGAGTTCTTGCCCGAGCTTGATGTTTACGAATATCCGGGCCGTTTTACCGAGCGTGCGCGTGGAAAACACCTAGCCAAACGTGCGTTGGAACGCCTGCGCAGCAGTTATGAAGTGGCTGCCGGGCGCAGTGATGCGAGTTTGCTCAGCGGCAGTTTCCTCAGTTTGAGCAACCATCCACGCGCGCAATACAACGATCTGTGGCTGATCCACAGCGTCGAGCATCAAGGCCGCCAGCCACAGGTGCTTGAAGAGTCGGTCAGCAGCGATGCTAAGGCTGAAGACGGCTTCACCCAGGGCTACCGCAACAACTTTGTCGCCACACCCTGGGATATCACCTTCCGCCCGGCGCTCAAGCACCGCAAAGCTAAAGTCCAAGGCGCGCAAAGGGCGATTGTCACCGGTCCCAAAGGCGAAGAGATTCATTGCGACGAATACGGCCGGGTGAAAGTACAGTTCTTTTGGGATCGCGTCGGTCAGGCGGACGAGCAAACCAGCTGCTGGTTGCGCGTGAGTAACAGTTGGGCAGGTAACGCCTATGGTGCAGTGACCATCCCGCGCATCGGCATGGAAGTATTAGTGAGCTTCTTCGAGGGCGATCCCGACCAACCCATGGTCAGCGGTTGCTTGTACCACAAAGAAAACGCCGTGCCTTATGCGCTGTCCGAACATAAAACCCGCAGCACCTTCAAAACCAACAGCAGTCTTGGCGGTGGTGGGTTCAATGAACTGCGCATTGAGGACAAGGCCGGCCAGGAACAGATCTTCGTCCACGCCCAGCGCGATTGGGATCAGCGGGTCGAAAACGACCAGAAAATCCGTGTTGGCAACGAGCGTCACGACACAGTCGAAGCCAACAGCTACAGCGAATTCAAGGCTGAAGAACAGCGCACGACCCATCTCGACCGCAAGACCGCGGTCGACGCCAGCGACCACCTGAATGTCGGCGTGACCCAACATGCGAAAGTAGGTGTGGGCCAGTTCGTCGAAGCCGGTACAGAAATCCATTACTACGCGGGTAGCAAAATCGTCATCGATGCAGGCATGGAACTGACCGCAGCGGGTGGCGGCAGCTTTGTCAAAGTCGACCCAAGCGGCATCACCTTCAGCGGTGCAACCATCAAAATCAACTCCGGCGGCGCCCCTGGCGTTGGCTCCGGGATCGCCCTGCTGCTGCCAAAAATCGGCCAGCCAGCGGACCAGGCAATGCCGGGGGAGTTGCCCATGGCGCTAACAGCTCGCCAAGTCGGCGCTAGTCGTTGTCCTATCTGCGAGGCGTGTGCTGGAGGTGTCTGTGAAACCGGCGTTGCCTCATGAACACAGTGGTGAATGACTGGCTGATTGAGCAGCGACGGAAGCAGCGCGAATTCATATTAGTGATCGACAGCATGGCTGACCCAGACCCTATCAAGTATTTGTTTGGGGCAGATGTCATGCACGACTACACGCGGGTTTATGCCAGTAGTGCGCTGGCAGGCTTTATTGGCGCTAGCCCTTGGTTGGTACGATTGAGCGGGCAGCAAATAAACTTGGTCAAAGAGTTGCTGGCAACACCTGAAACCAATTGGGGGTGGATAGCCAGCACCACGCAAATGGATATCCACTTGCACACCCAGCATTGGTTGGATCGCACTTTGATTGAGGATGGTACTAAGCGCTCGCTGTATCGCCTGCAAGATAACCGCGTCATGGCCCATCACTTAAGCACGTTAGAAGTTGCGCAGCGGCCATTGCTACTGGGCTTAATGGACAGCGCAATTTGCTGGGACGCAGAAAAGTGGGTCGCTTTTGATAATCCGAGGCCAGACTTTTATCCCAAGCCCTTTGCGGCTCCCTGGCTAGACATCGCTGAGCCAGCGCCAGTAACCGATGCCATCGTCCGCCACAACCTCAAGCAATGGTTGTGGGAAGAACACCCTCACGCAACCAGTGCGTTAATTGAAACTCAACCCCTCGACCCTTGGTTGGATGAGCAATTGCAATTAGCAAAGGCTTGGGGTTGGAGTGAACCCGCACAACTCGAGTTCTTGCTCATCCACAAAATGCACCCTGCAACTGCGGACCTGTCAGTTTGGGCCCGACGCGATGATGAAACGGCTGCACAACATTATGGCCGTTGTGTAGATGTTTTGAGCGCAGTTTTGCGATCCAACTAATTGCGCCTGTGTCATCACTCAGTTGCTTTATGGAGCACATCAGATTGAAGGTTATTTATCGCTTGCAACGGGGCTTATTGATTTTTATCAGTGGTTTTACTCTGGCGAGTTGTAACCTTGCGGGCGATGCAGCAAAGGAGGGCGCGTTATCCCTTGTTTCCTTTGATGGGGCGGATATCTTTACCTTGCGCGGTACGCTGCCCGCCAACTTCAAGATAAAAGCTGAAGCCTATTATGGCTCAACCGATGGCGCCTGCAGCGCACGCGGTGATGGAAATACTTATAAAAGCACGCAGGATAATACGCCACACAGTTATGAGTTTAAAATCCCGGTTAGTTATCACAAAGGCTTATGTACGCTAACACTTGCTCGGGTGGCGCTCTATACGACAGGTCGGTATGGCGAGAAAGATTGGCAACAAACCTATGATAACGGCGGCTTAAGGGCTGTTGATAAATTGCCAGCCAAAGCCCCGGACTTTAATGCGCAGGGTGAGTTAGTCAAAGAAGCTCAGTGTACGTGGTGGTTTCAAATGACAAAGGCTAAGTCGCGACAAGGTGAGATTAGCAAGCTACTGGATTGTAAGGGTCTTGGTGCTTATATCGTTACTGAAAACTTACCGGGAAAAGTATTGACTATAAATATAAATGAAAATCCGGAGGAAGAACCATATATGAATGGTTACTGGCTAAAGGCTGAGAACGGTTGGAAACCATGTACAGGTAGATGGGGAACTGATTACGAAGAGCTTTGCACATCTCCACCGAAATTTAGAACCTTCCGGATGAATGATCAAGAGTGCAGTGTTTATCCGAATTGCACGGAGTGAGTTATTTTGAACGTTATTTATCACTTACAACGTGGCTTATTGATTTTTATCAGTGGTCTTACTCTGGCGAGTTGTAGCCTTGCGGGCGATGCAGTAAAGGAGGGCGCGTTATCCCTTGTTTCCTTTGATGGGGCGGATACCTTTACCCTGCGCGGTACGCTGCCCGCCAACTTTAAAATAAAAGCCGAAGCCTATTATGGTTCAACCGATGGTGCATGCAGCGCACGCGGTGATGGAAATACTTATAAAAGCACGCAGGATAATACGCCACACAGTTATGAGTTTAAAATCCCGGTTAGTTATCACAAAGGCTTATGTACGCTAACACTTGCGCGGGTGGCGCTCTATACGACAGGTCGGTACGGCGAGAAAGATTGGCAAGAAACTTACGATAATGGTGGCATAAGGCTAGTTGATCCGTTACCTGCGAATGCCCCTGGTTTTAGTGAGCAAGGGGAGTTGCTCGTAAACTCACAGTGTACGTGGAATTTCCAAATTAGTAAGTTGTACTTGGAATTGGGTAAGCTCCTAAACTGCAAGAATCTGGGTGCTTATGTTGTTGGTGAAACTCTCCCGGAAAAAGTGTTGACGTTAAATATAAATGAAAATTCTGAAGAAGAACCATATATGAATGGTTACTGGCTAAAGACCCAAAGCGGTTGGAAGCCATGTACCGGTAGGTGGGGGACTGACTACGAAGAGCTTTGCACATCTCCACCGAAATTTAGAACTTTCCGGATGAATGATCAAGAGTGCAGCGTTTACCCAAATTGTACGGAGTAAATTAGATTGAACGTTATTTATCGCTTACAACGTGGCTTATTGATTTTTATCAGCGGTCTTACTCTGGCGAGTTGTAGCCTTGCGAGTGATGCAGCAAAGGAGGGCGCGTTATCCCTTGTTTCCTTTGATGGGGCGGATACCTTTACCTTGCGCGGTACGCTGCCCGCCAACTTCAAGATAAAAGCTGAAGCCTATTATGGTTCAACCGATGGCACATGCAGCGCACGCGGTGATGGAAATACTTATAAAAGTACACAGGATAATACGCCACACAGTTATGAGTTTAAAATCCCGGTTAGTTATCACAAAGGCTTATGTACGCTAACACTTGCGCGGGTGGCGCTCTATACGACAGGTCGGTACGGAGAAAAGGACTGGCAGCAAACCTATGATAATGGCGGTTTAAGGGTTGTTGATAAATTGCCAGCCAAAGCCCCTGACTTTAATACACAAGGTGAGTTAGTCAAAGAAGCTCAGTGTACGTGGTGGTTTCAAATGACTAAGGCTAAGTCGCGACAGGGTGAAATTAGCAAGTTACTGGATTGCAAGGGTGATGGTGCTTATGTTGTTACTGAAAATCTACCGGGTAAAGTGTTGACTATAAATATAAATGAAAATCCGGAGGAGGAGCCTGCACAGGATGACACTTGGGTCAAGTTCCCCGCAGGATGGAAACCTTGCTTGCCCAAAAAGGGTTGGCCGAACTGTCAAACCCCTCCAGTATTTCAAAAATTCAAAATGGATGACCGTGTATGTACGGTTTACCCAAGCTGCACGGAGTAAATTGCTATGGAAGGCTCTAAAAAAGCTATATTACTAAATTGTCCTATGCGAAAAGCATGGGTCAGTTTTCGGTTTGTCAATGAGCATGGGGTCGGGGACGACTATGCAGGTTTAGAATTTACTGCTACTGATGCTTTAGGTCAAAAACATAGCGGAAATTTAGACTCAGATGGATATGTGAGAATAGATAATATTTGCAGCGGTATTTTGACTTTGTCTGTTGCAAAGCTCGACGCAGGAGATAAAGATCCGTGGTACAAAACGCTCCTGATTCGTCGAAAATTTAAGATATCCTTTACGCAGTTACAGGTTGCAGCAGAGCGGTCAGCTCATGGGCCGCGTCTGTTATCTGGAAATACCTATCTGGCGGAGCAACGTGCCGTCAAAGAAAATGCAAAATTTTATCGGATTGAAGTTCGTGATTTTACCGAGCATACCGGGCATCTTCCAGATACTGATTCCTCGTGGGGACCTAAACCATCAGTCAAGTTAGTGCAGGCCAGTAACGCAGCCACTGAAAAGTGTGTGGAGTTACAGCCCTGCCAACATCATGTATTTGAAGTAAAGGCACTGCGTGCCTACAGCCCATTATTATCTCGGGATAAAGCGTTTTGCGCCTTAAACGCTTATCATCTGGCGGTGATGACCACATTTGTCTATGCACCCTTTAGCACTGAAAGTGACCCTTATAAATCAGCACCGCCGCCCTATAAGCAACAAGGTTCTATTGGCAATGTGTTGCGTGAGCAACTGGCTGCACTGAAAAAAGCTCAGCAGTTTAATGATGCAGGGCCGTATAACTTGCTTTATGAAGAGGTGCCCTACTCAAAGCGCTTAGAGGTGATGCCTTATGACCCTGCGCTTTATACAGAAGAGGCAGCAGAAGGGTGGGAAAATCCCGAAGATGTACATTTTCTGTTTGATAGAGAGACTGAAAGCCAAGCGTTTATTACGCACAATGACAAGGTGGTTTTAATCTCTGTAAGGGGCACGGCTGGTGGGGCCGATGGGCTGCGCGATATGGACGCCCGGCAAGTACCTTATGCTGAAGGTGAAGGGCAAGCACACCGTGGATTTTATAATGCGTTTCTAGCCGTGAAACCATTTGTTGAGCGTTATCTCGATGCATTTTACACAGGCGAACAGACCGTCATCGTATGCGGCCACAGCCTAGGTGGCGCCATTGCATTATTACTGGCTGAGTGGCTGCGTAGAGAGTGGTCATATGATGACACTTTGCTTTACACCTTCGGCTCCCCTCGTGCAGGGGATCAAGGCTTTGTTACCGGTGCCAGCGCACTGACTCACCATCGCTTGGTTAACCACAATGATCCGGTGCCTTCCGTGCCAACAACCTGGATGGACGCTGAGTGGAAAGTCGCACTGGCGGGTACCGTTGTCTTGTTCAGTTCGCCGCCAGTTGGCGCGGGTTTATTGCTGGGCGGGTTGATTAACCTTAAGGGTGATAACTACGAGCACCATGGGCAACAGCGTCACTATATGCCGCGTAAGCCTAATGGCGGCAGTGAGGCATCGATTCTCTGGCAGTCGGGGTGTGAGTCTATTGATCAGCAGGCCTGCGCTGAGTTCGCTGGACGTATAAGCTTGGAAGGCGATATGCCCAAACGCGCCGGATTTATCAGGCAAATCATTAATATGGGTGAGCACTCCAGTGACACAGGTTATAGCCGGGCAGGATTGACCACACTTGTACGCTGGTATGCCAGTGCGACCGAGCGTGAGGGGGCTTTGTTCACCCCGCAAGAACTTAGAGATTTAGAGCCGCAAATCAAACAGGTTGAGCAACAAGTAAACGCTTGGCAAGCTGACTCTTTCCTCAGCTTCAAGCGTGCGACGCGCAACGATATGCGCTTTTATCGCAAAACCGATTTAGAACTGCTGGCGATGTATAACAACGGCATCTCCGAAGCGAAGTCATTGCAAGCTGTACAAAGCAAAAAGCTCAATCAAGTACGTGCCCGGTTACTGGCAGAAGCTCAACGAGTGGTCACCTTTCAGAGTGTTTTTGGTGAGCACGCTCAACGCGCGGATATGCCTGAGCTGATGGCCGAGTGGCGTGAGCTTAAAGAAATCCAGGAAGCTGAGCGACTGGCTCAAGTTGCCCCAGCCGCAAGTAATGCACCACGGTATGCGTAACCCAGCACTGCCAACCCCGCCTGTTGCTTAAGGTATTGATTGATATACCGGAAGTAGCTGCAGGTGGGGCGGGTCTGGCGCTTATACACAGCGAGGGTTTTCCCGGGGCAGCCCGAGATTATCTTGGGTGCCAATTGCCTCCACTGCAATCTCTCACCAGTGCTTTCAAACTTTGTGAACAGTAGCAAACTGCTGGCACTGTGATGAATTAGAATGCCGGCCCGCTGCTGGCGACGGAATGTTTATCCCCTTGCATTCACGCACGCCCATTTCATAAGAACAATACAGCGTCCTCTGTCCTCATAGCGCCCTCGCTTGCGCTGTGATCGATGTTCTTTTGATGTTCGCCTGAAGGCGAAGTAAGGAATTTCTTGTATATGAAAGGTTTTATGCGTGCGTTGCTGTTCGGTGGCAGTCTATTGATCAGTTTTGCAAGCTGGGCGCAGATGGAGACCCTGGAAGCGATGAATATGGCTGGCCTGCAGCGCAGCCTTGGGCAGATTATCGCCAAGGATTACATGATGATCGGCTCCGATGTGAAGGTGACGTCTGCCATACGCCAGCGAGACGAGAGCATCGCGCTGTTCGAGAAGCATCACCAGCAACTGAAAGACTACGCCCCAGATGATGAGATCCGCGCGTCGCTGGCGAAGGTTGAGGCGATCTGGGTTGAATACAAGCCAATGATCACTGTGCAGCCGGATAAGGCCCAAGCCGCGCTTGTGTTGGCCACGGCCGAGAAGCTGGTTAAGGAATGCCAGCAGATGGTCGATCTGCTAGAGAAGCACAACGGCGACGCAGCCTCTCACGCAATCAATCGCAGTGGTTGGAACCGCGTACTGACCCAACGCACAGCAATGTTCTACATGGCGCGCGCCTGGGGTGTGACGGCAGCGAACCTGGATGCCGAGTTTGATGCGTCCGTGAAGGAGTTTGGCAGCATCATGCAGGAGCTTCAGGCCAGCAACGCGCCTAATCCGGAAATCGCCGAAGCGCTGCGCAAGACCGATGCTAAGTGGCAGTTCGCAAGCAAGGCGCTGTCCTCCAAGGATTTTGTGCCAACCATTGTTGCGATCAATGCAGACTCGATGTTCCGTCAGCTCAATGAGATGACTCGTCTGTACGCAGGGCTAAGTACCGATAGCCTTTAGCAAGTCGCGCCCCTTTTGAATAGGGGCGCTGCGGTCTGGCAAGAGGTCTAGTCCGGCTTGCTGTTCTGCCAGCGCGGCGCTTCTAGGGGCTGCCAGTTTTGCAGCAATGTGAGCAGTTCATCTGGTGTTTCGCTGAGTTGCAACATGGCCCGGTGATTGGCGCGCACGAACTGCTCTTCTACCAACTGATCGAGAAAGTCCCCCAGCTTGCTGTAGAACCCCTCTACGTCGAGTAGACCCAGCGGCTTGCTGTGGTAGCCAAGTTGCGCCCAGGTCCAGACTTCAAATAGTTCTTCAAGGGTGCCAAGCCCGCCGGGCAGTGCGATAAAGGCGTCGCTAAGCTCAGCCATGCGTGCTTTGCGCGCGTGCATGCCATCAACCACTTCGAGCCGGGTAAGGCCCTGGTGGCCAACTTCAGCGCGTTTCAGGCTCTGTGGAATGATACCGATCACTTCACCGCCAGCCGCCAGTGCTGCGTCTGCGACAATCCCCATCAGGCCGACAGCACCGCCGCCGTACACCAGTTGGATATCGTGCTGGGCAAGGTGTTGGCCAAGCTTTATTGCCGCTTCACGGTAGATTGGATTGGCCCCGATACTCGCGCCACAGAACACACAGATCGAACGCAAACTCATGGTTTTGCTCCTGAACAGTTTTATGCTCAGGTTAGCTTTATTGGCTGCCCAAAACCATTTGGATGCTGTGTTTGCACCTGTCCACGCGGTTTCCTGTCTATGGGCTTACGCCGCTGTTACCGCCCGCATACGCTGCTAGCAGGCTTTGTAGCAGTTGGCTTAGGTGATTCTGTTGGCTGTTCATAAAAGTGGCTCCTTATTGATGAAGTCAGGTTAGCCTTGCGGGTTGGCAGTGGCTTGTTGATTGAGTTGATCGGCTTAATAGTATTCACCAGCAGTTGCACACAAAGACTGTGGAGTGAGCTGTGGGTAAGGTGGGCGTATCGGTCTGTATGCCGTGTAATACAAGGCTTACAGATGTTTGTACGTTTTTTGATCAAAAGTTGCTTGCTGTGCATTAAACAGTTATCCACCTGCCATTTCAGCCTGATCAAGTTGTCCACGGCTGCTGTGGGTAGGCCTGTAGATAACTATGGTATGTATTGCTGCATGCCTTATAAATAAAGGCTTGCAGGATATTGTTTGTTTTTTGATCAGCCCGTTTCAGGCTAAAAAAACAGGCTCATCAAGGCGTTTAGTCAAGCAAAAAGTTAATTATTTAGGCGTCTGGACTTACTTCTGTGCACAGTTATCCAACTTCTCTGTGGAGCGAGCTGTGTATAACCTGAGAGCTAAGCCAGCAAAGCCTTTAAGTACTAGGTGTTCGGCCATCTGTTTGTTTTTTGACCAATATTAATAAACTGCTGAATCAATGAGTTAGTCGCTTAGCTAAAAACTAGCCAAGCGCCCACGACATTTGTCCACGGCAATTGTGGGCAGTCTTGTTGATAACTAGGGTATGCATTGCTGAAGCCCTTGTAAGCAGGGGCTTTGCACAATTTGGTTACTTTTTGTACAGCCATATTTTGGTGTAAATGCCCCGAGAAAAATGGTCACTCGTCAAGCGAGTTCTTAACTATTTGCGATGCTGAACGAGGCATTTCAAATAGTTATCCAGTTTCTCTGTGCAGGGTTCTGTGGATAAGCTGCGTGCTAAGTTACCAATACCCCGGGAGACTAGGCTCGCACGCCGCTGTACGTTTTTTGATCGGTATAGATTAAATAACTAAATCAGTGGCTTAGGACCTTGTTCAGGTTTTGCATTGGCGCTGAAAGTTGTCCCCGTCTGCTGTGGGCAGTCCTGTTGATAACTAGGGTATGCATCGTCACAGCCCAGTGAAATCGAGGCTTTGCGCGGGATGGTTGTTTTTTGTACAGTGATTTTCAACCCAGAAAAAGTCTGTGATAAAGCGCCAGAGTCAAGAAATTATTCCGCTATTTCAGTGGCTTATGATTTTAACAAGCGCAGTTATCCCAGATCTCTGTGTAAGCTTCTGTGGATAAGCTGCGGGTTAAGACCTGTGAGCCACGCAAGACTAGGTGTTGCTGGGTCTGTACGTTTTTTGATCAATTACTGCAAGGCGCTGATACGGGTAGAGCGGCCCAGTAGCTGCAGTGCGCGGTCAGGGTAATCTGTGATTAATCCCTGGGCGCCTAAGTCAATCAGCTTGCGCATGGCTGGCTGTTCGTTGATTGTCCACAGCTGCACGTTGAGACCGCGTGCTTTCGCCGACTCGATCAATGCATGGCTGGCAAGCTCCACGCCGCTGTGGCGAGGGGGGATTTGCAGTACCTGATAAGAGGGCGAAAGCACGCGGCTCAGGCCCAGCCAGTCCATCGCGAGCCAGAGGCGTATCGAGCTTGGGCTAGCTGAGGTGGCGACCCCAGGGCAGTTGTGGCGTAGGCGGACCAGGTTGGATTCGTAGTAGCTGGCAATGATCACGCGGTCGCGTTGCTCGTTGCGGTCCAGGCTCTGGCAGACTTTGTCCACAAGGCTATTGTCCGCCAGCTTCAACTCGATGACCTTGGCCATTTTGGGTTCAGCTTGCAGCACCGTATCGAGCAATGGGATGCCGATGCCCTGGCCGCGGTATGGGTAGCTCTGTCCACCATCGGCTGTCCACCTGTAGCCCGCATCCAGTTGCTGCAGTTGCGCCAAGGTAAAACTATTCACAGGGCCTTCGCCATTGGTCGTGCGGTCAACGCTGTCGTCGTGGATAACCACGACTTGCCCGTCGCTTGTCAGGCGTACATCCATTTCCAGCATATCCACACCCAGTGCAGTGGCGCGCTGGAAGGCAAACAGGCTGTTTTCTGGCCACAATCCACGGCCGCCTCGGTGCGCAATGACCAGGGGTTGCTGGTCAAATGAGCTGAGCACCTTGGGTGTTTGCGCAGGTTTGCTGGTCAGCGCCAACACTGCGAGTGCGATGGCAATCAGTAACGTGGGGGCAATAAGGAAACGGGCGAGGCGCAACATGATTTTCTGTCCGGTCCGGGGGCTAATTGACTATGACAGAGTAGAGGCTAAGTGGCTGATGAACTGGAGCACAGTTGTGGGTATTGGGGATAAACCTACAGCCGCACGGCTGTAGGTATAGTGCGATAGACCCTGGAACTAGCCGGCAAGCAACCAAGCACCGGTCAGCGCAGAAGCTGCACCTGCAATACGCACCAGGGGCGCGGCTGTTTGTGGCAGAAAGCGCACCAGGGCGTAACCGCTGGCATGCAGTGCCGCAGTGGCCACAACAAAGCCAATAGCGTAGGTTGCCGGGCTTGCCAGTGCGGGCAGCTCAAGGCCGTGGGCAATGCCGTGGCTCAGGCCAAACACAGCGGTGAGCGTGATGGCGAAGACAGCTGGCAGGCGAGCAGCAACCGCAACCAGCACGCCGAACGCCAGTACCGAGCCAGCAATTGCGGTTTCCATCAACGGCATCTCGACACCGCTAAAGCCCAGTACGCCACCGATCAGCATGCTGCTGACGAAGGTTACCGGCAATGTCCAACGCGCCGCGCCCTGTTGTTGTGCTGCCCAAAGGCCTACAGCGAGCATGGCCAGTAGATGGTCAAGGCCAAATACAGGGTGGGCCAGGCCAGCCATAAGTCCGGATTCGTGATGACCGGGGTGGGCAAATGCCAGCGCAGGCGTGAGAAACAGGGCAAGGCTAAACAGGGATTTACGCAGGTTCATAATAAGCGTCCTTGTGGATATTCGAGTCAGGCAGCGTTGAGCATGCCGTGGCGTTCAATGAAGGCGATGATGTCTTCGAGGCCTTGGCCAATTTTCTGGTTGCTGAAAACAAAGGGTTTGTCGCCGCGCATTTTTTTGGTGTCGCGGTCCATGACCTCAAGCGATGCACCCACCAGCGGAGCGAGGTCGACCTTGTTAATCACCAGCAAGTCTGACTTGCAGATGCCGGGGCCACCCTTGCGCGGCAACTTGTCACCGGCGGATACGTCGATCACATAGATGGTCAGGTCCGACAGTTCCGGGCTGAAGGTGGCCGACAGGTTGTCACCACCGGACTCGACCAGAATGATGTCGAGGCCGGGAAAGCGTTTATTCAACTGATCAACCGCTTCAAGGTTGATCGAGGCATCTTCGCGAATAGCGGTATGCGGGCAGCCACCGGTTTCAACACCGATGATGCGCTCGGGGGCCAGGGCCTCGTTACGCACCAGGAACTGGGCATCTTCCTGGGTGTAGATATCGTTGGTCACGACGGCGATGTTGTAGCGTTCACGCAGGGCCAGGCACAGGGCCAAAGTCAAAGCGGTTTTGCCGGAACCGACCGGGCCGCCGATGCCGACGCGCAAGGGTTGGCTGTTCATGTTGGAGTTTCCTTTTAGGAGCGAAATAGTCGGCTGTACTGGCGCTCATGCGCCATGCTCGCCAAGGCCAGGCCAAATGCGGCGCTGCCCCAGTGAGCGGATTCAGTTTGATTGCATAGCTGTTGCGCCTGTTGCAACACCGGCAACAGGGTCGATGTCAGGCGTTGCGCCGCTTGTTGGCCGAGGGGCAGGGTTTTCATCAGCACCGCCAGTTGGTTTTCCAGCCAGCCCCAGAGCCATGCGGCCAATGCGTCGTTCGAGTCGATTTGCCAGGCCCGTGCAGCCAAGGCCCAGCCAAGCGCGAGCCCTGGTTCTTGCAGGCTTTCGAAGAATTCGCGGGCGGGCGCATCCAGTTCGGGCAGGCCTTGCAAGAGTTGTTGGATTGAATAACCCATCTGCCGGCTTTCCAGGCGCAATTCGCGGGTCTCGCGGCTGGCGCGGTGTTGCTCGGCGAGCGACTTCAGCGTTTGCCAGTCGTTGCGCTGTGCTGCCTGGCAGTGGGCGAGCAACAGGGGAGCTTCGAAACGTGCGAGGTTGCATAGCAATTGGTCGCTGATCCAGCGTTGTGCGCTGGCCGCATCCTTGACTATGCCTTGCTCCACCGCCATTTCCAGGCCTTGCGAGTAGCTGTAGCCGCCAATGGGCAGCTGCGGGCTGGCCAGACGTAACAGCGCCCAGGCTTTATTCACTTGCGCACACCAAACTGGTGCAGGCGCGGTGCATAGCTGAATTCGGCATCACCTGCATGTGAGTGGTGATGGCCGCCACCGTAGGCGCCATGTTCTGGCTGATAAGGCGCCTCGATCAATTCAACCTTGGCATCGAGTTGTTCGAGCATGGCCTTGAGTACGTAGTCATCGGGGAGGCGCAGCCAGCCATCACCCAGTTGCAAGGCGACGTGGCGATTACCCAGGTGATAGGCCGCGCGCATCAACTCAAACGGGCTGTCGCAAGTCACGTGCAGCAGTTGTTCGGCGCGGGCGCCGACGCGAATAACCCGTCCATCCTGAGCTTGCAGGCATTCGCCATCGTGCAGGGGTGGTTGGCCGCGCTCAAGAAACAGACCGACGTCTTCACCCGTTGTTGTGAAGCAGCGTAGGCGGCTTTTACTGCGAGCCTCAAAGGTCAGCAGCAGCTCTGCGTCCCATTTTTCCTGAGGCTTGATACGTTGATGAATCACCAGCATGCGTTAGTTTCCTGCAGGACAATGCAGTGTTACAGAGCAAGGGGCTTGCCAATGCTGTGAAGCGCTGAAATGGTGCGGGTTGTAGCGTCTGCGTGATTATTGTTGATGCGTGGCTTGGGGCTTATTTGGTGCGATACAGCGGCTATTGCGCCACTTTGGTGCGTCGCAGGTGCTTGGCCAGGGGTTGGGTGCCGGGAACGTGCCAGTATTTAGCGCCGATGAAGATGACTCGTAGTTGCTCGATCATCTTGGCGGCGGGTTGCAGGTGAGGTGGTAATGGCTGTGCCGGGGTGTCGATCAGCTCCGGCAGTGTGGCAAACACCGTTTTCACGATCATGTCAGCGAGCAGTTCAAGTTCTTCGCGATCATGATGCTGGTGCTTGGGCATCAGGGCCAAGTCCGCCGCAAGATCGGACATTATGCGACCCCGCAAGGCGCCGATGGCTTGGCGCACAGGCAGCGAACCGCCAAATTGCTCACGGGCGAGAAAGATGAACTGGGGCCGATTGGCATCCACTGCGTCGAGGAAGATGCGTACTGATGCGTCGATCAATCCGCCCAGCTCGAATTCGTTGTGGCGAACCTTGCGGATGGTCCCGCGAAAGGTCTCGCCGACTTCAGCCACAAGGGCCAAGCCCAGTGAGTCCATGTCCTGAAAGTGCCGATAAAAACCGGTCGGGACTATGCCCGCTGAACGTGCGACTTCACGCAGGCTCAGGCTGCAAAAGCCACGACCTCCGGCCATCAGGCTGCGAGCCGCATCCATCAAGGCGTGGCGGGTTTGCAGTTTTTGTTCGGCGCGAGGTTGCATCAGTCAAGACTTCCGGAAGATTGCAGCACACTTTAACAAATGGCTCGCAAGGGCGTCGATTCTAGCGTGCTTGTGCCTGCTGCGCGCACTCAACGCAGTACCAGCATTGTCCTGGAGGTTTGATTGCAGCGGGTCAGTAACCTAACACGCGCGCCCGGGCCCGGGCATTTTCTTCCATTTGCTGGCAGCTCATAAAGCCTTTGCTGTCGACACGATCCGCCGAGTTGAAGCTCACATAATACGGCTGCTGGTGACCCTCATTGTTGAGGATATAGTTGTTACAGGTTCCAGGTTCAACACTGCGGTTAATGACCGATGAAGGTTGGCCGCCGAGCTGCAACACTTCCTTTTTAGTCATGTCGTCCACCACATCCCTGACCAATGGCTGGTCATTGAAGGTGAAGTAGTCAACCGGGTTCTCCGGCTTGTCTCCAGCGCAGCCAGACAAGCCAGCGAGGGCGGTTAAAGTAAAAGCAATGCCCAGAACTTTCTTATTCATGATGTTCTCCTGTTTAAAATCAGCAATCACTTTAATGCATGAGTCTTATGACTGTAGATCGCTTTAGAAGTTGTGTTCCTGGGCTTTTATACCGTCGAATTATAAGTGCGCTGCAGGTATGCTTGCAGGCTCTCTAGCTGGCACGTCAGGGCGCGTCAGGCGGTTGTGACGTAGTTGAGGAGCCTTGGGAATATGCCTGCTGTTCTAGCAATTTTGCCGATCTTTGGCTTGATCGTACTCGGTTATCTGTTGGGCTGGCGCCAATGGTTGAGTATTGAGAGTGCCGCTGGCTTGGCCAATATCACGTTCAAGCTGTTTATGCCGACACTGTTGTTTGCCGGCATCGCCAAGGCACCGCTGGCCGATGGGTTATCGGTCACCTTATTGCTCGCTTATTTTATTCCCGTGGTGCTGGTGTTTGGCCTGGTCAACTTTATCGTCCATCGCCAGAGCGGCGCGGCGACACCGCTGGGCCTGGCCGCTGCGTTTTCCAACAATGTGCTGGTCGGTATTCCAATCGTCACCACCTTGATGGGCCATGATGGCTTGGTGTACCTGTTCGCCATTCTGGTGTTTCACAGCCTGACATTGTTTTCGATGCAGAGCTTCTACGCCGCGTTCGGTAGCCCGGAGCGGGTCAATGTGCCTGCATTGCTGAAAAACCTGGCCAACCCAATGATCATCGGCTTGTTGCTGGGCGCACTGCTTAACCTGTCGGGCTGGGTTGCGCCGGAGCCGCTGTGGAAAATGGTCACTTGGTTGGGGCAGGCGGCATTGCCCTGTGCGCTGATTGTATTGGGGGCGAGCCTGTCGCGTTTTCGATTGCGGCCAAGCATCAGTGTGCTCGCGCTGACGGTAACCAAGCTGGTGCTTTTTCCGGCACTGGTTTGGTGGTTCAGCGGTCTCTTGCCACAATTGAGCGATGGTGCACGAAGTGTGCTGGTGTTGATGGCTGCGTGCCCGAGCGGGGTGAATATTCTCGGCTTTGCAAAAACTCAGGATGATGTGCGTAGCGTCAGCTCCACGGTGTTTTTATCCACCGTTCTTGGTGCGCTGACGCTACCTGTTTGGGTTTTATTGGTCATTTAGGAAGTCCCGTCGCACTGCATTAGCCAGTGGTGCGGGCATCAATGGTGCGTTGGGCGCCACCTTCGGCGATGCGAAATTGCGCGCCTGGGGTGCGAGACGAGCCGTTTTCGGCCAAAGGTTCCAGGATTTTAATATCTTCCTGGCTGCCTTTAAGTTCACTTAACAACGGCTGTGGGCTGAAGCTGGGCAGTGCAAATGCCTGTGCGGCGAATAGGCTTAGGACCAAGCTGATAGCGAATTTGCTTTTCATGACTGACTCCTCGAATTGGGTTGTGATGCTTACGGGAGTCAATACTAGAGATGTGGCGAAAAATAAGAACTTGAGCGCTTTAATAGTATTCATCGACTGTGCTGATGGCGACTGCTGACAGCGTACAACGCCGTTGTGAAGTGCTGTTTTGCCAAAGGCGGCTAAGCTACAGCATCAGGCCCGATGGGGGAGGCTGTTGCTAAGCTCCCTGCGAAAAGTGCCTGAGCGCATGACTTGTCATCCATGCCCAAGTGCAGCCAATGCGCGACTTTTGTCCGCGAGTTTTTCAATCCAGTAGAAACAAGGACGTCAGGTGATGAGTCATTCTGCGGCGGTGCGCTACCCATTGGTCTTGGTGCCTGGGATGTTGGGCTATGTGAGTTTGCTGGGATACCCCTATTGGTACGGGATTGTCGGTGCATTGCGCAAGAGCGGCGCCAAGGTCTTTGCGATCCAGGTTTCGCCGCTTAATTCCAGCGAGGTACGTGGCGAGCAACTCTTGGCGCACATTCGAGATGTGCTGGCCAAAACCGGTGCCGAAAAGGTGCATCTGTTAGGGCACAGCCAAGGTGCGTTGACTGCACGCTATGCGGCAGCATTGCAGCCGCAATGGGTCGCCTCCGTGACCTCAATCGCAGGGCCAAATCATGGTTCGGAACTCGCTGATTTCTTGGCCCGGAAAGCGGCCAAGGGCAGTCTCGCCGAGACGTGCTTGAGGTTGCTGTTGGTTGGCTTTGCGCGGGTCATGGGTTGGCTTGAACTTGGTTACAAAGGGCCGCCTTTACCTGTTGATATTTCGGCCGCACATGGCTCATTAACCAGCGAAGGGGTTGCGGCCTTTAATCGCAAGTATCCACAAGGCTTGCCTGAGCATTGGGGAGGGGAAGGGGCTGGCGAGGTCAATGGGGTTCGCTACTATTCGTGGTCCGGAACGCTGCAGCCGGGGATCACCAATCGTGGCGGCAACCGGGTTGACGGGCCAAATCTGGTGTGTCGAATATTTGCCAAGACCTTTCGCCGTGAAGCCGGCCAGTGTGACGGCATGGTTGGGCGCTACAGCTCGCACCTGGGGAAGGTGATTGGCGACGATTTCCCGCTTGATCACTTCGATATCATCAACCAGACCTTCGGCCTTGTCGGTAAAGGTGCGGACCCTGTGCGACTGTATGTGGAGCATGCACAGCGTCTGCGCGATGCAGGGCTGTGAAGTCTCAACCATTGTTGGCCCCAGCGTACAAGCCTGTTTGTATCAAGGATAAACCATGCGCCGCCTGATCAGACTACTGCGCGCTATTGCGCTGATATTCGTCCTGTTTGCCGTTGGCTTTGTGGTGATCAATTGGGCGCCTGACTTGCCTCTTGCCGAGCTGAAAGCACGCTGGGCGCCGCCGCCTTCAAGCTTTGTCAGCATAGATGGCATGCAGGTACATATTCGTGACCAGGGCTTGCGCGAAGACCCTGAGCCTGTGCTACTGCTGCACGGTACTTCAGCAAGTTTGCACACCTGGCAAGGCTGGGTTGAGCGCCTTGAGTCAAACCATCGAGTCATCAGTATTGATCTGCCGGGCTTTGGCTTAACCGGCCCGTTCAAGGACGATGATTACAGTATTGAGCATTATCAGCGCTTTCTAGAGCAGCTTTTGCTCCAGCTTAAATTGCAGCGAGTCACCTTGGTGGGCAATAGTTTTGGTGGCCAGTTGGCTTGGTTATTTGCACTTAAACAACCGCAACAGGTCGGGCATTTGGTGCTGGTCGACGCGGCGGGTTATCCACGCCAATCCACTTCGATCCCGCTGGGGTTCAGGCTGGCTCAAAATCCTCTGCTGGCGCCTCTGATGCGTAAAGTGCTGCCGCGCAAGATGATTGAATCCAGCGCCCGTAATGTCTACGGCGACCCATCCAAGGTCAGCGAAGAGCTGATAGATCGTTACTACCAGCTCACCTTGCGTGAAGGTAATCGCCAAGCACTGGTTGAGCGTTTTAGGCAGGTTGGATTTGAAAATTATGCGCAGATAAAACAACTAAAAGTGCCGACCCTGATTCTATGGGGCGCTGAGGATCATTTGATTCCTGTCGCCAATGCCGAGCGTTTTGCTGCTGATATTGCTGGTAGTCGGCTGGTGATATTCGAAGACCTTGGGCATGTCCCGCAAGAGGAAGATCCCGTGCGCACAGTGGCAGCATTGAGCAGTTTTCTAGCGCAATAACAAGGCTGAGCAGCTCACAAGTGACAGCCAACTTCAGGGCTGGTGACTTGTGCGCAAAGCCGCGAGCCCGGCACATCCCGCTCATGCAGTGGATTTCGCGTCTATATTCAGACTTGGGTGAAACGTTCAGCTGTGCCCGGTGCGTGTCGCGTGCCGCGGATATACCTGGCTGCTGGGGCATAAAGTGGCCGGAGTTGGTTTTATTTGATCTTCGACTAGTCTGACTAAATAACTATCAGAAAGCAGGGATCGCCATGCGTAGGCTTATCTGTGGCTTTGTACGGGGAGTGGAGAAGATCAATCGGCTGGTAGGCCGGTTTGCGATGTACTTGATTTTCGCCATGTTGGGCGTCTTGTTGTATTCATCAATCAGCAAAACTTTCTTCCAGCCCTCCATCTGGACGCTGGAAAGCGCGCAATTCTTGATGGTCGCCTACTTTCTGCTGGGCGGCGCCTACTCGATGCAGCTTGATGCGCATGTGCGCATGGATCTTATCTACAGTCGCTGGTCGCCAACCACGCGGGCGGTGGTTGATGCATTCACCGTGGTTTTGCTGATCTTCTATCTGGTGTTCTTGTTGTATGGCGGCATATCGTCAACCCAGTACGCCCTTGAATACAGTGAGACCAGCTATTCGGCATGGTCGCCATCCATGGCGCCGATCAAGATCGTCATGTGTATTGGCATCTTTCTGATGCTGTTACAGGCAATTGCCACCTTTTTTAAAGATGTCGCTGCCGCGCGTGGGGAGACCTTGTAATGGGGTATGAACTCATCGCGCTGCTGATGTTTTCTTCAATGATGTTGCTTCTCCTGACCGGTAAACGCGTATTTGGCGCCATTGGTTTCGTCGCGGTTGTGGCTGCCTTGATGCTGTGGGGCGATGGTGGCTCCGAAGTGGCTTTCAGCGCTGCCATGAAACTGATGAAGTGGTACCCGTTATTGACCTTGCCGCTGTTCGTGTTCATGGGCTACATGCTTTCCGAATCTGGCTTGGCGGATGATCTGTACCGCATGTTTCATGTGTGGATGGGGCCACTCAATGGCGGGCTGGCGATTGGCACCATCGCCTTGATGGTGGCGATCTCGGCGATGAATGGCTTGAGTGTTGCCGGTATGGCGATCGGTGCAAGCATCGCGCTGCCTGAATTGCTGCGCCGGGGCTACGACAAGATCATGGTCACCGGCGTTATCCAGGCGGGCAGCTCCTTAGGTATTTTGATTCCGCCAAGCGTGGTGCTGGTGCTCTACGGCATGATTGCCCGGCAACCGGTTGGCCAGCTCTGGCTGGCAGGCGTATTTCCCGGCTTGCTGATGGCCGGGCTGTTTGTGTTGTACATCGCGATTCGTTGTCGCCTGCAACCTGAGCTTGGGCCAGCGCTCAGCGCCGAGGAGCGCAAGGACATTACCTGGGGCCAGAAAATTCGCTTGCTGCAAGCCGGGATCGTGCCGCTGTTTATCTTTTTCAGCATGACCGGTTTATTCCTGATGGGCATTACCAGCCTGGTCGAAAGTTCTGCAGTAGGCGCTGCGGCTGCAACCCTGGCGGCCCTGTTCAAGCGCCGTCTGAATCGCGTTGTGATGGAAGAAACGCTGCGTAAAACCCTGGCGATCAGCTGTATGTTCATGTGGATCATTCTTGCCGCGCTGTGCTTTGGCGCCGTGTTTGATGGCTTGGGGGCGGTCAAGGCGATCGAAGGCTTCTTTATCGACCGTATGGACCTGAGCCCGTGGCAAGTGCTGATCATGATGCAGGTCTCGTTCATCATCATGGGTATGTTTCTCGACGACACAGCGATGCTGGTGATCGTCGCGCCCTTATATGTGCCGTTGGTGGGGGCATTGGGCTTTGATCTGGTCTGGTATGGCGTGCTCTACACCATCACCTGCCAGATCGCCTATATGACGCCACCCTTTGGCTACAACCTATTTCTGATGCGGGCCATGGCGCCGCCTGAAATCACCCTGCGTGACATCTACGTCTCCGTGACTCCGTTCGTGTTGATCATGATGCTGGCGCTGATCCTGGTGATGGTGTTCCCGCAAATAGCCTTGTGGCTGCCGCAATGGCATTACGCGCGCTAAGGCCTGTGTCAGATAAACCGTGCGCGTTGTTCAGTTGTGCGCACAACCAGGTTAGCGAGTGATCGCCAACCTTATAAAGCGTGTCCACCGAAGGGAGTCCCTAAAAACCTTGGCAAAGGGCCGTTGAATGTTGTGAGCGGCTCATTAGCTGGGCACTGGCTGGTGCAGTGGTTTTCAGGGGGTGTTTAAGAGTGGGCGCCAATCTGCGGTTGTATTGCATCTGAATCGACACTATGGAGAGCACAGCATGAGTACGAGACGCGATTTTCTGAAGACCGCTGCGGTGACTACCGGCGCAGTTGGAGCCACGGCGCTGGGGTCAGCGCATATTTACGCGGCCGAACCGAAAAAAATCACCTGGCGATTGCAAACCTACGCAGGCCCCGCATTGGCTGAGCACGTCATCAAGCCGTCCATCGACGCCTTCAATAAAGCGGCCAATGGCCAGATGGAAATTCAGCTGTATTTTGCTGATCAGTTGGTCCCGACAGGAGAGCTGTTTCGCGCCATGCAGCGCGGCACCATTGATGCAGTGCAGAGTGACGACGACTCAATTGCAGCACCGGTTGATGTCGCGGTGTTCGGTGGTTACTTCCCCTTTGCCACACGTTACAGCCTGGATGTGCCGGTGTTGTTTGAAAAGTACGGGCTCAAGGAAATCTGGGAAGAAGCCTACGGTGAGGTCGAGGGCGTGACCTGGCTCGGCGCTGGCGCCTGGGACCCATGCAACTTTGCCACTGTTGAGCCGATCAAGAGCCTGGACGACCTCAAGGGTAAGCGCATTTTCACCTTTCCAACCGCGGGCAAGTTCCTTGCGCGTTTTGGTGTGATTCCGGTCACGCTGCCTTGGGAAGATGTCGAGGTGGCGGTGCAAACCGGCGAGCTCGATGGCATCGCTTGGTCGGGCATCACCGAGGACTACACAGTCGGCTGGGCCAACGTCACCAAGTACTTCCTGACCAATAATATTTCTGGCGCCTGGTGCGGCTCCTACTTTGCAAATTCGGAGAAGTGGGCTGAGGTGCCGGAGCATCTGCAGACCCTGTTCAAGTTGTGCATGGACAGTTCCAACTATTACCGCCAGCACTGGTATTGGGGCGGCGAAGCCCAGTTGCGGGTTGAGGGCAGCAAATTGCAACTGACCAGCATCCCACCTGAGCAGTGGAAAAAAGTCGAAGACGAAGCCCAGCTGTTCTGGGATGAGATTGCCAAGACCAGCCCACGCTGCGCCAAAGTGGTCGAGATATTCAAGAAATACAACGCACTGATGGCCAAGGCTGGCTCGCCGTATCGATAACCATGGGCCTTGCACGCCTGAGCCTGTGATCAAGCGGGCTCAGGCGTTGTGCGTTTAATCATTCACTGCCATCTAGTTCGTGCGTTCGCTAAACCGACAGGGATGTTGGTCATAACAATTAGACAGGGGGCATCATGCTCAATCCGCGGGATGTGAAAACCATCGAGGATGCCAAGCGCATTATCGAGGAGC
Organism: Pseudomonas sp. RL_15y_Pfl2_60; assembly: GCF_963970595.1. Classification (NCBI taxonomy): domain Bacteria; kingdom Pseudomonadati; phylum Pseudomonadota; class Gammaproteobacteria; order Pseudomonadales; family Pseudomonadaceae; genus Pseudomonas; species Pseudomonas sp. RL_15y_Pfl2_60. The sequence continues at coordinate 31,251 of NZ_CAXAOE010000007.1, read as the reverse complement.
GAAACCTGAGTCATATCAAAGTCGGTCTGTTTGATAACGACGGCGTCATGCGCGGTAAATACATGAGCCGCAGCAAATTCTACTCATCGCTGGAGCATGGTTTTGCATTCTGCGATGTGGTGCTCGGCTGGGATGTCAAAGACCAGCTTTACGATAACGCCAGCTACACCGGCTGGCACACGGGTTATCCCGATGCGCCAGTGCGTATTTTGCCTCACACCTGCCGCGATATTCCGTTCGAGAATGGCATGCTGTTGTTCCTTGCCGAGTTTGACCAGCAAGCTGAAGCGGTCTGCCCGCGCGGTACTTTGCGCAAGGTTATCAAGCGTTGCCAAGACATGGGGTATGACCCATTTGCAGCGCTGGAATATGAGTTTTTCATGTTTGATGAAACACCCGAGTCGGTACGCGAGAAGGGCTATCGCAACCTCAAGCCCTTCACGCCGGACTGGTTTGGATATTCGATGGTTCGCAACTCGGTACACGCCGAGCTTTACCATCAGATTCTCGAAATGTCGGAAATCATGGATTTCCCCATCGAAGGCCTGCACACCGAAACCGGGCCGGGCGTGCTTGAAGCCGCAATCGCATACGACCATGCCGCCGATGCTGCCGACAAAGGTGCGCTGTTCAAGACCTTCATGAAGGTCTTGGCCCAGCGCAATGGCTTGATGGCGACTTTTATGGCCAAGTGGTCGGGAAAGTATCCGGGGCAGAGCGGGCATATTCATGTTTCGCTGCGTAATCGCAGCAATGGCAAGTCGGCCTTCTTCGACCCCGGCCAAGCGCACAATATGAGCGAGGTGCAACGTCACTTTCTGGCGGGACAACAGCGCTTGATGCCCGAATTTCTGTGCATGGTCGCGCCTACGCTCAACAGCTACCGGCGGATGATTCCTGGCTTCTGGGCGCCGACCGATGCGACCTGGGGTGTCGAGAATCGTACGGCTGCGCTGCGGGTTATTCCCGGCAGCGATAAGTCACAACGCCAGGAGTACCGCCTCGGCGCTGCGGACGCCAATCCTTATCTGGCGTTGTCCGTTGCATTGGCATCGGGCCTGTACGGTGTGATGCAAAAGTGGCAGCCGACTGATCCAGTCGTGGGTAACGCCTACGAGCAAAAGCACCCTGAACATCTGGCCCTGCCGCGCACCTTGTGGGATGCCGCCCAGCGTTTAAGAGCCTCAAGCGCTGCCCGGGAGATGTTTGGCGATGCCTTCGTCGAGCACTTTGCGGCAAGTCGCGAGTGGGAAGAGCGTGAGTACCGCCGGCACGTCAGCGATTGGGAGCTGGAGCGCTACTTTGAAATTATCTAGCGCGGTTGCATCAAGTATTGCGCCTGCCACTTTGTGGCCAGGCCCGGCAAATGTGTGGAGTGTTTTATGGCTAGCTTGAAATGTATTTCACCGATTGATGGCTCGGTCTATGTCGAGCGAGAACTGGCGACAGCCCATGAGATAGACGCCGCATTGGCACAGGCTGAAAAAGCCCAGCTGCACTGGAAACAGACGCCCTTGAGCGAGCGCATTGCTATCGCCCGTAAGGCGATTGATATCTTTAGCGCTAAAGAAGGCCTGCTGGCGCAAGAGTTGTGCTGGATGATGGGACGTCCAGTCCGCTACGCCGCTGGCGAAATCAAAGGTTTTGTCGAGCGCGCCAGTTATATGGCCGATATCGCCGAGCAGGCATTGGCGGATATCCAGCTTCCCGACAAAGCCGGTTTCATTCGGTTTATCCGTCGTGAGCCGCTGGGTGTCGCGCTGGTCATTGCACCCTGGAATTACCCCTACCTCACTTCTGTAAATGCGGTGCTCCCGGCATTGTTGGCCGGTAACACGGTATTGCTTAAACATTCTGCGCAGACGCCGCTGTGTTCAGAGCGCATGGTGGCGGCATTTCAGGAAGCCGGGCTGCCTAAAGGGGTCTTCCAGTATTTGCACCTGAGCCATGCAGACACTGAAAAACTGATACAAGCACCCGCCGTACAGCACGTCGCGTTTACCGGCTCGGTGCCAGGTGGGGCGATGGTCGAGCGCGCAGCGGCCGGGCGTTTTATCAGCACCGGGTTGGAGCTTGGCGGCAAAGATCCAGCGTATGTGCGCGCCGATGCTGACTTGACTCATGCGGTGGAAACCACCATCGACGGTGCCTTTTTCAATTCAGGGCAATCCTGCTGCGCGATTGAGCGCATTTATGTGCATGAGTCGCTCTACGAGGACTTCGTCAAACAAGCGGTGGCGCTGGTCAATACTTACAAGCTGGGCCGTTCCGATGACCCGGAAACCACTTTGGGCCCCTTGGTAAAACCCCAGGCTGCTGATTTTGTCCGCGAGCAAATCGAGGAGGCAACACGACAGGGCGCCACTGCGCATATTGATCCGGCAGACTTCGCCATGGATAAACGCGGCAGCGCCTATTTGGCGCCGCAACTGTTGACCGACGTCGACCACCGCATGCGGGTGATGACCGAGGAATCATTTGGCCCGGTGGTGGGTGTGCAGAAGGTCAAGGATGATGAGCAAGCCCTGGCCCTGATGAACGACAGTGAGTTTGGCTTGACCGCGGCAATTTTTAGTCGCGATATAGAAGCGGCAATGGCGCTGGCTGATCAAGTCCAGGCCGGTACTGTATTTCTCAATCGCTGTGACTATCTGGACCCTGCGCTGGCCTGGACCGGAGTGAAGAACTCAGGGCGTGGCTGCACCTTGTCCAGTGTTGGTTTCGAGCACCTGACCCGGGCAAAATCCTTTCACTTCAAAACCGAATTGTGAGGTCGATATGAGTCTTGATCAGTACCGGATGAACTGGAACTACCCGACCTCCATGCGTGTGGGCGTCGGGCGTATCGCCGAGTTGGCGCAGGCCTGTAGCAGTTTGGGTATGCATGCGCCGTTGATCGTGACCGATCCTGGTCTCGCCGCATTGCCGATGATTGAAGCCGCGCGGGCGCAGTGCCGTGATGGCGGCTTGAAGGTTGGCGTGTTCTCGGCAATCAAGGGCAACCCGACGGGTGACAATGTCATGGCTGGCGTCGCCGCGTTCAAAGCCGGTGGCCATGATGGAGTGATTGCCTTTGGCGGTGGCTCGGCCTTGGATGCCGGTAAAGCCATTGCACTGATGGTCGGGCAAGACCGACCGCTCTGGGATTTCGAAGACATTGGCGATAACTGCAATCGGGTAAATGTCGCTGGCATGGCGCCAGTGGTTGCGGTGCCGACCACCGCTGGCACCGGCAGCGAAGTCGGACGTGCTTCGGTGATCACCGATGCCGAGGCTCATATCAAGCGGATCATTTTCCACGCACGAATGCTCCCGGCTGTGGTGATACTCGACCCGGAATTGACCTTGGGCTTGCCCGCCAGGATCACTGCCGCAACGGGCATGGATGCGCTGTCACACAACCTTGAAGCCTATTGCTCACCCTTGTTTCACCCAATGGCTGAAGGTATTGCGCTCGAAGGCATGCGCCTGGTGCAGCAGTTTTTGCCGCGAGCGGTTGCCCATGGCGACGATGTCGAGGCGCGTTTGCAGATGCTGGTGGCCTCGAGCATGGGCGCGACGGCATTTCAACGTGGGCTGGGCGCCATGCATGCGCTGGCGCATCCGCTTGGCGCCCTGTATGACGCTCACCATGGCTTGCTCAACGCCGTGCTGATGCCCTATGTGCTGCAAGCGAACAAGGCGCAGATTGCACCGCAAATGGAGAAGCTGGCGCGCTATCTGGATTTGCCGGAAGTGGGCTTCAATGCTGTGCTTGATTGGGTGTTGGGGCTGCGTGAGGAACTGGGCATTCCGCACAGCCTGGCTGAAATTGGCATCGACGATACGCAGATTGAGCGTGTCGGCAGTATGGCCCAGGCTGATGCTTCGGCAGGCACCAACCCGATTGCGTTCAGCGCGGCGCAATACAGTCAATTATTCCTGCGAGCGCTGGACGGCAAGTTGTAACCTTGTGGGTCTGTAGCCGGGCCGCCTGATTGGCGGCCCGGCAGGCTGTTTATTCCTCTGCTTGTTGCGCAGCTTTCAACGCTTCATAGGCGGGTGCTGCGTAGATTCCAGCCTCAACCGCCAAGGCCATGACGCGATCAAGGTCAGTGCTGTAAACCAGCACCGCCTGCAACTCGTCATCCAACGGCTCGCTTAAATCAACCAGCACATACCCCTTGGTTTCCGGGCTCAGGCTGCCGAGCTGTACCTGGATACGATTAAGCGCTTTTAGCGGCTCGACTTTCACCAGTTGCTTGGGCTTGAGTACAAAACTGACCTGTGGCCCGAACGAGTCGACAATCTGCTGGAACAGCGCGTCGTAGCTGTCGGCCTGAAACAGCACGGTTTCCGGCAGGCTGCCGATGACCACCCACTCGCCCAGCGGGATAGGAAAGCTGTCGTCATAGTTGATGTCTGGGTTAGCGGCCAGAAACGCCTGCGGGTCGGCATAGGCTTGCGCCGCCTCATCAGCGATCTTGGCCACTTCTTCAGGGAGCATGCAGCCCGAGCTAATTTTACTGATCAATTCTTCGAGCTGGGCTTTCATCTGGAATCCTGTGTATGTGGCTGGGAAGTAAGTAGGAATGTTGGACGTCTCAAGGGACCCTAGCGTAACTCCGCCTCCGCCAAGGTTAGTTTGCGCGGTATCAGGCTGCTGTCCCAATGCAGGATCGCCCATTTCAGTAATTCGCCGGGGCTGGCGGCAGTGGCATCTTCCGGCGTCGCTTGGCCTAGGCTTCGCAGGGCGCGAAGTAGCTGCGCAGTCGCCTGCTCAGCCTTTAACGGCGGTGAACGATAGGATTTACCCAGTTTATGGCCATCTGGCTGAATAATCAGCGGCACATGCAAGTAACGCGGCTGAGCGAAACCGAGTAGCTCCTGTAAATACAGCTGGCGCGGGGTTGAGTCGAGCAGGTCTGCGCCGCGCACGACATCGGTAATTCCTTGCCAGGCATCATCGATCACCACTGCCAACTGATAGGCATACAAACCGTCGCGGCGGCGAATCACCATGTCGCCCACTTCTTGGCCCAGATGCTGGCGAAACTCACCCTGTACACGATCGGTAAAGTGATAGCTCAGCTCGGGCACTCGCAAGCGTATTGCCGCATTATCGACTGGCTTGCCGAGGTTGCGGCAAAAACCGGGATAGATGCCGTGGTAGGCCTCCAGCTCTTTGCGTGAGCAGGTACAGGCGTAGGCCAGGCCTTTGCTGAAAAGGTCCTCTAAAACATGCTGATAGTGCTCATGGCGCTCGCTTTGGCGCACCAGTTCACCGTCCCACTCGAATCCGTAGTTCTCAAGGGAGGTCATGATCGCCGCTTGCGCGCCGGGCATTTCACGTGGTGGGTCAAGATCTTCCATACGCACCAGCCAGCGACCACCGACTGCGCGTGCGTCTAGATAGGACGCCAGGGCTGCGACCAGTGAACCGAAGTGTAGGTAACCGCTTGGAGTGGGGGCGAAGCGCCCGATATAGTCAGGATTATTCATGGGAGCGAGCCAGCCTGATGCAGGCAAGTGTGCGCGTTGGAAGCGGCACGGGGAGAATCAAAACGGGGTGCCTTGGCACCCCGTTTTTCAGATCAGGAACCGACCTGTTTTTCTTTGATTTCCGCTAAGGTTTTGCAGTCAATGCAAAGTGTCGCGGTTGGGCGGGCTTCAAGTCGGCGGATGCCGATTTCAACGCCGCACGACTCACACCAGCCGTAATCTTCGTCTTCGATTAACTGCAGGGTTTCGTCAATCTTCTTGATCAGCTTGCGCTCGCGATCGCGTGCGCGCAGTTCCAGGCTGAACTCTTCTTCCTGGCTTGCACGATCCGCAGGATCAGGAAAGTTGGCTGCCTCGTCCTGCATGTGATGCACAGTGCGATCGACTTCTTGCATCAATTCCAGCTTCCACTTGTTGAGGATGCCGGTGAAATGCGCACGCATAGGCTCACCCATGTACTCCTCACCCTTACTCTCTTGGTAGGGTTCGAAGCCACGAATCAGTTGACCGCTTTTTGCTTTTGCTTTGGTGGGCATGGATGACCGCCTCTCACTTTCTCAATTCTACTGCGCAGGATGATATCCCTTTGCCGATTTTCAATCGGCCCTGCGGCTGCAAGCGGGCGAACTTACCAGATCAATACCCATCGCGCTACTCCCGGTTGTCTAGCGCATCACGCTTTTGTGGCCTTGGTGGGCATATATGCCTCTGTTTTTATTGGTAATCCGATTTTGCGTCCGCACTGGATGCCTGTAATAGATGGCTTTCAGCGGTTTTCGTGGTTCGTTTAAACAATAAGCGTATAGACAGAAGATTTAAGTATTTTTATTTTGGCGAAGGCGTTTTCGGCTGACTTCTCTGCCGTTTTGCCCTCCGGTTGGTTAGACTCCTGCGTTTGTTTACCTGCCAAGGCAATTTCATGGCCCAATCCTACAGTGCTCGCAGCCGCGCGATCGAACCCTTCCACGTGATGGCGCTGTTGGCCCGCGCCAACCAGCTGCAAACGGACGGCCATGATGTCATTCACCTTGAAATCGGCGAGCCCGATTTCACCACGGCTGCGCCAATCGTGGCTGCCGGACAGGCCGCCTTGGCAGCAGGACATACCCGCTACACCCCGGCGCGTGGCATTGCGCCGTTGCGTGAGGCTATCTCGAACTTTTATACCCAGCGCTATGGGCTCAATATTGATCCGCAGCGAATCCTGATTACCCCGGGTGGCTCCGGCGCCTTGCTGCTGACCAGCAGCTTGTTGGTCGATCCGGGCAAGCATTGGTTACTGGCTGACCCGGGTTATCCCTGTAACCGGCATTTTTTGCGTTTGATTGAAGGCGCCGCGCAGTTGGTACCGGTGGGGCCTGATGTACGCTATCAACTGACGCCCGAACTGGTTGCCCGGCATTGGGATGGCTCTAGTGTTGGGGCTTTGGTTGCATCACCGGCTAACCCGACCGGGACGATTTTGCAGCGCGAAGAACTGGCCGGTTTATCGCAAGCGGTGAAGCAGCGTGGCGGCCATCTGGTTGTCGATGAGATTTATCACGGCCTGACTTACGGCGTTGAGGCGGCGAGTGTGCTTGAGGTTGACGACGACGCTTTCGTGCTTAACAGCTTCTCCAAATACTTCGGCATGACCGGCTGGCGCCTGGGCTGGATGGTCGCGCCTGAAGCGGCGGTGCCTGAACTTGAGAAGTTGGCGCAGAATCTCTACATCAGTGCGCCAAGCATGGCGCAACATGCAGCGCTGGCCTGTTTTGAACCGGCCACTATCGAAATTCTCGAACAGCGCCGCGAACAGTTTGCCAAGCGCCGCGACTTCTTACTGCCAGCATTGCGCGAGTTGGGCTTTAAAATTGCGGTTGAGCCCGAGGGTGCCTTCTATCTATATGCAGATATCTCGGCGTTTGGCGGCGATGCCTTTGCCTTTTGTCAGCACTTTCTTGAAACCGAGCATATCGCCTTCACTCCGGGGTTGGATTTTGGGCGTCATCAAGCGGCGCAGCATGTGCGCTTTGCCTATACGCAAAGCCTGCCGCGCTTGCAGGAAGCGGTCGAACGTATTGCCCGTGGCCTAAAAAGCTGGAGTGCCCATGCAGTTTGATCCGCCGCTTGAAGAGGGGCGATTACTGCGTCGCTATAAACGGTTTTTGGCAGATATTGAAACCTGCAGCGGCGAGTTGCTGACGATTCACTGTGCCAACACCGGCTCAATGCTCAATTGCATGAGCGAAGGCGCGCGAATCTGGTTTAGCCGCTCCAATGATCCCAAGCGCAAGTTGCCCGGCAGTTGGGAAATAGGCGAGACCCCACACGGGCGCCTGGCCTGTATCAATACGGCGCGGGCCAATGCTCTGGTTGAAGAGGCGCTGCAGGCGGGGCTGATTAGTGAGCTCAACGGTTTTACCGCACTTAAGCGCGAGGTGCCTTATGGGCAGGAGCGCAGCCGGATTGATTTCCGGCTTCAATACCCTTCTGGTTTTGCCTTTGTAGAAGTTAAAAGCGTCACCCTAGGCTTTGCTGATAGTGATGTGGCGGCTTTTCCCGATGCGCGTACCGAGCGCGGAGCCAAGCACCTGCGTGAATTGGCCGCTTTGGCCAGGGACGGGGTGCGCGCGGTGCAACTTTATTGCGTCAATCTTTCGGGAATCACCGCAGTGCGCGCGGCCAGTGAAATTGATCCAGCCTATGCCGCCGCCTTGCTTGAAGCCAAGCAGGCTGGAGTCGAGGTGTTGGCGTATGGGGTGGATATCAGCCCCTTGGGAATAAGTCTGGTGCGGCCTTTGCCCGTCAATTGGGCAGGTTGACCCAGATACCCTGGGCGTCTTCCCCGCAGTCCACGGCCGCCAATGATTGCCCCTCGCAAGGCCCGGTGACGCACTCGCCTGAATCGATCAGGAACAAGGCGCCATGGGTTGCGCATTGGATCAAGCTGGCGCTGCTGTCGAGAAACTGGTCGGGCTGCCACTCCAGTGGCACGCCGCGATGGGGGCAGCTGTTGTGGTAGGCAAACAGCTGGGCATCTTTGCGCACGATCAGGATTTGCTGCCCAGCCACTTCAAAACCAAGGCTCTGGCTTTCTGCAAGCGCCGTGCTGGCGCATAGGTAGATCATGAGGCTCTCCACAATTAGCGCGCATTATCACGCATCTGATGGCGAGCGGAATAGGGTGCGCATCCTTGCGCAATTTGTAAACTCGGGTGGCGTCTTGGTGGACAGGCTTCGCGTTGTCACACCCTACTGACGGCGTTCATTTGTCGCGGTTCATTAGTATTGCCAGGAGGCCGACATCCGCACGCTGCGCCCGACTTCGCTGTAGTAGTCATCGGGTTGGACGAGCGCGCCGTCTGGTACGTTCAGTGCATTCCAGTATTTCTTGTCGAGGATGTTGAAGACACCCGCTTGCAGCTTGACGCCGTCCAACGCTGCGGGCTGCCAATAGGCGGTCATGTCCACGACACCGTAGCCGGGGGCTTTAAAGTCGGCATCTGTCTCGACCTTGTCACGTGCGCTGGCTGCGGTCAGCATCAAGTCACTGCCAAAACGCTCGTGCTCGTAGCTCAGGCCGACGGTGGTGGTCAGCGGCGCAACCGAGTTCAGGTCTTGATTGGTTTTGCGGTCTTTGCCGCGTGCCCAGGCAACGGCACCCCACAGTTTCCAGTCTTTGCTAAAACCCCAGTGCGCGGTCGCTTCGGCGCCGTAGATGCGGACTTTGTCACGGTTCTCGGTACGGGTTACACCGAATGGGTAATCCGCTACATCGAGGCCAAGATCGGCAACTTGTTGGCTGTCGAGCAGGACGCCTTCATCAATAAAGTTCTTGTAGTGATTGTCGAACAGGCTCAGCGAGCCGCCCAACTGGTTGTTGCCAAATTGGCCACCAACCTCGTAACCGTTACTCTCTTCTGGCTTGAGATCCGGGTTGCCGACGCGCAGGTAAGTGCCCGAGGCGCCGTAATTCATGTACAGCTGGGTGGCGTCCGGCGCTTTGAAGCCTTGCGCCCATTGCGCATAAAGCAGCGCTTGCTCAGCCACCTGCCAGGTTGCCAGTAAGCTGGCGGATAACTTGCTGTCATCGCTGTCGGTAAGGGATGAGTTGTTATTGAGGTTGACGTTGTTGGCGTAGTCGCCACCTGCGTCGGGTTCAACTTTATAGGCGTCGTAGCGCAAGCCCGGGGTCAGTTTGAATACTCCATCGGCAAAGCTGATTTCGTCTGCTGCGTACACCGCCCATTGGCGGCCTTTGGCTTCAGGACTGTCGGCCTGGTTGGTATGCAGGAAGTCGCAAGCGCTCGGACCCATGTACACGGGTGAGCCTGGCGACGGAGATACCAGGTTGGCCGGGCAGTTATCCTGGCCTTTGGAGGCTTGTTGGGTCTCGATCCAATACAGCTCGCCACCCAGGCTGAAGTCGTGGTCCAGGCCCGCCAGTTGCTGCTTTTTACCCACCTCGCCGGTGAAGCCATACAGGGTTTTTTCGATACGGTTGTTACGCTGAAAAACCCCGCTTGGGTATTTGTACGGGTTTTCTGGCAAGCCAAACATCTGGAATACAAAGTCAGGAATGCCAGCGCGCGAGTCGAGGGCGCGCACGGCGTCCTGATCATCTTCGCGTTCGATTTTTTGCCAGTAAGTGATTGCATGGGCGCGGTCGAGCCAGCCGTCGCTGTCTTGTGCCTTGAAGTCATAGTCCAGCGACAGGCGTTGGCGCTTGGTGTCTTCCTGGGTGCTGTTTTCACCGGCCAGATAGGTACTGCCTTGGCCGGTGCGGGTGTCGATGTCATTCTCGCGTTTGAAGTATTCAGCGGTAAAACCTAGCTGGTGGCCACCGTCGAAGCCTTGTTGCAGCTTGAACAGGGTGTTGTGCCGGTCGACATCAGCTGGGTTGGCCTCAGTGCGCCCGGTGCCCAGTAGATTGTCATTGCCCGAGGTTTCGAGTTCGTCGCCTTGGCGTTTGCCCGCTTGCAACAGCCATTTGGTGTTGTTGTAGCGGCCCGCTAGCGCGGCGTTCAGCCCCCAACTGTTGTCTGCGCTGTCGTAATCGGTTTTGGCCAGGGTTGCGAAGTCTTGTCCTTCGCGGAGCAGGTCATCCGGGTTGAGGGTGAACAACTGCACCGCGCCACCGAGTGCACCGGAACCAGCCTGGCTGGAGTTGGCGCCGCGAACGATATCCACCGCCGACAAGCTATTGAAATCAATTGCATCCAAACCGCCCTGGGCTCCACCGGTTGGTCCCTGGCTGCGTGCGCCGTCCGTCATCCAAGGCACGCGAATACCATCAATGGTGGTCAACACGCGATCCCGGTCAAGCCCGCGAATATTGATGCTCTCATTGCTGCGATTGAAGTTAACCCCAGGTTCAGAACGCCGCCCAAGGTCATCAAAACTGCGGATAAAGCGCTTGTCCAGCGCTTCGGCATCGGTGCGGGTTGTGGTCGGCAAAGGTGCCTGTATCGGTGCCCCGGTCACTTCCGTGTCGGCGAGTTGAGCTGGCTCTGTTGCCGCAAGGCTTAAAGATGGGCTGAGCAACATAAGCACCAGGTATGAGCGCAAGGGAAAGGGTGCAGTGGCAAACATGAAAACTCCTAAAGGTGTGTTGGGCAGCTTCTGTGAGTGCTTGTTGGAATTTGCGCAAACAGTAATGAGATTGATATGCTAATGCAAATGATTATCAAGTCTAATTGATAAAGAAAAAATGCCAGCCGTCCTTTGCTGCCGCAGACATTCGTCGTGCGGCAGTAGGAAAAAACCGTTTATTAGGAGCCGTTCAGTTATGAGTAATCTCAACGCGTCGCAGGTCTGCGATCTGTACCGAAACTGGCAACAACTTCGTGGCGCCCAGCCTCGATTACGCGCGCGTGATGCCGCTGTGCACTTGAGTGTCAGTGAGGCTGAGCTGGTTGCCAGCCGGTTGGCGGTTGATACAGTGCGATTGCGCCCTGATTGGGCAGAGTTGCTGCCGGCGCTGGGTGAGTTGGGCTATGTGATGGCTTTGACCCGCAACGAGCATTGTGTGCATGAGCGCAAAGGTTTTTATCGCGATGTGACTGTGAGTGCTGGCGGGCAAATGGGGCTGGTGGTATCGGCTGATATTGACCTGCGCTTGTTTCTGGGCGGCTGGAACAGTGTCTTTGCCATCGCCGAGCAGACCGACAAGGGCATCCAGCGCAGTATTCAGGTGTTCGACCATCAAGGTATGGCGATCCACAAGGTATTTCTCACCGATACCAGCGAGTCAGCGGCCTGGCAGCCCTTGGTCGAGCGCTTCCGTGCTCCGCAGCAAACTGCCGAGTTACAGCTGCAAGCACGGCCCGAACTTCAAGCGGCCAGGCCGGACAGCGAGATTGATCAGCTGGCGTTGCGCGAGGGTTGGTCCGAACTTAAAGACACACATCACTTTTTTGCCTTGCTGAAAAAGCACGGCGCTGCGCGTACCCAGGCGTTGCGTCTGGCGGGGAATGAATGGGCTGAACCCTTGGAACCGAGCGAGCTGACCCGAGCGATGGAAATGGCGGGGGAGCGGGATATCGCCATTATGGTGTTTGTTGGCAATCGGCATTGCATCCAGATTCATTCCGGGCCGATCAGCAAGCTACGCTGGATGGATACTTGGTTCAATGTGCTGGATCCGGAGTTCAATCTGCACCTTAAAACCCCGGCCATCACCGAGTTGTGGCGTGTCCGTAAACCCAGCAGCGATGGCGTTATCACCAGCCTTGAGGCGTTCGATGCTGATGGTGAGTTGGTGATCCAGCTCTTTGGCGCGCGCAAGCCTGGTATCCCGGAACTTCGAACCTGGCGTGAGCTGGTTGAGTCGCTGCCGGTGGCAACGCAATAGTCTCTGTTGGTTTATGAAGGCGGTGCCAGCGCCGAGTCGCGCGGGTGCTTTTAGCGGATAAGTGTCGCGAGATTTATGGATATCAGCATGAGCATGGGCATTAGTGGGTTTGTTGTAAGTGTGGTGGCAGGCATGATGTTTTGGGGTATCGCCCAGGCTGAAGCATTGCCGCAGCGCTGGGTGAGTGCGGGTGGGTCGATCAGCGAGTGGGTGGTCGAGCTGGGCGGTGAGTCGAAACTGGTCGGGGTCGACACCACCAGCCAGCATCCAGCCGCGTTGCAGGAGTTGCCAAGCATTGGTTATCAACGCCAGCTCGCCGCCGAAGGCATTCTCGCGCTGAAACCGGACGTGCTGCTCGGCAGCGATGAAATGGGGCCGCCGCCCGTACTGGGGCAGTTGCAGGCAGCGGGGGTGAATATTGAGCGCCTGTCGGTTAGCCCGCAGTTATCTGCCTTGCAGGCCAATCTGCAACGTATTGGCGAACTGCTTGGTGATCCCGCGCGCGCTCAGTCTGTATTCGAGGCCTATCAACAGCGCCTTGAGCTTCAGCAGCAGTGGGTTAGCCAGGCGCAGGCAGATAAAGCCGCGCCGAGGGTTTTGTTGCTGTTGGGGCATACCGGCGGCAGCCCGCTGGCGGGTGGTGTTGAGACTTCGGCAGACTGGCTTATCAAGCAAGCGGGCGGCGTCAATCTGGCCAGCCATAGCGGGTACAAGGCCTTGTCCAGCGAGGCATTGGTCGGGCTCGATCCGCAGGTGATTGTGATTGCCGATCGCAGCCTTGAGGGCGAGCAAGCCAAACAAGCCTTGCTCAAGCAAAACCCCGCATTGGCTGCGACTCGGGCGGCACGGGATGGTCGGCTTATTGGGCTGGACCCGACGTTGCTGGTGGGTGGTTTAGGACCGCGTTTGCCGGATGGGCTGGCGGCCTTGTCCGCAGCCTTTTATCCTGAGCGCCAACCTTTGACTGCTGACGCCAAGTTGACCCCATGAATCTAGTTGTCAAACCGCGCCCACTGCTGATTGCATTGGGCGTGTTGCTGTTGTGCGCATTCAGCCTATCTTTGGCGTTGGGGCCGGTCAGCCTGTCTCTCGCCGATACCGCTAAAGCCTTGCTTAAGCTACTGGGTTTGCCTGTTGAAGGTGCTGAGCAAGCGCAGTTGATCATTGAGCAAATCCGCATGCCGCGCAGCCTCTTGGGCGCAGCGGTTGGCTGCGTATTGGCGCTGTGCGGGGTGGCGATGCAAGGGTTGTTTCGTAACCCCTTGGCAGACCCCGGTTTGGTCGGTGTGTCGAGCGGCGCGGCCTTGGGCGCTGCGGTGGCCATTGTGGGCAGCGCGATGTTCGGCGGGATCCCGGCGGCGATTTCACCCTATCTGTTGTCGCTCTTTGCATTCGCTGGCGGCATGCTGGTGACGGCGATGGTCTATCGATTGGGCCGGCGCGACGGCGTTACCCATGTTGGCACCATGTTGTTGGCGGGCATCGCCCTGACCGCATTGGCTGGCGCAGCGATTGGCTTGTTCACCTATCTGGCTGATGACGCAACACTGCGCACCCTGACATTCTGGAACCTGGGCAGCCTCAATGGCGCCAGCTACCCGCGCCTCTGGCCATTGTTGATCGTCACCATTGGTGTTGGTTTGTGGCTGCCACGTCGGGCAAGCGCATTGAATGCCTTGTTGCTCGGTGAGTCCGAGGCCCGGCATTTAGGCATTGATGTCGAGCGGGTCAAGCGTGAGCTGGTGCTCTGTACCGCCCTTGGGGTTGGCGCGGCTGTTGCGGCGGCTGGGATGATTGGCTTTATCGGTCTGGTCGTTCCGCATCTGGTCCGCTTGTTGGCCGGTCCGGATCATCGCCTGCTGTTGCCTGCATCGGCACTGGCTGGAGCGAGCCTGTTGCTCTTTGCTGACTTGTTGGCGCGCCTGGTGCTGGCCCCGGCGGAGTTGCCAATCGGTATTGTGACCGCGCTGATCGGCGCGCCGTTCTTTCTCTATTTATTGCTACGAGGGCGCGCCTGATGTTGCGAGCCGAAAATGTCGCAGTCAAACGCGGAGCCAGCACCGTGTTGTCCGGAATCACCTTGCAGCTGCAGCCGGGCCAAGTGCTGGGTGTGTTGGGCCCCAATGGCGCGGGCAAAAGTACTTTGCTGGGTGCTTTGAGTGGCGAGCTTGAAACCGCCGAAGGTGAGGTTTACCTCGAGCACAGGCCCTTAACGGATTGGTCAGGCACAGAGCGTGCGCGGCGTTTAGCTGTGCTGCCGCAAAGTTCGACGCTCAACTTTGGCTTTCTGGTCGAAGAGGTCGTGGCGATGGGGCGCCTGCCGCACGCCAGTGGCGCAGCCTGTGACGCCGATATTATCAAGCAAGCCTTAACCGCTGCCGATGCCATGCATCTGGCTGGGCGCAGTTATTTGGCGCTGTCCGGCGGTGAGCGCCAGCGTGTACATCTGGCGCGCGTGTTGGCGCAATTATGGCCGGGGCTTGAAGGACAGACGCTGCTGCTTGATGAGCCAACCTCGATGCTTGATCCACTGCATCAACACACCACCTTACAGGCCACCCGCACCTTTGCCGAGGGCGGCGCGGCGGTGATGGTGATCTTGCATGACCTGAACCTTGCCGCGCGTTATTGTGATCAGCTGTTGCTGCTCGATCGTGGTCAGGCGTGCTTGCTCGGCAGTCCGGCAGAGGTTCTTCAGGCTGGACCGCTACGTGATGTGTTCGGCCTTGAAGTGTTGATCCAACAGCATCCCGAGCGGGGACATCCTTTGGTGATTGCGCGATAAGGACGTGGTATGCGACTAGGGCTATTAATCTGTGCCGGCCTGCTTGCTGGTTGTCAGGCGGCATTGCCAACTCTGCCTGAGTGGCAAAGCCCGCAAGGGCGAGACGCCAGCTACCTTGGCCAGATCAAGGATTTGCGTAGTGGGCAAATATTGACCGCGGCCGAACTGGTTGAGCGACTATCAGACGCAGGTCAGGTGTTGGTTGGCGAGCAGCATGATAATCCCGACCATCATGCGCTGGAGCTGTGGTTATTGCGTGCGCTTGCCAGTCATCGCGAGCAGGGCAGCGTCTTGATGGAAATGCTCACCAGCAGTCAGCAGCGGGCAGTTGATCAAGCGCAAACAGCTTCACGGGTCGGCCAGCCGATAGCTGATTTGCCCAAAGCCTTGGATTGGCAAGATGGCTGGGATTGGTCGATGTATGGGCCCATTGTGCGTTATGCACTGCAGCAGCCCGCGCAGTTGCAGGCTGCGAATCTGGACCGCGAAGAGATGATGCAGATTTACCGCAAACAGCCCGCGCTGAGAGGGTCGGCATCAACCTCAAATGCGGTACGTGAACCTTTGCTTGAGCAAATCCGTGAATCGCATTGCGGCTTGCTCCCCGACAGCCAGTTGCCCGCCATGCTGGCGGTGCAACAGCAGCGTGACCGGCGCATGGCCGAGCGCCTGCAACAAGCCGACAAACCCGCTGTATTGCTGGCAGGCGCGTTTCACGTGCGCCGTGATTTGGGCGTACCTGTGCATTTACGAGACCTGGGCGATAGATCAACCAATGCGGTGTTGATTTTCAGTGAAGTGGGTAAACCGGTCAGCGCTGAACAGGCGGATTACGTCTGGTACACCGCTGCGGTCGAAGATAAGGATTATTGCGCCGAGATGCGCAAGCGCTAGAAACAGGCGTCTAAGGACTTACACAAACGAACGGTGGGTAAAAAAGCGTTACCCACCCTACGGCGAATTACCCAGCCTTCAAAAGTAGGGTGCGACAACGCGAAGCTTGTCCACCAAAGCAATTACTCTCAGATTACGCCCCGGGTGATGACCCAGCGCCCTGCTTGATGCAGGCACTTTTGCGCAGGCAAAAAAAGACCCGGCAAAAATGCCGGGTCAATAACCGTGATTAGCCTGATGAGGAGATAATCTGAAGAGTCCGACTGAAGGTCTCTTGAGCTTATCAGCTGATCTCGCGATCAGATGGTTGAATAATAACAATTCTCATTATCATGTCAACAGCCTAGGAAAATTAATTTCAAAGTTCTTTTCGCAGGCAAAAAAAGACCCGGCAAAAGTGCCGGGTCAATAACCGTGATTAGCCTGATGAGGAGATAAGCTGGAGAGTCCGACTGAAGGTCTCTAGAGCGTATCGGCTGATCTCGCGACCAGTTGAGTTAATAATAACAATTCTCATTATCATGTCAACTGTCGTTGTCAGTTTTTTTGGAGCGGGTGTTCTGGCGTGTTTCAGATGCAACAAAGCCGGCGCGTGGCCGGCTTTGTTTTGAGCACAAAGTGCCTACGCCTCGTTGCTTGAACGCAGCTGGGTGACTTCTTTATTAAGCAGGTCGATGCGCCGGGCCATATTCTCTATCAGGCTGTGGGCAATGCGTGGGTTGCTTTGCATCAGGCTGAGGAACTGGTCCTTGGGAATCAGCATGACGGTGCAGGCCTCAGATGCGATAACCGTAGCGCTGCGTGGCTCATGGGTGAAGACAGCCATGGCGCCGAAGATCTCATCTTTCTGCACATCACCCACTTTTTGCCCGTCAACAAAGGCTTCGGCGTGGCCCTCGATGATCACGAATACATGCTCGGCATCATCGCCTTGGTGAATCAGTTCTTCACCCGCAGCAAAATGCTGGAAGCCGGTAGAGGGGCGGATTTCCGGCTGCTTCAAGCGTGCCAGAGCATCTGACAGCAATGCGGTGTGGCCGATCAGGTATTGAACCAGCAAGTCCTGCCGGTTGGAGTCGGCATAGATGTGGTTGAAGGCTTCGCTGCGTGAATAAGGGATCAGGCTCAGGGGTTCATCGCAGCTGTAGCGACAGCTTGGCAGGTCGAGGCCTTGGCGTAGCCCGAGGAGGTCGCCTTCTTGCAGGTAGAACAGGGGGCGTTCATCTACCAATGCGTGGAGCAAGCCATTTTCGATGATAAATAGCGTGTTGTCGGGTAGACATGCGCTCAAGTCATCGCTTTGCTCTACATGGATGACCTCGCCTGAGGGGGCCAAACCTTCCAGCAATTGACTGGGAATACTCTGCAGTCGGTTGATCAACTGGTCGGCGTAAGCGGGTTGCTCCCCGAGTAGATACATAATGTGATTCCTTGAACTGGCTTGGCAGGCATAAACGCACGAACATCCCTCCGACAATATGCTGGGCAGCCATTTTGGTAAATCACTCTTGGCGGAGGTTGTGAGCTAGCTCTTATTGCGCGAGCTTCCTGCGTCGAGTTGGCCATTTAATTTGGCTTTGTGGTCTTCTGGCAGCTCGTTCCAGTAGATATCCAACAGTGCGCCCTCGATCGAGTAAAGCAACACTTTGGACGCTCTGAACCCCCGTGCCTTTACCGCTCGGTAGGCGCTGACTGCACCGAGCCTGCGCAAGTCATTGGCGCTGTGGATACCCGAGGCATGCAGCCACTGGGCAGAGGTTTTCCCCAAGTTTTTCAAGTGTTGCAGCTCGTCGTTCATTGAGCCTCCATGGCGCCGCCCATGTGCGATTATTAGCTATCGCCTTTGTGTACTTGAACGAAAGTGTAGCGGCACACTGAGAAATATGTGGCGAACTGACATCTTTGGTGGTTTTGCTGGCGCGCAACGCCACTTGGGCTGCCTTAAGGCGTCAGTCAGGCGAGGGCAGGGAAGAGGTGATTCACGCCAGGGCAAGCGCGTCTGGCGGCTGTTTCTCTATACCGGGGCAGCTTGCCCGCCCCGGTAAGTGACGGGATTGTTACAGGCCTGGCAAGCGCTGACGGATGCGTGCAACCAAGCTGTCCAAACTGGCGCTGTCATTGGTTTCAATGCATTGCTCGTTGACCCGTTCTGCGGCGGTTAGTGCTTCACGGTTGGCCAGTTGTGCCTCGATAACGTGCATCGTCGCGTCGGAAGGGTCCTTGGCTTCTTGCTGGCGATGTTTGAGCCAGCCAGCAATCACCTCGGTGGGTGCGTTGCAGCTGAGGATCAAAAACGGCACGCCGGTTTGTTCTGCAATCTGCATCGCCGCCTGGCGTTGTTCCAGCTTGAGGTAGGTTGCGTCTATGACCACCGGGAAACCTGCATGCAAGGCCGCATCGGCAACCTCATGCAGACGTCGATAAGTGGCAATGCTGGAGTCTTGGTCGTAGATCCCTTGGTCTTGCTGGCCTTTTTGGGCATCGCTTTGCTCGCCAAACAGGCGTTTGCGTTCGACATCAGAGCGCAGGCGAATGGCGCCAAGCGCTTCGACCATGCGCATGGCCACCTGGCTTTTGCCAACTGCCGAGACGCCATGGGTGATGGCCAGGAAACGCGAAGGAATCGAACTGTAACTTTCAGCCAGCGCAGCGTATTTGCGGTACTGGCGCAAAATGACCTTACGCTGCACCGCGCTTTGCTCTTGGCCGAGGCGGAACAGGCTGACTTTGCCACGGACCATCGCCCGGTAGGCCTTGTAGAAATTGAGCAGTTCGAGCGATGCGTAATCGCCGGTGTATTCAAGCCATTTGCTGACAAACCGGCGCGCAAGGCACTTTAGGCCACGGTCTTCGAGGTCCATGACCAGAAAGCCGACGTCCGCCATTACGTCAGTCATGCGGAACGGTTGGTTGAACTCAATGCAGTCAAACAAGGTGACATGGCCATCAAGAATGGCGATGTTGCCGAGGTGGATATCACCATGGCATTCACGAATAAAGCCATCGGCTTTGCGCTTGGCCAGCAAAGGCTTGAGTCGCTCATAGCTGGTTTCAGCCCAGGCCTGTAACGCGTCGAGTTGTTGCAGGTCGGCTTTTTCCGAGAGCATGGGACGAGCCTGCTCGAAATTTTGTAAGACTGGGGTCATCACCGCTTCGGGTGTCCCCAGTTCATGGTCTTGGGCGACCTGGGGTGCATTCAGGTGAAATTGAGCAATTTTTTCGGCCAGTTCGTCTATGTGCGCTTCGCTGAGCTCGCCGCGCGCCTGTACTTCGCTGAGCAACTGGTTTTGCGGGAACTGGCGCATTTTCAGCACGTACTCAATAACCGGGCCGTCATTTGCCAGGTTTGGCGCCTCGACGCTGCCACAAACGGGTAACACCTCGAGATACAAACCTTCGGTTAGACGTTGGTTGAGGCGTAGTTCTTCGCCACAGAAGTGCTCGCGGTCGCTCAGTTGCGTGAAGTCGAGAAAACCAAAATTAACTGGCTTCTTGATCTTGTAGGCGTACTCGCCAGTGAGCAAAACCCAGGAAATATGCGTCTCGATTACTTGGAAACTGTCGACCGGGTGCGGGTACAAGGCCGGGTTCTGCAGGGCTTCAATCAGGGCTTGGCTCACGGAGGGTCCTTGGTTTTAAACAACAAAGTAGTGGCGCTCATTATGGCCTTTGAATGCCCGTCTGCAAACCGCTGGGTAGCGCCTGCTTGTGGCAAGCAAAATGCGTATAATGCCGCGCCATGACTCGACCTAAATCTTCCCGTTCCCGTTCTAAACGTCGCTCTCGCGGCACTCGTCCTTGGCTTGGCTGGGCTGTAAAGCTCGGTTTGGTTGGCTTAGTAGTGTTTGCAGGATTTGCGGTTTACCTCGATGCCGTGGTGCAGGAGAAATTCTCCGGCAAGCGCTGGACTGTGCCCGCCAAGGTCTATGCCAGGCCTTTGGAATTGTTCGTCGGTGAAAAACTGGCGAAAACCGACTTCCTCAAAGAGTTGGACGCGCTGGGTTATCGGCGTGAAAAAACCGTTGATGGACCGGGTGGCGTTTCAGTCGCCGGTAACAATATCGAGTTGTACTCACGTGGCTTCCAGTTCTATGAAGGTGCCGAGCCTGCGCAGCATGTGCGGGTGCGTTTCTCGGGCGACTATGTGGCTGGCCTGTCCAAGGCCAATGGCGGCAAGCTGGCAGTTGCACGCCTGGAGCCGATGCTGATCGGTGGCCTGTACCCGGCGCACCAGGAAGACCGTGTGCTGATCAAGCTGGATCAGGTGCCGCCTTATCTGGTTGAAACCCTGGTGGCGGTTGAGGATCGCGAGTTCTTCAATCACTTTGGTGTATCGCCGAAGTCGATTGCCCGGGCGATCTGGGTCAATGCCTCCTCTGGCCAGTTGCGCCAAGGCGGCAGTACGCTGACCCAGCAGCTGGTGAAAAACTTCTACCTGACCAATGAGCGTAGCCTCACGCGTAAAGCCATCGAGGCGATGATGGCTGTGCTGCTTGAGCTGCATTACGACAAGAAAGACATCCTTGAGGCGTATCTCAACGAAGTCTTCCTCGGCCAGGACGGCAATCGCGCCGTGCATGGCTTTGGTCTGGCCAGCCAGTACTTTTTCAGCCAGCCATTGTCCGAGTTGCACTTGGAGCAGGTCGCGTTGTTGGTCGGTATGGTCAAAGGCCCTACTTACTACAATCCGCGTCGCCATCCCGAGCGGGCCAAGACGCGTCGCGACTTGATTCTTGACCTGCTCGCCGCCCAAGGTGTGGTAACGCCTGAGCAAGCAGCAGCAGCCAAGGCGCGCCCGCTGGGCGTGACCACGCGCGGCAGCATGTCTAATGGCTCGTTCCCGGCGTTCCTTGACCTGGTCAAGCGCCAGTTGCGTCAAGATTATCGTGATGAGGATCTGACCGAGGAAGGTCTGCGCATCTTTACCAGTTTCGATCCGATCATGCAGATCAAGGCCGAAGATTCGCTCAGCGAAACGCTCAAGCGTCTGTCGGGCCGCAAAGGGGTCGATAAGGTTGAGGCGGGCATGGTCGTAACGAACCCGGAAACCGGCGAGGTCCAGGCTTTGCTGGGTGGACGCCAGCGTAACTTTGCCGGGTTCAACCGTGCAATTGATGCCGTGCGGCCCATCGGTTCTCTGGTCAAACCCGCTGTGTACCTGACCGCCCTGGAGCGTCCAAGCCAGTACACCTTGACCAGCTTCATTAAGGATCAGGCGTTTTCGGTCAAGGGCCAGGATGGGCAGGTGTGGCGCCCGCAGAACTATGACCGCAAGTCCCACGGCACTATTTATCTGTATCAGGGCTTGGTCAACTCATACAACTTGTCGACTGCCAAGTTGGGCTTGGAACTGGGTGTGCCCAATGTGCTCAAAACATTAGCGCGTCTTGGTGTTGAGCGTGAGTGGCCGGCTTATCCGTCGATGCTGCTGGGGGCGGGCTCATTGAGCCCGATGGAAGTTGCTGGCATGTATCAGACCATCGCCAATGGTGGTTTCAATACGCCGTTGCGTGGTATCCGCAGCGTATTGACTGCTGAAGGTGAACCACTCAAGCGCTACCCATTCCAGATTCAGCAGCGCTTTGATGCCGGTTCGATTTACCTGTTGCAAACCGCAATGCAGCGAGTGATGCGTGAAGGAACCGGGCGATCGGTTTACAACCAGTTGCCACGTTCGCTGAATTTGGCGGGCAAGACCGGCACCAGTAACGACTCCCGTGACAGCTGGTTTGCCGGTTTCAGCCAGGATGTTCTGGCCGTTGTGTGGCTGGGGCGTGACGATAACGGCCCAACACCGCTCACTGGTGCGACCGGTGCGTTGCAAGTGTGGACCAGCTTTATGGCAAAAGCTGACCCCTTGCCACTGGACATGCCGCAGCCTGATAACGTGGTTCAAGCATGGATTGATGCAAAGACCGGTCAAGGTTCTGATTCCAGCTGCCCGAATGCAGTGCAGATGCCGTATATTCGTGGCAGTGAGCCAGCACCTGGCCCTGGATGTGGTATCCAGGCTCCGGTCGACTCGGTCATGGACTGGGTTCGTGGCTGGATGAATTAAGGCAAGAGGGCGTAACGTGATTAAGTGGTTGATTCCAGTAATAACAGCTTCGACAGTATTGGCAGGTTGCGCCAGTGTGCCCAATGGCTCGATTCCAGTGGTAGACGCCGGTGCACCGGCCTCAGCCAACCGTATGGATCGCGTAGGCGGCGCGGCACCGACCAATGCCCCGCAAGCACAGCCGCAAGACTCTGGTGTTGTGGTGATGGTGCCAGGTACCGCAGGTGGCTCTGGCAGCCAGCCATTGACGACTTCGCCAATTACCACGGGGCCAATCACTACCGGCCCCATCACCAACGACTCCGCAGGCAGCAGCACCTATTCGCAGCCAAGTGCGCCGCAAACGCCAGCCAGTAGCGGTTCTACTTCCGGTGCGTCAGGCGGTTTATCGGCAGACGAACAGCTGGATGGCCCGGTGCTTGCGTTGCTGACAACTGCTCAGCAGCAGCAGGGCGGTGGCGATCTGGATGGCGCAGCTTCAAGCCTGGAGCGTGCCCAGCGTATCGCGCCGCGGGAACCGCAGGTGCTTTATCGCCTGGCCGAGGTCCGCCTGGCTCAGGGTGATGCTGCGCAAGCGGAGCAGTTTGCGCGTCGTGGCCTGAGCTATGCTGGCGGTCGTCCTCAGTTGCAGGCAAGTTTGTGGGATCTGGTTGCACAGGCCCGCGAAAAACAAGGTGATCCTGCTGGCGCTGCGCAAGCCCGCGAGCGGGCCAAGGTCGCCCTGTAATGGATCCGCGCACAGTTGAAATTGCTGAACAGCTGCTGTTGATTGAGCGTGAGTTGCGCACGCAAGGTTGGTGGACTGAGTTGCCACCAAGCGATAAGGCAATGGCCAGTCCAGAGCCGTTTTGCGTAGACAGCATGCCGCTTGAGCAGTGGCTGCAATGGATCTTCTTGCCGCGTATGAAAATCATGCTTGAGCAAGGAGCGCCATTGCCAGCCGTCTCCGGCATTCAGCCGATGGCAGAGCAGGTTTATGGCGTCGGCAATGCTCAGGCGCGTGTGCTGATCAAGTTGCTCGGCGAGTTTGACGAAATCCTGACCGGCGCGAACTGAGTCGCGCCGGGGCTCTAACCAAAACTGCCAAGCTTATTGGCAGTTTTCGCTGATGGCTTTCTTCGTTTCAGCAATGCGCTGCTGGCGCTCTTCTTCGGTGATCCGCCGAACTTCACCATCAATCTCGACGCGCACCCGCGGATTGTTCTCAATCTGCGCCAGGCTGGTTCGCACATCCGTGCAGTACTGTTTGCGCTCGGCTTCTTTGGCGGCGACTTCCTGCTTAACCTTTTTATCGATTTCAGCTTGTTCAGGGTCGGCTATGTCATTAAAGCTGGGGGCAGGCTCTTCTACCGCGGGTTTGCCTGACGGCGTCGGCACTGCGGTATTGATTTCTGTGCTTTGCTGGCCTTGTGGCGGTTGCGCGCCAAAATGGGTCACACCCTGTGCGTCAACCCACTTATAGACCTGGCTGGCCATCGCTGTTGAGCTGATAGCAAGTAGCAGGCTGGTGGCGAGAATCATACGGCGCATGCTGTTTCCTTAGTGAAGTACTGCGAAAGCTAAGATTACTATAACCAATATTAGTCGGGCGTCATCCTGCGCCAGATCACAGCAGAAGATTGTCGATTCATGCACAGATTGCTTGACTTAAAGGCCTGCAATCCCAACAATCGAACATTCGCTGTAGTGGAGTCAGCCGCAAGCAGGCTTTAGCTCAGTAGAGATGAGGTGCACACCCGCGCCGACCTAGCAACACCCGCAACGCGTTACCTCGCGCTGGGTGGGAAGACCCCGCAACACTTTGGGGCATTCCCAATACTTGCTCAGTTGTAGCTGACGTAGTCGGCGACCACCGTCGCTCATGCTCTGCTTAGCAGTAAAACCTATTTTAGATCGTCCCCTTTTGGGCGATTTCTGGCGTTTAGAGGTGATCAACGTGGAGCTTTTATCCGGCGCTGAAATGGTCGTGCGCTTTTTGCGTGACGAAGGCGTTAAAAATATCTATGGGTACCCGGGCGGTGCCTTGCTGCATATCTATGATGCGCTGTTCAAAGAACCAGAGGTGAACCACATCCTGGTGCGCCACGAACAAGCCGCAACGCACATGGCCGATGGCTACGCACGTGCTACAGGTAAAGCTGGAGTGGTGCTGGTGACCTCGGGTCCCGGTGCAACCAACGCCATTACCGGTATCGCCACTGCCTACATGGATTCCATTCCGATGGTGGTCCTGTCAGGTCAGGTGCCTAGCAGCATGGTCGGCACCGATGCCTTCCAGGAAACCGACATGATCGGTATCTCGCGTCCTATCGTGAAGCACAGCTTCATGATCAAGCACGCCTCTGAAATTCCTGAAGTGATGAAGAAAGCCTTCTATCTGGCTGAGTCGGGTCGTCCTGGTCCTGTTGTTGTCGATATTCCGAAGGACATGACCAATCCGGCTGAGAAGTTCGAGTACGTCTACCCGAAGAAGGTCAAGCTGCGTTCATACAGCCCTGCATTGCGCGGCCACTCGGGCCAGATCCGCAAGGCGGCTGAAGTATTGCTCGCTGCCAAGCGCCCGGTCATTTACTCGGGCGGTGGCGTGATCCTGGGTCACGCCGCTGAGCCGCTGACCGAGTTGGCGCAGATGCTCAATATCCCGGTGACCAACACCTTGATGGGCCTGGGCGGCTATCCGGGTACTGATCGTCAGTTCCTCGGTATGCTCGGCATGCACGGTAGCTACACCGCCAACCTGGCAATGCATCATGCGGATGTGATTTTTGCTGTTGGCGCGCGCTTCGATGACCGGGTTATCAACGGTCCGAGCAAATTCTGTCCGAACGCAAAAATTATCCACATCGACATCGACCCAGCTTCGATCTCCAAAACCATCAAGGCCGATGTGCCTATCGTTGGCCCGGTTGAGAGCGTCCTGACCGAGATGGTTGCGATCCTCAAGGAAATCGGCGAGAAGCCAAGTAAAGAGGCGCTTGCCAGTTGGTGGAAGCAAATTGAAGAGTGGCGTGGTGATCGTGGCATGTTCCCTTACGACAAGGGCGACGGCAGCATTATCAAGCCACAGACCGTGATCGAAACCCTGTGTGAAGTGACCGAAGGCAATGCCTATGTCACCTCCGATGTGGGCCAGCACCAGATGTTTGCTGCGCAGTACTATCGCTTCAACAAGCCTAATCGTTGGATTAACTCCGGTGGCTTGGGCACCATGGGCTTTGGCTTCCCAGCAGCAATGGGCGTTAAGTTGAGCTTCCCGGATGACGATGTTGCCTGCGTTACCGGTGAAGGCAGCATCCAGATGAATATCCAGGAGCTGTCGACCTGCCTGCAGTACGATTTGCCGGTGAAGATCATCAACCTGAACAATGGCGCGCTGGGTATGGTGCGCCAGTGGCAGGATATGAACTACAACAGCCGTCACTCGCACTCTTACATGGAGTCTTTGCCGGACTTCGTTAAGTTGGTCGAGGCTTATGGCCATGTTGGCATGCGCATTACTGACCTCAAAGACCTGAAGCCAATGATGGAGAAAGCCTTCGCGATGAAAGATCGCCTGGTTTTCCTTGATATTCAGGTTGATACCAGTGAGCACGTCTATCCGATGCATATCAAAGACGGTGCTATGCGCGACATGTGGCTGAGCAAGACGGAGCGGACTTAATCATGCGACACATTATTTCCCTGTTGCTGGAAAACGAGCCGGGTGCACTGTCCCGTGTGGTGGGTCTGTTTTCCCAGCGTAACTACAACATCGAAAGCCTGACCGTTGCGCCAACCGAAGATCCGACCCTGTCGCGTCTGACGTTGACCACTGTTGGTCATGATGATGTCATTGAGCAGATCACCAAAAACCTCAATAAGCTGGTCGAGGTGGTCAAGCTGGTCGATTTGTCAGAGAGCTCGCACATTGAGCGTGAGTTGATGCTGGTTAAGGTCAAGGCGACAGGCGCACAGCGCGCCGAGGTCAAGCGCACAACGGATATCTTCCGTGGCCAGATCGTTGATGTAACCACCAGCGTCTACACCATTCAGTTGACGGGCACTAGCGATAAGCTTGATAGCTTCATTCAGGCCATAGGCACAGCCTCAATCCTGGAAACTGTACGCAGCGGCGTTACCGGCATTGCCCGGGGCGACAAAGTACTCAGTATCTGATTGCGCTGGATTTAAAAAAACCTCGCATTATTGCGAGGTTTTTTTTCGCCCTTATTTAGCGTTGGCGATTCCAGAAGGCATTGATCAGCGGCTCCTTCAGACGCTTTTCCAGGGCAAACAGGCCAATGTCATAAGCGGTGAGTGGCGGCTGGATATCGTAGGTGCGGATGCTGGCGGTCAGCGGGCTGTTGTCGAGTACGATTTGCGGTACGACACCGATGCCAAACCCCAGGCTGACCATGCTGACGATGGCTTCATTACCACTGACCTGGGCGTAGATTCGTGGCTTGATGTTATGGTTTTTCAACCAGCGATCCGTGCGAGTTCTCGCCAGCCCCTCTTCAGAAAGGATCATCGGTACATCACGCCAACTGGTTGCGCTCGGGTTTTTAAGCTGCTCGTCAGTTAAGAGTTGGGGCGACTGCGGGCCAATAAAGCACAACTCCGAGCGCGCAATGGATTGAAATGCAATGCCACTGGCCAGGTTGTCGGGGCGGGCACCGATGGCCAAGTCTTCAAGGCCTTGCTGGATGCGTTCCACTGCTTTAGCCGCATCACCTGTGTGCAGCTTCATTTCAATCCGCGGATAGTCTTGGCGAAAGCTGCTGAGAATATCGTAGAGAAAGCTGTAGCTGGCCGTGACAGAGCAGTAGAGGGAAAGCTCACCCTGCAGGATCAGTTGGTCTTGCTTGAAGGTTTGGCGCATGGCTTGCCAGCCGCCGATGACATCCTTGGCGTACTCGCGAAACTGTTGACCCTCGCGGGTCAGGCGCACGGAGCGGTTGTCACGAAGAAATAGCGGGGCGCCGAGTTCGTCCTCCAACTGCTTGATGCTGCGGCTAAGTGCGGACGGGCTGACATG
Organism: Pseudomonas sp. RL_15y_Pfl2_60; assembly: GCF_963970595.1. Lineage (NCBI taxonomy): Bacteria > Pseudomonadati > Pseudomonadota > Gammaproteobacteria > Pseudomonadales > Pseudomonadaceae > Pseudomonas > Pseudomonas sp. RL_15y_Pfl2_60. The sequence goes on along the minus strand of NZ_CAXAOE010000007.1, from coordinate 4,181 downwards.
CTGCTCGCGGCTGGTTTTGCCAAAGTGCAGATTGTCGGCCAGAGACAGGAAAAGTATAAGCGCGTGGCTATCCATGGTTATTTCATATATCGGCATGTTGTGTTGCAAATATATCATTTTACGCAATGGGGCTGATCACTTAAAGTGTCTCCGTCGCGGTGCTTAAGCGCCCATCCTTTTCGCCTAAAAGAGCCAAGAACATGAAAGTTTATTACGACAAAGACTGTGACCTTTCCATCATCCAGGGCAAGAAAGTTGCCGTTATCGGTTACGGTTCCCAAGGCCACGCTCAGGCGTGCAACCTGAAAGATTCTGGTGTTGATGTCACTGTCGGCCTGCGTAAAGGCTCTGCAACTGTCGCCAAGGCTGAAGCCCACGGCTTGAAAGTTGCTGATGTTGCGACTGCTGTTGCCGGTGCTGATCTGGTCATGATCCTGACTCCAGACGAATTCCAGTCGCAGCTGTACAAGAACGAAATCGAGCCAAACATCAAGCAGGGCGCAACCCTGGCGTTCTCCCACGGTTTCGCGATTCACTACAACCAAGTTGTGCCGCGCAGCGATCTGGACGTGATCATGATCGCGCCAAAGGCTCCGGGCCACACTGTGCGTTCCGAGTTCGTCAAGGGCGGCGGTATTCCTGACCTGATCGCGATCTACCAAGACGCTTCGGGCAACGCCAAGAACGTTGCACTGTCTTACGCGTCGGGCGTGGGTGGCGGCCGTACCGGTATCATCGAAACCACATTCAAGGACGAAACTGAAACCGACCTGTTCGGTGAGCAGGCTGTTCTGTGTGGCGGTTGCGTTGAGTTGGTTAAAGCTGGCTTCGAAACACTGGTTGAAGCCGGTTACGCGCCAGAAATGGCTTACTTCGAGTGCTTGCACGAGCTGAAGCTGATCGTTGACCTCATGTACGAAGGCGGTATCGCCAACATGAACTACTCGATCTCGAACAACGCTGAATACGGTGAGTACGTTACTGGTCCGGAAGTGATCAACGCAGAGTCGCGTCAAGCCATGCGCAATGCACTGAAGCGCATCCAGGACGGTGAGTACGCCAAGATGTTCATTCAGGAAGGTGCTGCTAACTATCCTTCGATGACTGCCTATCGCCGCAACAACGCTGCCCACGGTATCGAAGTTGTGGGTGAGCAGCTGCGCTCGATGATGCCGTGGATTTCCGCGAACAAGATCGTCGACAAAGCTAAAAACTAAGTCTTACCGACTTACATAAAAAACGCGGCTAATCAGCCGCGTTTTTTTATGCGTTCAGTGTCTTCTGGTATAAAGCGCGTAATGATTACGCTTATATAATCTGCGTAGCGCTGTAACATAGGTGCTGAATTTTCAATCCAGTTGTAAGGTACATCCATGAGCGAACGCCCAGAAGAGCCTAATTCGGCTCCCGACGCAGAAAGTCTTTTGCCGGTTGATGAACACGAAGAAGAGGGTCATGACGACGAAGGGCGTAAGGTTCGTCATCGTGGCGTCTATTTGCTGCCGAATTTGTTCACCACCGCTAATCTGTTCGCGGGGTTCTACGCAATTATCAATGCCATGAACGGCAACTACTATGTGGCGGCCGCGGCTGTATTCGTTGCCATGGTGTTGGACGGTCTTGATGGTCGTGTTGCGCGCATGACTAATACCCAAAGTGCATTCGGCGCCGAATACGATTCGCTGTCGGACATGGTCGCCTTTGGTGTCGCGCCTGCATTGTTGGCGTTTGAATGGGCGCTGGGCAGTCTGGGGAAAGTAGGCTGGATGGTTGCCTTCATCTATGTAGCGGGGGCAGCGCTGCGTTTGGCTCGCTTCAACACCCAGATTGGCAGCACCGATAAACGCTACTTTATTGGCTTGGCCAGCCCAGCTGCGGCAGGTGTAGTGGCGGGTACTGTCTGGGCCTTTAGTGATTTTGGCATACAGGGTTCCAAGATGGCCTTCTTGGTCGCGATCCTGGTTGCTGCTGCCGGCATGTTGATGGTCAGCAATATCAAATATCACAGCTTCAAGGACCTGGATCTAAAAGGGCGAGTGCCGTTTGTTGCTATCTTGGCCGTGGTGTTGGGGTTTGCTGTGGTGTTCAGTGATCCACCGCGTATCCTGCTGATTATCTTCCTCGCTTACGCCTTCTCGGGCCCCGTTCAATATTTGTTGCAGTTACGTCGCCGCAATAAGGCTGCGTGATGTAATTTCATGAGGGCTTCGTGGTCTACTGGTCATCGTTTACCTGTAGTTGCGGAGTCCTCATGTTGATCAAGGTCCCATCTGCATCCGCTTGCAAAGAGTCGGATGTAACCCCAGAAGCGCTTTATCTTTCTCGTCGTTCCTTTATTGGCGGCTCTATCGCTGGCCTGGCACTGGCTGCGGCGCCGGGTGTTACATTTGCCCAGGATGCTTCGCGTTACCCTGATGTCCAAGCAGTTGATGGCCCCGATTGGTTCAAGCAAAAGTTGCCGACAACCCAGTGGCAGGCCGTGACCGTCAAAGGTGAGGCAATCACGCCATTCAAAGATGCAACTCACTACAACAACTTCTATGAGCTGGGCGCCGACAAGGGCGACCCATCAGCCAACGCGTCGGCACTGAAAACCGAGCCATGGACTGTTGTTATCGATGGTGAGGTGGCAAAGCCTGGTCGCTATGCACTGGAAGACTTCATCAAGCCTTATGAGTTAGAGGAGCGAATCTATCGCCTGCGTTGTGTTGAGGCCTGGTCGATGGTCATTCCTTGGATGGGCTTTCCGCTTTCGGCGCTTCTTAAGCAGGTGCAGCCGACCAGCAAGGCTAAATACATTCGCTTTGAAACACTGGTTGATCGCAAGGATCTCCCGGGGCAGCAGTCGAGCTTTGGCTTGATTGACTGGCCTTATGTTGAGGGCCTGCGCCTTGATGAAGCGATGAATCCGTTGGCGATACTTGCCGTTGGTATGTATGGCCGGGTGCTGCCTAATCAAAATGGCGCGCCACTGCGCCTGGTCGTGCCTTGGAAGTACGGTTTTAAAAGCATTAAGTCGATTGTGCGTATCAGCCTGGTTGAGGAACAACCCAAAACCACTTGGCAGTCTATTGCTGCAGATGAATACGGTTTCTATGCCAACGTTAACCCAAAGGTGGATCATCCGCGTTGGACGCATGCGCGCGAGCGTCGCCTGCCCAGCGGCCTGTTCAGTCCAAATGTACGCGATACATTGATGTTTAATGGTTATGGCGATGAGGTCGCATCGCTATATGCAGGCATGGACCTGAGGGTTAACTACTGATGCGTTTCCCGCTATTTCGCTTGATGGTCTTTATTGTGGTCGCAGCTGTACCGCTTTACTGGCTGTATGAAGCATGGACGTTTGCCCTTGGGCCGGATCCAGGCAAAACCCTGGTTAACCGGCTTGGCCTGGGCACGTTAATACTCTTGTTCATCACGCTGGCAATGACCCCGCTGCAGAAGCTAACGGGCTGGTCGGGCTGGGTCATTACGCGTCGCCAGCTGGGTCTATGGTGCTTTGCCTTTGTGGTATTGCACATGGCGGCTTACTGCGTGTTTATTTTGGGGCTTGATTGGGCGCAGCTGGGGGTCGAACTGCGTAAGCGACCTTACATAATAGTCGGAGTGTTTGGCTTCATAGGGTTGCTGGCGCTAGCGGTCACATCGAACCGCTACAGTCAGCGGCGCTTAGGTCGGCGATGGAAGAAGTTGCATCGCGCTGTCTATGGGATTTTGGCCTTGGGCTTATTACACATGCTCTGGGTGGTACGGGCCGATCTCAAGGAATGGAGCCTGTACGCACTTATTGGTGCTGCCTTGATGTGCCTGCGTATTCCGGCGGTAGCGGCTCTGTTGCCACGGATTCGCGCTAAAACTGCTAATACAGTAATAAATCCGCAATAAACCCTTGACGGCAAATCTGAGGTGCCTATAATGCGCACCTCTTCCGGCGTAGACCTCTCGAGAAACCTCTTGTAAAACAAGAAGTTAGCTTAAAAAGAGGGGTTGCAAAGCAGCGAAAGCTGTGTAGAATGCGCCGGGCTCTGAAGGGTGTTTTGAATGGCCTTTGGAGTGATCGCCTCGGTGATCGGAAGCGGTAGAAAAAGAGGTGTTGACAGCGGTTTTGAACGCTGTAGAATGCGCCTCCCGCTGACGAGAAGCTGGTTTGATCGGAAGCGCAAGTGGTTGAGTAGAAA
>NZ_CAXAOE010000006.1:0-411183 GCF_963970595.1 Pseudomonas sp. RL_15y_Pfl2_60 | reverse complement strand
CACGCCGATAAACATCAGCACAAAGAGTGCGACGAAGAGGAACAAAATAGTCATCAGTTATGCTCCTCGTGTTCTTTCAATTTCAATGCATCTGCCGCTTCATCAGCCAAGCCCAGGCCGGTTTGCTGGTTACTCAGAATGCGCACGAAGATTTCCAGAAAACGGATAAACACCATGGCGTAGCCAAAAGGCACGATGGCGGTGATGTGCCATTGCTGGATGCCGTAATGGCCGAGGTCTTCAGCGCCGATGCCCGCAGTGAACAGGGTCTTGACCCAATCGAAGCTGCCAATGGCGATCATCCCGGCGTATGTCAGGCAGGCAATGCAGGCGATCAAGCCGATTACGCGTTGGATTGGGCGCGGCGCCAGCTTGACCAGCGCATCCACACCGATATGCCCTGCGGTGCGCACACCGTAGGCCAGACCGAAAAATATCAACCAGGCAAACAGGGCCTTGGTCAGGGCAATACTCCAGGTCATGGACTGCGCCATGTCGAGGATATGATCGCCGATCCAGAACAGGGTCTCGCTACCGCCTTCCCAGCGGTCAGCCCAGCTGTAGAAGAAGCTGTAGAGGTTGTTGAGGATTACGTAGGTAAAGGTTACTAGCGTCATCGACCCTAATAAAAAGGCAATAAAGCCTTCTTCGAAGTGGTCCCAAACGCGCCTTAAGGCGTTCATCAATAAGATCTCCAAAGGTGAGGGGCGAAGATCGTGGTAACCCGCGATCTTGCGTAGAGCCCGGTAGCGCGCATGAGGAGGCGTGCTACCGGGTTTCGGGCCGCTGTCGCGGCCAGGTCACCTTAGTTGTTCGAAGCTTCAGCAGCCTTGATCAGGTCAGCGCCGATGTCGCCTTCAAACTTCTTCCAGACTGGCTTCATGGCATCGCGCCATTCAGCACGCTGCTCTGGCGTCAGAGTGATGATCTCGCTGGTTTTAGCATCGATGATGCGCTGCTTATCACCTTCGTTGAGGATCTCGGCTTGCTTGTTCACTTCAGCCGTCACTTCAACCAGGATCTTGTCCAGTTCGGTGCGTACATCTTCAGGCAGGCCGTTCCAGAACTTGGTGTTGGTGATCAGCATGTAGTCCAGTACACCGTGGTTGGATTCGGTGATGTACTTCTGAACTTCGTTGAACTTCTGGCTGTAGATGTTCGAGTAAGGGTTTTCCGCACCGTTTACAACGCCAGTTTGCAGGCCTTGATAAACCTCGGCAAAGCTCATCTTGCGTGGGTTGGCGCGCACTGCCTTGAATTGCTCTTCAAGCACTGCAGAAGCCTGTACACGGAACTTCAAGCCGCGAGCGTCTTTAGGTTCGTGCAGTGGCTTGTTCGCCGACAGCTGCTTCATGCCGTTGTGCCAGTAGCCCAGGCCGGTGATGTTCTTCGATTCCATCGACGTCAGCAGTTCCTGGCCTTGTGGGCTTTGCTGGAACTTGTCGACTGCGTGAATATCGTTGAACAGGAACGGCAGATCGAAAATCTGCAGCTTTTTGGTGTATTGCTCGAACTTGGCCAGCGATGGAGCGATCAGTTGCACGTCACCGAGCAACAGGGCTTCCATTTCTTTACCGTCACCGAACAGCGACGAGTTCGGGTAAACCTCTACCTTTACTTTGCCCGGCAGACGCTCTTCAACCAGTTTCTTGAACAGGTTGGCGCCTTGACCTTTAGGGGTGTTGTCGGCTACGACGTGGGAGAATTTGATCACGATCGGGTCGGCCGCTTGGGCCATACCGGCGATGCTCAGCGACAGGGCGCATGCGAGCGCCTTGGCAGTCATTTTGAACATGCGAATACTTCCTCTTGTTGTGTTTATAGCGTTGAGCGCCGTAGCGCGAAAAACGGGCGAACAACAACAAGTCTAGGCTGCTTGTCAGAAAATGACGGGCGCATGGCAGAGATCACCTGGCTTGTATTTGTTGTATCGCCTGCAAAGGGTAGAGCAACGGCCATGCCAGTGTGTTGCTTTTGCGATAAACAGTTATCCGTTTGAGTGATTAATTTTAAGATTCCCCGCAATAACTGGTTTTCGTGGCCGTTGGAGAGGGTGTGGGTAATTCGTTGCTATGCGTAATACGCATAGCAACAATTGGTTGTTCATTGGTGGTGGCGGTTTTTCGCCAGTTAATCCGCGGTATCTGGCGAGCTTTCGCCAGTGTCGGCGAAACTCAGGCCATGCTTGCGCAACTTGTCGTGCAAGGTCTTGCGGGGCACACCCAAGGCTTCTGCCAGGCTGCGCATCGAACTGTGCGAGCGATTGAGTTCGGCGGCGATAATCGAGCGCTCAAAGCGTTCAACCTGCTCACTGAGTGAGTCGCCTTGAGGGCTCTGTATTGGTGGCTCATCAAGCACCTGCTCAAGACCCAGGCCAAGGCCCAAGGCAAAGCGCTCGGCGGCGTTTTGCAGTTCGCGCACGTTGCCGGGCCAACTGTGACGGAGTAACTGCGCCGACTGTGCTGGCTGCAGAGTGCGATTGGCCAGCGAGTGGCGGGCGCTGGCGTTGTCGGCGAAGTGCTGGAACAGCAGCAGGATGTCGTCACCCCGTTCGCGCAGTGATGGAATACTCAGCGGCGCCACATTCAGGCGGTAATAAAGGTCAGCGCGGAAACGGCCTTGATCCGCCGCTTGGCGCAAGTCTTCCTTGGTCGCGGCAATGATGCGGATGTCCAGTGGAATCAACTGGTTGCCACCCAAGCGCTCGACCACGCGCTCTTGCAGCAGGCGCAGCAGCTTGACCTGCACATCCAGGCTCATGCTTTCGATTTCATCGAGAAACAGGGTGCCGCCATTGGCAAATTCAAACTTGCCGATTCGGCGTTTCTGCGCACCCGTAAAGGCGCCCGGCTCGTGGCCGAACAACTCGCTTTCAACCACCGACTCGGCCAGCGCGCCTGCGTTGATCGCCACAAATGGTCCATCGCGGCGGCTCGACAGGTCATGCAATGCACGTGCGACAACCTCTTTGCCAGCGCCGGTTTCCCCCAGGATCAACACATCGGTGCTGATACTGGCGAGCGCACCGATTTGCTCACGCAAGCGTTGCATGGGCACTGATTGACCTACCAGGCGCGCGGTCAGCTGGTGTTGGTCGGTCAGAGCCAAACGCAGGCTACGGTTATCCAGCACCAAGCGGCGCAAGGCCAGCGCCCGGCGCACGCTGTCGAGCAGGTCTTCGCTGGCAAAGGGTTTCTCAAGGAAGTCATAAGCTCCGGCGCGCATGGCTTGCACGGCGAGCGGTACATCTCCATGGCCGGTGATCAACAGAATCGGCAGCTCGGGGTCCTGCTCTTGCAGTTGCTTGAGCAGTTGCAGTCCATCGATGCCGGGCATGCGGATATCACTGACCACCACGCCTGGCCAATCGCGGGCAATATGCGTGGCGATGTCTTGGGCATTGGCCAGGCTGGTGACCTGCAAGCCTGCTAGATCAAGTGTCTGGCTCAGTGCTTGGCGCAGGTGTGGATCATCATCAATCAGCAAAACCTGAGTACGGGCGTCGAGGGTGGTCATGGAGCAAACCTCAGGGTTGAGCATCAACAATCCGTGTCAATGGGCAGGTGAATATCGGTTGTGGCAATTTTGAGTCTTTACAACAGCTGACCTGACTGACTTAAGACAGCCCACTCAGGCCACAGGTTGATCCAGTTCAAGGCCATTTCAGCGCTGGGTCAGCTTTCGTTGTAATGGTCTTTGTTCATGGTGTTATTGCTGCGCAGCAGGTGCAGGGTCAGTACGGCGCCGCCATCTTTATGGTTGGCAAAACGTAGCTCGCCGCCCAAGGCCCGCATCAAGGCTTCGCAAATGGCTAAACCCAAGCCTAGGCCCTGGGCGCTGGTTTTTGTCGTGTAAAAGGGTTCCAGTGCGCGTTGCAGGGCTTCGGTGCTGAAGCCCGGGCCATTATCTCGCAAATGCAGGTCCAGGGTTGTGTCGGTGAGCTCTGCGCTGATCCATATACGGCGCGGCTGCGGGCACTCACTGAGAGCATCCAGTGCGTTGGCCAATAAATTACCAAGCAATTGGCGCAGGCGCGTTTCACCGGCCTGGACCCACAAGGTCGCATCCGGCAGGTCACGGATCAACTCTACATCCATGGCGCGGCGCCGTTTGGCCAACAGGGCCAAGGCGTCATCAATGGCAGGTTGCAGGGCGACGGTTTCCGGGGCATGTCGATCACGTCGGGCAAAGGCGCGCAGGTGCGAGATGATCGAGGCCATGCGTTCGGTCAGTTGGCTGATCAGCTTGAGGTTGTGGCGGGCATCGTCGTTGCGTTGATGGTCAAGCAGCACCCCGGCATTTTCTGCATAGCTGCGAATAGCCGCCAGGGGTTGATTGAGCTCGTGGCTGATGCTCGCGGACATGGTACCGAGCGCCGACAGCTTGCTGGCCTGGACCAGCTCATCCTGCGCTCGGACCAGCTCTTGCTGAGCGTTTTCTCGTTCAAGCACTTCAAGGCGCAGGCGACTATTGAGTTGCTCAAGATCTTGGGTGCGCTCCAGTACCCGCTGCTCAAGTTGCAGGCGCGCCCGGGCGTCGAGGGCGATACGTTCAAGATAGTGACGCCGCCGCTGCATCAGCAAACCGAGCAGCAGTATCAGCATCAATAAGGCTGCGCCGCCGACAGCGACTGCGCTGCGCACTGGGCGATCGAGCAGCGCGCGGGGCGCAACAATGCTTACCGTCCAGCCGATGTTGTCGAGCTTGCGCGATTGCTGCATCCACGCATCGGGCTGAAGCTTCAATGGTGGCGGTGATTGAATTTGATAGGGCTGTGTGTCGGTAATCGCTGCGCGTTCGGCATTGTCCAGCGCTCGGGTTGCGTGGAAGCGCCAGCCCGGATGCGAGGTCAGGATTACTACGCCGTAATTGTCGGTCACCAGCAAGCGTTCTGGGCGTTCACCCCACAGTGTTTCGGTGTGGTCGAGATCGACCTTGACCACCAGCACGCCAATGACTCCGCTGCTGTCGCGCACGGCAGCGGCAAAGAAGTAACCGCGCTTGCCCGATGTGGTACCTAAACCAAAGAAACGCCCGGGACGACCCTGCAAGGCTTCACGAAAATAGGGGCGGTAAGAGAAGTTGCGATCGACAAATGAGTCGTCCTGCTGCCAGTTGGAGGCCGCCAGGGTTTGTCCATTGGGCGCCATCAAGTAAATAACATCGGCGCCGGTTTGCTCTTTTAAGTCATTGAGCAAGCGGTTTGCGTTATCGCGCTTAGCTCCCGAGTCGGGTTGGCCCAATAGTTGGCGCAAGGTTGGCAGTTGACCCAGAATCGGCGGCAAAACCTCATAACGATTGAGGGTGCCAAGCAGGTTGGCAACATAGAGGTCGAGAATCTGCTGCCTCTGCTCAGCCAACTGTTCGCGGTAATAACGCTCGATAACAATTTGCAGCGGCCACAACAGTGGCGCGAGCACAAGCCCGAGCAGCAGCAAGCTGCGCCAGCGCAGGCGACGGGGGACAGTTGAATGGGTGGTTGCTGGACTCATGCTGCGCATTATGCACAGAGCGAAATAAAAGCGCTTGCCTGAGCACTGAGTTCTCACTCGGGAAGGCAGATGAACCTGCCCGAGTCTGATCAGCCTTGTTTGTGGTTAAGCGATATTGTCGAAGTCGCTGGCATCATGGCGCTCGCGCAGTTGCTCGTGCGGTTCGCCCCAGGTGCGATTGACCATACGCCCGCGCTTTACCGCAGGACGACTGGCAATGTCTTTCGCCCAACGTTGCACATTCTCGTAGCTTTGCACTTGCAGGAACTCAGCTGCATTGTACAAGCCGCCAAGGGCCAGCACGCCATACCAAGGCCAAATAGCGATGTCCGCAATGCTGTATTGATCGCCAGCGATGTAACGGCTATTGGCCAGTTGGCGATCCAGCACGTCGAGCTGGCGTTTAGCTTCCATGGTGAAGCGGTCGATTGGGTACTCGAATTTGCTTGGCGCGTAAGCGTAGAAATGACCAAAACCGCCGCCCAGATAGGGCGCACTGCCCATCTGCCAGAACAACCAGTTGAGTGCTTCAGTCCTGGCGTTCGGCTCGCTTGGCAGCAGTGCGCCAAACTTTTCGGCCAGATGCAACAGGATTGAGCCTGACTCGAACAGCCGTACCGGGCTTGTGCCACTGTGATCCATCAGCGCGGGAATCTTCGAGTTCGGGTTGACCTCGACAAAGCCGCTGGAGAATTGATCACCTTCTGAAATATCGATAAGCCAGGCGTCGTATTCCGCCCCTGAATGCCCAAGCTCCAACAACTCCTCAAGCATCACCGTGACTTTCACGCCGTTGGGTGTTGCCAGTGAGTAGAGCTGCAACGGGTGCTTGCCCACGGGCAGGACTTTTTCGTGGGTCGGGCCGGCAATCGGGCGGTTGATACTCGCAAACTTGCCGCCGCTTTCTTTATCCCAGGTCCAGACGGCGGGCGGGGTGTAGGTGGAGTCATCTTGCATTGTGCGTTCCTCTATTGAGCGATAGTGGATCTGAGCCTAGCGGCTTAATGAGTCTCGGTTGTGCGTGCGTCGGCGATGATCAGTTGCGCCAACTCAGTTAATTGGCCCGCGACATAGTCAGGCACAGGCACGCCGGTTGCTGGCAGCAATGCATTGCATGGACGTGTCAGCAGGGCGCCTTTGCATCCGGCAGCTTGAGCGCCGATGGTGTCCCACAGGTGACAGGCAACCATGACCAGATCGCGTGGCGACACCTTCATCTGATCGGCCACCAGTTGGTAGGTTTGCGGGGCGGGTTTGAATTTCTTTACCGACTCCACGCTGAATGAGTGTTCAAAGAACTCGCTTAAGCCTGCCCGTTCAAGTGCGGTGGGGGATGGGCTGCGGGCTGAGTTGGTTAGCGTCACCAGGCGAAATCCGGCATCGCGCAATAGCTTGAGCGCCGGTACCACGTCGGCGTGGGCGGGCATGGTGCTCATGCGTTGTTTGAGTTCGTCGATATCGGCGGTGCAGATAGTTTTGCCATGGATCGAGGCGAGCATTCTCAGCGCGCCGGCGCCAAGCTCGCCGAACGGGCAGTAAAGGCCGCTGAGGGTCATGGTTTGTGAGTACAGGACCAGCTGTGCGAACCATTCACGCAGCACCGCTGAGTCAGCAAAAACACGTTCAAACAGAGGGTTTAGTGTAGTGATATCAAGCAGTGTTTCGTTCACATCAAACACGATGATGGGCAATTTCTTAGGTGCGGGCATCGGAGAATTCTCTTGCCAAGGCATTTTTGAAGGATCGTTCAAATATAGCTCCACGTTAATTGAGAGTTTACGGTCGATCAAGCTATAATTGAGCGATCACTCAAAATCAATTGAAAACTATCCAAGGACCGCCATGCCCCGTGCTGCATGCTTTGACCGCCAAGTCGCGCTGGAACGCGCTGTCGAGTTATTTTGGTCGAGGGGCTACTACGCTTCCTCCATGAAGCATATTGAGCAGGCGCTGGATATGCGCCCGGGTAGTCTCTACGCGACCTTTGGCAGTAAGAGTGGTTTGTTCATCGAAGCATTGGATGCCTATGTGGCACGCACGGGCGAAAACTTCCGTTTGACGCTGGAAGGGACGCCGAGCATCGTCGATGGATTAAAAGGCTACTTGCGCGCATTTGTGCGTCCATGCGCCGACAAAACCCAGACGCCGGCGCAAGCCTGCATGCTGGTGAAGTCCTTGCTTGAGATCAATCCTGAGGATGCTGAACTGCTGGCCAAAGTTGATGCTGTATTGAACTTGGTTGAGCAACGAATCTGCAAAGCCTTAGAGCAGGCTCAGGCTGCGGCTGAAATACGCCCAGACGTTGACTGCTCAAGACTGGCGCGTTTGCTTCAAGCTCAAATGATCGGCTTGCGGGTGTTTGCCGAGCGCAATATCCCCGATGCTCAGATCGAGGCGCTGGCCGATGATATGGTCAATACGATTGATGCCTACAGGCACGCCTGAGTAGTGCTTCCCGCCATCGTCAAATTCCAGCAGCAGGCCTGACGCTATGAGCGTTTCCAGGTACGCGCTTAGCCATATCAATACTTTTTAAGTTTTGATTGTATACTTTACATATATTTTTAATCTTGAGTTTTTGCCTCTAGCATCTCGTTTGCTGCCACTTGCCTGACAGCTCAAATAAAAACAATTAAACGAGGCAACAATCATGACGAGATGCCACTTGCGTGTCCAAACTGTGCTCGCCGCCAGCTCAGTTTTAACTATTCCCTTTACTGCCAATGCAGCCTTCTTTGAAGACAGCAAAGCCTCAGTCGAGCTACGTAACTTCTACCTCAACAGCGATTATCACCAGCCAGGTGCGAGGCAGTCGCTGCGCGATGAGTGGGCGCAAGGTTTTATCTTGAATTACAGCTCGGGGTTTACCGAAGGCACGGTAGGTTTCGGGGTCGATGCCATCGGTTTGCTTGGCGTTAAGCTTGATTCCGGCCCCGACCGGCAAAACACCGGCTTGCTGCCAGTGGGTGACAACAAAGCGCCCGATCAGTACAGCCAATTAGGCGCAGCGGCCAAGGCGCGTATATCCAAGAGTGTGTTGCGTGTTGGCACTCTGATACCCAAGCTGCCAACTGTGCTGCCTAATGATTCGCGCCTGCTGCCGCAGACATTTCAGGGCGCGCAGTTGCAGTCAAAGGATATCGACAACCTGACTGTGGATCTCGGTCGCCTGACCCAGAACAGCCTGCGTAACTCCAGCTCGAACGATGACATGCTCGTCGCCGGTAAAGGCATCAGTGGTGGGCAGGAGAGTGACGAATTCAACTTTGCCGGGGCCAATTACAAGTGGGACAAAAACCTCACGACGGGCTACAACTACGCGCACCTCGACAAAAACTACCGGCAGCACATCGCCAATATCAAATACAAATATCCACTGGGCGATGAGCAGTCTTTCGAGACTGATATCCGCTATGCCTACTCCAGTAATGACGGCAAGACAAATATCGACAACAAGGCCTTCGGCGCCAAGTTGATTTACAACCTTGGTGGTCACTCCTTCGGCGTCAATTACCAGGAAATGAATGGCAAGACCGGCTTTCCGCACATCGAAGGTACCAACTCCTACCTGGTCAACTACGTAATGATTTCCGCTGACTTTGCCAGCCCGGAGGAACGGTCCTGGCAGGCGCGTTATGACTACAACTTTGCGGCCGTTGGCCTGCCCGGCCTGACCTTCATGACTCGCTACACCAGCGGTGACAACTTTGTCCGCTCGCCTGGTCGCGAGGGCAAAGAGTGGGAGCGCAACACTGATATCGCCTATGTCATACAGAGTGGCCCGCTCAAGGATTTCGGGATCAAGTGGCGCAACGGCACTTATCGCAGTAATGGCGGCAACGATATCGATCAGAACCGTTTGATCTTCAGCTACACCCTTGCGCTGCTCTAAGCGCGGCTGCCTTGACGCTGTCATCGCCAGCTGGCTTGCGATGATCAACCCTGATCTGCCCGGAAGGAACGCAACATGAAATTCAGAAAAAACCTGATCCACCTTGCTGTCGCCTACTCACTTTTTTTCTCCTATGGCGCCCAGGCTGCCAATACGGCAGACCTGCCTTGCCGAACCACTGCTGAATGCGCTGCCCAAGCCGAGAAAATCGGCGCAACAGTGGATAAGCACAGCGGCAAGGGCGGTGCGTATGAGGAGCAGTTCAGCTGGATGAACCGCATCAACAAGGCCTCAATCGTGATGCTCACCGAAGAAGGCGTAGTGACGCCCAAGCTTGGTCATCTGATCGCCGGTGGCGTGCAGCATGTGATCGACCAGGCCAAGCAACCTGACGGCAAGCGGCCAAGTGATGTGCTGCAGGTTGAAAAGATCATGGTTGATAAAATTGGCCCAGAGGCTTCCTTGATTCACTCTGGGCGTAGTCGTCAGGATATGTACGCGACCTATCGTCTGGCGGTGCTGCGCGCTCAGGTTCTGGACTACAGCGACGCCTTGAACAAGGTGCGCGAACGCATGCTTAAAATCGCTGAGAAGAATGTCGACACGCTGGTCCCGGCGTACACCAATGGCGTGCAGGCCATGCCGATCAGCTATGCACATTACTTGCTGGCATTTTCAGCTTCATTCGAGCGGGATGCACAGCGTATCCACGAGCTCTATGCGCGCTTGAACCTCAGTCCTATGGGCACTGCGGTGTTGGCTAACTCTGGCTGGCCCTTGAACCGTGAGCGCTTGGCTGAGTTGCTGGGCTTTGATGGCCTGCGTGAGAATTCGCTCGATGCGGGGCAGGTTTCGACCTTTGATATTCCACTGGAAGCGGCTGGTATCGCCTCATCCTCCGCCATCCGGGTGGGCGCCATGATTGGTGATATCCACACCCAATATCACCAGACGCGTCCTTGGTTGTTGCTGGAGGAAGGGGCAACCTACACCAGCAGCGCCATGCCGCAGAAGCGCAACCCGGGCTTGCTGATGCGCACCCGTGAGTCTGCATCCGATGTGGTTGGGTTGGCGAATGCAACCACCATTCGCGCCCACAACGTGACCACGGGCATGACCGACTATAAAGCCGCGTTCGACTCGCTTGGCCTATTCACTTCGGCGACCCAGATGTTCAAGCGATTGGACAAGGTGTTGGCCGCATTGGTGATCAACCCTGAGCGCGCAATGGAGGAGTTGGATTCAGACTGGACCACGTCCATGGAGCTGGCGGATACCCTGGAGCGTGAATACAAGGTGCCGTTTCGTATTGGCCACAGTTTTGCTTCGCTGATTGTGAGTGAAGCGCGCAAAGAGGGCTATTTTCCAAAGAATTTCCCCTATGCAGACGCACAAAAGCTCTTCACCCAGGCGGCCAAGAAGTACAAGTGGGAGTTGGAGAAGCTGCCTTTGGATGAAGCCGCTTTCCGGGCGACATTATCGCCACGGGCCATGGTTGAATCACGCAAAGGCACGGGCGGGCCACAGCCTGCCGAGGTCAAGCGCATGCTGGCCGAAGCGCAGAAAAACCTGAAAGCTGACCGCAACTGGATGACCGAGCACCGTCAGCACTTGCTCGATGCCGATACTGAGCTGGACAAGGCATTTGCCAAGCTGGTGAAAGCGGCGAACTAGAGCGCTATCGATGCCCGTATAAGGCGACCGGCTGAATACCGGTCGCTTTTTTGTGTCTGCAACAATCTTCTGAAGCCTGCTGCAATTTTGTTGTTTCTGGGCAATGCCATGGCCAAGTTTAATCGTAAATTGTTCCAGCCTTCAGCCCAGTGCCTGGGCTAGTTTCTGTCGATCCAACTCGTTATGCCAACTGGCGAGCGTCAGGCAGGCTACGCAGTTGCCCAGCACGTTTGTCAGTGAGCGGCACTTCATCATGCGTTCCACGCCGATAAGGATACCGATGCTTTCCAACGGCACTATCTGCAGCACGCCCAGGGTGGCGGTCAGGGTAATAAAGGCCGAACCGGCGACAGAGGTAGCGCTTAGGGACGTCAGCAAGCTGACCAGCAAAATGGTCAGGAGCAACTGTGCGTTGAGCTCAATATGAATAGATTGGGCGAGGAATAGCACCGCGACCATCAAATAGATGTTGGAGCCATTGAGGTTGAAGGTATAGCCGGTAGTCAGCGTCAGGCGCGCAAGCTTGCTATTGCAGCCTGCGGCTTCCAGTTTGTCGATCAGGCGAGGCAATGCCGCCACCGACGAGCCCGTGGAGGCGACCAGAAAAAGCTCTTCCTTGATGTAGCCCACTAGCCGCCACAGGCTGACGCCACTCAAGCCAAGCGCTAGTGTCAATACGGCAAGGATATACAGCAGGCTGGCGGCGTAGGCGGTAGCGACGAATTTCGCCAGAGGAATGGTCGCGGCAGCGCCGTAAACACTGATGGTAAAGGCAATGGCGCCAAAGGCGGCCAGCGGGGCGAAGCGAATAATAAATCGCATTACCCGGAATACAAGGCCGACAGAATCATCAAGCATCTGCCTGAGTCTGATTCCCTTGTCACCTGAAAGGCCGAGCAAGAGCCCCGCCACCAAGGCGGCAAGCAGTACTTTGAAGATTATGCTGTGGCCGAATGCAGCAGCGAGCAATGTGGGTAAGTGTGAGACAGAGATAAGATCAGCCGTTGCCGCGGTGTGCGGGTTGCCCTGTTCGAGCATGGGCATATCCGCCCCGGGCTGTAGGAGCAAGGTAACCGACAAGCCACAGACCAAGGAGAGCAGTGACATTAGCTGCCAATAGCCAACTGTGCTCAGGCCCAGCTTCAGGCTCGTGCCGTATCCGCGCAAACCGGCCACGCTTGAGGCAATGAGCACGAACATCACAACCGGCGTGATCAAGCGCACCGCTGCAATAAACAGGTCACTGAAGGCTTTCATTTCGATTGCCAACGAGGGCTTCCAGACACCCAGCAGGCTGCCAAGCACTACCGCCAGCATCAACTGAGCAAGACCAGAACGAACAACTCTGAGCATCAGTAATTCTTAATTATTATTGGTTTAATCCCCTGCGCCGTCCGGGGTCTCACATCCTATCCCATCACCCGTGGATTCGGTATCGTGCAGCGCAGTTACTCACTCGACACATGGTGAACTCGTCATGGAATTGCGTCATCTTCGTTACTTCGTCATGGTCGCTGAGGAACAGCATTTCACCCGTGCCGCTGCGAGGCTGAACATGCAGCAACCGCCCTTGAGCCAACAGGTTCGCGCATTGGAGCAGGAGCTTGGGTTTGATCTTTTTGTGCGTCATCCCAAAGGCGTTGCTCTGACCGCAGGCGGTAAGGTTTTCCTGGGCGAAGCCAAAGATATTCTGCGCAGGGTAGAGCTTGGCTCACTCAAGGCCGCGCGAACGGCGCAGGGTATAGAAGGCACCTTGAGTGTTGGTTTCACCAGTTCGGCAGCTTCACATCCGTTGATTCCGCAGATTATCCGCAGTTACCGGGAACGCTATACGGGAGTTGATATCAGTCTGCATGAAGGCAACGCCAGCGAGCTGACCGAGAACGTCATGGCCGAGCATACCGACATCGGCATTCTTCGTGCGCCGGTCGCGCATCCCAAGTCCGCGCAATATCAGCGTTTGTTGAATGAAGAGCTGTTGCTGGCACTGCCATCAGGTCATCCGTTGCTCAAAGGGCAATCGCCCGCCAGTGAAATGAGTGTGTCGTTGGCCGATCTGGTGGATGAGCGCTTTATCCTGGTTCGCCGGCCTGGAGCTCCCGGCATGTACGCCAATCTTGTGCAGGCGTGTCGCAATGCCGGTTTTGAACCGACAATTGCCTTTGAGGTTGAGCGCATGCTGACCAATGTCAGCTTGGTGGCCGCGGGTGCAGGTATCTCAGTGGTGCCAGCCTCTATGCAGGGCTTTCATGAAGGCAGCGTTGTCTATTGCCGCATACGCGATGCCAAGCCCCGACTGACCGCGCCAATCACGCTGCTGTGCCGCAGCTTCAACCAGTCGCCACTTATCACCCATTTCATTGAGCTGGCCCAGCAGTTGAGCAGCCAATACCGCAAGCGCTCGGTACAGCACTCCAGTTGATCGGTGAGGCGCCAGCTTCTTGCTGCGTCCCGCAGTTTGCGGTGCCCAGACTATTGCGCCGAAACCGTAGTCAGGCCGTGCCCACCAGCTTTGACATCTGTGCGATAGCGCGGGCGCGTTTTCGCAAAAATAGCAGGCTAGAGCGCGTAGCTCGATCCAGAAGCCAATAATTATTGGCTGAATTAGATTACCCATAACTTTAGTATGGGTTTTGTGGGTTAGTGGGGCTCAAAGTAAAGTTTCCATTAGGGGTAACGATAGTTAGTTACCAACCTAGGAGGGTACTTTGATGATTTTAAGACAACTGAAATTGGCACCTCGCTCTATTATTTGTTTTGGCTTTTTTTGTCTGATAATCATGACTATAGGTCTGCTGTCGTTGTATCAGGCAGGAAAACTGAATGATTTCGAGACGTATGTGGAGACTAACGTCTTGAGCAGTATCAAAATCGTCAGTGAAATGGATCAAGAGTTCACGGGGATTCGAGCCAATAATGCACGCCTAAGGAACGCGCTAGAACCTAAAGAGCGTACCGCTAAGGCACTTAATGACATCAAGCAGGCACGGGTGCGGATAACCGGCCACATGGAGTCGCTGCTTCCATACATCATCACTCCAGAGGGACGTGAGGCGTACGCTGACTTTGTCAAAACGCGGGATGCTTACGTTATCACCCAGGATAGATACCTTGCGACCATTGCCCGCGGGGATCTAGAGGCTGCTGTTAAACAATCTAGCAGCGACATGCGAGTGGCGGCACAGCAGGTTCAAGCTGCCTTGGACGAGCTTGCTAGGGTCAATGATGAAAAAGCTGAGAGAGCAGGTATCGAGGCAGATGCAATTTACTTGCAGACCCAGATAGTGGTTTGGGTGTCGATCGCCATTGGTTTTGCTGCCACTATAATTCTTGCCCTGCTGTATACCCGAAGCCTGACAGTGCCCATTAGCTATTCATTGGCAATTGCTGAGCGTATCGCCGATAACGATTTGAGCCAGCAGATCATCGTTGAGGGCTCGGATGAAGCTGCGAAACTGATTGCGTCATTAGCCATCATGCAGACTAAGTTGCGTGATGCCCTGGCGATGATTGGCGATTCATCAACCCAGCTAGCCGCGACGTCTGAAGAAATGCATGCCGTCACCGAAGGTGCTGCGCAGACGATTCAGCGACAAAGTCATGAAATTGAGATGGCGGCTACCGCTGTGAATGAAATGAGCGCCGCGGTCGAGGAAGTCGCCAGCAATGCGTCCTCGACATCGCAGATGACTTCGCAGTCCAGCGAATCTGCAGCAGCAGGCAAGGCTCAGGTCGACGAAACAGTTAGCGCGATTAACCTTGTGGTTTCTAATGTCGAGGCCACTTCGAGCGAGGTGCAGTCGCTTGTGGTGATGGCGACCGACATCAGCAAGGTGCTCGATGTGATACGGGCCATTGCCGAGCAAACCAATCTACTGGCCCTGAACGCTGCAATTGAAGCGGCGAGAGCTGGTGAGGCAGGCCGGGGTTTTGCTGTGGTCGCGGATGAAGTCAGGGCACTTGCCCATCGCACCCAGCAATCGACCCACGAAATCGAGCAGATGGTGAGTTCGATCCAGACCGGGACTTCAAATGCCGTATCGTCCATGTCGCAAACCAGTGTACAGGCTCAGAAAACCCTCGAATTGGCGCACAACGCAGGCAAAGCCCTGGTCGATATCACTGAATCGCTGACGCAGATTAACGAACGAAACTTCATGATCGCGACTGCTGCCGAAGAGCAGGCTCAGGTTGCTCGCGAAGTTGATAGGAACCTGGTCAGTATTCGTGATTTCTCTGGGGAGACATCCGAGGGCGCGAGCCAAACAGCACTGGCTACAGCCGAGTTGTCGACCTTGGCCACAGGACTGAATCAGTTGGCCAAGCAATTTAAAGTTTAGATAACATCCTTGCGCCGCTTGGCCCTGCATAGGGTTAAGCGGCGGGCGTGGGGAAATCTTATAGTCTGACGATAGCGTTACCGACGCTAGTCCAGATCAGCAAGGCGTTGGAGCTTGATCATCGAAAATGCTTTCGATGGGTTGCTGGAAAACCCGTCCTATCTGGAATGCCAGCGGCAAGCTGGGATCATATCGACCATTTTCAATCGCATTGATTGTCTGACGTGAGACGCCCAGCATCGAGGCCAGATCTTGCTGAGACCATTTGCGTTCGGCACGAAGCGCCCTGAGTCGGTTTTTCATTGATAGCGGCGCTTGGCAATCATCAGTCCAATTATCCAAGTTGCTCCCATGACCGGCCACACCCAAAGCCATGGCAGGTGAGGGGCGCCTACATTTTCCAGGAATCCATAGCTGAAGGTCAGTAAAGCCGACGCCGCGAATGCGAAACCGAGCGCCTCAAACTGAATGCGCAGGTGCATTTCATCGAGGCGATGCAGTTGCCGAACAATGGCCCAGCAGAGCAAGCCAGCCGGAATCATCGGCGCCAGGGTGATCAATACACGTAGCGCCAGCGGGGCGTCTTGGTACTGGCTAAGTAACAGAAGCGAGACTGCCAGAACCAGCATGTAGAGGGCGATTGCACCACCGAATTCGTAATAATACTTGGTCATGCTGTGTGCTCTGTGGAAAGGGTGCTTTACATTAGCGAGGGGCAAGCAATATGTAAAGCATGCTTTCCATTTTGCGTGATAGCCAATTACAACTCGTATTCGTCGTGGCGCCGGTTCCAGCCATAGGGTTCGGTCTGCGGCCAGCCAGGCGGTGATTCTTCCCAATTCTCTTGGCGGCCATAGGGGGTCAAATCCAGATAGCTCCAATGCGTGCCAAGGTATTCAACCCCGCGTGCACCCGTGTAATAGGTTCGATAAACAGTGTCTCCGTCACGGAGAAACACACTGGCGCCATGCTTTTCACCTGATTCGGTAGTGGCACCGAAGTCGTAATTAAACTCACTTTGGTACGACGAATACCAGGGAATGGCATCGGGCCAGCCCATGCGAGTTCTGTACTTCTCGAGCTTGTCCAGAGGCGCGCGTGAAACCATCACCAATGATGTGTCACGGGCAAGCAGGTGGGCCGGATGTGTCATCGCATCCGCAACCCACGAACAGCCGTCACAGCCGGCCTCCCAATCGGGGCCAAACATGAAGTGATAGACAATGAGTTGGCGCCGTCCTTCGAATAGGTCAAGCAAGGATGCGGTTCCCTCCGGTCCTTCAAACGAGTAGTGCTTTTCAACTTTTACCATTGGCAGCTTTCTGCGCTCGGCATTCAGGGCATCGCGGGCGCGGGTGAACGCTTTTTCCTTTATCAGGAACTGGTCCAGCGCTGTTTTCCAATCTTGCTGGGACACAACTTGTGGCAGTGGTCGAGACATGACGCAACCTCCCTCCAAGTGCAGTTGAAGGGCGGCTCGTGGCACTCAACTGCGGGTTATTGAGAGCATAACGACGACTTACATAGCCTAGTTCAAAAGACGATTGGTGACGCACTGGCCTAGCCGGGTCGCGGAACCAATACAACGTATTTGCCCTGGCTAACGGGGCGCAAGCAGGCATTGACCAGTGTCGCGAGTTTATAAGCTTGTAAGCGGGACGGCTCGAACAGTAAAATGCGAATAATTCACATTTGCAGAGGGCCGGCAGTGTCCCACCTCACGACCAGCAAGCTGGGATTCTTCTTTAGCGACCATCATCGCTGGCTCCTTCAGCACGTCCAGCGTCGCCTTCGCAACTACGCTGACGCCGAAGATACCGCTGCAGAGACCTTCTGCCAGATGTTGGTATCTAGCGTCGACCCGGACAGCATAGAACAGCCGCGGGCCTATCTATCGACCATCGCTCGTCGGTTGATTTCCGATCGCCATCGCCGGCGCCGCCTTGAGCTCGCCTACCTTGAGCGGCTATCTGCATTACCTGAAGCCTTGGCCCCTTCACCGGAAGAACTCGCCTTGCTGGTCGAGGCATTAAGCGCCATCGACCGCTCCCTTGCTGGCCTGCCGCATGCGGTGAAAAAAGCCTTTCTCTTCAGTCAGCTTGACGGTTTCAGCTACCAGGAAATCGCTAGCCGCTTGGGGGTGTCTGAGCGGACAGTAAGCCGCTACATGACTCAGGCCCTTCGCCAGTGCTACCTGACCGGTATGCAGCCATGAGCCAAATTGCTTTGAACCGAGCAGGCCAGGAGGCCATCGATTGGATGGTGCGCTTGCGCGCGGCCACGCCAGATGCACCGATGCAGGCAGGCTTTGAAGCCTGGTTGTCGAGCGACCCGGCAAATGCCGCTGCCTGGAGGCATCTGCATCAAGGGCTTGGCGGTCACTATGAAACCTTGCGCAGTTTCGAGCGGCGCACGCAGGGCTTGGCGCGTGAGGTTTTGCTGCAACCTGCTGTATCGCGGCGAAAGGTATTGCGTGGTTTGACCGGCCTCGGCCTGTTTGGCGGCGGATTGTGGCTGTTGGGGCGCACTCGACCAGGCCAGGCAATGTTCGCCGACTTAAGCACGGGCACGGGCGAACGAATGCGCTACGATCTCGACGATGGCAGCCTGCTCAACCTCAACGCAGGCAGTTCAGTTGATATTAATTTCACCGCCAGCCAACGCGTGCTCTATCTGCGTCAAGGCGAATTGGTCGTGCAGGTTGCCCCGGACCCAGACCGACCATTTATCGTGCGCAGCGACCAAGGTTCTGTTCGTGCGCTTGGTACCCGCTTTCTGGTACATCAGGAGCAGCAAGCTACACGTGTGCTGGTGCTTGAGCATTCGGTTCAACTCAGCTTGCCGAACGGAGTTTCGCAGACGTTGCACAAAGGCGACGCAGCTTTGTTGCACGCGCGTCATATAGAACGTTTGGGAAGCGCAGAGAAGCATCGCGCCGATTGGCTGCAAGGCCAGTTGAGTGTGATCGACGAGCCTCTCGAAGCCGTGATCGAAGCGCTGAGATCCTATCGACCTGGATTGATTCGTGTCGACCCAGAGGTTCGCTCGATACGGGTGCAGGGCGTCTATCCGCTTGATGACCCCGAACGGACACTGACTGCCTTGGAGGAGACCCTGCCGATTCGCATCAGCCATTACGGGCCCTGGTTGACCCTGATCGATGCGCAGGATTGATCCTCACTTGCCGTGCGATCCCTTTCATGCGGTTTCGAGTTGCAGGAAATAATTTATGGAAATCGCTCTCATTCGTGTCTGGTTTTCCTGTTTCGTCCCACCTATCTCCTGACTACATAAATTTACTCAGGAGCATTCCGTGTTCAAACCCCGCGCCCTTGCCATAGCCATCGCGCTCACTTCTGTTGGTCCGTTAGGTTTCGCCTACGCTGAGCCTGTCGCCCAGCAGACGTTGCGCTTCGATCTGCCCGCTGCCAGCCTGAGCGAGACGATCAATGCTATTGCTCGCCAGAGTGGCCAGGTGATTTCCTTGGAACCCGCGTTGGTGCGGGGTAAACAAGCGCCTTCTGTACAAGGAGAGCTAACCGCAACACAGGCTCTGCAACAGGCCCTGAAAGGCTCAGGCCTGGAGTTGAAGGTAACCCAGAGCGGCAATTTCAGCGTGCAGCCCAAGGCGCAAACCAATGGCACTATTGAGCTCAAGGATGTCACCGTCACAGGGCAAGCGCTTGGGGCAACTACCGAAGGCAGCGGCTCGTACACCTCAGGTGTGGTTACCATCGGCAAGGGCACGCATAGGCTCAAGGAAATCCCCCAGTCCGTCAGCGTGATCACCCGCCAGCAACTCGACGACCAAGGCATCACCGACCTGCGTGACGCCGTAAACCAGACCACCGGCCTAGTCGGCGCCACCGGTATCGGCCCGGGCATGGTGATTTCATCACGCGGATTCCAGATTGATGACTGGCAATATGATGGTGTACCAATCCCGCGTAATACCTATGTGTTGGGAAATTGGGCGACCCAGGATCTGGTGTTCTTTGATCGCGTGGAAATTCTGCGCGGCGCATCCGGCCTGCTGCAGGGCGCTGGCAGTCCCGGTGGGGCGATCAACCTAGTGCGCAAGCGCGGCCAAACCGCGCCTACGGTCAGCTTCACTGGCAAGGCTGGTTCCTGGGATCACTATGGTTTGCAGGCGGATGCCGGTGGTCCTCTGAATGAGAGCGGCAGCATTCGCGGGCGCATGGTGGTCGATCAGGACGACACTCATTCTTTCACCGATTACGTGTGGAGCAAGACCACCTCGCTGTACGGCGCGTTGGACTTCGATCTCAGCCCGGACACTACCTTGGGTGTGGGCATAAGCAATACTGACCTTGATTCGCGGCCAATGGTCCGTGGCCTGCCGCGCTACCCCGACGGTAGCGACATCGGTTTTTCGCGCTCGACCTACAGTGGCGCCACCTGGAACAGCAACGATATAGAGCAGAACACGCTATACGCTGATCTAGAACATCGTTTCGATGACAACTGGCGCTTCAAAGTTGGCGCCGTGCGCATGCGTGAGCATAACGACTCGCTGCATCAGCGCATGCACGGTGATGTTGCAGACGATGGCAGCGGCCTGGACTTCGCTGACTGGCTCACTAACTTCGAGTCGACCAAGCTCGGCCTGGACATGTTTCTCAACGGCAAATTCGAAGCCTTCACCCTGGAGCAGGAAATCACCGTCGGCGGCAACTACTCCAAATACACTTCGGATGACTTCTACGCGCGGCGCTTCGTGCCGGGCGGTAATATCTTTGATATCGACCATCATCGCCCAGAACCGAGCCTGGACGATATCCTCGCCTCGCCGGGCGGACGCGGCACCAATGCCGAGTACGACATCCGCCAGAAGGGGCTTTATGGCAGTTGGCGGGTTAAGTTGGCCGAGCCGCTGACGGCCGTGGTCGGCGCCCGCGTCAGCTGGTACGACTACGCCTACATGCTTCCTGACGACGATTACAAGGACAGCATAACCGAGACCGGCGAGTTCACCCCCTATCTGGGCTTGGTCTACGACTTGACTCAGGAGTGGGCGGTATACGCCAGCTACACCGATGTATTTGAGCCACAGAGCGGCCGCACGGCCCAGCAGCAGATGCTTGAACCGGTGATCGGCAGCAATTATGAAGTTGGTCTCAAGGGCGAACTGTTCAACGGCCGGGTCAACACTTCGCTGGCTGTGTTCCGCTATGACCAGAAGAACCGTGCGGTTACCGACGAGGCCTCAGGCTTCGCCTGCGATGGTTGGTACTGCTCAACTGCATCTGGCAAGGTGCGCAGCCAGGGCATCGAGGCAGAGATAAGCGGTGAAGTGCTGCGCGATCTGCAACTGTTTGCTGGCTACACCTACAACACCACCAAGTTCCTTGATGACCCAGATAACGAAGGCAGCATCTACAGCCAGTGGACGCCCAAGCACATGCTGCGCATGTGGGCTGATTACCGCTTACAAGGTCAATGGGACCGCGTCAGCCTCGGCGGCGGCTTTACTTCGCAAAGCCATACCGTCAGTTTCGACCGGGAGTTCGACGTACCCGGCTTCACCGTCTGGAATGCCCGCATGGGTTACCGTTTGAGCGACGAAATCGATCTGGCCGTCAATGCCAACAACCTGTTCGACAAACGCTACTACCTTCCAGGCTTCGCCGCCGCAGACGGGAGCAACAATTTTGGCGACCCACGCAACCTGATGTTCAGCGTTAAATACACGCCGCAGTTCTGAGCGGAGGCTGTGACAGCAATCGGGTGCGGATCAATACCACAGTCAAGGTAACCCGCCATATGCCGGGTTCGGTTCCGCCTCCAACCTATTTAGCGGCCTATCCTTTCAAAGACAAAATTGACCGATGGCAGGAGATCGAGTTTCACGTTTCGCATCTGCGTATCTGGACTGGCGCGATTGATGCGGGCAGCGACTCGCTGGATAACCCAAACCGGGATGGATTTCACATGCGCGGTTTTCATGGCGTGACACCTGAAACGCAATTTACCAGTCACTATTTCTGGACGATAGCAACTAATCCTAAGAGCAACCCTGAGGAAACCAAAGCAAAGGTCGTTGAGCAGACGGCAATGACTTTCGACGAGGACAAGGTTGTGATCGAGGCCCAGTACCAGAACATGCTTGCGTTTGGTCCAAAGCCGATGGTCGACATCCATGTTGATGTTGGGGCAAATCGCGCTCGTAAGATCATTGAGCAGCTTCGCCAAGCATCCTGCTGACCCACAATCGCTAATTTACAACGAGCCCGCAGTCAGGCTCGGCATCTTTGATCAGATGCTCTGTAGTGTCCTGAATATGTACCAGAAGGTGGAAGCCAAATTCAGTAAATCGCGCAGAAACAAAAAAGGCCCACCGCGAGGTGAGCCTTTTTTGTTGTTTCGTATGGTGCCGGCACCAAGAGTCGAACTCGGGACCTACTGATTACAAGTCAGTTGCTCTACCAACTGAGCTATACCGGCATTTGTGGGGCGCATTATATAGATAAGTTTCTGGCTGACAAGAGCTTTTAGCAGGGTTTTTTGTTCGTCTAGCTATGAGCAGCGAATTTCTTATGCACAACTGGTTAGTAATTAATCAGTTTGTGCTAGGTAAATGTGCTTGTCATCACATAGTCACATAAGCGTCTGTTTTTGTAGATAATTAATTATTTGGCGAAAATAGTCGGGTTTTTGTCAGTCAGATTGCAGAAGCTGTAGAGCTGCTTTCCCAGAATCTATCAACAAAGTTATCCACAGCCTTGGCGGGCAGATCCGATACGTTCAGCGACCAGCATAAGGTTGCGTGGCGTGAGCTCGCGCGAACAGAAGGTGCCGAGTTGAACGGCATAACCTTGCTCGCACAAATACAGGGCACGATCGAGCAACAACCAGACTTCCAGCGGTCGGCGAAACAGGCCGCGCAGCAGCTCCAAATTGCGTACCTGAGCTAATAATTCCCAGCCTTTGGCTTCAAGTTTGAGCCAGTCGGTCGAGGCGGGTGGCGGCGGTATTTGCTTCAGCGCTGCCAAGTCGATACAAAATTCGGCGAAGGGTTTGTTAAGCCAGGAAGAGGCAAGCGAGGGCGTGGGTAAATACTCGTCAAGCCCACGTATTTCGCGCTGTAGAGAATCGAAAGCCAAGCGACGGGCCATGGAAATATCACGCTGTTTTTGCACACGCGCACCGGCAGTTACCGTTTCGCTCAAGGGCAATCCGAGGTCTTGTATGGATAGTTCAAGCCCTGCTGCCTTGGCCGGTTGTGACAGCGGTTTGTAATGTTGGGTGCTGATCCGGTTGTAGCAGCAGGGCGCAATCGCCAGTTGTTGGCAGCCTACCTCGCTAGCCAATTGGATCAAGCGAACATGCAGGTCGCCACAGGCATGCAGCGCCACGGCTGTGTGCTCGGTTTTGAGTTGTTTTATTGCGCTTGGCGCCAGTACATCCTGTTCAATATGCTGGGCATTAATGCCCAGCTTTTGACTGAGCTTCGCACCTTTATCCACAAGCTCGGGGTCATGTTCCAAACAACTCAGTGGCTGGCCTTGTCGGGCTAATAATCGTCCGAGATGGCCTTTGCCTGAACACCAGTCGAGCCAGTGTTTCGTTGGCTGTTCAAAGCTCAAGCTGCTGGCGAATGCCTGAATTTGCAGCCACTTACGCCCGGGAATGTCATTGCTCAAGCGGTTAGGTAGCTGAGGACTATTTATGAGTGGCAGTGGGGCAATCTGGCACAGCGCTTGGGCTTGCTCTGCCAGGCTCGCAAAGGGTTCAGGGGCGTTTAGCTTGTGCGGTTCAGCCTGGGCTTGCTCGGCCTGCGCCAGGCTGCGTGATTTCAGCCAGGTCGCCAATTGGCCGTGGGTTTGTTCCCATGCCATGGGGCGGTCACTGAATGGGCGCGGGCGCCAGAGCGCTTGATGCTCGCTAAGGAAGCGATTTAGCGCTTCAAAGTGCTCGGTTAGGTCCTTGGCTGGCATGGGCTGTGTCTACATTAAGCTGCAGGCCATTGCGGCCTGCAGTGTTTTAACGACCTTGGCAGGCGTCCACGCGTAGCCAGCGTTCAAGCAATCTGAATGCCTGGACGAGGACGTAGGCAATCACCAGGTAGAACATGCCGGCTGCAAAGAAGATCTCTACGGGCAGGTAGGTTCGGGCGATGATGGTACGCGCCATACCGGTCAGTTCGAGCAAGGTCACGGTGCTGGCCAGGGCGCTGGCCTTGAGCATCAGGATGACTTCGTTGCTGTAGGCGGGCAGGCCGATGCGTGCGGCGCGCGGCAAGATGATGCGCAACATGGCTTGGCTGCGCGACATGCCGAGTGCGCGTGCGGCTTCGATCTCGCCTTGCGGGACTGACTGAATCGCACCGCGCAGAATCTCGGCGATATAGGCTGTGGTGTGCAACGTCATGGTGATCACGGCGCACCAAAACGGGTCGCGCAAGATCGGCCACAACGGTCCATTGCGCACCGCATCAAATTGAGCCAGGCCGTAATAGACCAGGAACAGCTGAACCAGCAGCGGCGTGCCACGGAAGAAAAAGATATAGCCGTAAGGAATACCGCGAACCAGCAGGTTCTTCGAAGAGCGGGCGATGCCCATTGGTATCGCCAGAATCAATCCGGCAATGACCGCGATTGCAACCAGCTCCAGGGTCAGCACCGCACCTTCAGCCAGGCGTGGCAGCCATTTGATGATCACTTCCCAGTTCATGCGGCGCTCCTGCTAAATCCGCGACCCGCGCGCTTTTCAAGGAAGTACATGCCCGTCATGGCAATGACGGTCAGGCCAAGATAGATAAAGGCTGCAACCAGGAAGAAAGTGAAGGGTTCTTTGCTGGCGGTGACGGCAATTTGCGAGCGGCGCATGATTTCATTGAGGCCGATTACCGAAACCAAGGCTGTGTCTTTCATCAAAATCATAAACAGGTTGCCGAGGCCTGGCAGGGCGATGCGCCACATTTGCGGCAGAATCAAACGCCAGAAAATACGCGTCTTGGACATGCCAAGCGCCTGACCCGCTTCGCGGTGGCCTTTGGGAATGGCCAGGATAGCGCCGCGAAAGACTTCAGTCGCATAGGCGCCAAAACAAATACCGAGGGCGATTACACCGGCTGCAAAGGGGCTGAGTTCAAGGCTTTCGAGTCCCAGAACGTCGGCCAGCGTGCGCATTATATTGACGGTGCCGAAGTAAATCAGCAGCACCCAAAGCAACTCGGGGATGCCACGCACAATCGTTGAATAAGTACCGCCCAACCATTGCACAGGCTTGTAAGGCGATGTTTTGGCCAGCGCGCCAAGCAATCCGAGCACCAAGCCCAATACCAGCGCAGAAAGCGCCAGCTTAATGGTCATCAAGGTACCGGCAGCGAGTGCGGGGCCGAATCCGTAGAGGTCAAAATTCATGGGGGCTCAGATGCTTGCGCCGCCAGGTGAGTGGCGGCGCAAGGCTAGCAGCTTAGTAAATGCTGAAAGGGAAGTACTTGTCGTTGATCTTCTTGTAGGTGCCGTCAGCAACGATCTCTTTCAGAGCAGCGTTGAGCTTCTCGCGCAGAGGGTCGTTCTTGCGCACGGCAATACCGATCTTGTCGTTGTCGAATACTGGGTCGCCTTTGAATTCGAAGCTCTTGCCAGCATCGCTCTTGAGCCATTCCCAGTTGACGAAGGTGTCAGCCAGTACGCCATCAAGACGACCAGAAGACAGGTCGAGGTAAGCGTTTTCCTGGGTGTCGTACAGCTTGATGTCGACAACATCACGCATGTTGTCTTCAAGCCAGGTGCCGGCGATGGTTGCGCGCTGAGCCCCGATCACCTTGCCCTTGAGACTGGCTTTGTCGGTGGTGAAGGTTTTGTCTTTTGGTGCAATGAATTGCAGCTTGTTGGTGTAGTACGGATCGGTGAAATCGACCGCTTGCTTACGCTCTTCAGTGATCGACATAGAGGCGATCAGGAAGTCGAATTTCTTGGCGTTCAGGGCCGGAATGATGCCGTCCCAGTCGGAAGTCACGACTTCGCATTCGGTCTTCATCTTGGCGCATAGTGCTTGGCCGATTTCAACGTCGAAGCCGCCAACTTTGCCGCTTGCGTCAATCAGGTTGAACGGAGGGTAAGCGCCCTCAGTACCGAGTTTCAGTTTGTCAGCGGCGACTGCGCTGGTGCCAAAAGCCAGAGTGGCGGCTGCAGCCAATAAGATTTTTTTGTAGTTCTGCATTCAATGTTGCTCCGTGTTAGCGATTGCTTGACATGAATTGTTTGCAACGCGCCGAGTCAGGGCTATCAAACACCTGCTCGGGCGTTCCTTGTTCTTCTACCAGGCCCTGATGCAGGAAAACCACTTCACTGGAAACCTGACGAGCGAAGTTCATCTCGTGGGTGACCAGTAACATGGTGCGGCCTTCATCTGCGAGTGCGCGGATCACATTAAGCACTTCTTGTACCATCTCCGGGTCGAGCGCCGAAGTAGGTTCGTCGAAAAGAATCACTTTTGGCTGCATTGCCAGTGTGCGGGCGATGGCTGCACGCTGTTGTTGACCGCCAGAAAGTTGGTTGGGGTAGACGTGGCGTTTGTCGGCAATACCCACTTTTGCCAGCAGTGCCTCGGCGGTTTCAATTGCCTCGGCCTTGCTTTGACCCAGTACGCGGCGCGGCGCTTCGATGATGTTATCGAGCACGCTCATGTGCGGCCACAAATTGAAATTCTGGAATACAAAACCGATTTCACTGCGCAGGCGGTTGATCTGCTTGCCATCGGCAGCAACCAGTTCGCCATTTTTTGCGGATTTCAGTTTGAGCTCTTCACCCGAGACAATGATTTGTCCCTTGTGCGGGTTTTCCAGCAGGTTGATGCAACGCAGAAAGGTCGATTTGCCTGAACCGGAAGAACCAAGAATCGAGATCACATCGCCATCGCGGGCGGTGAGGGAGATGCCCTTGAGCACCTCGAGGTCGCCGTAGCGCTTGTGCAGGTTGCGGATTTCCAGCGCGGCAGCTGCATCGGCCATGGGTTGTCCTCTTGTTATTGGATTAGCGCCAAGTATCAATTGGCCATCCTTATTAAAGCGCCAAGCTAGCACAGCGTCTTATGGAGCGCCAAGCAGGCCAGAGCCGGTATCGTGTCTGAGTGCGCGAGGGTGTCGCATCACTGCAGTTGCCTGTCGCGCAGATACAAAAAACGCCGTGCACGCGTGGCGTTTATCTAACTGGCTAAAACAGGGGTGTTCGAGTCTAGGCTAAATCAATTTTCGGGGTACTGCGCGCAAATGTGCGCTAACGAGCTGAATACGCTGCAAAATCAGGCAAATTATGCCCGAGCAATAGCGCTCAATGCCAGCGAGAAGCGACGGGCCTTGCATGGCAAAGGACGGATGGGAAATTACAGACAACAAAAAACTAAGGAATTTAACTTCGCTTGGGGCAGTGCCAGTGGTGTAGCAGCTGAAATCAAACCCGACACGCTGTGCAATGTGCCAAACCATATGATTTGTTGTAACCACCGGTGTACCGAGGTTGTGTGCCAAGGATGGGACTGCTTGTACTAGTACTCAGTGTATTTTCTTGCATCCCCACGTACCTGATCTGCGGGGTATTTCTCTTGGTTCTGCGCTAGTTTCTGCTCAACAGCATTTGCTAGGTCAATGTCGAGTGTGTCTGCTAATCGAATAAGGTTCATTAAAACGTCGGCCATCTCTTCTCGGACCTGTGTCAATCGACTGTTACCAAGCTCCTGCGGCTTCCCTGTGTTTAGCCATTGGAATAGCGATAGCAACTCTGAGGCTTCGACGCTGATGGAGATCGCTAGGTTCTTGGGGGTATGGAATTGCTCCCAGTTTCTATCCTTAGTAAATTTGAGGAGTTGAAGGCGTATGCGTTCGAGGTCGGTCGCGCTTTGATTAGCCACAGTAGTGTTCATCTTTAAAGCGTTGAATATCGTCAACGAGCCCGGAGCGGTGAACCATTCGGTGACAGTTAGCGCACAGCACAGCAAAGTCTTTTTGAGGATCCATTTGTATTCGACTGCCTTTGAGTGACGCAATTGGTTTTAAGTGGTGTGCCTCGATATAGCCTTCGCCTATGGGCCCATATCGATCTTTAAAGTTTACGGAGCACACTTCGCATTTACAGCCTTTCTGAGCTTTGACTTGTTTGACGAGCTTTGCGTTACGCTCAATTCGCTTATGGATGCGAAACTTTGTAGCATCCTCAAAGCTCAAAGCTGACGGGGCTTCACCGAGCGTATCGGTCGGATCGATCTCAGATGTTTCAATACTGACCAAGTGTTCATAGGCGCTTAGCATCGAGGCTAGATCTGATGTTAGTTGAACCTCGTCGGGTAATGCGCTTGCTTTGTAGTAGGTTGCCAGTATGTTTCCAGCTTCGTAGAACGCAGTTGGATTGCTTGACTGACTTGGTGCTAGATCAATTTCCATAACAGAGAATCGGTCTGTATGGGAGCCAAGCATTGCTCGATAGTTTTGTGCTCGGGCTTTGAGGGCTGTTTTTGCATCCGCTTTGTAGTGTTCTTTCGCTTGGGTCATCCCTTGATTCAAGCTTAGATAAACACCCTGCATATCTTCGCGAAACAAATAGCAGACATAGTAGCCTCGCTGCGCTGACTCGGTGATGATGGGATTAAAGAGCCCAGCCCATGGGCCGTCAGCCCAGTTCCCTTGGCCTGAACTTCCTTTTATTACCAATCCGTAATAGCTATTCGAGGCGGTTCTTATGCCCTCACAAAGCTCTCCTCGGATAAGTTTGGCGAGGTTGTGACCAGCGAACTTCTCTTCCTTAGCGCTTAGATAGCCTGCCAAGACTGCATTAATGCTGGTACGTAATGACACTTGGACCCCTCTTCCAAATATTGAGCTATAAAGACCCAACTTTATTTTGGTTTTTCAACGGGGCCTTTAAAACAAGCTTATAGCACGGTTCCATAGTCAATCAGAGTGTGATTGCTCGTGGTTTTTCAGGAGTACCAATATCAGAGGCGCTGCTCTTTACGTTCTTGCGTAGTGGTGGCTTTGATCGAGCTTAGCTGTCTTGGGCGTGCGGGAAATTACAGGCAACAAAAAACCCGCACTAGGCGGGTTTCTTGTGGGCTTTCAGATGCTGTTTACACCACCTGAAATCAATTAGTGGTGCCCAGAGACGGAATCGAACCGCCGACACGGGGATTTTCAATCCCCTGCTCTACCGACTGAGCTATCTGGGCAACGGGGCGTATTAGACGGATTTGACGAAGGCATGTCAAGCGAAGGTTTGAAAAATATTTAAAGATAACGGGCGCTTACGGTGAATATGGGTGAAATCGATCAAGTTTTGATCAGTTTCACCCTTGGCCGTATTTACTCGCCGGGCGGCACGTAACCTTCGGCTTGTGCGTAATCTTCGCCAGACAGGAATTTATCCATCTCGGCCTGGAGAAATTTGCGGTCTTCGGCGTTCATCATGTTCAGGCGACGCTCGTTGATCAGCAGGGTTTGGTGTTTTTGCCACTCATCCCAGGCTTGCTTGGAGACATTGTTGAAGATGTCTTCACCTTTGGCACCCGGGTACGGCGGACGCTCAAGGCCTGGAAGTTCTTGCTTGTGCTTGCGGCACATTACGGTGCGGGTCATGACAATTCTCCTGCATTCAAGGCATCTGCCGCGCGTTTCAATAGCTTTTTGACCGGGGCTGCTAGGCCTAGGCGCGGCGGTTGGGCGAGGTTATACCAGAGCCAGTCGGCCTCGGCCACGCTAGACGGGGTTGTGTTGACCCTGATCAGCCATGGCTCGATGGCGAGTTGGAAGTGGCTAAAGGTATGGGTCAGTTCGGCGAGTTGCTGGCGTGTGCCCATTTCCAGTTGATGGCTGTTGGCGAGTAATTCTAGCTCTTGCAGCCCAGATAGCTCCGGCAAGCTCCATAACCCGCCCCAAAGGCCGCTGGAGGGTCTGCGATAAAGCAGAATATCGCCGTCACGGTTGGCCAAGATTGGCATCAGTGTGCGCTTTTGCGGCAACGTTTTACGCGGCTTGGGGATCGGGTAACGGATTTCCAGGCCAAGTAAGTGCGCTTGGCAACCCGTTTTAAGCGGGCAAAGCAGGCAGCTTGGTTTGCTGCGGGTACAGAGCGTCGCGCCCAGGTCCATCATCGCCTGGGTGTAGTTATTCACCCGCTGCTGCGGGGTGAAACGCTCGGCGACGTCCCAAAGCTGCTGGGCAACCTTGGGTTCGCCCGGATAACCCTCTTGCGCGACATAGCGAGCCAGCACGCGCTTGACGTTGCCGTCGAGAATCGGGGCGCGCAGGTTCATGCTCAAGCTGGCGATGGCGCCCGCTGTTGAACGGCCGATGCCGGGCAGGGCGATCAGTGCTTCAAGGTCACGTGGAAACTCCCCGGCGTGCTCGCTCATCACCAGCTTGGCGGTTTTTTGCAGGTTGCGGGCGCGGGTGTAGTAGCCCAACCCGGTCCATAAATGCAGTACCTCATCTTCTGCTGCTTCGGCCAAGTCACGCACCGTTGGCAGCGCAGCCATAAACCGGTCGAAGTAACCCAGGACAGTGCTGACCTGGGTTTGCTGGAGCATGATTTCAGACACCCAGACGCGATAGGGCGTTATGCCCTGTTGCCAGGGCAGGTCTTTGCGGCCGTGGACGTCATACCATTGCAGAACAGCGCTTGAAAACTGCTCCGGGCTCATCGTTTGAACAGGCCCTTGAGCGCGTCTTTCAGTTCCGGGCTGACTTTGTCGCCGAGTTTCTCTTCGAGCTTCTCGGTGAGCTTGTCGCCAGCTAACTTGGCTGCGACCTTGCCCAAGCCGTCTTTATCGAGACGGCAAGCCTTGGCGCCGAGTTCAAGCGGGCCGCGGCAGCGAATGGGCCACTCAAGGCCAACATAGCGTTCGTTTACTTGGCAGGCCGGATCGGGCATGGCGCGGGTGTCACCGAGCAGGGTGACGCCAATACGGTAGTCCAGGCCCAGCACGCGCAGGTCAAGATCGCCGTCGCCTGTTACATTCAGGCCCGGTACTTCGACTTTCAAGTCTGGATTGCTGGCCACGCCATTACGAAAGGTCAGGTTGCCATTCAGGGTTTTGAATGGCGTGTCCTTGCCGTCGATTTCACGGGTCAGCTGCTTGCGATTGAGCGTGGCTATGCCTTGGCAAATTTGCTGCTCAAGATTGGCGCCGACCAGTACGCCGTTTTCCAGGGCAAAGTTGCTGGTGCCGTTGAGCGCTTCTACCCAGGCCTTTTGACTGTTGCCGCTGGTGGTTAGGTTCGCTTGCAGGTCGAGCAGGCCCTTGACCGGTGCCTTGTTTTCGGCAGTGGTCAGGAAAGGTTCGACTGGCAGGCGCTTGATGGTGCTTTGCAGGCTGAGTACCGGGGTTGCTGGACGTACATCTACTCGCGCCTTGGCGACAAAACTGCCGCCGCCAAGGTTGCCGCTGGCGTTATCGAGCGTGAGCAGGCCGCCCGTGCTTTTGGCTTGCAGGTCGACATTGCTGAAGCTCTGTTTGTCTGCAGTCAATTGATCAAGGTTCAGCGCAACCTGCATATCGAGTTTGCGCAGGCGGTCGATCGGCAGCACCTGGGCGGAACTCCATGCTTGTTGGGTCGGTGCATTCGGCAGCTCTGAAGTACCGGCTTTGCCTGCCTTGGCCACACTTTGCTTGACCTCGGCATCACGAGCGCTGGCCTCTTTCGACTTTGGCGGCAGATAGCGGTCAAGGTCGAGTGTGTCGCCTTTAAGCTTGACTCGAAGTGCCTGTTTGGAGAAATCGTCCAGCGCTAACTCGCCGCTGAAAGTGCTGTCGTCGAGCTTGAGGGTCATTTCATTGAACTTGACGCTGGTTGGGCTGCCGCTGAGGCGCGTCACCAGTTCGAACTTGTTGAGGGTGTTTTCGTCGGCCATGGCCGGAATTTCCTGGCCAATGCCTTTGAGGAACTGGCGCAGGTTGACTTCGGCAACCGACAAGCCGCCGCTGAGCTTTGGCTTGTCGCGCAAGTCGGTAACCTTGATCTCGCCGATTGCTCGCATTTGGTTGGCAGACAGTTTCAGGCTGCTCCATTGGGCAATGTTGGCAGCCATATCGACTGTCAACTGACCTTGCAGGGCATAGGTCAGGGTTTGGCCATTGAGGGGTTCGCCGGATGCTTCGCCGGAAATCTTGGCGTTTTCCAGTTCGTAGCGTTTTAGTACCCGGTCAAAACGCAGGTCGCCCTGCAGTTCAGTACGGGCGCGCATTACTGGCTTGTTGATGCCAAAGAAAGCGCTGAGCTTGACCGGTACGCTGGCGCCTTCATGGATTGCGCCGGTGGTCAACTGGATGCTTTCAGCGCTGAATTGCTGGCCCTTTTGGGCGTTGTGGTAGTCAACTCGCGCGCTATTGACGATCAAGCTGTCAATATCCAGTTTGATCGGGTCGCTGGGCTTGCTTTGGGCCTGGGGTGCGACTTCTGCGGTTGTGTCAGCGGAGTCGGGGGCATCAGTTGCGCTGGCGGTCTTTCTTGGATGGCCAACGTTTTCCCAGTTGCTGTGACCTTGGTCGTCGATTTCGAGATTCAGATTGAGGCCATCAACGCGAATGTCGCTCATCTGCACTTCTTTGCGCAGCAGCGGCAGCACGCGCACGGACAAGCCAAGCAGGCGCAGGTCCGCAAAAGGTTTGTCCGGGGTGTCGGCGCTGGCCAGGGTTGCATCGGTCAACTCAAGGCCGAGCCAGGGAAACAGGCTCCAGCCGATATCGCCGTTGAGGGTCAGTTCAAGGTTGGCTTTTTCGCGGGCGAGATCGCGGATCTCGTCTTTATAGTCGTTGGGATCGAACAAGTGGGTCAGGGCAAAGCCCAGTGCCACAATGATCAGCAGCAGTCCGAGGAAGAATAAACCCAGGATTTTGCCGAGCGATTTCATGACCGATTCCTTGTATGCATTAGCTTGAATATAAACGGATAAGTATAGCGTCGCGTGGGTTACAAATTAACGCCCGCAACGCGTTCGGCAATTGCCAGGCTGGCCGTAAGTCCTGGCGACTCGATGCCAAACAGGTTGATTAGCCCGTCCAAACCATGGTCGGCAGAGGTTTGGATGATGAAGTCGGCAGCCGGTTCCCCAGGCCCAGACAGCTTTGGACGGACGCCACTGTAACCCGGCACAAGGCGAGAGTTGTCGAGTTTCGGAAAATATCGGCGGATTGCTTGGGCAAAAGGTTCAAGCAATTCGGCGTCTACGCTGTAGTCAAGATGCTCAACGTAGCGGGTGTCCGGGCCGAAACGCAACTGGCCGCCGAGGTCCAGCGTGGCATGGACGCCCAGTCCGGTCGCATTGGCCTCGGGCATTGGGTAGATCAAGCTGCTAAACGGCGAGCGGCCGCTGTAGCCGAAGTAGCGACCTTGGCACAGGTGCAGCCTTGGGATCAAACCAGCACTGAGACCAATTGTGTTTTGTGCCAGTTGCTGGGCAAACAGGCCACCGGCGTTGATCACCTGCTGGGCCTTGAGGCTGAAGGGTTCGCCGCAACTCACACCACGCGCAATCCAGCCGCTGGCCGTGGGTTCGAGTTGCTCAATGCGCGTGTCGAGCACCAGTTGTGCGTCCTTGCGTTCAGCGCTGGCGAGCAGCGATTGCAGGTAAGCATGACTGTCGATAATGCCGGTGCTCGGCGAGAGCAAGGCTTCTACGCCACACACTGCGGGTTCGAGGTCGTGCAGTTGCTGATGGCTGATGGCCTGCAAGTCATTAACGCCACAGGTGCTGGCATTTTCTGCGATGGCTGTGAGCTGGCTGCGCTCGGCATCGTTGACCGCGACCAAAAGCTTGCCGATACGCTGATACGGCACCTGATGCTCGGCACACCAGGCATACAGCCGCTCGCGGCCTTCAAGGCACAGCTGCGCTTTGAGCGAGTTTGCGGCGTAATAAATGCCTGCGTGAATGACCTCGGAGTTGCGACTGGAGGTGTGGCTGCCGATGAGTCTTTCACGCTCGACAATCAAGGTGCTTTCGCCGGGCTTGGCGAGGCGGGCTGCGCAGGCAAGGCCAAGGGCGCCGGCGCCGATGATCAAACGGTCAATTGTGTCCATGTTTCGTCTAGGTCTGCTGGGTTGATATAGAAATAGTGCCGCAAAACGGCAGATCGAACCTATTGTTGTCTTATCAGGCGCCTGTTGATGCTCTGTGTTGCGCTGCAGGCAAGGGTTGCTACGCCTGCGCAGGCGCTGTGTTCCGGCAAATTTCCTACTAACGGTAATTGGCAGGCGTGCACATTGGTTATCCCCGGTAGCCGCTGCGCATAAGGCTGCCTATAATGGCTACCCTTTTGCACAACGATTGAGTGGAGCAGGTGATGGCCGAACGTACGGCATTCGTCGAGCGCAACACACTGGAGACCCAAATCAAGGTCTCGATCAACCTAGATGGTACTGGCAAGGCGCGATTCGACATCGGCGTGCCATTTCTTGAGCACATGCTTGACCAGATCGCCCGCCACGGCCTGATTGATCTCGATATCGAGTGTAAAGGCGACCTGCACATCGACGACCACCACACAGTCGAAGATGTCGGTATTACCCTCGGCCAGGCGTTCACTAAAGCCATTGGCGACAAAAAAGGCATGACCCGTTACGGACACTCTTATGTACCGCTGGACGAGGCTTTGTCGCGCGTGGTCATCGACTTCTCGGGTCGCCCCGGCTTGCAGATGCATGTGCCTTTCACCCGTGCGGTGGTGGGCGGCTTTGACGTTGATCTGTTCCAGGAGTTCTTCCAGGGCTTCGTCAACCATGCACTGGTGAGCCTGCACATCGACAACCTGCGTGGCACCAATACCCACCACCAGATCGAAACCGTGTTCAAGGCATTTGGCCGTGCGCTGCGCATGGCGGTTGAGCTTGATCCGCGTATGGCCGGGCAGATGCCATCGACCAAGGGCGTGCTCTGATGCAGACAGTTGCCGTGATCGACTACGGTATGGGCAATCTGCACTCGGTGTCCAAGGCGCTTGAGCATGTTGGTGCAGGTCGCGTGCTGGTGACCAGCGATGCCCAGGTGATTCGCGAAGCTGACCGCGTGGTGTTCCCGGGTGTCGGCGCGATTCGCGACTGCATGGCTGAAATCCGCCGCCTGGGTTTTGATCAGTTGGTGCGTGAAGTCAGCCAGGATCGCCCCTTCCTTGGTATCTGCGTGGGTATGCAGGCCTTGATGGATCGCAGCGAAGAAAATGGCGGCGTTGAATGCATTGGCCAGTTTCCGGGCTCCGTGCGCTTCTTTGGTAAAGGCCAGGTTGAAGACGGCGAAGCGCTGAAAGTCCCGCACATGGGCTGGAATGAAGTCGCGCAAACGGTCAAGCACCCGCTGTGGCACAACATTCCAGACATGGCGCGTTTTTACTTCGTACACAGCTATTACGTCGAAGCGGGCAACCCAAAGCAAGTGGTTGGTCGTGGGCATTACGGCAACGATTTTGCCGCAGCGCTGGCCGATGGCTCACGTTTTGCCGTGCAGTTCCACCCGGAAAAAAGCCACACCCATGGCCTGCAATTGCTGCAGAACTTCGCTGCGTGGGACGGTCGCTGGTAAATGGCCCGGGGCAAGGATAAAAGCCCAATCCTGAGCCTCGAACCGGCTCAGGAAGCGGCTGCGGTTACCAGCCTGCAGAAGTTTCTCGACCAGCGTTTCGAACTTGAGTTGGGCTCGTTTGAGGTGCAGGAGATTCTCGAGCTGTTTAACCGCGAGATCGCGCCGCTTTACTACAACAAGGCAGTTGATGATGTACAAACCCTGCTTAGAGACCGGTTTGAGAGCATCGAAAGCGACTTGTGGGCACTGGAAAAAAGTTAATGAGCCGCTGAACAGTCTCGTGCAGATAGAGGACTTCAACGGCTCTCGGATTAATGCTAAGAATTGAATAGGTTCAACCGATGCTGATTATCCCCGCGATCGACCTCAAAGACGGCGCCTGTGTGCGTCTGCGCCAAGGCCGTATGGAAGATTCCACGGTGTTCTCCGATGATCCGGTGAGCATGGCTGCCAAATGGGTTGACGGTGGTTGCCGCCGCCTGCATCTGGTCGATCTCAATGGTGCGTTCGAAGGCCAGCCGGTCAATGGTGAGGTGGTTACTGCAATCGCCAAGCGTTATCCAAATTTGCCGATACAGATCGGTGGCGGTATTCGCTCGCTGGAAACCATCGAGCATTACGTCAAGGCGGGCGTGAGCTACGTGATCATCGGCACCAAGGCGGTCAAGCAGCCAGAGTTTGTGGCTGAGGCCTGCAAGGCATTTCCCGGCAAAGTCATTGTTGGCCTGGATGCCAAAGACGGTTTCGTCGCCACCGACGGCTGGGCTGAAGTCAGCACTGTGCAGGTCATCGACCTGGCCAAGCGCTTCGAAGCCGACGGCGTCTCGGCCATCGTTTATACCGACATTGCCAAAGACGGCATGATGCAAGGTTGCAACGTGCCGTTTACTGCAGCATTGGCGGCGGCGACTTCGATTCCGGTCATCGCCTCTGGTGGCATTCACAACCTGGGCGACATCAAAGCCCTGATGGCCGCTAAAGCTCCGGGCATTATTGGGGCTATTACCGGTCGAGCGATATACGAAGGCACCTTGGATGTTGCTGAAGCCCAGGCATTTTGCGACAGCTACACGGCTTGACCGACTCGCTTCAGTAGGCAGGCAACCCCTGCGTTGCCTGCCCTAAACAGGACTCCATCATGGCATTGGCAAAACGTATTATTCCCTGCCTCGACGTCGATAATGGCCGCGTGGTCAAGGGCGTCAAATTCGAGAACATCCGCGATGCCGGCGACCCGGTAGAAATTGCCCGTCGCTATGAC
Source organism: Pseudomonas sp. RL_15y_Pfl2_60 (assembly GCF_963970595.1). Lineage (NCBI taxonomy): Bacteria > Pseudomonadati > Pseudomonadota > Gammaproteobacteria > Pseudomonadales > Pseudomonadaceae > Pseudomonas > Pseudomonas sp. RL_15y_Pfl2_60. Next base: position 374,992 of record NZ_CAXAOE010000006.1, on the reverse strand, counting down.
GAGCAGGGCGCTGACGAGATTACCTTTCTCGACATCACCGCAAGCGTTGATGGCCGCGACACCACTTTGCATACCGTAGAACGCATGGCCAGCCAGGTGTTTATCCCGCTGACCGTCGGCGGCGGGGTGCGCACGGTGATGGATATTCGCAACCTGCTCAATGCCGGGGCCGACAAGGTTTCGATCAATACCGCGGCGGTGTTCAACCCCGAGTTTGTCGGTGAGGCCTCGCAGCGGTTTGGTTCGCAGTGCATTGTCGTGGCAATCGATGCCAAAAGGGTTTCAGGGCCAGGCGAAACCCCGCGCTGGGAGATCTTTACCCACGGCGGGCGTAAGCCAACCGGCTTGGATGCGGTGCTGTGGGCGAAAAAGATGGAAGAACTGGGTGCTGGTGAAATTCTCCTGACCAGCATGGATCAAGACGGCATGAAGAGCGGCTTCGACCTGGGCGTTACCCGGGCGATCAGCGAAAGTGTGGGCATTCCAGTGATCGCCTCTGGCGGCGTGGGAAATCTTGATCATTTGGCTGACGGCATTATTGAAGGCAAGGCGGCTGCTGTTCTTGCGGCCAGCATTTTTCACTTCGGTGAATACACTGTGCCCGAAGCTAAAGCCTATATGGCTAGCCGCGGCATTGTTGTGCGTTAGCATTGGTCAATGCTCCAACTCAGGTCATGGAGGGTGACCTGGGTCGCAGCTATGGACATCTGATTGTTGTCTGCTCAAAAACAGGGCTAGTCTTGCCCGATTAAAAATATACGTTCTGAACTAGGGTTGTGATTGATGTTGAAGCGTCTGTTGTTGGCAAGTGCTGGGGCACTGCTATTGATGTCTGGGGTGGCGCGAGCCGAGATTGATGAAAACTACCGCATGGTCTTGCTGACCGAGAATTTCCCGCCATACAACATGGCAATCAACGGCAAGAATTTTGCGCAGGAAGATAACCTCGATGGCATTGCCGTGGATATCGTGCGCGAGATGTTCAAGCGGGCGGGGATTCAGTACAACCTGACGCTGCGTTTTCCTTGGGATCGGATCTACAAACTTGCACTTGAGAAGCCGAACTATGGCGTCTTCGTGACCGCGCGCTTGCCTGAGCGTGAAAAACTGTTCAAGTGGGTTGGGCCAATTGGTCCTGATGATTGGGTTCTGTTGGGGCGTGGCGATAGCACCATCACCCTGAACAACCTTGAAGATGCCAAGCAGTACAAGGTTGGTGCTTATAAGGGGGATGCGATTGCCGAGCATCTGCAGCAACAGGGTCTGACGCCCGTTACCGCATTGCGCGATCAGCTCAATGCCACTAAGTTGGTGTCTGGGCAAATTGACCTCTGGGCGACTGGCGATCCAGCTGGGCGTTACCTGGCGAAACAAGAAGGCATTTCCGGTTTGAAGACAATCCTGCGTTTCGACACTGCCGAGCTTTATCTGGCGCTCAACAAGGAGGTGCCGGACGAGGTGGTACAGAAGCTGCAGGCTGAGTTGGACAAGATGCGCAAAGAGGGCTTTGTCGACGACACCCTCAACAGCTATCTGTAATACCAAACGGGCCTTTTAAGGCCCGTTTGTCTAACAGGACTTTATGAGGGTGAGCCACAGGCCACGCGGACAGGGACGTCGCTAACCAATAATCACAATATATGCGGGCGGGGTAAGCAAAATGCTAAAGAAAGTACAAAGTGGTTTGTTGCTGGGGTTGGCGCTGATGGCGAGCGTGGCACATGCCGAGTTACCCGAAGACTACAAGGTCGTGTTACTGACTGAGAACTTTCCACCCTTTAACATGGCGGTGGACGATAAGAATTTTGCCCGCGATGATGGCATCGACGGTATCAGTGCAGATATCGTGCGGGAAATGTTCAAGCGCGCTGGGATCAAGTACACCCTGACGCTGCGCTTCCCGTGGGATCGCCTGTACCGCCTGACCCTGGATAAGCCGAGCTACGCGCTATTCTCGACCACCTACACCGAAGAGCGTAAACCCCTGTTCAAGTGGGTTGGGCCATTGGCCAAGACTGGCTGGGTATTGCTGGCAGCGCCAGGCAGTGACATCAAGGTTGCCAATCTCAAGGACTCGGCGCAGTACAAGGTCGGTGCTTACAAAAACGACGCTGTCAGCCAGGCCCTGGAAAGTGAGGGCCTTAAGCCGATCAATGCCTTGCGTGACCAGGAAAACGTCAAGAAGCTGACCTCAGGCAAGATTGACCTGTGGGCGACGACTGATCCGGTGGGCCGTTATATCGCCAAGCAGGAAGGTGTCAGTGGCCTTAATACAGTGCTGCGCTTCAAGGAAGCAGAGCTGTATTTGGCATTGAACAAGGATACGCCGGATGAAGTGGTGCAGCGTCTGCAGAAAGCGCTGGATGAACTGCGCGCAGAAGGCTTCATTGATGACATAACCAACAGTTACCTGTAATCGAGCACAATAAAAAACCGGTCTGGCATTAAGTCAGACCGGTTTTTTTGTGGGCGCCGTTTAAGCCAGTAACTCACATACACCCTGTCACGCGGCCATCGTCCAGTAGGGTGTGGCAACGCGAAGCTTGTCCACCAAGGTTCAAACAGCAATGCGTTTGCCCTTGGTGTTCGAGGCGCGCTTAGTTGCGGGTGATATTCAAGCCTTTGAGCAGGTTGAGGGCCTGGCTCAGTTGGTAGTCATCATCCTGCGGCCGCGCTTGCGCTGCTTTAGCGCTGCTGCTTGGTCTGTCGGCACCGCCGTTTCCGTTGCCCAAGTGGCCCTGCAGGTCTGCTTCTTTGTAGTTGAGGCTGGATGCGGGACCTTCGCGAGTAAGCTTGGCGCGGGTCACTTCAATATCCGGGACGATACCCTGTGCCTGGATCGAGCGGCCATTGGGGGTGAAGTAAAGCGCAGTGGTCAGCTTCAGTGCGCGGTCGCTGCTAAGTGGCAGCACGGTTTGCACCGAACCCTTGCCGAAGCTGTCTGTGCCCATCAGCACGCCGCGCTTGTGGTCTTGCAGGGCGCCGGCAACAATTTCAGAGGCCGAAGCACTGCCACCGTTGATCAACACCACCAGCGGAACACCCTCGCTGGCGTCGGCCGGGTCTGCGGAGAAGCGTAGCTCGGAGTTGGCGATGCGACCCTTGGTATAGACGATCAAGCCTTTCTTGAGGAAGTGATCGGTAACTTCGACCGCTGCCTGCAGCACGCCGCCCGGGTTGTTTCGCAGGTCGAGAACCAGGCCGCTGAGTTTCTTGCCATTGTCTTTGCGCAGCGTGTTCAGGGCTTTGCCGACTTCTTCACCGGTGTTGACCTGGAACTGCGAGATGCGGATGTAGCCGTAGTTCGCCTCAAGCATCTGGCTCTTGACGCTTTTTACCTTGATCGCGGCGCGGGTCAGGTTGACCACAAAAGGTTTGCCGCCGTCGCGGACTATGGTCAATTTGATCTTGCTGCCAGCCTTGCCGCGCATCTTGTCGACGGCGTCGAGCATCGACATGCCTTTGGTTGGCTGGTCGTCAATCTTGATAATCAGGTCGCCCGGCTGAATGCCTGCCTTTGACGCTGGGGTGTCGTCAATCGGCGAGACGACTTTAACAAAGCCGTCTTCCATGCCCACTTCAATGCCCAGGCCGCCAAACTCGCCGCTGGTGCTTTCTTGCAGGTCGGCGAAGTCCTCTGGCCCGAGGTAAGCGGAGTGGGGGTCAAGGTTGCTGATCATGCCTTTGATGGCATTTTCCAACAGTTCCTTATCGGTAACTGGCTCGACGTAGGAGCTCTTGATGCGATCCATCACCTCAACGAAGGTGCGTAACTCATCAAGTGGCAATGGCGCCTTGTCACTGGCTGGAGCGGCTGCTGGTGCGATGATCTCTGCTGCATGAGACAGTGACACGCCACTGAGCAGGGCGATCGCTAAAGCCAGAGAGGTAAGGCGGGGCAAATGCGGCATGTCGAACAAACTCCTACGGAATAAATAAGCGCTTATCCTTGCGCGCGGCACCATTGTGCCGGGTCGCTTGGACGACCCTTTTGGCGGATTGCAAAATACAGTGCAGGCGTATTTTGCCCGCCGCTGGTGCCCACTGTTGCAATTGGATCGCCAGCTTTAACCACGTCACCGGCGTCCTTGAGCAGGCTCTGGTTGTGCCCATACAGGCTCAAGTAACCATTGCCATGATCGAGAATGACCAGAAGTCCGGCGCCACGCAACCAGTCAGCAAAAACGACTCGGCCACCATGTACGGCCCGTACCTGGCTGCCCGGGGCTGCACTGATCAGGACGCCATCCCACTTGGTTCGAGCATCTTCACCGCGTGGGGTTCCGTAGCGTGCCAGTAAACGGCCATTAACCGGCCAAGGTAACTTGCCTCGGGCATTGGCGAATTGACCACCGTAGACCGCGCCAGAGCTGACAATAGGCCCGGTGTTACTGGCGGCCGATGCAGGATTCTGGTGTTTGGCTTGGTTGGCTGCGGCGATTGCCCGTTGTCGTGCAGCGGCAGCTTCGCGGGCCTGCCTTGCAAGCGTCTCATCGATGGTTTTAATGACTTTGGCCAACTGCGCTTGGTCGCGCTGGCGGGCTTTGAGTTTTTTGTCTCGCGCCGAATAATCGCTGTTCAGCTTGGCCAGCGCAACTTGGCGTTGTTTGCGCACTTGCGCCAGTTTTTCGGTCTGGGTGTCGAGTGTGCTTTTGCGTTCAAGCAGTTGGTGCTGCTGGGCGGTGATCTCGTTTTCAACGTTTGCCAGTTGGCGCAGCGTTTCGTTGAAGGTGTTCAACTGCTCCATGCGTGCCTTACTTACATAATCGTAATAGGTCATGGTGCGCGAGAATTTTTCGGGGTTCTGTTGGTTGAGCAACAGTTTGATGTACTCCTGGCGCCCGCTTTGGTAGGCCGCTCGGGCTTGAATGCCGATCAGGCGCTGCTGTTCAATTCGCGCGCTCTGGAGTTTTTTTTTCTCTGTTTCGAGGCGCTTGATCTCTTCCTCGCCATCGTTGAGCTGCTCTTGCAGGTCCTTGGCCTGTTTTTCCAGCTCACCCATCTCTGTTTCAGTCTGCTTGAGCGACTTTTGCACGCCAGATTTTTCCTGCTGGATCTTTTGCAGCAGTTTTTTCAGCTCGACAACGTCAGACTGGGCGGCATTTAGCTGTTTTTGCGCGTCAGCTTTCTCATCTGCAAATGCAGGGGAGAGCAAGCACGTCATCATTATCAGAACTAGGGCGCGGAACATTGGGCGGAGGCATACCTGTGCATAAAGTGACCCTAGTATGCCCGTGGTCTGGAGCAAAAAAAATGCCCCAGACCAGCGGGCTGAGGCATTTATGCTTTTTATTAACCAATACTCACTTGTTGAAGCGGAGAATGCTGGTGCCGGTCATCTCGTTTGGCACAGGCAGACCCAGCAGTGTGAGCATGGTTGGGGCGATATCTGCCAGTACAGCGCCATCACGGACCTGGGCGTCGCGCTTGCCAACATAGATAAACGGCACCGGCTCGCAGGTATGAGCGGTGTGTGCCTGCCCCGTGCATTCATCTTCCATTTGCTCAACGTTGCCGTGGTCGGCGGTAATCAGTGCTTCACCACCGACTTTATCGAGTGCACTGACAATACGTCCGACACAGGCGTCCAGGCATTCAACCGCTGCCACGGCGGCTTCGAATACGCCGGTGTGGCCGACCATGTCGCCGTTGGCGTAGTTGACCACAATCACGTCGAAGCGCTGGTTTTCGATGGCATCGACGATTTTGTCGGTCACTTGCGGCGCGCTCATTTCTGGCTGCAAGTCATAGGTGGCGACATTCGGCGATGGAATCAGGATGCGTTCTTCGCCTGCGAATGGTTCTTCACGGCCGCCGGAGAAGAAGAAGGTCACGTGGGCGTATTTTTCGGTTTCGGCGATGCGCAGTTGGGTCTTGCCGTTATTGGCCAGGTATTCGCCGAGCACGTTGGTCAGTGGTGTTGGCTTGAATGCGCTCGGCGTATCAATGCTCGCGGCGTATTGGGTGAGCATGATGAAGCCAGCGAGTTGCGGTGTGCGTGTCCGGTTGAATTCGCTGAAATCTGGTTCGACGAAGCTGCGCGTCAGTTCACGCGCACGGTCGGCGCGGAAATTCATAAAGATCACGGCGTCGCCGTCTTCGACGGATACCGCATCGCCCAAGGTAGTGGCTTTGACGAACTCATCGCTTTCGCCCCGCGCATACGCAGCTTCCAGGCCGGCGCTGGCGTTAGCTGCGTTGTATTGGCCCTGGCCATTGACGATCAGGTTGTAGGCTTGCTCGACACGATCCCAGCGGTTGTCGCGGTCCATGGCAAAGTAGCGGCCAATCAGGCTGGCGATGCGGCCTTTGCCAAGTTTGGCGAAGGTGTTGTCCAGCAGGTCGATCGACGATTGCGCGCTTTTGGGTGGTGTGTCGCGACCATCGAGGAAGGCGTGCAGGTAAATTTTTTCAGCGCCACGCTTGGCTGCCAGTTCGACCATGGCCGCAATGTGATCCTGGTGGCTGTGCACACCGCCGTCAGACAGCAGGCCGAGAATATGCACGGCTTTGGCGTTGCTCACAGCGCTATCGACAGCGTGGGTGATGGCTGGGTTGTCGAAAAATTCACCATCACGAATGGCTTTGGTCACCCGGGTGAAGTCTTGGTACACCACACGGCCGGCCCCCAGGTTCATGTGGCCTACTTCTGAGTTGCCCATCTGGCCGTCTGGCAGGCCGACATCCATGCCGCTACCCGAGATCAATCCATGGGGCTGCGTGGCACGCAGGTGATCATAAACCGGTGTATTGGCGGCAAAAATGGCGTTGTATTCGGGGCTTTCGCTGTGGCCGAAACCATCAAGAATGATCAGAACCAAAGGTTTTGGCGTGACGCTCATAAAGCTGGCTCGCTCTGCTGTAGGCATAAAGATTGACCATTTTAAGGCCTAGACGCTATCAAGTCACCGCCGGACGGGGTTTGGCCGACTTGTGGGGCTGTGTATACTGGCCGGCATTTTACCGTCCTGGAATATCCCTGATGCTTGCTCACGCCATTGAATTTGTCACTAACCACTATTTGCTAGCCGGTTCTTTCGTCATTCTGCTTGTGCTGCTGCTGGTCACTGAGCTGCAAAAGGGCGGCAAGAGCTTGAGCAGCCGTGAACTGACGGCGTTGCTTAATAGCGAGCAAGGCGTTGCATTGGATGTGCGTTCGCAAAAAGATTTTTCTGCCGGTCACATTGTTGGCTCGCTGCATATCCCCTATGAAAAACTGGCGACCCGTATCGCAGAGTTGGATAAGCACAAGGCTAAGACCATTGTGGTCGTGGATGCCGCTGGCCAGCATGCCGGTACCGCTGCTCGTGAATTGCAAAAAGCAGGTTTTAGCGCTGCGAAGTTGTCAGGTGGGATGTCGACCTGGCGCGGTGATAACCTCCCAGTGGTGAAGTGATATGGAGGTCGTGATCTACTCAAGCGATTATTGCCCCTTCTGTATACGGGCTAAGCAATTGCTCGCTCATAAAGGCGTCGCATTCACTGAAATGCGAGTCGACGGCAACGCTGCATTGCGTGCAGAGATGACCCGCAAGGCTGGAAGAACCTCGGTTCCACAGATTTGGATCGGCGAAGTCCATGTGGGTGGCTGCGACGAACTTTATGCCCTGGAGCGCGCCGGCAAGCTCGACGCATTGCTCAAGGCATAACTTGATATCCGCGGGATCTCAGCAAGAACAGCGAGCGACAGGCGCACAAGGCTGTTAGCCGCTGCTCTGGGGTCTTTTCATTTTGGCTTAACTAACAAGAAGGCTTTGGTATGACTGAACAAGCAAACACTGGCGCAACTGAAGAGCAAGCACCGCAATTCTCGTTGCAGCGTATCTACGTACGTGATCTTTCTTTCGAAGCACCAAAGAGCCCCGAAATTTTCCGCAAGGAATGGACTCCAGCAGTCGAGATGGACCTCAACACCCGTCAGAAACCGCTGGATGGTGACTTCCACGAAATCGTGCTGACGTTGTCTGTGACCGTCAAGAACGGTGACGAAGTTGCCTTTATTGCTGAAGTTCAGCAGGCTGGTATCTTTCTGATCAAGGGGCTGGATGCGGCTTCGATGAGCCACACCCTCGGCGCTTTCTGCCCGAACATCCTGTTCCCCTATGCCCGTGAAACGCTCGACAGCCTGGTAGTTCGTGGCTCGTTCCCAGCATTGATGCTGGCGCCGGTGAACTTCGACGCACTCTACGCACAAGAGCTGCAGCGTATGCAGCAGACTGCGCCAGAGAACGCTACCCATTAAGTGCAACTCATCAGGGCTTTGATCCCAATCGAGCATGTCTTACAAAAAAACGCCTTCAATGGCGTTTTTTTGTGGCTGCAAACCGACTTGCCGAGGTGTTAGCGAGTTGTCGGCGGCATGGCAAAATCCTGTTGTCTCCAGGCTTCGTAAACAGCCACGGCAACGGTATTCGACAGGTTCAGGCTGCGGCAGCCTTCGCGCATTGGCAGGCGCACGCATTGTTCAGCAGGCAGGGCGTCGCGCACCTCTTGCGGCAAGCCACGGCTCTCCGGGCCAAATAGAAATGCATCACCGGGCTGGTAGCTCACCTCGTGGAAGCCTTGTGTGCCCTTGGTGGTGAAGGCGAACACCCGAGGCTGGCCAATGCTGGCGAGGCAGCTTTGAAGGTCTGTATGGCGCTGCAGCGTGGCGTATTCATGGTAGTCCAGCCCTGCGCGACGCAAGCGTTTATCATCCAATTCAAAGCCGATTGGCTCAATCAAATGCAGGTTGCAACCGCTATTGGCACAGAGCCTGATAATGTTGCCGGTATTGGGTGGTATTTCTGGTTGAAAAAGGATGACGTGAAACATGCGCGGCTCCGAGCGTGAAGGCGGGCAATATTCTACTCCTGATATAGGCGATCGGCCTCGTCCTTGGTTACGAGTGATTGGCTCCCTGGCCATTTTTGGCTTTTTGATCGGCTTGATGTTTGGTGATTTGTTTCGCCCGGATGCGCTGCGTCTTGATCGAATCGAGGTGCGCGAAGCTGAGCTGCGGCTGTGGTTCAACGAGCAACCGACCCCGCAAAGCGGCGAGTACAACGGCGCTTATGTATTGCGTTTGCGGACGCTGGGGCGCGAGCAGCAAGGCCAGCTACAGATCAATGGACGAGCGGTTAACTGGCGGTTGCAAAGAAATGAGCGGGATATGCTGTTGACCATTATTGCGGCCCGTCCCCTGCGCGGCGAATGGCGCGTTGATGAGGTAGACGGGCAATGGCGGCTGAGTGTCAGCCTAGCGGAGCAATAAAAGAGGGGAATCCCCGGCCTGCCTGTACCAAGGCCCCCGAAACTGGAGTTACTTAGCTATATGCAGGCAGTGTGCCAACTTTTGCATTGTGGCTTGATGTCAGCAGTGACGGGCTGTTTGCGCGATACAACGCCTATTTATTCGGGCTTTAAATCACTAAAAATGTCTCTGATGAGTGCATGAGCACCATTTTGAGCGCTGTTATTGGGCATTGCTTATTCAGTTGTGTAATGGGGAGGTATTGGTTTATTGCCAATGCTGCTGAGCTGATTTCATGGTTGAGTCGTTCTTATTCATGCTCGGTAATATCCAGCTCCACAAGCTGCGCCAGTTGGCTTAGGGACTCTTGCCAGCCCAGATAGCACATCTCTTCTGGAATAACAGAGGGAATGCCAGCTTGAGTAATAGAAATGTCGGTTCCACAGCTAACGGCTTTCAGGTCGATTGATACCAGCATTTCACCGGGCAGGTGCTCGCTGTCAAAGCGGTCGATATGTTGGATTCGCTGGTGGGGTACAAGCTCAGTGTATTGAGCACTGAAGGAATGGCTGCTTGCGCTGGCAAAGTTCGTGAAGGACATTTTATAGCCTCCACCCACACGGACATCCATTTCGTGGACAGCCCCGATAAAGCCATACGGAGGCAGCCAGCGTTCCAGGGCGCCCTTATCGGTAAAGGCCTTATAGATACGTTCAGGCGGTGCGCGCAGCACTCGGTGGAGTCGGACTGTACCGGTCTTGTCAGGCATCAGGGTCTCCTGCGACGAGGTCGCTGTGAAAGACAGCACCCATCAGCCTAGCCCAAACTCCGGTGTGTTCAAGACGTATGCTTGAGCCCTGTGAATAAAAACGGGCCTTAAATTAAGGCCCGTTTTTTGTGCTGATCAAATGTCGATGACTGGTTTAGTTGTCATCGCTGTCGTCGTCATCGCCACCGTCGATGTTCATACCCAGTTCTTTGATCTTGCGGGTCAGGGTGTTACGGCCCCAGCCAAGCAGGATAGAGGCGTCGCGGCGACGACCGGCGGTGTGCTTGAGGGCGGTTTCAATCATGATCCGCTCAAATGCCGGTACGGCTGTATCGAGCAGGTTTGACTGGCCGCGTGCCAGCGACTGGTCGGCCCACTGGCGCAGGGCCTGCTCCCAATTGCTGACCGGTGCGCTGTCTTGGGGTTGCGACAGCAGTTCAGGTGGCAGGTCGTCGATGTGCACTTCACGGCCAGAGGCCATGACGGTGATCCAGCGGCAGGTGTTCTCCAACTGGCGCACATTGCCCGGCCAGGACAGGTGTTGCAGATAATCTTCGGTTTCGTTTTTCAGCAGCTTGGGCTCAACCGACAGTTCAAGCGCCGCGCGGCTGAGAAAGTGACGGGCCAGTGTTGGAATGTCTTCACGACGGTCTGACAAGCGCGGAATGTGGATACGAATAACGTTGAGGCGATGGAACAAGTCCTCACGGAATTTACCGGCATGCACCAGGCCCTCAAGGTTTTGGTGAGTGGCGGCAATAATCCGTACATCAACCTTTACCGGTGTGTGGCCGCCCACGCGGTAAAACTCGCCATCAGCCAATACCCGAAGCAGGCGAGTCTGGGTGTCAGCCGGCATGTCGCCAATTTCATCGAGAAACAGGGTGCCGCCATCGGCTTGCTCGAAGCGGCCGCGGCGTTGGTTGGCGGCGCCGGTAAATGCGCCTTTTTCATGGCCAAAGAGCTCGGATTCCATCAAGTCCTTGGGAATTGCCGCCATGTTCAAGGCAATAAAGGGCGATGCTGCGCGAGGGCTGTGACGATGCAGAGCGTGGGCGACCAGTTCTTTACCTGTGCCCGACTCGCCATTAATCAGAACCGTGATGTTGGAGTGCGACAAGCGGCCGATGGCGCGAAACACTTCCTGCATCGCTGGCGCTTCACCGATGATTTCCGGTGTCTGCGCTTCAGCAACAGGCACGCTGAGGTTTTGCTGTTCCTGGGCGTGCTGGTTGGCGCGCTTGACCAAGGATACGGCTTCATCAACGTCAAACGGCTTGGGTAGGTATTCGAATGCTCCGCCCTGGTAAGAGGCAACGGCGCTGTCGAGGTCCGAATGTGCGGTCATGATGATAACCGGCAAGCGCGGGTGCAGCTCTTGGATGCGCGCTAGCAGGTCAAGTCCGCTGACGCCTGGCATGCGAATGTCGGAAATAATCACATCGGGCTGTTGCCGGGTCAGGCGGTTAAGCAGGCCGTCGGCATTGTCGAAGGTTTGCGTGGCCATGCCTTCTTGTTGCAAGGCTTTTTCCAGTACCCAGCGGATGGAACGGTCGTCGTCGACAATCCAGACGGTTTCACTACGGCTCATGGCTGAGTTGCTCCTTGTTCCAGCGGCAGAAAGATCGTGAATACGGTATGGCCTGGATGGCTTTCGCACTCGATCAGACCTTGGTGCTGACTAATAATGTTCTGGGTGATTGCAAGGCCAAGGCCGGTGCCGTCGGCGCGGCCACTGACCATGGGGAAGAAAATGGTTTCTTGCAGATCCGGAGGGATGCCCGGGCCGTTATCGATAATTTCAATTTTGGCCACCAGGCGATGACGGACATGGCCAATGGTGAACTGGCGCAAGGCTCGGGTGCGCAAGGTTATGCGACCCAGGCGCATGTCACTCAAGGGGGAAAGCGCCTGCATGGCGTTGCGCACTATATTCAGCACGGCCTGGATCATTTGTTCGCGGTCGATCAATACGTCAGGGATGCTTGGGTCGTAGTCGCGCACCAAAGTGATGCAGCCTTGGCTTTCGGCTTCAACCAGGCTGCTGACCCGTTCAAGTACTTCGTGCACGTTGGTCATCGATAGCAGTGGCAGCTTGTTTGAACCCAGCATGCGATCAACCAGATTGCGCAAGCGATCAGCCTCTTCAATGATCACGTTGGTGTAGTCCTTGAGGTTTTCCTCGGGAAGTTCTCGGGCCAGCAATTGAGCGGCGCCACGGATGCCGCCCAAGGGGTTCTTGATTTCGTGAGCGAGGCCGCGCACCAGTAATTTGGTGGTCTCTTGTTTGGACAGCTGCGCCTCTTCTTTGGTGATGCGCAGCATACGGTCCCGCGGGAAGACTTCGAGCAGCAACAGGGTTGCACCGCGGCTGATTACCGGGGTGACGGCGTAGTCTACTGTCAGGTTTTGCCCGGTTACGGAGGTCAAAACTGCTTCGCGCTTATTAAACGGATGGGCTTCTTCAACGGCTTGGCGCAAAGAGCTCACTGCTTCAGCGGATTCGGTAAAGAGCTCACTGATAAACTGGCCGTGGCTGCGTTGGCCGCTAACGGCCAAAAGCATTTCCGCAGCTGGGTTCATGTACTCAAGGCGCAGTTCAGCGTCGAGTAACAAAGTGGCGGTTGTCAGGTTGTCGAGTAGCAGGCGGTGCAGTGCGTCGTTAATGATCATAGGCATCGGCTTCCGGCAGTGGCTATAAAAATGCAAGAAGCAAACCAAAGCCCTGAAAAGTAGCGTTTTCCCCGTGTAAATAGCGACAACGCCCACAAATAGATGTAGGCCGCCGTGTGCAGGGCGACCCAAAACAGGGAGAGTATAGAAGTGGTTGTCTGTATGTGCGCTTAAATGGTGCGTTGGCTACATAAATGGCACAAAGGGGATGTCGCTTTCTTCTTCAGGCTTGTCTTTGAGAGGGCATTCCGGGCGCACACCGAAGTCTTTCAGCTTGCAGGGGTTGACCTGGCGTTTTTGCGCAAGCGAGGTGCGCAGCAGGTGAAACGGTTGGCTGGGGGTTCGTTCAATGATGCGCTCGTTCTCATCAACGATCTCTACCGCCAACTGGTGCGTACCGCGATCAATATTTTCCAGTGGGAAAACCGGGCTGCGACCGGCCTCGCCAATGGCATTGCCATCGAGAATCAAGCGAAAGCGGTGTCCAGGCAGCAGCTCGGGTTCGCTGGTGGCGCTGACAATCAGGTTGCCGGCGTTGTCGCGAATCGTTGCATCCGGTTGCGGCACCAGAATGCGCAGCATCTGATAGGACAGCACCACGGGTTGGTTTTCTACAACTTCTGGCTTGAGCTTGATGGTCGGGGTTATGCGGTTGGTCGGTGCTATCTGCACCGGTTTTGCATTACCGCCCCTAGGTTGGTCGGTAAATACCCGATTTCCTTCTGCATCTATATAGGTGTAGACCTGTGCTGATGCGGACAGGCTGCTCAGTAGCAATAAACAGGTTAAGAGTGCGCGCATTAAGGGGCTGGCTTAGGTTTGGGTTTAGGGGCGAATGCCGGGCTGTTATTGGTGTTGACTCGCTGCACGGTGAATGTGCTGGTTTCGCTTTGTTGCACGGTGCCAGTGGTGCTGATTACCTGGACCGCGATCGAGTGTTCGCCGCGATCAACATTATTGAGCTGGAGTCGCGGTACGTTAGTGGGTTCGCCGTAAGGTTGGCCGTCGAGCAGGAGTTGCAGGCGGTGTGCCGGTGACAGCCGTGGCTGAATATTAACCCCGACGCTGAAGGTACCGTTGTTGGCGCGTAGCGCTGCTTCATCTGGCAAGCCGGTCAGTTCCAGGACTTGGTAGGCGGCCAGGACTTGCGCGGGGGCTTCATCGCTTTCATTGCTTATCGGCTGTTTCGGCGTTTGCATTTCCACCGTATTGGTTTTCGGCAGCTCGATGGTTTCGGTGTCTACACCCTGCGGTGGCTCGTTAGTGAAAACGGTATTGCCGTTGGCGTCTGTGTATTTGTAGATCTGCGCGCTGGCTGGCAGGGCGGCGGCGAGTAAAAGGCAGGCAATTAGTGTGCGCATGGCCGATCTCTTAATTGAGTTTGCTAATAAAGATTGCACTGCTCAGCGCTGCTGGCAAGTGTCGGCATGTTGCAGTGTGTGCGGGCGCATAAAACAAGGGGCTGAGCGGCGTTTGGGCAAGGCGTAAAAAAACAAAAGGCCACCCGAAGGTGGCCTTTTGTCATACCGGCTGGATTAAACGCTGTAGTACAGGTCGTATTCCAGTGGGTGTACGAAGGTGCGGACTTTGATTTCTTCTTCGTGCTTGAGCTCAAGGTAAGCATCGATGAAGTCGTCGCTGAACACGCCGCCTTTGGTCAGGAACGCACGACCTTTGTCGAGCTCTTCCAGGGCTTCTTTCAGGCTGCCGCAAACCTGTGGGATCAACTTGCCTTCTTCTGGTGGCAGGTCATACAGGTTCTTGTCAGCTGCATCGCCAGGGTGGATCTTGTTCTGGATACCGTCGATACCGGCCATCAGCAGTGCTGCGAAAGCCAGGTATGGGTTGGCTGCTGGATCCGGGAAGCGTGCTTCGATACGGCGAGCTTTAGGGCTGGCAACGTAAGGAATACGGATCGATGCCGAACGGTTACGAGCCGAGTAGGCCAGCATTACTGGAGCTTCGAAGCCAGGGACCAGACGCTTGTACGAGTTGGTCGATGGGTTGGTGAAGCCGTTCAGTGCTTTACCGTGCTTGATGATACCGCCGATGAAGTACAGAGCGATGTCAGACAGGCCGGCATAGCCTTCGCCGGAGAAGGTGTTCTTGCCGTCTTTGGAGATCGACATGTGTACGTGCATACCCGAGCCGTTGTCGCCGTACAGTGGCTTAGGCATGAAGGTCGCAGTTTTGCCGTAGGCATCGGCAACGTTGTGTACGCAGTACTTCAGGGTCTGAACTTCGTCAGCCTTGGCAACCAGGGTGTTGAACTTGACGCCGATTTCGTTCTGGCCAGCAGTCGCCACTTCGTGGTGGTGAACTTCGATGACCAGGCCCATATCTTCCATGGCATTACACATGGCGGTACGGATTTCGTGGTCGTGGTCGCATGGTGGAACTGGGAAGTAACCACCTTTGACGGCTGGACGGTGGCCTTTGTTGCCGCCTTCGATGTCGCCGTCAGTGTTCCAGGAACCCTGTTCGGAGTAGATTTTGAACATCGAGCCGGAGATGTCCGACTTGAACTTCACTTCGTCGAAGATGAAGAACTCTGGCTCAGGGCCAACGAATACAGTGTCACCGATGCCGGTCGACTTGAGGAATTCTTCAGCGCGCTTGGCGATGGAGCGTGGGTCGCGGTCGTAGCCTTGCATGGTGCTTGGCTCAACGATGTCGCAAACCAGAATCAGGGTTGGCTCTTCGGTGAATGGATCCAGTACAGCGGTTTCGTCAACCGGCATCAGGATCATGTCTGAAGCTTCGATGCCTTTCCAGCCATGAATAGAGGAGCCGTCGAACATTTTACCGTGTTCGAAGAAGTCTTCGTCCAGCGCGTCGCGGGCTGGCATGGTTACGTGGTGCTGCTTACCCTTGGTATCAGTGAAGCGCAGGTCAACCCACTTCACGTCGTGTTCTTTAATAAGTTGAATCGACTTCGACATGCTGTCCTCCAGGCGGATAAGGCTCAATCTGTTGAGCCCACAAAATTCGGAAAAGCTCGGCGGATACTCCGCCAGTACTACCTGCCTCACAAGGGAGCAATTTGCATGCCAGTGCACTGTGATGGACTAAAACCCGCAAACGCAGGCGCGCCGGGGGTTTATTCGCAGTTGCGTGGATATTGCTGCACCAAGTAAGTGCTATTTAAACTGATAAAGCACCAATACGGTGCGTAAAAATGTTTAGGTAAGGTTTTTGATCAAACCTTGCACAATTTCCGCTATAATCCGCGCCCCTGTTTTTTCGCGAGCTTGGCGCGCGTTGCTTCCATGAAACTGATCGTAAAAGTTTTCCCAGAAATCACCATCAAGAGTCGGCCCGTTCGCAAGAACTTTATCCGGCAGTTGGCGAAGAACATCCGCTCGGTGTTGCGCGATCTCGATCCGCAGCTCTCGGTTAGCGGTGTCTGGGACAATCTGGAAGTTGAAACAACCTTAACCGATGCCAAGCTTCTCGGCGAGCTGACTGACCGCCTGAGCTGCACACCGGGCATTACTCATTTCCTTGAAGTCAACGAATACCCACTGGGTGATTTCGACGATGTGCTGGAAAAGTGCAAGCTGCACTTTGCCGACCAATTGCCGGGCAAGATTTTTTCTGTGCGCTGCAAGCGAGCGGGCAAGCACCCATTCAGTTCGATGGATGTTGAACGTTATGTGGGCAGCCAGTTGCGCCAACAGTGCGGCGCTGCCGGCATCTCGCTGAAAGAGCCTGACGTTGTTGTGCGCATGGAAATCCGTGACCAGCGCCTGTTTGTCATTCATAACCAGCATGAAGGCCTGGGTGGTTATCCGCTGGGTTCGCTGGAGCAGACGCTGGTATTGATGTCGGGTGGCTTTGACTCAACCGTCGCCGCCTACCAGATGATGCGCCGTGGCTTGGTGACGCACTTTTGCTTCTTCAATCTCGGCGGCCGCGCCCACGAGCTGGGCGTGATGGAAGTCGCCCATTACCTGTGGAAGAAGTTCGGCAGCTCGCAGCGCGTACTCTTTATTAGCGTGCCTTTTGAAGAAGTGCTTGGCGAAATCCTCGGCAAAGTGGATAACAGTCAGATGGGCGTGGTGTTGAAGCGCATGATGTTGCGCGCCGCCACGCAGATCAGTGATCGTCTGCAAATTGATGCGTTGGTGACGGGCGAGGCTATTTCCCAGGTGTCGAGCCAGACGCTGCCGAATCTGTCGGTGATCGACGCCGCCACTGAAAAGCTGGTGCTGCGCCCGCTGTTGGCCAGCCACAAGCAGGACATCATCAATACCGCGACGCAGATCGGCACCGCCGACTTTGCCAAGCATATGCCCGAATACTGCGGTGTGATTTCGGTGAACCCGACCACCAAAGCCAAGCCTGATCGCATTGCTTATGAAGAAAAGCAGTTCGACATGGCGGTGCTTGAGCGTGCAGTACAGAGCGCAACCCAGTTGCCGATCGATAAGGTTATCGACGAGCTGGGCAAAGATATTCAGGTTGAGGAAGTCAGCGAAGCCCTTGCCGGTCACGTCATCATTGATATCCGTCATCCGGACAGCGCCGAGGACGAGCCACTGCAGTTACCCGGCTCTGAAGTGCAAACGCTGCCGTTCTACGCACTCAACAGTCGCTTTAAAGAGTTGGATCCCAGTCGCCAGTATCTGCTGTATTGCGACAAGGGCGTTATGAGTCGCTTGCATGCCCACCACTTGTTAAATGAGGGGCATGCGAATGTGCGCGTTTATCGTCCGACATAAGACGCCCGGGTTGAATGGCGGCAGCATCCGCCATCGCCCTCCCGACATACAGGCGGCGTAAAAGCTTCTGGGCTGCGACCTGCCCAATGCGTTTTTACGTCGTCTAGCACAACCTTAATACTCGCCGTCTACACTATGCGGCAAACCGAATCCTCTGATCGAGATACACAAGTGATCGATAATCTACGTAACATCGCAATCATCGCCCACGTTGACCATGGTAAAACCACCCTGGTAGACAAACTCCTGCGCCAGTCCGGCACGCTTGACCGTAAAGAGCTTGAAAACGAGCGCGTGATGGACAGCAACGACCAGGAAAAAGAACGTGGTATTACCATCCTGGCTAAAAACACCGCGCTGAAATGGCATGACTACGACATCAACATCGTAGACACCCCCGGCCACGCCGACTTCGGTGGTGAAGTAGAGCGTGTAATGAGCATGGTTGACTCCGTGCTGCTGGTAGTTGACGCCCAAGACGGCCCAATGCCACAGACTCGCTTCGTAACTCAGAAAGCGTTCAAGGCTGGCCTGCGTCCTATCGTTGTAATCAACAAGATCGACCGTCCGGGCGCGCGTCCTGACTGGGTTGTTGACCAGATTTTCGACCTGTTCGATAACCTGGGTGCAACTGAAGAGCAGCTCGATTTCCCAATCGTTTATTGCAGCGCCCTGAACGGTATTGCAGGTCTTGAGCACGATAAGCTCGAAGAAACCATGGACCCGCTGTTCCAGGCGATCATCGACCACGTACCGGCTCCAGCTGTAGACGTCGATGGCCCGTTCCAGATGCAAATCTCGCAGCTGGACTACAACAGCTTCCTGGGTGTAATCGGTATCGGTCGTATCGCTCGCGGTAAGGTCAAGACCAACACTCCAGTGACCGCTATTGGCACTGACGGCAAAAAACGTAACGGCCGTATCCTCAAGATCATGGGTCACTCGGGCCTGCAGCGCGTTGAAGTTAACGAAGCGCAAGCCGGTGACATCGTTTGTGTCAGCGGTATGGACGAGTTGTTCATCTCCGACACGCTGTGCGACCCGCTGAATGTTGAAGCGCTTGAGCCGTTGACCGTTGACGAGCCAACCGTGAGCATGACCTTCCAGGTCAACGACTCGCCGTTCTGCGGTAAGGAAGGCAAGTTCGTCACCAGCCGTAATATCAAAGAGCGTCTCGACAAAGAGTTGCTGTACAACGTTGCCCTGCGCGTTGAAGAAGGCGACAGCGCTGACAAGTTCAAGGTTTCCGGTCGTGGTGAGTTGCACCTCTCGGTACTGATCGAAACCATGCGTCGCGAAGGCTTCGAGCTGGCTGTAGGCCGTCCTGAAGTTATCATTCGCATGGTTGACGGCGTTAAGCACGAACCATTCGAAAACGTCACCATCGACCTGGAAGAGCAGCATCAGGGTCCGATGATGGAGCAGATGGGTAACCGTAAAGGTGACCTGACCAACATGGTTCCAGACGGCAAGGGTCGTGTACGTCTTGAGTACACCATTCCTGCGCGTGGCTTGATCGGCTTCCGTAACCAGTTCCTGACCCTGACCTCGGGCTCGGGCATCCTGACCAGCATCTTCAGCCACTATGGTCCGATGAAGTCGGGCGATATGGGCGGTCGTATTCAGGGCGTTCTGGTTTCCAGCGCCACGGGTAAGGCACTGACCTACTCGCTGGAAACGCTGCAGGCTCGCGGTAAGTTGTTCCTCGGCCACGGTGACGACGTTTACGAAGGCATGCTGGTTGGTATCAACAGCCGTGACAACGACCTGGTTGTTAACCCAACCAAGGGCAAGAAGCTCGATAACATGCGTGCTTCCGGTAAAGACGAAACCATCGCTCTGGTTCCGCCAATCCGTTACACCCTGGAGCAGGCTCTGGAATTCATCGAAGACGACGAACTGGCTGAAATCACGCCTAAGTCGATCCGTCTGCGTAAGAAGTTCCTGCTTGAGACAGACCGTAAGCGTGCCAGCAAAAACTAAGCATTAGTTTTCGCGGCATCTCAAAGCCCCTGGCAGCTTGGCTGTCAGGGGCTTTTTTTGTCCGTGGTTCATCGCCAGGCAGTCGCTAGACGGCAGCAGAACGGGGCGTTGGCAAACAACAATCTTTTCACAATGTTTCTGATACCGTGGCCGGCTTTAATTGCTCGACCCCGTTTTAAACGCAGCTATGCGGGGCAGTTGAGTGTGTTGCGAGTGAATAGGAGTTGAGCATGCGGGCATCGGCACAGGCCAAGGATGATAAGCGATGGGATTGGGCGGGACTTGGCTGGTTATTCCTGTTCTTCTGGTATTTTTCCGGCGTTACCCAGTTATTGATTCAACTGACTGACACCACGGGTTTCGTCAGTTTCCGCCAGGCATTCTTGATCAGTGCTATCTGGCTGGTTCCGGTCTTGTTGTTCCCTAGGCACACCAAAACCATCGCCGCTGTTGTCGGTGTGGTTTTATGGGCGTGCTCCTTGGTCGGGCTGGGCTATTTCTGCATCTACGGCCAGCAATTTTCACAAAGCGTCATTTTCATCATGTTCGAATCGAACGTGGCGGAAAGCATGGAATATTTTGGCCACTATTTTGTGTGGTGGATGATTCCGGTCTACCTCGCGTATACCTTTGTCGCCTGGTTATTGTGGCGCAAGATCCGGCCACTGGAATTCGGCGTTACCCAGGCCAGGGTACTCAGTGTTGTTCTGTTGCTTAGCTTGATTGGCTATCCGTTGGCCAAGGAAATCAGTAAGCGTGCAACCCTGGGCCTGGCCTTCGAGAAGTTTGAAGAGCGCATCGAACCGGCGGTGCCTTGGCAGCTGGTCGTGGGCTTTCGTAAATATCGCCAGCAACTCGACAGCATGGAGAAACTCCTGGCTGGCAACGCCAGGCTTGCGCCGCTCGAGGCAATGAAGGACTCCCGTGCTGGCAAGCCGACAACCTTGGTGTTGGTGATTGGTGAATCAACCAACCGGCAACGCATGAGCCTATATGGCTACCCGCGTGAAACCACGCCCGAGCTGGACAAGCTGCGTGATCAGCTACAGGTGTTCGACAATGTCGTCACCCCGCGGCCCTACACCATCGAGGCATTGCAGCAGGTTCTGACCTTTGCTGATGAGAAGAATCCAGACGGCTACCTGACGACGCCGTCGCTGGTCAACATGATGAAACAAGCAGGTTACAAGACCTTCTGGATCACCAACCAGCAGACCATGACCAAGCGCAACACCATGCTCACGACTTTCTCGGAACAGACCGATGAGCAGTATTACCTGAATAACAACCTGAATCAGAATGCCCGCCAATACGACGGTGATGTACTTGAACCCTTTGCCAAGGTGCTGGCTGACAAAGCCCCACGCAAGCTGATCGTTGTGCATTTGCTGGGTACGCACATGCGCTACAAGTACCGTTATCCGGAAGATTTCGAGAAATTCACCGATAACAAGGGTGCGCCCAAGTGGGTGACCGAGGACCAGTTAGCGACCTACAACAGTTATGACAACGCGGTGTTGTATAACGATTTTGTAGTGTCCAGCCTGATCAAGCAGTTCTCGGCGAGCAAGCCGGATGGTTTCTTGTTGTACCTGTCGGACCATGGCGAAGCGGTGTTCGACACCCCAAAAGGCGGCGTGATTGGGCGTAACGAAGGCAAGCCAACCTCACCGATGTACACCATTCCATTTATGGTATGGGCCTCGGAAAAGTGGAAAGCACACGCTTCTTTTGATTTCAGCAGCATGCTTGAGCGGCCTTACAGCAGCTCCAACCTGATTCACACCTGGGCTGATTTGGCGGGGCTGAGCTTTAGTGAGCTGGATCGGAGCAAGAGCTTGGTCAGTAACAAGTTCATCGTGCGGCCACAAATTATTGGCGATCCCTATGAGCCGAAGTCGTTGATCGATTTCAGCTTGATCAAGCCAAAGAAAATCCAGTTGAGTAAGGATGATTTGGCAACCAGCCAGCCCGGTCGATCCTGAGTTTGCCAGGCCTGGGTTTGCCAGATAAAAGCCCCGCAGATTTTGCGGGGCTTTTTTATTTCCAGAATAAAGGCGTCAGCTACGATTTAGCGTGCTGGCTTGGGAATATAGGCGCAGTAGCCGGGGCGTGGGCCGACTTTGGGGTGGTTGCGGCAGGTTTCCGGGCGCACGTCGTAGATGGTGCACAAGCGCGATTTGCGGTCTAGGTACATGCAATCATTGTTTGACAAACGGGTCAGGGTGAAGATGCCGGACTTCTGGTTGAAGCGCTCGATGATGCCTTCCTTTTGCAGACGTTTGGCGACGTTCCTTGGCGGATCGCCTTTTTCAAACTCATCGGCCACACCCATGCGAATCAGATCGTTGAGGCGCACCTCTACGGGCAGTTGGCAGCAGCTGGAGTTGCAGCTGTGACACATGTCGCTGGTGTATTTGGCCCAGGTATCCAGGCGATCGATTTCGGCGGCGGCAATCAGGTTGTTTTTCATGGGTCTGCTAAGCGTAGGAGGGAGTCGCGGCGGGCGATGATAGCGATGTCAGGCGTTTTGTGAAGAGGTATCTGCCGACCGGTTGCCACGGCAAGTTTAGCAGTGCACAAGGTGTTGGTGTTTATACGAGGTGTTAAACTGCCAAAGCATTGCGCTTCAGCGGTTGGTTGCGCGATTTTGAACTGGGCGATAGGCAGTAGTTTACGGCTATTCGATAGCCTACATTTTCTTCTGGTTTAGATCAGGGTGATCCTTTGCACATCGTGGCTTGTGGGGCGTGGTCATACTCGGGTTTTAGTCGTAATCATTGCCTGGGCGCGACTGTCGGTGTCGAATTGCTGCGATGGAGTGCAGTGCGTTGAATTTTTTCAACGCTTGCAGTCAGTCAGGCTGGGCTTTCCCGGTACAGCTGTTGATCACCGGCGTGGTTTGCTTCGGAGTCGTGCTGCTGTCGCGCTGGGTTGCGCAGCAACGTTACTTTCCGGGGCAGAGTAACTTTATCTGGCTGCACCTGGCCTGCCTCTGGTGGATGCTCGCTGCCAGCCTCGAAATGGCTGCACAAGGTGCTGAATGCAAAATGTTCTGGGCGAGTATGGCCTGGCCCGGAATCCTCCTGACACCGACATTCTGGGCGGTGTTTCTCTGGCAATACATCTACAGCAAGCATCAACGCCTGAGCAGTCCTGTACTGGCGATGCTGATGCTGGCGCCCGCACTGTACTGGGCCTTGGCGTTGACCAATCCCTGGCACCACTTGATGTACACCGAGCAAACAGCGCCGCTAAGCAACGACTACGGCTCGCCGATCAAGTATGTCCACGGCAGTGCGTATTACTTCGCGACAGCCTATGGCTACATTTGCATGCTGTTCTGCTCTGGTATTGTCATCCGCGCGGTGCTGCAAAGCAGTGGCCTTTATCGTCGTCACTACCTGGTTTTTTTATTGCTCACGCTGGTGCCTTGGGCGGTAAACGCCAGCCACGTGTTCCTCGGTATTTCGCTTTTTGGTTTTGACCCGACCCCATTCAGCTTTGCATTTACCCTGATGGCTTTTGCCTGGCTGATTGTCGGGGTACGCCTGTTTGACTTGTTGCCGGTGGCCCGTAATTTATTGCTCGAGGCTTTGTTTGATCCGGTCCTGGTGGTCGATTCACAGATGCGAGTGGTCGAGGTGAACCCTTCAGCGCTCAAGCTTTCAGGGCTCGAGCGCGGCTGGCAGGGACGACATTTACGGGATTGGCCAGTGGTGGGAGCAAAGCTCCATGAGATTATCAGTCAGGCCGATGGTTGCGAGCCAAACCAACTGCTGTCATTACCTTCTCTCGACCGATACTTCGAGTTGAATATCCGTGCGGTTGAACGCAGCACACGCCATGAAGTGACTCTGTTGGGGCAAATGCTTTATCTGCGAGACGTCTCGCAAAGGCATATCAGTGAATTGCAGTTGGCTGAAGCCTTGGCGGTCAGTGAGCAGAGATTGCTTACAATCTCGAGTTTGCATGAACAACTGCGTGAGCAAGCACTTTGTGACCCGCTTACCGGGCTCTACAACCGGCGCTATCTGGAAGAGTTTTTTGCGTTGGAAATAGACCGGGTGCAACGCGAGCAAAAACCACTATCACTGGCTCTGATAGACCTTGATCACTTCAAGCTGCTCAATGATAAGCATGGTCATCTTGAAGGTGACGATGTGCTCAAGGCGCTGGCCGATAACCTGCGACGCAATGTGCGCAGCTCCGATGCCGCGTTCCGCATCGGTGGCGAGGAATTTCTCCTGGTGCTGCCGGGGGCTGATCTTGAGGAAGCGTCTAAACGCTTGAATATCATCTGTAAACAGCTGGCGGAGCAGCCATTGGAAACCCGTGGCGGCATGCGCCAGGTGACCTTGTCTGCTGGTATTGCCTGCTGGCCAACTCAAGGCCTCAACCTGGATGAGCTACTTGATGTAGCCGATGCCGCGCTCTACCAAGCCAAGCGCGCGGGGCGTAACCAAGTGGTCACACTTGCTTAAGTAGCGTCCTGGTAATGACTGCTTGCGGCTATGCGGTCAGATAAGCTCGTGCAATCAATTGCAAAACTGGCTAAATTTGAGCTGTTGGTACTGCCTATAACAATAAATAAAGGATTACCCAGTGAAACGTACTCTGACTCCGCTCGCCTTGGCGTGCATGCTTGCCAGCTATTCGACCTTCACCAGCGCCGGTCCCTTCAGCAGTTTGATTGTATTTGGCGATAGTTTAAGTGACGCCGGACAGTTTGCTGATGCAGATGGTCCCGCAGGCGCGACGCGCCGCTTTACCAACCGGGTCGGTCCGACCTATCAAAATGGCAGCGGTGAAATCTACGGTTCGACTTCACCCATGCTGCTTGGTGAAGCGCTTGGCCTGGGGCCGCAAGCGCCTTCAACTTCTCAGGTTTATGCCGATCAAGGCTTGGCCGACGGCAATAACTGGGCGGTGGGCGGTTACCGCACCGATCAAATCTACGACTCAATTACCCAGCCTGGCGGTTCGGTTGCAGGCACGCGCACGCGCGATGGCTACCTGGTTGATCTTGCAAATCGGGGCTTGAGCCTGGATCGCAACGCGCTGTTCTACGTCAATGGCGGTGGTAACGACTTCCTTCAAGGCACCATCTTCAGCTCGGGCCCGCAAGCAGCGGCAACCCAACTGGCCGATAGCGTGCGCGCGCTACAGGGCGCTGGCGCACGCTACATCATGGTTTCACTGCTGCCAGATGTGGGCACCACGCCAGCAATTTCAGGCACCGCCTTAGCGCCTACCATTACCTCGATTGGCCAGGATTTCAACACTGAGTTGGTTAGCCAGCTGTCGCAAATCGATGCGCAAATTATCCCGCTCAACGTGCCGGTCCTGTTTAGCGAGGTACTGCAAAATGCAGCGGCTTATGGCTTTGATTCCAGCCAGAACCTGACCGGCAGCTGCTTTGCCGATTGCGGCGACGTTAACGCCACCTGGGGCATCAATAGTGCGACACCAGACCCAAGCAAGCTGATTTATAACGACAGCGTGCACCCGACCACCGCCGTGCAAGAGATTTTCGCCGATTACGCCTACTCGCTGCTGGCGGCGCCGTGGGAAGCCAGTCTGTTGCCTGAAATGGCTCACGGCACCTTGCGTGCGCATCAGGGCCAGTTGCGTAACCAGTACATTGCGGACTGGGAAGCCTGGCAACCCGTGGGGCAGTGGCGGGCCATTGTTTCGGGCGCGGGCCAGCATCTGGACTTTGACAGCCAGGCCGCTTCGCCAAGTGGTGACGGCGACGGTTACAGCCTCAACGTAGGCGGCAGCTATCGTGTCGATGACAGCTGGCGTTTTGGGGTTGTGATGGGGCTTTACGAGCAAAATCTCGAGGTCGGCAGTGCGGACTCCGACTACGACATGCGCAGCTATCTGGGCAGCGCATTTGCCCAGTATCAACACAATCGCTGGTGGGCGGATGCGTCCGTGACTGCTGGCTATCTTGACTACCATGACCTCAAGCGCAAGCTCGAGCTCGGTCGGGTCACACGCTCGGAGAAAGGCGATACTGATGGCACCTTATGGGCACTTTCCGGACGGGTCGGCTATGACATCGCCCAACCTGGCAGCGACTGGCACTTGAGCCCGTTTGTCAGCGCTGACTACGCCAAAGTCGAGGTCGATGGCTACGATGAAAGCGGTGCAAGTTCAACGGCCCTCAGTTTCGGTGATCAAGATCGCACCTCGAAGCGCCTTGGTATCGGTATGCAAGGGCGTTGGGCCATCACCCAGGCCACTCAGGTCTTCGCCGAAGTCGCCCATGAAACCGAATACGACGATGACAGCACCGATGTTCGGGTTTCGCTCAATAGCCTGCCGGGCATTGACTACAAGCTTGAGGGCTATACCCCGGATGACAACCTCGACCGCGCCAGTCTCGGCTTCAGCCAGCAACTGGCTAGCGATCTTGCATTGCGCGGGGTTTACAGCTTGAGTAAGAGTGACGACAACAAGCAGCAAGGTGTTGCACTGTCCCTGGCCTGGGACTGGTAAATACCGATGGGCGGCAGCACAAGACGCTGGCGCCCATAACCGGTTAAACTGCGCGCGATTTCTTATCTCCGGAGCCTCACATGTCCCGCGTTACCCTGAGTCGCTATCTGATCGAGCAAACCCGCAGCCACAATACCCCGGCTGATCTTCGCTTCCTGATTGAAGTTGTTGCACGGGCCTGTAAGGCGATCAGCCATCAAGTGTCCAAGGGTGCGCTTGGCGGCGTGCTAGGCAGCATGGAAACCGAGAACGTCCAAGGTGAAGTGCAAAAGAAGCTCGATGTTATTTCCAACGAGATTCTGCTTGAAGCCAACGAGTGGGGCGGGCACTTGGCGGGTATGGCGTCTGAAGAAATGGACAACGCCTATCAGATTCCTGGCCGTTATCCGAAAGGCGCGTACTTGCTGGTTTTTGACCCGCTTGATGGCAGCTCGAATATCGATGTGAACGTATCTGTTGGGACCATTTTCTCGGTCCTGCGTTGTCCTGACCGCAACGGTAACGAGGGCGACCTGGGCGAGGAAGCTTTCCTTCAGCCAGGTACCGAGCAGGTGGCTGCAGGTTATGCGATCTACGGCCCGCAGACCATGTTGATGCTGACCCTGGGCAACGGCGTCAAAGGCTTCACCCTGGACCGTGAGCTGGGTAGCTTTGTGCTGACCCACGACAATATCAAGGTGCCTGAAACCACCCAGGAATTTGCCATCAATATGTCCAACCAGCGCCACTGGGAAGAGCCGGTCAAGCGTTACGTGGGCGAATTGCTGGCCGGTGAAGAGGGACCGCTGAAGAAGAACTACAACATGCGCTGGATTGCAGCCATGGTGGCTGATGTGCATCGTATTCTTACCCGTGGTGGCTTGTTCATGTACCCGCGCGATGGCCGTGAACCTGAGAAACCAGGCAAGCTGCGCTTGATGTACGAAGCTAACCCAATGTCGTTCATCATTGAGCAGGCTGGCGGTGTTTCGACCAACGGCGAACAGCGCATCATGGATATCCAGCCGACTTCTTTGCACCAGCGTGTAGCGGTGTACCTAGGCTCGAAAGAAGAAGTTGAGCGCGTTACCTCTTACCATAAGAAGTAGGCCGTGAATCAGCCTTGGCACGAATTGCTTGAGTGGTGGTTTGGTCCATCGACAATTGCTGTCGAGGCTGCTGGTGCACGCTCCAAACTCTGGTTTGGCAAGCGTGACAGCCAAGATGCCGAGGCGCGGGAGCGCTTCGGTGGTTGGGTCGAGCAGGCGTTGGCGGGGCAATTGCGTGAGTGGCGCGAGCACCCGGAAGGCTGGCTCGCACTGACGCTCTTGCTCGATCAATTGCCGCGCATGATCTACCGCGATGATCCACGTGGCTATAGCGGCGATGTCTTGGCCCAGCAATATGTTCTAGCAGGCATTGCGCAAGGCATCGACCTGCAACTGGCACCTATCCAGCGGGTGTTTATCTATCTGGTGCTGGAACACGCCGAAGACCTGCGCCTGCAGGATCAGGCGGTTGCTGCCTTCGCTGGGCTTCTTGACCAGGCCCCTCAGGCTGAACAAGCACTGTTTGCCGATTATCTTGATTACGCCGAGCGTCATCATCGAATTATCGCGCGCTTTCAACGCTTTCCGCATCGCAATAAGGTTCTAGGTCGTCCCTCGACTGAACAAGAACAGTTATTTTTGCAGGAACCCGGCTCGGGTTTCTGACGTCCTATGCGGCAGATGATGGACTATGCCAAGCTTGATTAACTAATAAACAGGGAGCTTTAGTTATGTCGCTGCGTAAATTCGCGTTGCTGTGTTTTTGTGTTGTGCTGGCTGCATGCAGCAAAGTCACACAGGAAAACTATTCCAAACTCAAAACTGGAATGACTAAAGCCGAGGTTGAAGCATTGCTCGGTGATCCAACTGATTGCGCGGGCGCCATGGGGTTGTCGAGCTGTACCTGGGGCGATAGAAAGCAATTTATCAGCGTTCAATACGCCGGCGACAAAGTCATGATGTTTTCAGGTGAAGGCCTGAACTGAGGAAACTATGAAACGCATTCTTTTAGGGGTATGCGCCGCTGCAATGCTGGCGGGCTGCGCCAATTCTGGCACCGGAGCCGTGCCGCCCAAGACTGTAGACAAGGTTGATCTGGAGCGTTACCAGGGCACTTGGTATGAGCAGGCGCGTTTGCCGATGTTCTTCCAGCGCAACTGCAAGCAGTCCGAGGCGCATTACGCGCTGCAGGCTGACGGCAGTGTCAGCGTCATTAACAAGTGCCGCGACGCAGAAGGAAAATGGCAGGAGGCTGTGGGCCAGGCAGTGCCTCAGGTCGAAGGCAAGACCGACAAGCTCTGGGTGAGCTTCGACAATTGGTTCAGCGATCTTTTGCCCGGTGTGGCCAAGGGTGATTACTGGGTGCTGTACCTGGATGATGACTATCAGCACGCGCTGGTTGGCAGCCCTAACCACAAATACTTGTGGGTGCTTTCGCGTAGCACTGAATTAGACCCGGAGCAGCGCGCTAAATTGCTCGAAGTGGCCCATGACCGCGGCTACGACACCGAGGATCTGATTTGGCGCACGCCGGATGCACAAATGCCTAAGCAATAACCGGATGCGCCCGGCATTCAATTTAATGTCGGGCGCATTATTGCCAGCCGAGCCGTGCTAGTTTCCAGGTATCACCTTCAAGCCACCATTCAAGTTTGACCGCATAGTGTCGGGCGCTATCGGGGATCAATCCCTCTGCCCCGGTGAGGGCGACTTGGGCATCGGTATAGGCTTTGCTGCTGTAAGTTGGGTCAATTCGACTGTCTTTACTCAAGGCGATGATGTTGACCTTTTTGTAACGTAAGAACATTAAGGTCATGGTGCGCTTGGCCCAGTCAGGGTCAAACTGCTGCTGCGCTGCGAACTCCGGGTGCAACTGCTCGATCACCGCGCTGGTCTTTTTCGCTTCAAGATTGTCCTGAAGTTGCTGTACCGCTTTGTCTAGTGCAGCCTGTGGGGATTCTTTGGCACCACAGCCGCAGAGTAGGGTGAAACTCATCAATAGCGTCAAGGCGATTAGTTTTACAGGCATACTCGAACCCTACTCCATGGTGGCCGGCACAATGCGCTGCCAGTGCTGATGACACTGTATAAAAAAATTAAAGGAGCTGACCATGCAAACCTTGTATCCGGAGATTAAGCCCTACGCCCGCCACGAGCTGGCGGTGGAGGCGCCGCATGTGCTTTATGTGGACGAGAGCGGATCACCGGATGGTTTGCCCGTGGTGTTTATCCACGGCGGTCCTGGGGCGGGCTGTGATGCGCTGAGCAGGCGTTTTTTTGACCCGAACCTGTATCGCATTGTCACCTTCGACCAGCGCGGTTGTGGACGCTCAACCCCCCATGCAAGCGTTGAAAAAAACACCACTTGGGACTTGGTCGCGGACCTTGAAACCATTCGCCAGCACCTGGGCATCGACAAGTGGGTGCTGTTCGGCGGTTCATGGGGCTCGACCCTCGGCCTGGCTTACGCCCAAGCGCATCCCGAGCGCGTCCATGCATTAATTTTGCGCGGGATATTCCTCTGCCGTCCGCAAGAGTTGCAGTGGTTTTATCAAGAAGGTGCCAGCCGCCTGTTTCCGGATTACTGGCAAGATTACATCGCGCCGATTCCGCAGGAAGAGCGTGGCGACCTGGTACAGGCCTTTCACAAGCGCCTGACCGGGAGCGATCAGATCGCCCAGATGCACGCCGCCAAGGCATGGTCTACCTGGGAAGGTCGCACCGCGACACTTAGACCCAATCCGCAAGTGGTGGATCGCTTTTCTGACTCACACCGGGCCTTGTCAATTGCGCGAATCGAGAGCCATTACTTCGTCAACAATGGCTTCCTTGAGCCCGACCAGCTGATCCGCGACATGCACAAGATCGCCCATCTGCCCGGAATTATCGTGCACGGCCGCTATGATGTGATCTGCCCGCTGGACAACGCCTGGGAGCTGCATCAGAACTGGCCAAACAGTGAGCTGCAAATTATTCGCGATGCTGGTCATGCAGCGGCTGAAGTCGGAATTACCGATGCCCTGGTGCGCGCAGCAGATCAAGTCGCCCGGCGTATCCTTGATTTGGCACCGGATGAAGCATGAAGGCCCTGATCCAGCGCGTCAGCAGCGCGCAAGTCACGGTTGAAAACGAAGTGGTTGGTGCGATTGAACAAGGCTTGCTGGCGCTCGTTGGCGTTGAGCCACACGACACTCCAGCCAGTGTCAGCAAAATGCTGCACAAGTTGCTCAAGTACCGGGTGTTCAGTGATGCCGATGGCAAGATGAACTGTTCATTGACCGATGTCGCTGGCGGCTTGTTGCTGGTATCGCAGTTCACCTTGGCGGCGGATACCAAAAGTGGCCTACGCCCAAGCTTCTCGACGGCCGCGCCTCCTGCTTTGGCAACCGAGCTGTTTGATTTGCTGGTTGAACAAGCGCGAAGCCAGCACGCTATTGTCGCCACAGGTCGCTTTGCCGCGGACATGCAAGTGCAGTTGACCAACGATGGCCCCGTGACTTTCCTGCTTGAGACATAAGCTTTAGCGAGTAGGGTGTGACAACGCGTAGCTTGTCCACCGAAATGTCCACAAAGTTTGCCCTGATTGCGAATGCCAAAGTGCTAGATAAAAAGGCGTTGCCCGTCTTTGAGCAACGCCTTTAAAACTACTGGCGTGCCAACGCCTCGGCGACAAAGTCGAGGCGGTCCTGGCCGAAGTGCAGTTCGCCGTCGACAAAAAAGCTCGGTGCGCCAAACACACCGCGCTGGATGGCTTCCTCGGTATTGGCTTTCAAGCGCTCCTTGACCCTCTCGTCTGCAACCAATCGCGCGAATTCTTCAGGCTCGAAGCCTGCTGCTGTGAGCACTTCTGCAATTTGTTGTGGATCGGCCAGGTTCTTGGCGTCTACCCACATCGCTTCGAATATGACTTTGACAAACAGCCCAAAGCGCTCGTCATCGAGGTAACCGGCCGCACCGCGCATCAAGGTCAGGGTATTGATCGGGAAGTTTGGGTTAAACCTCATGGGTACGTTGTAGCGTTTGGCGAAGCGGCCAAGGTCTTGCAGCATATAGCGACCTTTGGCTGGGACTTGTACCGGTGAGCTGTTACCGGTGGCTTTGAATACACCGCCCAGCAGCATGGGGCGCCAGTTGATTTGTGCGCCCGCGCTGGCTGCAATCTTTGGCAGTTGGGTCCAGGCCAGGTAGCTGGCAGGGCTGCCGAAGTCAAAGAAAAACTCAACCTGTTTGCTCATCGAATCACTCCTAGTATTTTGACTTGCGCGCGGCTTTAGAAGGTTTCCATCCAGGGACGTAAATCCAGCTCATGGGTCCAACTGTCGCGCGGCTGGCAATGCAATTGCCAGTAGCTGTCGGCGATATGTTCGGGGTTGAGAATGCCGTCTTGCTCTTTCTGGGCGTAACGCTCCGGAAAGTTTTCGCGGATAAACGCAGTGTCGATGGCGCCATCGATAATCGGATGGGCCACATGGATACCTTGCGGGCCGAGCTCACGGGCCATGCTTTGGGCGAGTGCGCGCAAGGCAAACTTGGCCCCGGCAAAGGCGCTAAAACCTTTGCCGCCGCGCAGTGAAGCCGTTGCGCCAGTAAAGATGATTGTGCCTTGGCCGCGTGGCAGCATCACCTTGGCGGCCTCTCGTCCGGTCAGGAAGCCGGCTAGTGTCGCCATTTCCCACACCTTGCGGTACACCCGCTCGGTGGTTTCGGTGATGGAGAAATTCACGTTGGCGCCGATATTGAAGATCACCGCGTGCAAGGGGCCGATTTCACGCTCAATGGTGGCAAACATCTCAATCACTTGTTCTTCAATACGGGCATCGCAACCGAACGCCCGGGCGGCGCCGCCGGCTTGTTCGATGCTATCGACCAAGGGCTGAAGTTTTTCCGCGTTGCGCCGGGCCACGCAGGCGACGAATCCCTCACGGGCAAATCGTTTGGCGATCTCGCCACCGGTTGCGTCACCTGCGCCTACTACTAAGACTGCTTTGCGTTGAGTTGTCATGGCTGCTCCGATTGTTGGTTCTTTTTTGGAACTAACCTGAATAGTCAGTTCCATTTTAGAACCTGTCAAGTTATTCTTATCCAATAATTTGTGGAGGCGGCCTATGCGCTGGGAAGAACTTGATCAGCAGCCTTGCTCCTTGGCCCGCACCTTATCGGTGGTCGGCGACCGTTGGACATTGCTGGTGCTGCGCGAATGTTTTATGGGGATTCGTCGCTTTGATGACTTTGAGCAACGCCTCGGCGTGACCAGGCACCTGTTGTCTGATCGCCTGAAGAAGCTGGTTGAAGCGCAGGTGTTGAGCAAACAGGCCTATCAACAGCGGCCGGTGCGCGAGGAATATCGCCTCACCGCCAAGGGTCGCGACCTGTATCCAGCAATCATGGCGCTGGTGCATTGGGGGGATGTGC
Source organism: Pseudomonas sp. RL_15y_Pfl2_60 (assembly GCF_963970595.1). Lineage (NCBI taxonomy): Bacteria > Pseudomonadati > Pseudomonadota > Gammaproteobacteria > Pseudomonadales > Pseudomonadaceae > Pseudomonas > Pseudomonas sp. RL_15y_Pfl2_60. The sequence continues at coordinate 342,664 of NZ_CAXAOE010000006.1, read as the reverse complement.
ATATGAGCGAGGCGGGCGAAGCGCCAATTCGCCATCGTCATGTGGCGTGCGGCGAGCAGATGCATGGGCTGATGGTCTGTTCACACTGTGCTGAGCCATTGCGGCCGCAGGATGTGCAATTGGAGGAGTCGCCAAAGTATCGCGGCAAGCTGCTGCCTGCCCATTGGTCGGTGCGTGCGCTTGGCGATTAAGCGTTGTTAAAAGAGGCGGGCGAGCAGCGTGGTAACAGCGGTTTCGACGCGCAGGATGCGCTCGCCGAGTTGAACCGGGTTCAAGCCTGACTCCTGCAGTTTTTCCACTTCGTAAGGAATCCAGCCGCCTTCGGGACCTATGGCCAGCGTTACCGGGCGCTCCACTGCGCGAGGACATGGCGGGTAATCACCGGGATGAGCGACCAGGCCCAGGCTGTCGCCAACCATCTGCGCCAGATGATCTTCGACAAAAGGCTTGAAGCGCTTTTCGATGCTGATCTCGGGCAGCACCGTATCGCGGGCTTGTTCCAGCCCCAGGATCAGTTGCTCGCGAATGGCCTCTGGCTGCAGGAATGGCGTCTGCCAGAAGCTTTTCTCAACCCGGTAACTGTTAAGCAGTACCACGCGGGCAACGCCCATCGAGCTGATGCCTTGTAGCACGCGGCGGAGCATTTTCGGGCGAGGCAGTGCCAGCAGCAAGGTTAGTGGTAGTTTGGCTGGCGGTGCTTGGTCAAGCTCGAATCGGATATGCGCCTGCTGTGCATCCATTTGCAGGATCTGTGCATTGCCCATCAGCCCATTGATGCGACCGACACGCAGGCTGTCCCCGGCCTCGGCGCGATGCACTTCCTGCATGTGCTTTAGCCGCCGACCGCTGAGGATGGCTTGGTCGGCGCTAATGCAATCGCTGTCTTCAAGCAGCAGTAGGTTCACGGCTTGGTAGCAGGCGGCTGATCGGTTTTATCGCTGGCTTCAGCTGTCTCGGCTTCTTGTTCTTCACGGCGCTTGACCATTGCGCCGCAAAGTAGACCGGCCTCAAACAGCATCCACATCGGCACGGCGAGCAGGGTTTGCGAGAAAACATCGGGTGGCGTCAGCACCATGCCGATTGCAAAACAGCCGACCACAACGTAGGGGCGGCCTTTGCGCAGGGTCGGCACATCAACGATACCCACCCAGATCAGCAAAAAGGTGGCGACGGGAATCTCGAAGGCTACGCCGAAGGCGAAGAACAGGGTCAATACAAAGTCGAGGTATTGGCCGATGTCCGTCATCATCTCGACCCCTTCCGGGGTGACGCTGGCGAAGAAGCCGAACATGATCGGGAAGACCACGAAGTAGGCGAACGCCATGCCGCCGTAGAACAGCAGGATGCTGGAGATCAGCAAGGGCACGGCAATGCGCTTTTCGTGCTTGTACAGGCCGGGCGCGATAAAGCCCCAGATCTGGTGCAGGATCACCGGGATCGCCAGGAACAGCGCAACCATCAGGGTCAGCTTGAAAGGGGTCAGGAACGGCGACGCCACGCCTGTTGCGATCATGGTCGCGCCCGCTGGCAAATAGGTGCGAAGCGGCGCTGCTACCAGCGCGTAGATGTCTTGCGAGAAGTAAAACAGCCCGGCAAACAGGACAAATATCGCCAACACACAACGCAGCAGGCGAGTGCGCAGTTCGGTGAGGTGCGAGACGAGCGGCATTTCGTCGTCGTGTTCAGGTAAACGGCTCATGGTTGTTGGGCTTTATCCTGGCTGGCAGCCGTGCTGGGCGCTGGGTCTGGCGTTGTCGCCGCAGGCGCTGACTCGTCCGGCGAGCTTGGGCTAGGTGATTCGCCAAAAGGGGCTGGTGCCGCATTGGCTGGCTCGATGCTGGTGGTCGTTTGCGGGGTTGCGGCAGCCGGTTTTTCTGAGCTTTTGCCCGGGGCGAGAATGTCGTTGCGCATTGACTTCATTTCGCGCTCAAGGTCGAGAATCTGCTCGTTGTGCAATTGGCGACGTATTTCATCTGCGCCAATCTCACGCTCGACATCAGCCTTGATCGCGTTGAAGCTACGTTTAATCCGGCCAATCCATAAGCCCGCTGTCCGTACTGCGCCCGGCAAGCGCTCAGGGCCGAGCACCACGAGCGCCACAAGCCCGCACAAAAGCAGTTCAGTGAAACCGATATCAAACATGAGGCGACTCTTTGGACCTGTAAAACAGGACCTGCTGAAAAACGGGTAAACAGCCAGCAAATGCTACGCGTTGAACCGGCGCAGCATCAGGCGGCCATTTGGCTAAGGCGAGCGTCTGGCGCGGGCTTAGTCTTTCTTTGCCGGGTCTTCAACCTTGCGCGCCTGAGCGTCAAAGGTCTGGCCTTTTTCGTCCTCAACCGGCGGCTTGTCCGCGTCTTCATTACCCATCGACTTGCGGAAACCCTTGATTGCGTCACCGAGGTCAGAGCCGACACCTTTCAAACGCTTGGTGCCGAACAGCATGACCACAATCAGCAGGATGATCAGAAGTTGCCAAATGCTAATTCCACCGAAACCCATGATGCACTCTCCGATTTAATAAGGTTCAGGACTCAGGGCGTGCAGCTTTTTCTGCATGCCCGGACAATCCAAAGCGTCGATCCAACTCGTCCAGCACGGCCTGGGGATGTTGCCCAAGGGCGGCTAGCATAACCATGCTGTGAAACCACAGATCGGCTGTTTCGTAAATTACGTCGCTGCAATCGCCACTGGTTGCAGCATCCTTTGCGGCGATGATGGTTTCAACCGATTCTTCACCGACTTTCTCTAGAATCTTGTTCAAGCCCTTATGATACAGGCTCGCCACGTAGGAGGAATCTGCCGCTGCGCCTTTGCGCGCCTCAAGTACTTCAGCCAGGCGGGTCAGGGTATCAGTCATGGCTGTGTCCTTCGGCATAAATTGCTTTTGGGTCTTTGATCACTGCGTCGACTGTTTTCCACGCGCCGTTTTCAAAAACGCGATAGAAACAGCTTTCCCGTCCGGTGTGGCAAGCGATCCCGCCGAGCTGCTCGACTTTGAGGATGATCACATCGGCATCGCAATCCAGGCGCAGCTCGTGGAGCTTTTGTACGTGCCCGGATTCTTCGCCTTTGCGCCACAGCTTGCCGCGCGAGCGTGACCAGTAAATAGCGCGGTTTTCACTGGCGGTCAGCGCCAATGCTTCGCGGTTCATCCACGCCATCATTAGCACGCGGCCAGTTTGGTGATCCTGGGCAATTGCTGGAACCAAGCCATCGCTGTTCCAGTTTATTTCATCAAGCCAATCGTTCATTACAGGTTCCGCCCAATTTGGGCTCTTCGAGTCTCTAGTTTGCCAGTACAGCTCAGGCGTGGCTATCGGCGCAGCACCAGATAAATGCCGGCGACGAGCATCGTCCAGCTCGGCCAAGCCATTAGTTCAAGCGATAACCCCTGGCTCACTGCGCCTGCAATCAAGGCCGCGCCGATCAGGCGAGCAGGCCAGATTGAATAGCTTTGCTCAACGGTCTTGACTGTGAGCTGTTGCTGATTGAGTTTTTCCAGTGTATCGCGGGCAATCTGCGACAGGTGTGGAACTTGTTCGGCTTGCTGCTGCAGGTTACGCAGCAGATGCAGCGGGCTGATGCGCTCACGCATCCAGCGCTCCAGAAACGGCTGGGCGGTGCTCCACAAGTCAAGATCGGGGTAGAGCTGGCGGCCCAAGCCTTCAATATTGAGCAAGGTTTTTTGCAGCAGCACCAACTGCGGCTGGACCTCCATGTTGAAGCGTCGAGCCGTCTGGAACAGGCGCATCAGCAACTGTCCGAAGGAAATATCCTTGAGTGGTCGTTCGAAGATGGGCTCGCAAACGGTGCGAATCGCCGCTTCGAAATCATTGACCTTGGTTTGCGCCGGCACCCAGCCCGAGTCGATGTGCAGTTGGGCGACGCGGCGATAGTCGCGTTTGAAGAATGCGAGCAGGTTGCGCGCCAAATAGTCCTGATCTTCTGGGGTCAGGCTGCCGATGATGCCGCAATCGATGGCGATGTACTTCGGATTCCAGGGTTGGCTGGTGCTGACGAAGATATTGCCTGGGTGCATGTCGGCATGGAAAAAGCTGTGGTCGAAGACCTGGGTAAAGAAAATCTCAACCCCACGCTCAGCCAGCAGCTTCATGTCGGTGCGTTGATCCGCCAATGTCGCCAGATCAGTTACCGGAATGCCATATATGCGCTCCATGACCAAAACTTTCGGGCGGCAATAGTCCCAGTAGATTTGCGGCACGTAGAGCAGTGACGAGCCTTCAAAGTTGCGCCGCAGCTGACTGGCGTTCGCCGCCTCGCGCAGCAGGTCCAGTTCGTCGTAAATGGTTTTCTCGTAGTCGCTGACCACTTCAACCGGGCGCAGGCGGCGGGCATCTGCAGAGGCTTTTTCAGCCACCTTGGCGATGATGAACAGCCAGGCGATATCTTGGCGAATGACTGGCTTGAGGCCGGGGCGAATAACCTTGATTACTACTTCTTCGCCTGTTTTCAGACGCGCTGCGTGAACTTGAGCAACTGAAGCGGAAGCCAGAGGTTGTGGATCAAAACGGGCAAAGGTGTCAGCAACCTTGGCACCGAGCTGCTCTTCGATAAGCGCCAGGGAGTGGGCTGGATCGAATGGCGGCACTTGATCTTGCAGCTTGCTCAGCTCATCGGCGACGTCGAGCGGCATTAAATCGCGGCGGGTGGAGAGCAGTTGGCCAAACTTGATAAAAATTGGCCCGAGCTCTTCAAGGGACAGGCGCAATCGTTCACCACGACTCAGGCCCAGGTCTTTGCGCGGTAGCCAGCGCCACGGCAGGGCATAGCTGAGCACGCGCAGCCACAGTGGCAACGGCAGGGCGAAGAGTAAATCATCAAGCTGGTAGCGGATGATTACACGCAGGATTCGGAACAAGCGACGTGCGGCGAGCAGCTTCATTCGTTGGGCTTATTACGTTGGGCGAGACGTTCGATGCGGGCATCGAGACGGTCGAGGGCTAACTTCAGGTCATCCAGTTCGGCGAAGCGTGCATTGGCTTCACGTTGGCCAACCAAGGTGCGCGACTCTTCGCTGAGATAATCGGCGAGATTCAAACGCAAGGTATCCAGTGTTTGTGTGGTCCAACTGGCGCGGCTGCGCAGGTGGCTACCGAGCAATTGGCTGCCGACTGGGCCAAGCCAGCGCGACAGCTCGTATTCCCAGTCGAGCTCCAGGTCTTGGAGCACGGCAGCAAGATCAAGCAGCACCGCGCTGTCGCCGTCGAGTTCGACTTCCGGGCTGTGCAGCACCGATGTCTTGTCACGGCTGGTGGCCAGGCGAATCAAGCTGGATGCTGGCGCACGCAGCCGGCAATCGACTTCACCTTCCCAGTGTGCAGCAAGCATCAGGCCTTCACCGTCGGGCATGATAAACAGGCTCATTGCTGGCGACAGGCAGTCCACGGCAATCACTTTGCCTGCCAAATGCTCAAGGCGCGGCAGTGCCGTGCTGTCCATCGCCAGCACCCGGTTGAGGCCGGTTTCAACCCCGGCCAGTAGCCCGCTCAGCAGCATCAGGGCTTGATACCCCGGTGCAGCGCTACGATACCGCCGGTCATGTTGTGGTACGTGGTGCGCTCAAAACCGGCATCAATCATCATCGCCTTCAGCGTGTCCTGGTCGGGGTGCATGCGGATCGACTCGGCCAGATAGCGATAGCTTTCTGAGTCATTGGTGATCAACTTGCCCATCAGCGGCATGACGGTGAACGAGTAGCGGTCGTAAATTTTCGACAGCAAGGCGCTCGATGGCTTGGAGAACTCAAGAATCAGCAGGCGCCCGCCCGGCTTGAGTACCCGCAGCATGGAGCGGATGGCATCTTCTTTGTGGGTCACGTTGCGCAGGCCAAAGGCGATGGTCACGCAATCAAAGTGATTGTCCGGGAATGGCAGCTTTTCAGCATCTGCCTGGACAAACTGGACGTTATTGGCAACACCGCGATCTAGCAGGCGGTCGCGACCGACCTTGAGCATGGAGTCATTGATGTCGGCCAGCACTACTTCGCCGGTAGGCCCCACCAAGCGTGAAAACTGGCGAGTGAGGTCGCCAGTGCCGCCAGCGATGTCGAGCACCTTGTTGCCGACCCGAACGCCGGACAGTTCAATGGTGAAGCGCTTCCACAGGCGATGCATGCCGCCTGAAAGCAGATCATTCATGACATCGTATTTTGCAGCCACCGAGTGGAACACTTCTGCGACTTTTTCAGCTTTTTGGCTTTCTGGTACGTCTTTAAAGCCAAAGTGTGTGGTCGGTTCGCTGTCGCTGTTCTTGCGCGGATCGTTCATGTTGCGCTCACTTGAATCATAGTGGGCTACATTCTAAACCTGCGACGAGGCTTATGTCTTGGCATGCGCTGCATGGCCGCGAGCAGAGCGACCAACAGGCCTGCTATAGTCTGGCCAAATAAGGTCGCAGCCACGAGGAACCCAATGGCCAAAATTGACATTCAACGCCCCCATTCACTGGGCCGTGAAGCCGCCCGCGAGAAAGCGGAGTATCTGGCGCAGCGCCTGGCCAACGAGTATGGCGTGCGCTATCAGTGGAAAGATGATGTGCTCGAGTTCAAGCGTAGCGGCGCTGATGGTCGAATCGAGGTGGGCGAGGATCAGGTTCGTGTGCAGCTAAACCTTGGCTTAATGCTTTCGGCCTTGAGCGGAACTATCAAGCGTGAGATTGAGCAGGTGTTGGATAAGCACCTCAGCGCCTAGTCGTTTGGGGTTGCGTATTAAATACAGCTCTTAGTATGTGGTTTCTAATTTTCATCGATATGGTGTGTCTCAAGCCTGCACTTCGTGGGCGTTTCCTCTTAATTTCTGAGTGAGGTGCACCATGTCCAAAGTTGCTATCAAAAAGAAAGTTGTGGTCGAAGACAAAGCTTCCGTGCTGAGCGACGCCAAAGTCTATGCGCGGAAAATCTGGCTGGCGGGTTTGGGTGCATATGCCAAAGCCGGTCAGGAAGGCGCCGAGTACCTGAAAGACCTGATCAAGTCCGGTGAGAGCGTCGAGCAAAAAGGCAAGAAAATCGTTGATCAACAAGTCGATGCGGCCAATAGCCAGATCGACAGCGCCAAGAACAGCGTGCGCAGTAATGTCAGCAGCGTCAAAGGCAAGGTGGAATTGCAACTCGACAAAATCGAGAAGGCATTCGACACTCGTGTTGCCTCTGCTCTGAACCGTATTGGTATTCCGTCGAAGCAGGACATCGATGTTCTCTCTGCTAAGCTGGATGAGTTGAGTGCATTGCTTGATCACGTCTCGCGTACCAAATAAGGAGAGTCGAATGGCTGTTAAGAAGAAAGTCGAAAAAGAAGCTAGTTCGTGGATCGGCGGCGTAGAAAAATATTCACGCCAAATTTGGCTTGCCGGTTTGGGCGCCTACTCCAAAGTCAGCAAGGATGGCACCAAGCTGTTCGATACGCTGGTCAAGGATGGTGAGAAAGCTGAGAAGCAAGCCAAGACTGAAGTCGACAAACAGGTTGACGCTGCTAAATCTTCGGTTGACGCACGTGTAGGCTCTGCCAGGTCGCGCGTTGAAGAAGTACGTGGCAAGGCCATCGGCAAGTGGGGCGAGCTGGAAGAGGCTTTTGACAAGCGTTTGAACAATGCGATTTCACGTCTTGGGGTTCCGAGCCGCAATGAAGTCAAAGCACTGAACGCCAAAGTTGAAAGCCTGACCAAGCAAATCGAAAAGCTCACTGGCGTCTCGGTAAAGTCAGTCAAGCCCGCAGCTAAACCTGCTCCTAAAACTGCGGCCAAGCCAGCGCCAAAGGCGGCGGCTAAACCCGTTGCCAAGCCTGCAGCGAAAAAGCCTGTGGCCAAGGCCGCTGCTAAGCCAGCCGCCAAGCCTGCCGCAAAACCAGCGCCAAAGGCTGCTGCTAAACCTGCCGCAAAAGCGGCGGCCAAGCCGGCGGCTAAACCCGCAGCCAAGGCTGCAGCAAAACCTGCGGTCAAAGCAGCTGCTAAACCAGCTGCCAAGCCAGCGGCAAAGAAACCAGCAGCGCGTAAACCAGCTGCTAAACCTGCAGCCAAGCCCGCTGTGGCCAAGCCTGCCGCTTCAGCCACGCCAGCGGCTCCGGCTACACCTGCTACACCAGCCGCAGCTACACCGGCGGCAACGCCAGTAACGCCGACTACACAGTCGTAAGCCTTTAGCGGTAAAACAAAAAGCCCGGCATCAGTGCCGGGCTTTTTGTTATCTGTGAATTAGCTTTCAAGGTAGCGTTGAGCCAAGTGCTCGGCGGCAAAGCGCGACTCGGTGCTCAGGTGTGGCGCGACCAGCATCATGACTTGATAAACCACCAGGCGGCTTTCGCCTTCACTGCCAATAATGCGCTGGTAGTCGAGCGAGAACAGCAGTGTCAGGGTTATCTGCTCAACCAACTGGCCAAGTGATTGGGTATCACTAAGCAACTGGTTTTCGGCCTTGAGTCGCGCCAGTAGAGCGGCCAGCGTGCGTTTTAGTGCATTTAGCCAGTGGCGCATGCCACGGGCAATCTTGGGCAGGCGCCCAGTCAGGTTGGACAAGTCCTGAAAGAGGAAGCGGTAGTGGGCCATTCGCTCGGCAATCAGGTGCAGGAATAGCCAGTAATCTTCAACGTCCAGCTGCGCGTCCTCAGGCGGGTCGAGCAAAGGTGCAAGCTCGGCCTGAAAACGTTCAAACAATCCAATGATCAAGGGTTCCTTGCCATGGAAGTGGTAATACAGGTTGCCCGGGCTGATGCCGAGCTCGTTGGCAATTTCAAGGGTTGAGACATTAGGCTCACCCTCCTGATTGAACAGCATCAGGGCGCATTCGAGAATCCGTTCACGAGTTTTCATGCTGATTTCTTAATCTTGATGCTCATGCCTTGAAGATAACTGTGCCACGGGATTTCGAACAGTAGCGAATTGTGTCCGCGCATCCGGGGCGAGCCTTTTGCGATTGCAATACGCGCCCCTCAGCTGTTCGGCGTCTTAGCGCACATGCACATAGTTACCGGGCGCATCAGCCAGCAGCGGATGATTTTGGTCGCCGATGGCCATGATGGTTTCGTGCTCAGTGCCAGAGCGAGCCTGGATCCACTCCAGCCATTGCGGCCACCAACTGCCTTGCTGATTTTTCGCGTCGTGGTACCAGGCGCGTGGGTCGGAGGTCAGCTTTGGGTTTTCGAAGAAGTTGGCTTTTGGGTTGCCGGGCGGATTGAGAATGCTTTGGATATGCCCGCTATTGGACAAGATAAAGCGCCGGTTGCCGCCCAAAAGCAAGGTCGAGCGATAGACCGCATCCCAGGGCGTGATGTGGTCGTTGATCCCAGCGATGTTGAAGCTGTCGACGTTGACCTTCTGCATGTCTATCGGCGTGCCACAAATTTCCAGGGCGCCGGCACGGGTCAAGGGGTTGTACTTGAAGAACTCGATCAAGTCGCCATGCAGTGCTGCTGGCAGGCGCGTGTTGTCGTTATTCCAGTACAGGATGTCGAACGCGGGCGGTTGCTTGCCCATCAGGTAGTTGTTGACCCAGTAATTCCAGATCAAGTCGTTGGGCCGCATCCAGGCAAACACCTTGGCCATGTCACGTCCGTCGAGCACGCCTTGTTGGTAGGAACGACGCTTGGCTGCTTCTAGGGTTTTCTCGTCGGCAAATAGCATGGCCGGGCTTTCGATCTGGCTGTCGAGCAGGCTGACCATGTAAGTCGCACTGGAAATTTTCCGCAGCTGCCGTTTGGCCTGCAGGTGCCCTTGCAATGCAGCAATGGTCAGCCCGCCAGCACAGGCACCGAGCAGGTTAACGTCCTTGCTGCCGGTGATGGCGCGGCAGACATCGAGCGCTTCTTCAAGGGCTTGTACATAACTTGAAAGGCCCCACTCGCGGTGTTGCGGGTCTGGATTACGCCAACTGACAACAAAGGTTTGCAGGTTGTTTTTCAGGGCGTACTGGATAAAGCTTTTCTCGGGCGAGAGGTCGAAAATGTAGTACTTGTTGATTTGCGGCGGCACAATCAACAGCGGCTTGGCGTACTGTTTTTCGCTCATTGGCTTGTATTGGATCAGCTCCAGCATTTCATTGCGAAACACCACCGAGCCAGGTGTCGTCGCCAGGTTCCGACCGACCTCAAATGCATGTTTGCTGACCTGGCTGGGCATGCCGCCGTTGTTCAGCAAGTCGTCAAATAGATGGTTGAGTCCTTTGAAAATGCTGCTGCCGCCACTGTTGAAAAGTTCTTTCAAGGCCAGTGGATTGAGCAGGCTGTTGGACGGCGACAGCGCATCGTTCAGCAATGATGATACAAAGCGCGCGCGTGTGCGGTCATCGGCTGACAAGGCGCTTTCATCTATCCAGCTGTTCAGTTGTTTTTGCCATGCCAGATAGGCTTGCAAGCTGCGGCGATAGAAGGGGTTGTGGTGCCAGGTCGGATCACTGAAGCGGCTGTCATGCGGGTTGACCTTGTGCGGTGTATCGCCCACCAGTACGCGACCTAGTTGACCGCCAAACGCCAGCAGGTGCTTGGCGCTGTGCACTGGCTGCTTGAGTCCCTGAAGCGCCAAGACCCGGAATGTGGAAATAACATCGCGGCCGCGAAGGCCGGAAATAGCGTTTTGCGCATTCATGGCTCTGGCTGAACTTGGCAAGCCGCTTTTGTTAATTTTATCAGGCATGAAATAACACTCCGTCGTTATTACGCTGCGAATCCTTGTATCCATTTCCTTGGCTTTGCCGCTGAGCATTCACAGCGGTAAGCAAAAGGTGAAGGCATATCCGGGTGTCAGGACTCATTGTGTTGTTTGAGCAGCAAGGCTTGTACCAATGTAGGCAAAGCTGCATTGCAGAGCCTGCGGGGCTCTGAGGCAAAAAATACAGAGCCCTTAAATGAGTCAACTATAGGGGGCGAGCACTACAAGAGTGCGACAGTCAGATGACGGCGCACGCTTTAATCAGGCTGTACGGCTAGTGAGATGATGCAGCGACAGGAACCGGGTGCATGACCGCGCGTTGGCGCTCTTCATCAAGGAACTTCATGATCAGTGGTGCAACCGTTTCTGCCCGGGTCACCAGAAACAGGTGACCGTCATCAATCACATGCAGTTCCGCATTGGGAATGCGCCAGGCCAGCATGCGCATATTGATCAAGGGGATGATCGGGTCGTCATCGCCAGCCAGCACCAAGGTCGGTTGGTGAATCTTGTGCAGCCAATGGATGCTGGTCCAGCCCAGTCCTGCGAACAGCTGCCAGTAATAACCGACTTTGCCGGATGAGCGCACTTTACTGGCATGGGCCATGGCCAGTTTTGGATCGCGACGGAAGGCGCCGCCGTAGATAGTTGGCGCGATTTGCACTCCGTATGACGGTTGGATATAGCGCCGCGGGCTGGCCATGCGCAGCAATACCTTAGGTTTGCCCGGAACCATAAATGCACCGGCTGAGGTCGCTGCCAATACCAGCTTTTTACAGCGTTCAGGGTAGTCGTAGGCGAATTGCTGGGCTAATGCGCCGCCCCAGGATACGCCGATCACATTGACCTGGCCGTAGTCGAGGTAGTCGAGCATCCGCGCCGCGAGCTTGGCCAGTCCGGGGAAGCGGTACGGCGTGCTCGGCGTGGATGAGCCGCCCACACCGGGCACATCGAAGGCAATGACTTCGAGCTCAGGGTCGAGCGCTTTAACGAACGGCATGACCAGTTCAAGGTTGGCGCCGATACCATTGAAGATCAACAGCGGCGCTATCTTGCTATTCCCGGGCCGAACAGCAGTCCGGATTGTCTGGCCATCCAGTTCGATGGTACGAAATACAAATGGTAGCGACATACGCATAACCCTATCAGTTAAACCGTTGAATTGGACGGTCCCGGCTATAGCCACCAGAGAATCCTGGTCCGCTGAGTTTCAGCGAGCAGCGCTCGGTTGCGCTGCAGGCATGGGTGCGCAGTGCGCAATTAGTTAACGTTCGTGTACATATGTGCCCGGTGCGGCTTCAGCTGCCGGGTATTTTTTATTGCCTAGCTGGGCTTTCGCCGGTTTGGTTTCCCCTGAGCGCTGCGCGAGCCACTGTTGCCAGTGCAGCCACCAGGAATCAGTATGTTTGGTTGCGCTGGCCTGCCAGTCTTTGGCGTCATCAGGCATTTCGCTATTGGTCATGTAGCGTGACTTGGGGTTGCCCGGCGGATTGAGAATGCTCTGGATGTGGCCGCTGTTGGACAGAACAAACTCGCATTCACCTCCAAATAACTTGGCTGACTTGTAGCAAGATTCCCAAGGCGTGATGTGGTCAGTGGTGCCTGCAACGCAAAATAGATCGCTTGTAACCTGTTTCAGGTCGATCGGCGTGCCGCAGACTTCGAGTGCGCCCGCGCGCGTCAATGGATTGGTCACGAACATGTCAATGAACTCGCCATGCAAGGCTGCCGGCAAGCGCGTGGTGTCGTTGTTCCAGTACAGGATGTCGAAAACTGGCGGCTCATTACCCAATAGATAGTTGTTGACCCAGTAATTCCAGATCAGGTCATTGGGCCGCATCCAGGCAAATACCTTGGCCATGTCGCTGCCCTCGAGCACACCCGCTTGATACGAGCGGCGCTTGGCAGCCTCAAGGGTTTTCTCATCGGCAAACAGCGCGACCTGGGTATCCATCTGGGTATCGAGCACACTCACCAGCAGGGTCAAGGCATGGACTTTCTGCTCGCCCAGCGCAGCGTAGTGGCCGAGCAAGGAGGTGGTGGTCAAGCCGCCGGAACAGGCGCCGAGCATGTTGATATCTTTGCTGCCGGTAATGGCGCATACCACATCGATCGCTTGTTTAAGGGCTTCGATGTAGGTGCTCAGGCCCCACTCGCGCTGGGCTTTGGTCGGGTTGCGCCAGCTGACGACGAAGGTTTGCACGCTGCTGCGCAGGAGAAAGCGGGCGACGCTTTTTTCCGCCGACAAGTCGAATACATAGAATTTGTTGATCTGCGGTGGCACCACCAGCAGCGGTCGCTGGTGAACTTGCTCGGTGACGGGGGCGTACTGGATCAGTTCGAGCAGGTCATTGCGAAAGACCACGGCGCCTTCAGTAGTCGCCAGATTCTTACCCACCTCAAAGGCCGACATATTGACCTGGCTCGGCATACCGCCGTTATTGACCAGGTCCTTGGCGAGATGGGAGAGGCCGTCGAGCAGGCTTTTGCCGCCCGTTTCAAAGAAGCGCTTGACCGCCATTGGGTTGGCTAGGGAGTTGCTGGGCGCCATGGCTTCGGTCATGAGGTTGACCACGAAATGGCCACGGCTGGCATCCTGTGGCGACAAGGTGCTTTCGTCGATCCACTGGTGCAGTTCCTTGCGCCAGGCAAGGTAGGTTTGCAGGTAGCGCCGATAGAGCGGGTTCTGGCTCCAGGCCGGGTCACTAAAACGCCGGTCGGTCGGGTCGGCCTCCAGGTCAGACTGGCCAAACATGACGTTCTTGAGCTCAAGACCAAAATGCGCGACGTGCTTGGCGCTGTGCAAAGGTTGTTTAAGCGCCAGGGACAGAACCATCCGCGCCGTTGTCAGCAGGTCTTTACCGCGGATCCCAACAACGGGATTAAGGCCAAGGGTATGTTCTGAAGCTTGTTGCTTCAGGGCATCATTATTTTTATCAGCCATTTGACGCTCCATTGTCCTGAGACACCTACCGCCGCTGCATGATGCGCATGGACATAATGCAGGACTCGGTATGACTCGGGTTACCGTGTGCAATTAATATCACTACTGTGTGCATCTGGGGCTCCAGATGCAGGTAACTTGCCAGTTACTTGGTTACCCGAGTTTTTAACTTTACGCAAGGCGTGTGCAGCTTCTGCTTGGCAGCAGTATGCCTTCAGAGATTAGAAAATGCGTTCTAACTGTGCACGAGGCGTCGATCGAGGGCGCTGAAATAACAGCTTTGGTGCGCGGTGTTCTGTGCGGCAGGCCGTGGTTGCTACTGCATGAGTCGGACAATTGACTCGTTGGGGTCGCGTGACTTTCCGGCGGCTTGCAGTTCGGCAAGATAGTCTGCCCAGAGCTGTTCCTGACGAGTGGCAAGCTGATACAGATAGTCCCAGCTGTACAGACCGCTGTCATGGCCGTCGTCGAAGCACAGTTTTAGTGCGTAATTGCCGGCGGGTTCGATGCGGCTCAAGCCGACGTTGATCTTGCCGGTTTGCAGTATTGGGTTGCCATGGCCCTGCACCTCGGCTGAGGGAGAGTGGACGCGTAGGAATTCGGCGGACAAGGTGTAGCTGTCCTCGGCGTATTTCAGCGTCAGGGTTTTCGATGCTTTGTGCAGTTCGATTGCGCTGGGGATTTTCGCCATGGTCATTGCTTACGCCTTGCATAGGTTAAAAGCAGTCATTGGTATTGCGTAGGGTGCGACAAGGCGAAGCTTGTCCGCCATTTGCTCAACTGCCTGCTGGCAAAAGGGCGGATGAAAGCATCATCCACCCTACAGTCTAGCCAGTTTGGTGGGCAAAAAAGCATTACCCACCCTACGACATAGTTAGAGAATATAGCGCGACAGGTCTTCGTCTTCAGCCAGGTCGCCCAAGTGGCTGTTGACGTAGGCTGCATCGATCTGGATTGGCTTGCCAGTATGCTCGGCCGCCATATCGCCAGCGCTGAACGACACTTCTTCGAGCAGGCGCTCAAGCAAGGTGTGCAGGCGCCGGGCACCAATATTTTCGGTCTTTTCGTTGACCTGCCAGGCGATCTCGGCGATGCGCTTTATACCGTCGCCGAGAAACTCAATACCCAGCCCTTCTGTGTTGAGCAGTGCTGCATATTGCTCGGTGAGCGAGGCATGCGGCTCGGTGAGGATGCGCTCGAAATCTTCCGGGCTCAGGGCCTTGAGCTCGACCCGAATCGGCAGGCGGCCCTGCAACTCCGGCACCAGGTCGCTTGGCTTGCTGAGATGGAAGGCGCCAGAGGCAATAAACAGGATGTGGTCGGTCTTGACCATGCCCAGCTTGGTATTGACGGTGCAACCTTCGATCAGCGGCAGCAAGTCGCGCTGGACGCCTTCGCGCGATACATCGGCGCCGCCGGTGTTGCCACGCTTGGCGACCTTGTCGATTTCGTCGATAAAGACAATGCCATGCTGCTCAACGGCTTCCAGGGCGCGGGTCTTGAGCTCTTCCTCATTGACCAGGCGTGCCGCCTCCTCGTCGCGGACCATCTTCAAGGCGTCCTTGACCTTGAGCTTGCGGCTTTTGGTCTTGCCCTTGCCCATGTTCGAGAACAGGTTTTGCAGCTGGCTGGTCATTTCCTCCATGCCCGGCGGGGTCATGATTTCAATACCGGCTGGGCTATCGGCGACTTCGATATCGATTTCTTTGTCATCCAACTCGCCTTCACGCAAGCGCTTGCGGAACAGTTGGCGGGTGTTGGAGTCAGTGCTCGGTGCTGCTTCTTCCTGGAATCCAGTGCGCGCAGGCGGGAGCAGGGCGTCGAGGATGCGATCTTCCGCGGCATCTTCGGCACGGTGGCGCACGCGGATGATTTCCTGCTCGCGGAGCATTTTCAGTGCTGCATCGGCCAAATCGCGAATGATCGACTCGACATCGCGGCCAACATAGCCCACTTCGGTGAACTTGGTCGCTTCCACCTTCAGGAACGGAGCGTTGGCCAACTTGGCCAGGCGGCGGGCGATTTCGGTTTTACCGATCCCCGTTGGACCAATCATCAGGATGTTCTTGGGAGTGACTTCCGCACGCAATTCAGCAGGCAGCTGCATGCGTCTCCAGCGGTTGCGCAAGGCAATCGCGACGGCGCGCTTGGCATCATCCTGGCCAATGATGTGGCGATTGAGTTCGTGGACAATTTCACGGGGTGTCATGGACATGGGTAATAGGCTCCAAACGGCGCTCAGGCGGGTTAAACCGCCGAGTCCAGTTCCTCGATAGTCAAATTCTGATTGGTGAACACACAAATAGAGGCGGCAATGTTGAGGGCGCTTTCAGCCACTTCGCGCGCTGACATCTCCTCGGTATTTTGCAGCAGGGCGATTGCCGCGGCCTGGGCGAATCCACCGCCAGAGCCCATGGCGATCAAGCCGTGTTCAGGTTCAACCACATCGCCATTGCCGGTGATGATTAGCGAGGCATCTTTGTTGGCGACCGCGAGCATGGCTTCGAGGCGGCTTAGTGAGCGGTCGGTCCGCCAGTCTTTTGCCAGCTCAACAGCGGCACGGACCAAATGGCCCTGATGTTTTTCCAGCTTGCCTTCAAAACGTTCAAACAAGGTGAAGGCGTCTGCAGTTGCGCCTGCGAAACCTGCAAGGACCTGGCCGTGGTACAGGCGGCGAACTTTTTTCGCGTTGCCTTTCATCACGGTATTACCCAAGGAAACCTGGCCGTCGCCGCCCATGACGACTTTGCCGTGGCGGCGCACTGATACGATTGTGGTCAAGGGGAGAGTCTCCACGCTGCGGGGCGAAAATGCCCAATGTAGAAACAAATGGGGGGGCGGTGGCGGCTTTTCAACCTGGGCGAGGGGATTTTTGCCTGAATGGTTGTTGATGGGCGTAACAGATCATTACTGACCGGCTGTGTTCAGCCGGTCATGCCTGATGTGTAGCCAGTGCCTAGTTGGCCTGGCGTTGTTGCAGCAACAGGTTGCTAAAACCGTTGGCGGCCAAGGTTTTTTGCGATTGCGACAGCTGCTCGCGCGACGAGAAGGGCCCGACTAAAACGCGGTGCCAGGTTTCGTCTTTGACTGTGCCGGCTTCTACTCGTACGTTTTGCCCGAGCAGGGTGATCTGCGCCCGCACGCTTTCAGCGTCGTCCTTGCGCCGGAACGAGCCGGCCTGCAGGAAAAACTGAGTCGTCACCGGTGCCACTTGGGCGATGACCGGTGGCGGTGGTGGCGTTTCACCCTTGAGCGCCGCTTCAGCTCGCGCAGCATCGATCTTTGCAGCTTCTGCAGGGGTTACCGGTTTCTGCGCTGGCTGGCTTGGCGGCACCGCTTCAGGCGGCACTATGACTTCTGACTCGGGCAGCAAGGTGTAGAAGTCATACTTGGGCTTGCTTGCTTCAGGCTTGGCAACAGGTTTGGCTGGTTTTGCGTTGCGCGCCTGCTCTGTGCGATCGCGTTGCACTTCGCCGCTGCCGGGCTTGAGGTTCATCAGGAGCATTACAAACACGCCGATGGCCAAGCCACAGGCGAGCCAGATCCATCCGGGAATGGGTTTCTTTGCGGGTGCTTTATAGCGACTGGCCCCGCGCTTGGGGGCCGGTTTTTTGCGGGCTGCCACTTACATGCGCTCCAATGTTTCCAGGCCAAGTAACTGCAGACCTTGTTTAAGTGTTCGGCCGCTCAGTGCCGCCAGTCGCAGGCGGCTTTGCTGGGCTTGCGGGGTTTCGGCGTTGATGATCGGGCAGTGCTCGTAGAAGCTTGAGAACAGGCCTGCCACATCGTAAAGGTAGGTGCAGAGAATATGCGGAGTGCCTTTGTCGGCAACGCTGTTGAGTACTTCGCCAAACTGGGCAAGCTTGCCTGCCAAGTCGATTTCTTGTGGCGCCTGCAGGTCGAGCGGGCCCTTGATCTCGTCAAATGATTTGCCGAGCTTGCGCAGTACGCTGGCGACACGGGTGTAGGCGTAGAGCAAATAGGGCGCGGTGTTGCCTTCAAAGCTGAGCATCAGCTCGAAGTTGAAGCTGTAGTCGCTGGTGCGATGCTTTGACAGGTCGGCGTACTTAACCGCACCGATGCCAACGGCGTGGGCAATAGTGCGCAGCTCATCTTCGGCGATATCGGGGTTTTTCGCTTTGACCAACTGATAGGCGCGTTCTTCGGCCTCGTCGAGCAAGTCGATCAATTTTACCGTACCGCCATCGCGGGTCTTGAAGGGGCGGCCGTCTGCGCCGTTCATGGTGCCAAAGCCCATGTGTTCGAGCTGCATGTGCGGGGCAACAAACTCGGCGCGACGCGCCACCTCAAATGCCATCTGGAAATGCAGCGCCTGGCGTTGGTCGACAAAATACAGGGCACGATCAGCCTTGAGCGTCTGGCTGCGATAACGCATGGCCGCAAGGTCGGTGGTCGAGTACAGGTAACCGCCACCGGCTTTCTGCACTATTACCGGCAATGGATTGCCTTCAGCGTTTTTGAATTCGTCGAGGAATACGCACTTGGCGCCTTCGCTTTCGCTGAGCAGGCCCTTGCTTTGCAGGTCTGCGACGACATTGGCCAGGTCATCGTTGTAGGCGCTTTCACCGCGAACATCGGCTGGGCTCAGTTTGACGTTGAGGCGGTCGTAGGCTTTCTGGCAGTGGCTCAGTGAGATCTCATTGAAGCGGTTCCACAAGCGCATGCACTCAGGCTCACCGGCTTGCAACTGAACCACCAACTCGCGGGCGCGGTTGGCGAAGTCTTCTGACTCATCGAAACGCTTTTTCGCGGCGCGGTAGAAGACTTCAAGGTCGGACAGCTCGCTTTGGGCTGCTTCAGGGTTTTCTTCCATGTAGGCCAGCAGCATGCCGAACTGGGTGCCCCAGTCGCCCACGTGGTTTTGGCGGATGACCTCATCGCCGAGAAACTCGAGCACGCGCGCCACGGCGTCACCAATGATGGTCGAACGTAGGTGCCCAACGTGCATTTCTTTGGCCAGGTTCGGTGACGACAGGTCGACAACAACCCGTTGCGTTGCGCCGGCCTTGCGTACATTGAGGTGCGAGTCCGCAAGAGCTGCCTCAAGACGCTGAGCCAGTGCGGCGTTGTTCTGATAAAAATTGAGAAAGCCGGGGCCGGCAATCTCGACCTTGTTGATTTGTGGGTCGGCCGGTAGCGCGGCAACCAGCTTTTCAGCCAGATCGCGCGGTTTCATACCCGCAGGCTTGGCCAACATCATGGCAATGTTACTGGCGAAGTCCCCGTTGCTCTTGTCTTTGGTGTTCTCCACCTGGATCGTCGGGGTCAAGCCTTCTGGCAGCACGCCGTCAGCGGTCAGGACGGTCAGGGCTTGTTGAATCAGGTGGCGAATGCTGTCTTTCATGGTCTGCTCTGTCGGCCGATCTGGCGCGGCTGCGCGTGGGGCACTGGTTGAAAACTGCACATTATCGGCAGCTTGGGGGGCTCGCATCAAGGGCAAAGCACTCTGCGGTGGTTAAAACCCTGATCGCTTTGCTCATTTAAGCCTAGCGTGTTGATGCCGGTAATCTAGCCTTGGCGATTAGAACAGGTCTATTGGATCGACATCCAGCGACCAGCGCACCGCTCGGCCGCTGGGCATTTGTTCCAGCGCGTTGAGCCAGCTGTTAAGCAAACGGTGCAGGGGCACTCGGGCATTACTTTGGATTAGAAGTTGCGCACGGTAACGCCCAGCTCGACGCTCCATTGGTGCGGGTACAGGCCCCAGTAATTCGATGCCGCCCAGTTGCAGTTCTTCAAGCTGTAACTCGGCCTCGGTGCAGGCCTGATCGAGAAAACCTTCAGCCTGACCCGGTTTATGCGCTTCTGCGCGCAGCAGCGCCAAGTGGCTAAAGGGCGGTAAGCCTGCGCTGCGCCGTTCGCTGAGGGCTTGTTCGGCGAATGCAAAGTAACCTTGCTCGGTGAGTTGCACCAGCAACGGATGATCAGCCAGGTGACTTTGGATGATTACCTTGCCCGGCTCTTCGGCGCGGCCTGCACGCCCGGCAACCTGTACGATCAACTGGGCCATGCGCTCGCTGGCGCGGAAGTCTGCGGAGAACAGGCCGCCGTCCGCATCCAGGATCGCCACCAGTGTCACCCGCGGGAAGTGGTGACCTTTGGCAAGCATCTGGGTGCCGACCAAGATGCAGGGTTCGCCTTTTTGGACAGTGTTGAACAGCTTGCTCATCGCATCTTTACGTGAAGTGCTGTCACGGTCGACGCGTAACACTGGAACGTCCGGGAAAAGTATTTCCAGGCGTTCTTCTGCGCGTTCAGTGCCGGCACCGACTGGACGCAGGTCGACGCTTTGGCATTTCGGGCAGTTGTGCGGTTGACGTTCAGCGTGACCGCAGTGATGACAGCGCAGTTCGCGAGAGCGCTGGTGTACCGTCATCCGGGCATCGCAGCGCGGGCACTCGGATAACCAGCCACAGTCATGGCAGAGCAGGGTCGGCGCAAAGCCGCGACGGTTGAGGAATACCAACACTTGCTGGCCTGCCTCCAGGGTTTTGCGAATGGCTTGCTGCATGGGGCCGGAAATTCCCGAGTCGAGCGGCAAGCTCTTTACGTCGAGCCGCAGGAACTTCGGTGCCTTGGCGCTTCCCGCGCGCTGGTTGAGGCGCAGCAGGGCGTAGCGGCCGATGTTGGCGTTGTGCAGGCTTTCAAGAGAGGGCGTGGCCGAGCCGAGCACAATCGGGATGTTTTCTTGGTGGGCGCGGACAATGGCCAAGTCACGGGCGTGGTAGCGCAGGCCTTCTTGTTGCTTGTAGGAGGCGTCGTGCTCCTCATCGATAATGATCAGCCCTGGATTCTTCATCGGCGTAAACAGTGCCGAGCGAGTACCGATAATAATGTCGGCCTCGCCGTCGCGCGCCGCCAGCCAGGCGTCGAGGCGGTCGCGGTCATTGACGGCCGAGTGCAGTAAAGCGATGCGGGCATTGAAGCGCCGTTCGAAGCGCTCCAGGGTTTGTGGGCCTAGATTGATCTCGGGAATCAAGATCAGCGCCTGCTTGCCAGCCTCCAGCGTTTCGCGGATGAGTTGCAAGTAGACTTCGGTCTTGCCGCTGCCGGTGACGCCTGCGAGCAGGTAGGTGTTAAAACTACCAAGCCCTGAGCGAATCGCCGTGGCGGCCGCGCTTTGTTCGGGGTTCAAGCTCAGTTCGGGCTGCGCCAGCCAGTTGCTTGGTCGCGGATGGGCGGCGTGGCGTCGCACCTCGACGCGTACCAGATCCTTATCGCGGAGCAACTCAAGGCTGTCTTTGCTGAGTTGTAACTGGCTGAGCAAACCATGTGCGACACCATGCGGGTGTTGGGCGATGGTTTTCAAGGCATCACGCTGGCGCGGTGCGCGGCTCAGGCGCGGGTCGTCGATGCTGGCGCCATCATTGGCCAGCCAAAAGCGTTCCTGGCGCGCCTGAGCGGGTTCACCCTGGCGTAGCAGGATTGGCAGCGCCCAACTGAAGGTGTCGCCCAGGCTGTGTTGGTAATACTGTGCCGTCCACAGGCAAAATTTGAAAAATGCGCTGGGCAGCGCTGATTGTGGATCAAGCAGCTCCAGTGCCGGTTTCAACTTGTCGGC
Source organism: Pseudomonas sp. RL_15y_Pfl2_60 (assembly GCF_963970595.1). NCBI lineage: Bacteria > Pseudomonadati > Pseudomonadota > Gammaproteobacteria > Pseudomonadales > Pseudomonadaceae > Pseudomonas > Pseudomonas sp. RL_15y_Pfl2_60. Next base: position 321,482 of record NZ_CAXAOE010000006.1, on the reverse strand, counting down.
TGGTATGTCGCTATGTTCACAGACCTCAACCAGAATACCGACCATCTCACGGCGGCCAAACGGCACGCGCAGCCGGGCACCTGGCTGCAAAGCCTCAAGCGCGACGCCTGCAGGCGGCAGGTAGTCGAATAGTCGGCGCAGTGGCGAAGGCAATGCGAGGCGCAAGATAGCGTGGTTCACACACAGGCTCCCGGTGAGAAGGAGCCGAATATTAGCATGTGATCAAGCGACAGCCGGTGCTTTACACTGCTTGCGTGGGTTTGTGGGTCTGGTATAGTCCGCAACCCGTTCCGTGCGGTACCTGACATCCGGTTAGGTGGCGGCACACATTATTGAGGAATACCCGATGAAAGCCGATATCCATCCAGAATACGTCGCTATCGAAGCTACTTGCAGCTGCGGTAACGTTATCCAGACTCGCTCGACTCTGGCCAAGCCTCTGAGCCTCGACGTTTGCTCTGAGTGCCACCCGTTCTACACCGGTAAGCAGAAAGTACTGGACGCTGGCGGCCGTATCGACCGCTTCAAGCAGCGTTTCGGTGTGTTCGGCGCCAAGTAAGCAGCCGAATCGTCAAGAGTCGCCCGATGGTGCTCTTCTCGAAACTAAAAAAGGCGTCCCTGGTGGGCGCCTTTTTTGTTTCCGGGTTTTACCTTTCTCCCGCCATGGCGCTTTGTCCCGCAGCGGTTGTAGGGGCGCCGGTGGATGTCACTCGGGTAGTCGATGGCGACACGCTGCGCCTGGCTGATGGGCGTAGCGTGCGCCTGATCGGTATCAATGCGCCCGAGATGGCCGGTAAAGGACGAAGCGTTGAGCCCTATGCCGAGCAGGCTAGGCGGCGCCTCAGTGCATTGGTTGCTGCCAGTGGCGGGCAAATAACCTTGCAGCTAGGGGTTGAGCCGAAAGATCGCTATGGGCGCACGCTTGCCCATGTGTTTGATGTTCAGGGGCGCAGTCTTGAGGCACAGTTGCTAGCCGAAGGACTTGGCTATTGGGTGGCTGTAACGCCCAATCTTGGGCAGCGGCAATGCTTGCAAGGGGCAGAACAATCCGCCCGAGCGGCCAGGCTTGGGTTATGGCGCAAATCCCCGGTGGTCGCGCCTGGGTCGCTGAAGGCAGGTGGCTTCGCCATCGTGCGCGGCAGGATCAAGCAGGTGCAGCGTAACCGTGGTGGCATTTGGTTGGAGATGGGCGGTTCGCTGGTGCTGCGTGTGCCGCTGGAGCAGGCAGATGACTTTACCCGGATACATGGCAGCGCCTTGTCTGGGCGATCATTTGAGGCGCGCGGCTGGGTGGTCGATCGGCTTCGAAGTTCAGCCAAAACGAAAAAGCAGGCCCGCTGGATGTTGACGCTGGGCCATGAGTCAATGATGCAATTGGTGCCTTAAAGCCGCAACTTATGCATATCCAAGGTTCGGTTTTAGCCGGATTAAAGCACCTTTGCAGTAGGCAATACAGGGTGCTTCAGTGCTAAGGCTGACCGAACAGTCTTGTGCAGCTGTATACAATTTGCGTATCCTCGACGGCCTGCATTAACAGCCCAAAAAAGCGGAACGCCAATATGTCTGATTTGAAAACTGCCGCTCTCGAATATCATGCCCAGCCACGTCCGGGTAAGCTGAGCGTAGAGCTGACCAAGCCAACTGCAACTGCTCGTGATTTGTCTTTGGCCTACAGCCCAGGTGTTGCCGAGCCTGTGCGTGAAATTGCCCGCGATCCTGAGTTGGCCTACCAGTACACCGGTAAAGGTAATTTGGTTGCGGTAATCTCTGACGGCACCGCAATTCTAGGTCTGGGTAACCTGGGCCCTTTGGCTTCCAAGCCTGTCATGGAAGGTAAAGGTGTTCTGTTCAAGCGTTTCGCAGGTATCGATGTGTTCGATATCGAAGTCGACTCTGAAAGTCCGCAGGCATTCATCGACACCGTCAAGCGTATCTCCATCACCTTCGGTGGTATCAACCTTGAAGACATCAAGGCTCCCGAGTGCTTTGAGATCGAGCGTGCGCTGATCGAGCAGTGTGACATTCCGGTATTCCATGACGACCAGCACGGCACCGCGATCGTAACGGCTGCGGGCATGCTTAATGCTCTGGAAATTGCCGGCAAGACAGTTGAAGAGGCCAAGATTGTTTGCCTCGGTGCTGGTGCTGCTGCGATCTCGTGCATGAAGCTGTTGGTGAGCATGGGTGCCAAGGTTGAAAACATCTACATGATCGACCGCAAGGGCGTCATTCATGCCGGTCGTGACGACCTCAATCAGTACAAGTCAGTCTTCGCCAGCGAAACTGACAAGCGCACCCTGGATGATGCGCTTGATGGCGCTGACGTATTTGTTGGCCTGTCTGGCGCAAACCTGCTCAGCCCTGAAGGTCTGCTGCGTATGGCGGCAAACCCAATCGTCTTTGCTTGCTCCAACCCAGACCCGGAAATCAAGCCAGAACTGGCGCACGCCACACGCAGCGACGTGATCATGGCGACGGGCCGTTCCGACTATCCGAACCAGGTCAACAACGTACTCGGCTTCCCATTTATCTTCCGTGGCGCCTTGGACGTTCGTGCCACGCGCATCAACGAAGAGATGAAGATCGCTGCTGCAGTTGCGCTGCGTGATCTGGCCAAGCTGCCGGTGCCTAAGGAAGTTTGCGAGGCCTACGGTGGTATTGAGTTGTCCTTTGGTCGCGAGTACATCATTCCGAAGCCGATGGATGCTCGCTTGATCACCCTGATCTCTGACGCTGTTGCTAAAGCAGCAATCGAGAGCGGTGTGGCTACGCTGCCATATCCTGCACACTATCCGCTGCAATCGGTAGATGACGTGTTCAAGGGTTAAGTCAGGCGCATTAAAAAACCCGCTTCGGCGGGTTTTTTAATGCCTGCTGTTCGGGCTCACGCATGGCGTGAGCCCGATGCTTTAGAACAGGTCGATCGGGGCCGAGTCATCGGCTGGCAATGGGCTGCCGGGAACGCCGAGGTTGGGGTCGAGCTCGCCCATCGACGGTGGCGTGTCTTCGTTCTTGAATAGTTCGAAGTAGGCGCCAGGCGTTCCGGGTGATGCGGTGCGTCCACTGAAAGGGTCGATGCGCAGCGTCAGTATTCCAGGTGGCTCTTTCGGTGGGTTGCTGGGTTTGTCCTTGAGCGCGGCGCCCATGTACTTCATCCAGATTGGCAGGGCGACTGTGCCACCAAACTCGTGCCGGCCTAGGCTTTCTGGTTGGTCAAAGCCGGTCCATACGGTGGTTACGTAGTCGGCGTTGTAGCCGGAGAACCAGCTGTCCTTCGACTCGTTGGTGGTACCGGTTTTGCCGGAAAGGTCATCGCGGCCAAGTGCGAGTGCGCGTCGACCGGTGCCACGCTTGATCACGTCTTGAAGCATGCTGGTCATGATGTAGGCGGTACGCGCATCGATGATGCGCTTGGCTACAGCGGGCTCAACCGGCGCTTGTGGATCGACAGTCTCGGTTGGCGCTGCAACGCCAGTGTCCAGTGCTGGTGCTTCAGGTGCTGCCTGGCCGGCATTGTCTTCGGCTAGCTCTTGCAATTGCTCGTCTTCAGTTTGCTCAACGCTGGGCACTGTCGGCGGGTTGGCTGTGAATACGGTTTTGCCGTGACGATCATCAATTTTCTGGATCAAGTAGGGTTGGGTCTTGTAGCCACCATTGGCGAATACCGACCAGCCACCCGCAATCTCCATCGGCGTCAGGTCAGCGGTGCCGAGGGCCAGGGACAGGTTGGGTGGTAAATCTTGCTTGTTGAAACCGAACTTGGTTGCGTAGTTGCGTGCGTATTCAACGCCAATCGCCTGTAGCAGGCGGATCGAAACCAGGTTGCGCGACTTGTACAGGGCGACACGCAAGCGGATCGGGCCGAGGAAGGTGTTGTTGTCATTCTTCGGGCGCCAGACTTCATCGGTGTTGCTGCTGGCGAAAACGATTGGGGCGTCGTTAACCAGGGTTGCAGCGGTGTAGCCTTTGTCGAGGGCGGCGCTGTAAACGAAAGGTTTGAAGCTTGAGCCCGGCTGGCGTTTAGCCTGAATTGCACGGTTGTAGTTACTTTGCTCGAACGAGAAGCCGCCGACCAATGCGAGAATTGCACCGTTCTTGGGATCAAGCGAAACCAGCGCGCCTTGGGCGGCTGGCATTTGTACAAAGCTGAGGCTGCCATCTTCCTGGCGCTGCACGCGAATAAGATCGCCAACCTGGGCTACGTCACTCGGCTGCTTGGGGCGAGGGCCCATGCTGTTGGTATTAAGGAAGGGGCGTGCCCACTTCATGCTTTCCCAACTCACGGCTTCTTCTTTGCCGTCGCGGGTCAGGACCAGAATGCCACTCTTCTCAACCTGAGTGACAATTGCAGGTTCAAGACCGCCAAGTTGGGATTTCTTTGCCAGTTCAGTCAGCCAGGTTTCCTTGGTCATACCCGGCAGGCGGCTTTCCGGGCCGCGATAGCCATGGCGCTGATCGTAAGACAGCAGGCCGCTGCGCAGTGCATCGTTTGCCGTTTCTTGCAGATTGCTGGGTACTGTGGTGTAGACGTTGAAACCTTCGGTGTAGGCTTCGCTACCATAGAGACCGACCATTTCGGCGCGGGCCATCTCGGCTATATAGGGTGCCGCGAGTTCCGGGGTGGCGACGTGATAGCTGGCGTTGACGGGCTCGGCGAGTGCTGCCTGATAGCGTTGTTCGTCGATTTTGCCGAGCAGGTGGAGACGGCCCAGAATCCAGTCGCGACGTTCTTTGGCGCGGGTCGGGTTTACCAGCGGGTTATAGCGCGATGGCGCTTTGGGCAGCCCGGCAATCATTGCCAGTTGGGAGAGGGTCAACTCTCCGATGGGTTTGCCGTAATAAACCTGTGATGCTGCTTCGATACCGTAGGCGCGTTGGCCGAGGTAAATCTTATTGACATACAGTTCGAGAATTTCGTTTTTGCTGAGTTCGCGTTCTATTTGCAGGGCCAGCAGAATTTCGTTGATTTTCCGTGAAAAACTGCGCTCATTGGTCAAGAAGTAGTTTTTTGCGACCTGCATGGTAATAGTGCTACCACCGGTTTGAATTTGGCCGCTTTTTAAAATTTGCGTGGCAGCGCGCATCAAACTGCTCGGGTCGACGCCATAATGATGCTCGAAGTTGTCGTCTTCGGCAGCCAGTAGTGCGTTGATGAAGTCGGGCGGGATATCTTTGAATTCGATGGGGGAGCGTCGCATCTCACCAAATTCGGCGATCAGCTTTCCGTCGCTGCTAAATACCCTTAAAGGTATTTGCAGCTGGATGCTACGTAATGAGTCGACAGAGGGCAGGCTCGGGCTTAGGTAGAGAAAAGCACCACTTAAACTGAGTAACAGGCCACAAAAAATGGCGACGCAGGACCAAGCAAAGAATTTCAGCAAACGCATCAAGATTTTTGGATTTCCAGATAAAAGAATGAGTTAAGAACAAGACAACGCTAAAAGGAAAAAATCGATCACATTATAAGCGTTTTTTTCCACTGGGAGCCATTTGCGCTTCTGTCAAGACTGTTATTTAATGTAGAAAAACATAAATAGTCCGTAAGTAACGGATGCCAATAGGAAATCGGTCGTGCTAGGGCTCTTCAATAAGAAAGCGAATACGCTGCTGGGGATTGATATCAGTTCGACCTCGGTAAAGCTCCTCGAGTTGAGTTGCTCAGGAGGCCGCTACAAAGTAGAGGCCTATGCTGTTGAGCCACTCCCACCTAATGCTGTAGTTGAAAAGAACATCGCCGAGATGGAGGGGGTCGGCCAGGCACTTACGCGCGTGCTCGCCAAAGCTAAAACCGGAGTCAAGACTGTAGCTGTTGCAGTCGCGGGCTCTGCGGTGATTACCAAGACTATCGAAATGGAAGCCGGGCTTTCCGACGATGATCTTGAGAATCAATTGAAGATCGAGGCGGATCAATACATCCCTTATCCACTGGAAGAAGTTGCTATCGACTTTGAAGTGCAGGGATTGTCGCCGCGCAATGCTGAACGAGTTGAAGTCTTGCTCGCGGCGTGCCGCAAAGAGAATGTCGAGGTTCGCGAAGCCGCATTGGCGCTCGCCGGTCTGACCGCCAAGGTGGTGGACGTTGAGGCTTATGCACTCGAACGCTCCTTCGCTTTGCTCGCAGAACAACTGGGGGCGGGTGATGATGACTTGACCGTGGCTGTTGTTGATATCGGCGCAACCATGACCACGCTGAGTGTCTTGCACAACGGCAAGACTATTTATACGCGTGAGCAGATGTTCGGTGGCAAGCAACTGACTGAAGAGATTCAGCGCCGTTACGGGCTATCTGTTGAAGAAGCCGGTCTTGCGAAAAAGCAAGGCGGACTTCCGGATGACTATGACAGCGAGGTTTTGCAACCGTTCAAGCAAGCGGTTGTGCAGCAGGTTTCGCGCTCGCTGCAATTCTTCTTCGCTGCGGGTCAGTACAACGACGTTGATTACATTCTGTTGGCCGGAGGTACGGCTTCCATTCCTGATCTCGACCGCTTGATTCAGCAGAAGATCGGCACCCAGACATTGGTCGCCAATCCGTTCGCTGATATGGCGTTAAGTAGCAAGGTCAATGCGGGTGCGCTTGCTAGTGATGCACCAGCACTGATGATTGCTTGTGGTCTGGCGATGAGGAGTTTCGACTAATGGCACGGATCAACTTACTTCCGTGGCGAGAGCAGTTACGCGAGGAGCGCAAGCAGCGTTTCCTGGTTGCTCTCGGCGGCGTGCTGGCGATATCAGCTGGCCTGGTGTTTTTGGGCGATCAGTACTTTAGCAGTGCGATAGAACAGCAAAATGCGCGTAATGAATTTGTGCGTAAAGAAATCGCTGTGCTCGACACTCGGATCAAAGAAATCAGTGAGCTGAAAAAGCGCCGCGAGCAATTACTTGAACGGATGAAAATCATTCAAGACTTGCAGGGCAATCGACCGATTATTGGCCGGGTTTTTGATCAGTTAGTGAGAACTCTGCCCGATGGCGTTTACTTCACCGGGCTTAAAATGACCGGCAAGAACATCGCGATTGTCGGTGCCGCTGAATCCAATAACCGTGTTTCCAATTTAATGCGTAATCTCGACTCATCACAATGGTTAACCGAACCTAACTTGACTGAAGTCAAGGCGGTGACTGCTGGAGCAGTTGATCAGGCAAACGTGTTTCAGCTGACGGTGCAGCAAACCCAGCCGAAGCTTGAAGGCGAGGAAGCTAAAAAATGAGCCTGAGAGAATCGCTGGAAAGTTTGAAGCAGGTCGATATTAACGACCTTGATCTGAATAACGTTGGCTCCTGGCCAGCAGCCGTCAAGGTGATTGCAGGCGCGCTGTTGTTAATTCTGGTGCTGGCGCTGGGTTACAAGTTCCATTTGGAAGATTTGCAAACCCAGCTCTCAGGCAAGCAGCAAGAAGAGGTCACGCTCAAGGAGCAGTTCTCGTCCAAGGCTTTCCAGGCTGCAAACCTGGAGGCTTACAAAGAGCAAATGAAGGAAATGGAAGTCTCCTTTGGTGCGCTGCTTAAACAGCTGCCGAGTGACACTGAAGTGCCTGGCTTGCTCGAAGACATTACTCGCACCGGCCTGGGCAGTGGTCTTGAGTTCGAAGAGATCAAGCTCCTGCCAGAGGTGACACAACAGTTTTATATCGAGCTGCCGATACAGATCAAAGTAGTTGGTACCTACCACGACTTGGCTACCTTCGTCAGCGGGGTTGCCAGCTTGCCGCGTATTGTAACGCTACATGATTTTGATCTCGTGCCGGCCAGTAAAGACTCAACGAGCAAGCTGCGTATGTCGATTCTTGCTAAAACCTACCGTTATAACGATAAGGGGGTGCAGAAATGAAACGCGCCCATTTAGCAACTTTCCTAACGGTATTGACGCTTAGCGGTTGTGGATCGAGCAGTGATTTTGCGGACCTGCAGGCTTATATGGATGAAGTGCGTGCTCGGCCCAAGGGTTCTATTGAGCCGCTGCCGAAATTTCAGCCCTATGAAAGCTTTACCTACAGCGCCGCGTCACTGAGAAGCCCGTTTCAGCCGCCAGTGAAGATCGACATGGTGCAGCGGGCCAAGGGCTCGAAAGAAATCAAGCCCGACGAAACACGGGTGAAACAGTTCCTTGAAGGCTTCAATATTGAAGTTTTCGAGATGGTCGGTACTTTGGCCAACAATCGCGGAACCTATGCTTTGGTTAGCGGTGCAGGAGGCGTTCATCGCGTCAAGGTGGGGGATTACCTGGGCCGAAATAACGGGCGCATCACTGCTATCAGCGAATCACAAATTGATGTGATTGAAATCGTTCCCGATGGTGAAGGTGGCTGGCTGGAACGGCCGCGAAGCCTCTCCCTCAAGGAGCGCTCTTAAATGAGCGGAGAGAACATGAAAAAAAATAATCTGTCTGCCAAACGGAACCTGAGAATGAATAGCTCCCTTACACGTCTAAGTATCTCCTTGTTGGGAGTTCTGCTTTCGCCTGTGCTGTTGGCAGCTAATCTAGAGGCGCTTGATGTTGCTGCGTTGCCAGGTGATCGCGTTGAGTTGAAGATGTCGTTCGACGAGCCTGTAGCGGCGCCACGTGGTTACACTATCGAACAGCCGGCGCGCATCGCTCTCGACCTGCCTGGCGTGGCCAACAAGCTGGGCACCAAAAACCGTGAGCTGGGCGTGGGTAATGCACGCAGCGTGACAGTGGTTGAAGCCAAAGATCGAACGCGCCTGATCATTAACCTGTCCGATCTGGCCCCTTACAGCACCCGCGTCGAGGGCAACAATCTGTTTGTCCTGGTCGGTGCGAACGTAGGTGCAGCAACCGCTTCTGCAGCTCCAGCTAAGCCAGCCGCTACGACCTATAAAAAGCCACCAACCAGAAGCTATGTCGCTCAGACAAAGGCAATCAGCAACATCGATTTCCAGCGTGGCGATCAGGGTGAGGGCAACGTGGTTATCACCTTGTCCGACCCTTCGGTAAGCCCGGATATTCAAGAGCAGGGCGGCAAGATCCGTTTGGACTTTGCCAAGACCCAGTTGCCTGAAGCGCTGCGCGTACGTCTGGATGTCAAGGATTTCGCAACGCCAGTGCAGTTTGTTAGTGCCACTGGCTCGGCCGACAAAGCCAGCATCGTTATCGAGCCAACCGGCTTTTATGATTACCTGGCCTTTCAGACCGACAACAAGCTGACGCTGAGCATCAAGCCGCTGACCAAAGACGATGCTGAAAAACGCAAGACCGAGCGCTTTGCCTACAGCGGTGAAAAGCTCTCGCTGAACTTTCAGGACATCGATGTGCGTTCGGTGCTGCAGTTGATCGCAGACTTTACCGACCTCAACCTGGTGGCCAGTGACACCGTCGCCGGTAACATTACCCTGCGTTTGCAAAACGTGCCTTGGGACCAGGCGCTGGATCTGGTGCTGAAAACCAAAGGCCTGGATAAGCGCAAGGTCGGCAACGTCTTGCTGGTCGCTCCGGCAGATGAAATCGCTGCCCGCGAGCGTCAAGAACTGGAGTCGCAAAAACAAATCGCCGAGTTGGCACCGCTGCGTCGTGAGTTGATCCAGGTTAACTACGCCAAGGCCTCCGATATGGCCAAGCTGTTCCAGTCGGTGACCAGTGCTAACGGCAGTGCTGATGATCGTGGTTCGATCACGGTCGACGACCGCACCAACAGCATCATTGCCTACCAGACCCAAGAGCGTCTTGATGAGTTGCGTCGTGTCGTCGCCCAGCTTGACGTTGCTGTGCGTCAGGTCATGATCGAGGCGCGGATTGTTGAAGCCAACGTCGATTATGACAAGTCGCTGGGTGTGAACTGGCGCGGCGCACAGGTTGGCAACGGCAACTTCATTGTCGGCGGCAGTGGCGGTGACCGTGTTGGCTCTGGTGGCAACCCGGCAACTGCATTGGGTAACTTCGTCGACATGGGGGTGACTAACGCCACTTCGTCGCTGGGTATCGGCTTTGTAACCGACAACACCATTCTTGACCTTGAACTGTCGGCAATGGAAAAAACCGGTAACGGCGAAGTTGTATCGCAGCCCAAAGTTGTGACCTCGGATAAAGAAACCGCGAAGATCCTCAAGGGTGCGGATATTCCTTATCAGGAAGCCTCGTCAAGCGGTGCGACTTCTACAACCTTCGTTGAGGCCGCGCTCTCGCTCGAAGTGACTCCGCAGATCACGCCTGACAACCGGATCATCATGGAAGTCAAAGTGAACAAGGATGAGCCGGACTTCGCCAACCAGGTCAACGGCACGCCAACCATTCGTAAGAATGAGGTCAATGCCAAGGTGTTGGTCAACGATGGCGAGACTATCGTGATCGGTGGCGTGTTCTCCAACGAGCAGCGCAAAGGGGTTGATAAGGTGCCGTTTTTGGGTGACCTGCCATACCTTGGCCGCATGTTTCGACGCGATATCGTCGAGGATTCAAAATCTGAGTTGCTGATCTTTCTCACCCCGCGCATCATGAACACCCAAGCTGTCGCGGTGAGCCGTTGATTAAGTGCAAAATCTGATACTTGTTGGCCCGATGGGCGCTGGAAAAAGCACCATCGGGCGTTTGTTAGCCAAAGAGCTGCGTTTACCCTTTAAAGATTCCGATAAAGAAATCGAGCACCGCACCGGGGCAGATATTCCCTGGATCTTTGATGTTGAAGGTGAGCAAGGCTTTCGTGAGCGTGAACAGTCGGTAATCGTTGAACTGTGCGAGTCTCAGGGTATCGTGCTGGCCACCGGTGGTGGTGCGGTGATGCGCCCGGAGAACCGTGCTGCGTTGTATCGGGGCGGCAGAGTGGTTTATTTGCATGCCTCGGTAGAACAGCAGATCAACCGCACTGCACGAGATCGTAATCGCCCCCTTCTTCGCGCCCATGACCCAGGTAAAGTCCTGCGAGACTTGCTGGCTCTGCGCGATCCGCTGTACCGCGAAATCGCCGATATCGTCATCGAAACCGACGAGCGACCGCCCCGAATGGTCGTGCAAGAGATACTTGAGCGACTAGAAGCGCTTCCTCCCCGTTAAAGCGCAGCGAGAACTGCGCTATCCTAGAGCCCTTTTCTGACAGGGGGCGGCATGCAAATTCTTCAAGTCGAGCTAGGTGAGCGTAGTTACCCTATTTATATCGGTGCCGATCTGCTTGCGCAGCCACAACTGCTCGCCCAGCATATTGCCGGTCGCCAGGTGGCGATTGTCACCAATGAAACGGTTGCCCCTTTGTATTTGCAGGCGTTGGAAGCTGCGCTGAGTGGTTTTAGTGTTACTTCAGTGGTTTTGCCCGATGGTGAGGTCTTCAAGACCTGGGAAGTGCTGCAGCAGATCTTTGATGGGCTTTTGACTGCGCGACATGACCGGCGTACGACAATCGTTGCCCTTGGTGGCGGTGTTGTGGGTGATATGGCTGGCTTTGCCGCGGCCTGTTACCAGCGCGGGGTCAATTTTGTGCAAATCCCCACGACGCTGCTGTCGCAGGTAGACTCCTCGGTGGGCGGCAAGACCGGGATCAATCATCCGCTTGGCAAAAACATGGTTGGGGCGTTTTACCAGCCACAGGCGGTATTGATCGATACTAAAAGCCTGGTGACGCTGCCGCAGCGAGAGCTTTCCGCGGGCTTGGCCGAGGTGATTAAATACGGCCTGATTTGCGATGAACCTTTTTTGCAGTGGCTGGAAGCGAATATGCCTGCGCTGCGTGCGCTTGATCAAGCAGCCTTGACCCAAGCAATTGAGCGTTCTTGTGCAGCAAAGGCGCGTATAGTCGCGGCCGATGAGCGGGAGTCCGGAGTGCGGGCAACGCTCAACCTTGGGCATACCTTCGGTCATGCGATCGAGACACATATGGGTTATGGCGTATGGCTGCATGGTGAAGCAGTTGCCGCCGGTACGGTCATGGCGCTGGAGATGTCGACGCGCCTTGGCTGGATAGAGCCTGCCGAGCGTGATCGGGCTATTCGCCTGTTTCAGGCCGCTGGCTTGCCTGTGGTTCCGCCGAAAGTTATGACGCCTGCGCACTTTCTTGAGCATATGGCTGTCGATAAGAAAGTGCTCGATGGTCAATTAAGGTTGGTGTTGCTTCGTCAGATGGGCGACGCAGTGGTCACCAGTGAGTATCCACGCGAGATTTTAAGTGCCACGCTAAACGCCGATTATGCAGCGATGGCTGAACAGCTAAAAAATTAAAGAGTGTCCCATGACTAGTTTGCACGCTGACGAGGCGTTCCTCGACCATTACCAATTTAGCCATGACCCATTTGCCGCGCGGGTGCCAGGCTTCAAGTTCTTCCCTGCACAACGTAAGCCGGTGCTGGGGCAATTGCATCACCTGGCACGCTACAGCCAGTTACTGCTTGTGGTAAGCGGCCCGCAAGGCAGCGGCAAGACGCTGTTGCGTCAGGCACTGGTTGCCAGTACCAACAAGCAGGCAGTGCTGAGCGTGGTGGTTACCCAAAATGCCGGCGAGGGCATGGGCGTGTTGCGCCAAGTCGCTCAAGGCCTGCAGGTTGCGCAGCCGGACATGCAGTCAATCCTGGCCCAGGTCGGGCAGTTGGCCATAACCGGTCAGGAAGTTTATATCCTGGTGGATGATGCCGAGCAGCTTAGCGACAGCGACTTGCGTAACCTTGTGACGCTGTCTGCTGGCGGTCCAGAAGGGCGTCCGCATGTGTTCCTGTTTGCCGACACTGCAATGTTGCCACTGTTTGATCAGGTATCTGACGGCGAAGAACAGTTCCACATCATTGAGCTGCAGCCTTATACCGAAGAGGACACGCGTGAGTACCTTGCACAGCGTCTTGACGGTGCCGCGCAGGGGCTGGATATCTTCACCGAGGAGCAGCTCACGACTATTCATGAGCAGTCAGAAGGCTGGCCCGGCGCGATCAATCAGGTTGCACGTGAGGTTCTGGTTGATGCCATGCAAGCAAAACGCGCTGCGGGCAAAAGCGCGGGATTCTCTTTGAATATCCCGCGCAAGCATATGCTCGCATTGGCCGTGGTTGTAGTCGGCGTGTTGGTTGCTTGGATGATGCAGGGGCGCGAACAGCCGGCAGAGCCTGCGCAGCAGGTTCAGGCGCCGACAGAAAATGCCCAGCCGCAGCAACAGCCGACGGCAGAGCCTGCGACTGACAGCGTTGCCCAAAACAGCAATCCGGATGCTCCGGCAGTCGAGTTTGCGGGTTCCGGCGAGCCAATGCCGCTGCCGCTCGTGGGTAAGGCGCAGCCGGTTATCCGTGATCCTGAAGTGAGCAACAACCAGGCCCAAGAGGCTTCAGAGCCTGAGGCTGAGCCGGTTGCCAAGCCTGCTCCAGACACAAACTCGCGTTTGCTCGTCGACACCCGTGAACAGATGCCTGCCGATACACCAGTGAAAACAGTGCAAGCCGCTGCGCCAGCGGCAAAACCTGAGACAAAAACGCAAACCGCCGCGCCCGCTGCCAAGCCAGCAAATATCACGGGTTGGTATGCTGATCAGGCAGGGTCGCGCTACACCTTGCAAGTTGTGGGCACCAGCTCAGAAACCAATGCCAAGGCGTTTATCAGTGAGAATGGCGGCGACTATCACTACTTCAAGAAACTGTACAATGGAAAGCCTTTGTACGTAGTAACCCATGGTAGCTTTGCAACTGCCGAAGCTGCCAAAGCCGCTATCGCTAAAATGCCGGCCAAGGTGCAGGCAGGAAAACCATGGCCGCGCACTTTTGCCAGCATCAAGCTGGAAATCGCTCAAGCGCGTTAATTGCACGGCTTGGGTTGACATGACCAGACAGTCGTTAGCACGACTGTCTGGTCTAGAACATCGTTTTCGCGACATATGATTGCATTAGGTCGTCACTAAAATTTGTGACGATCCGATCTGCTATGTACAATGACCACCCTTTTGCCTGCGCAAAGTTGGGGCAGTGCCCTGCGTGCGCGGTAAGTTGTTGAATTAGAAAGTAATTACCTCCCTAAAAAAGGAGGCAGCCTGGTGAGAGTCCCTATGAAAGCAGGTTTGTACCGTCCTGATGAGTTCAAGGATAACTGCGGCTTCGGCCTGATTGCCCATATGCAGGGCGAGGCTAGCCATCACCTGCTGCAGACCGCTATCGAAGCCCTGACATGCATGACCCACCGTGGTGGGATCAACGCTGATGGTAAGACTGGCGATGGCTGTGGTCTGCTGATGCAGAAGCCTGATGCGTTCCTGCGGGCTATCGCCCAAGAGCAGTTGTCGGTTGAGTTGCCTGAGCAATACGCCGTCGGCATGGTTTTTCTAAACCAGGATCCGGCCAAGGCAGACGCTGCTCGCGAGAACATGAACAAAGAGATTCTGGCCGCTGGCCTGAGTCTGATCGGCTGGCGTAAAGTGCCGGTCGACACCAGTGTGCTGGGCCGACTGGCGCTGGAGCGCTTGCCGCAGATTGAGCAGGTTTTCATTGGCGGTGAAGGTCTTAGCGATCAGCAATTCGCCATCAAGCTGTTCTGTGCCCGCCGTCGTTCCTCGGTCGCCAATGCGCAAGACACCGAGCACTACATCTGCAGCTTCTCGCACAAGACCATCATCTATAAAGGCCTGATGATGCCGGCTGACTTGCAGCAGTTCTACCCAGATCTGGGTGATGAACGCTTGCAGACGGCCATTTGTGTCTTCCACCAGCGCTTCTCAACCAACACCTTGCCCAAGTGGCCATTGGCGCAGCCGTTCCGCTTCCTGGCGCACAACGGTGAAATCAATACCATTACCGGCAACCGTAACTGGGCGCAGGCGCGTCGCACCAAGTTCGCCAATGGCTTGATTCCCGACCTTGATGAGTTGGGCCCGTTGGTCAACCGCGTGGGTTCGGACTCATCGAGCATGGACAACATGCTCGAGTTGATGGTCACCGGCGGCATCGACCTGTTCCGCGGCGTGCGCATGATCATTCCACCTGCGTGGCAAAACGTTGAAACCATGGACGCCGATTTGCGCGCGTTCTATGAGTACAACTCAATGCACATGGAGCCGTGGGATGGCCCGGCCGGCGTTGTGCTGACCGATGGCCGCTACGCTGTGTGCCTGCTTGACCGTAATGGTCTGCGCCCGGCCCGCTGGGTTACCACCAGCAATGGCTATATCACCCTCGCGTCGGAAATTGGCGTGTGGGATTACAAGCCCGAAGACGTAATCGCCAAGGGCCGTGTCGGTCCGGGCCAGGTGCTGGCTGTCGACACTGAAACCGGCCAGGTGCTTAACGCCGACGACATCGACAATCGCTTGAAGTCACGTCACCCATACAAGCAATGGTTGCGTAAGAGCGGCGTGCGTGTTCAGGCGACCATGGACGACCACGACCATGGTTCGGACTTCTATTCACCTGAGCGCCTGAAGCAATACATGAAGATGTATCAGGTGACTTTCGAGGAACGCGACCAGGTCCTGCGTCCACTTGGCGAACAAGGCCAGGAAGCCGTTGGCTCCATGGGTGACGACACGCCAATGGCGGTGTTGTCGCAGCGCGTTCGCTCGACTTATGACTATTTCCGCCAGCAGTTCGCGCAGGTGACCAACCCGCCGATCGACCCGCTGCGTGAAGCCATTGTCATGTCGTTGGAGATTTGCCTCGGCGCCGAGCGCAACATCTTTGAAGAATCGCCAGAGCACGCCACCCGCGTGATCCTCAGCTCGCCAGTCATCTCGCCGGCCAAGTGGCGGACGTTGATGAACCTGGAGACTCCAGGCTTTGAACGTCACTTCATCGACATGAACTATGACGAAAGCATCGGCTTGCAGGCTGCAGTCAGCAATATGGCTGACCAGGCAGAAGAAGCTGTGCGCAGTGGCAAAGTCCTGTTGGTGCTCAGCGACCGTAATATCGAGCCGGGTAAGCTGCCGGCGCACGCCTCTTTGGTGGTTGGCGCAGTGCATCACCGCCTGACCGAGAAAGGCCTGCGTTGCGACTGCAACATCCTGGTCGAAACGGCCACCGCTCGTGACCCGCATCACTACGCCGTGTTGCTCGGCTTCGGTGCTTCGGCGGTTTATCCGTTCTTGGCCTACGAAGTGCTGGGCGACCTGATCCGCACCGGCGAAGTGCTGGGCGACCTTTACGAAGTGTTCAAGCATTACCGCAAAGGCATTTCCAAAGGCCTGTTGAAGATCCTTTCCAAGATGGGGATCTCAACCGTTGCCTCCTATCGCGGTGCACAGCTGTTTGAAGCGGTTGGCTTGTCCGATGAGGTGGTCAACCTCAGCTTCCGCGGCGTTGCCAGTCGCATCAAGGGCGCGCGCTTCGTCGATATTGAAGCCGAACAGAAGCTGTTGGCCCAGGAAGCCTGGAGTAACCGCAAGCCGATTCAGCAAGGTGGCTTGCTGAAGTTTGTCCACGGCGGCGAATACCATGCTTACAACCCGGATGTGGTCAATACCCTCCAGGTTGCCGTGCAGCAGGGCAACTACGAGAAGTACAAGGAATACAGCGCACTGGTTGATACGCGTCCGGTGTCGATGATCCGTGACCTGCTCAAGCTGAAAATGGCCGACAAGCCATTGAGTCTCGACCAGGTTGAACCGCTGGAATCGATTTTCAAGCGCTTTGACTCGGCGGGTATTTCGCTGGGCGCATTGTCGCCAGAAGCTCATGAAGCCATCGCTGAGGCAATGAACCGCCTGGGCGCGCGCTCCAACTCCGGTGAAGGCGGTGAAGATCCGGCGCGTTACGGCACCATCCGCATGTCCAAGATCAAGCAGGTGGCAACCGGTCGTTTCGGGGTTACCCCGGAATACCTGGTCAATGCCGAAGTGCTGCAGATCAAGGTCGCACAAGGCGCCAAGCCGGGCGAGGGCGGGCAGCTGCCGGGCGGCAAGGTCAATGGTTTGATCGCACGCCTGCGTTACGCAGTGCCGGGCGTCACCCTGATTTCGCCACCTCCGCACCACGATATCTACTCGATTGAAGACCTGGCGCAGCTGATCTATGACCTCAAACAGGTCAATCCATCTGCATTGGTTTCGGTCAAGTTGGTAGCCGAGGCTGGTGTCGGCACCATCGCTGCGGGCGTGGCCAAGGCTTACGCTGACCTGATCACCATTTCCGGCTACGACGGCGGTACGGGTGCATCGCCACTGACCTCTATCAAATACGCGGGCGCACCTTGGGAATTGGGGCTGGCTGAAACTCACCAAACCCTGCGCGGCAACGACCTGCGCGGCAAGGTTCGGGTGCAGACTGACGGCGGCTTGAAAACCGGTCTCGACGTGATCAAGGCTGCGATTCTTGGTGCTGAAAGCTTCGGTTTCGGTACGGCGCCGATGGTTGCGTTGGGCTGCAAATACTTGCGTATCTGCCACCTCAACAACTGCGCGACCGGTGTAGCAACCCAGAACGACAAGCTGCGCAAGGATCACTTCATCGGTACGGTTGAAATGGTGATGAACTTCTTCAAGTTCGTGGCCGAAGAAACCCGTGAGTGGCTGGCGCTGGTTGGCGTGGCCAGTCTGGAAGAGCTGATCGGTCGCACAGACTTGCTGGATATCCTGCCGGGCGAAACGGCTAAGCAGAACAACCTGGATATCAGCCCGCTGCTCGGCAGTGACCTGATTCCGGCCGACAAGCCACAATTCTGCACTGTGGATCGCAACCCGCCGTTTGACCAAGGCCTGCTGGCTGAGAAAATGGTGGAGCTGGCGTCTGCGGCGATCGAGTCGTCCAGTGGCGGTGAGTTCGAGCTCGACATCTGCAACTGTGACCGTTCCATTGGTGCCCGGGTTTCCGGTGAGATTGCCCGCAAGCATGGCAATCAGGGCATGGCCAAAGCGCCGATTACCTTCCGCTTCAAAGGCACTGCTGGCCAGAGCTTTGGGGTGTGGAACGCTGGCGGCTTGAACATGTACCTGCAGGGTGATGCCAACGACTACGTCGGTAAAGGCATGACCGCCGGTAAGCTGGTGATCACGCCGCCTAAAGGCAGCCCGTTTGCAACTCAGGAAAGCGCCATCATCGGCAACACCTGCCTGTACGGCGCAACCGGCGGTAAGCTGTTTGCGGCAGGTACTGCGGGCGAGCGTTTTGGCGTGCGTAACTCGGGTGCCCATGCGGTTGTTGAAGGCACGGGCGACCATTGCTGCGAGTACATGACCGGCGGTTTCATCTGTGTGCTGGGCAAAACGGGCTACAACTTCGGTTCGGGCATGACCGGCGGTTTCGCTTACGTACTTGATCTGGACAACAGCTTCTACGACAAGGTCAACCATGAGCTGGTAGAAATCCAGCGCATCAACAGTGAAGCGATGGAGGCTTATCGTAGCCATCTGCAAACTGTGTTGGCCGAGTACGTGGCTGAAACGGCCAGCGAGTGGGGCGCTAACCTGCTCGAAAACCTGGACGATTACTTGCGTAAGTTCTGGTTGGTCAAGCCGAAGGCCGCGAGCCTCAAGTCCTTGCTGTCGAGCATGCGTGCTAACCCGCAATAAAACAGCTTCAAGCGCCTGACCTGAATATGCAGGTCAGGCGCTCACCGTGATTGTCTTGCTGCGCCGCTTTAAACCGAGCGCATGCTGTTGAGAGGTTTTGAAATGACTGAACGTCTGAATAACGACTTCCAGTTCATCGAAGTTGGGCGTAAAGACCCAAAAAAGAAGCTGTTGCGTCAACGTAAAAAAGAGTTTGTCGAAATCTACGACAGCTTCAAGCCGGCTGTTGCGGCTGATCAGGCGCACCGTTGCCTGGGCTGTGGTAACCCGTATTGCGAATGGAAATGTCCGGTGCACAACTTCATCCCCAACTGGTTGAAGCTGGTGTCCGAAGGCAACATTCTGGCCGCTGCCGAACTGTCCCACCAAACCAACACCTTGCCGGAAGTTTGTGGCCGTGTATGTCCGCAAGACCGGCTCTGTGAAGGGGCTTGTACCCTTAACGACGGTTTCGGCGCGGTGACCATTGGCTCGGTCGAGAAGTACATCACTGACACCGCTTTCGCCATGGGCTGGCGCCCGGATATGTCGGGCGTTCAACCGACTGGCAAGCGCGTCGCCGTGATTGGCGCCGGCCCCGCTGGCCTGGGTTGCGCCGATGTTTTGGTGCGCAGCGGCGTGACCCCGGTGGTGTTCGACAAGAACCCGGAAATCGGCGGCCTGCTGACCTTTGGTATTCCAGAGTTCAAGCTGGAAAAGACTGTGCTCAGCCATCGCCGTGAAGTCTTCACCGGCATGGGCATCGAGTTCCGTCTCAATACCGAAATCGGTAAAGACATCAGCATGGATCAGCTGCTCGCCGAGTACGATGCTGTCTTCATGGGCATGGGCACCTACACCTACATGAAAGGTGGCTTCCCGGGCGAAGACCTGCCTGGCGTTCACGATGCGCTGGACTTCCTGGTTGCCAACGTTAACCGCAACCTTGGTTTCGAAAAGTCGCCTGAAGACTTTATCGACATGAAGGGCAAGCGCATTGTCGTGCTTGGCGGTGGTGACACGGCCATGGACTGCAACCGCACCTCGATCCGTCAAGGCGCCAAGTCCGTGACCTGTGCCTATCGCCGCGACGAAGAGAACATGCCGGGCTCGCGCAAAGAAGTGAAGAATGCCAAGGAAGAAGGGGTTAAGTTCCTGTTCAACCGCCAGCCAATCGCCATTGTCGGTGAAGACAAGGTCGAAGGCGTCAAGGTGGTTGAAACCCGTCTTGGCGAGCCAGACGCCCGTGGCCGTCGTAGCCCAGAGCCTATTCCGGGTTCGGAGGAGATCATCCCGGCTGAGTCGGTGCTGATCGCGTTCGGCTTCCGTCCAAGCCCGGCGCCATGGTTTGCTCAGTTTGAAATCGAAACCGACAGCCAGGGCCGTGTGGTTGCACCGGAGCAGAGCACCTTCAAGCACCAGACCAGCAACCCGAAGATTTTCGCCGGTGGCGATATGGTTCGCGGTTCCGATCTGGTGGTGACGGCGATCTTCGAAGGCCGTAACGCCGCCGAAGGCATTCTCGACTATCTGGGCGTCTAATCAGGTCATTGCAGGCCTTACCAGACGCGGCAAATCGTCACGATTGACAAAAGGCACGGCACTCGCCGTGCCTTTTGCATTGTGGTCTGCGAAAATACCCGTACTTTTTTCTCTTGCTGGCGATTGCGGACTGTTGTGAATGTCCCCGCGCAGGCTGTGAAAGCTAATGAATTTGATGAATTACAGAGAACTCTGAACATGACTGCCTTGAAAAACGACCGTTTCCTGCGCGCCCTGCTCAAGCAGCCTGTGGATGTCACCCCCGTGTGGATGATGCGCCAGGCTGGCCGCTACTTGCCCGAATACCGGGCAAGCCGGGCCAAGGCCGGTGATTTCATGAGCTTGATGATGAACCCCGAGTTCGCCTGCGAAGTCACCTTGCAGCCGCTGGATCGTTATCCACAGCTGGACGCCGCCATCCTGTTCTCTGACATCCTGACCATCCCGCACGCGATGGGCCAGGGACTTTACTTTGAAACCGGCGAAGGCCCGCGCTTCAAGAAAGTCATCAGCTGCGCCGCTGATGTCGATGCCTTGCAGGTGACTGATCCGGAGAAAGACCTGGGTTATGTGATGGATGCCGTGCGTACCATCCGCCGCGAGCTTAATGGTCGCGTGCCGCTGATTGGCTTCTCGGGCAGCCCCTGGACCTTGGCCACCTATATGGTTGAAGGCGGCTCCTCGAAGGATTTCCGCAAGTCCAAAGCCATGCTGTATGACAACCCGCAGGCCATGCACAACTTGCTGGATAAGCTGGCGCAGTCAGTCACGGCTTACCTCAACGGGCAGATCCTGGCGGGTGCCCAGGCGGTGCAGATCTTTGATACCTGGGGCGGCAACCTGTCGTCTGCGGCCTATCAGGAATTTTCGCTGGCCTATATGCAGAAGATCGTCAGCGGTCTGATTCGGGAGCATGAGGGGCGCAAGATCCCGGTCATCTTGTTCACCAAGAACGGCGGCCTGTGGCTGGAGTCGATGGCTGCAACTGGTGCTGATGCGCTGGGCCTGGACTGGAGCTGCGATATTGGCGAGGCGCGCAAGCGCGTGGGCCGTCAGGTTGCGCTACAGGGCAACATGGACCCAACCGTGCTGTACGCCAAGCCAGACGCGATCCGTAAAGAGGTTGCACGTATTCTCGCCAGCTACGGCAACGGTACGGGCCATGTTTTCAACCTCGGCCATGGCATCACCCCGGAAGTTGACCCAACCCATGCAGGCGCCTTCCTGGAAGCGGTGCACGAGTTGTCGGCGCGGTATCACCAATAACCTGTGTTGCTGCGCGGCCGGGCCGCGCAGCATCTTGACCCGCTTACTTGAGCTTGGCGAGCTTGCCCTTGAGCGCAACGCCCGCCACGAATGCGCCAGCATGGCATTCGTAGTTCTTGCTGTCACGCATCTCCTTGCGCTTGTAGTAACTGCTGATATCCACGACAGCATTGGCCCCGGCTTTCTTGGCCTCATCTTGTAAGGCGATCAACGCAGACTTCAGAACCCAGGAGCACGCCTCATCGTCTGATTTGTTAAAGGCGTTGGTTTTTTTATTGGTAACGACCTCGTGCAACGTGCTGGCTTTGCCTGGCACTTTCTCACCGGCCAGGTAGAACTTGACGCTGCCATCAAGGCGACCTTCTTCAGTTGCATCGACCACAATGGTGTGGAAGTCGCGGAACAAGGTGGTGTCGCGTGCCTGGCTCAGGCTGGGAATAGCGGCCAGTACCGCCAGGGCAAAACTCCAGTGTTTAAGCTGCATTGTTATTTCCTTGTTGGTTGTGTTCAGCCTTATCGATGGCTGTTATCTGTTGTGCTGCGAAATGCTCGTCTAACCCCAGTGTTTGAAAATCAACGAGGTATTAACCCCGCCAAAGGCGAAATTGTTATTCATCACGTGATCGCTGTGCATCTGCCGAAAATCCCCACGCAGATAGTCCAGCGCGCCACAACGTGGGTCAACATGCTCTAAGTTGAGAGTTGGCACGTATTGATCGCGATTCATCATCTCGATACTGAACCAGGACTCTAATGCGCCGCAGGCCCCCAAGGTATGACCGAAAAAGCTCTTCTGCGAGCTGATTGGCATTTGTTCACCGAATAGACTGCTGGTGGCCAGGGTTTCAGCAATATCGCCTTGTTCGGTGGCGGTGCCGTGACCATTCACATAACCAATTGCCTGAGGCTGTAGCCCCGCATCATCCAAGGCAAGTTGCATGGCTTGGCGCATGGTCGCCTGTTCAGGCTTGGTAATGTGCAGGCCATCTGCGTTGCAGCCAAAGCCGACAATCTCGGCATGAATCCGGGCGCCGCGGGCGAGGGCGTGTTCAAGCTCTTCAAGGACCAATATCCCGGCGCCTTCACCAATGACCAAACCGTCGCGATTCGTGTCATAGGGGCGTGGCGAAAGCTGTGGCGTATCGTTTTGCAGGCTGGTGGCGTAGAGCGCATCAAAGACCATGGCCTCGGTCGGGCACAGCTCTTCGGCACCACCGGCCAGCATCATTGGCAGGCGCCCGAACTTGATCGCCTCATAGGCGTAGCCAATGCCCTGGCTGCCGCTGGTGCAGGCGCTTGAGGTCGGGATCAGCCGGCCTTTGAGACCGAAGAAAATGCTGATATTGGCCGCCGTGGTATGCGGCATCATGCGAATGTAGGAGTTGGCGTTGAGGCCGTCGGCGACCGAGTTGAGCAGCATGTTACCGAAGGCCTTGATCTCTTCCGTGCTGCCGGTTGATGAGCCGCAGGCTACGCCCATGCGCCCATCCTGTATGCTCGGGTCGCCCAGTAAACCGGCGTCATCAAGTGCGCGTTCCGCAGCATATACCGCCAGTTTCGAGACCCGGCCCATGCTGCGTACTTGCTTGCGCGTCCAGTGTTTGGGCACGCTGAAATTATCAATAGGCCCGCCCAAACGCGTATTCAGCTCGCTGTAACGGTCCCATTCATCCATGCGCCGAATGCCGCTGCGATTGGCGCGAAAGTTGGCTTCGATGCTGTTCCAGTCATCGCCCAAGGAGGTGACGCCAGCCATGCCTGTAACGACGACGCGTTTGAACGGACTCATCAGCACAGGCCTCCGTTGACGGCAAGGACCTGACGGGTGATGTAGGCGGCTTCATCAGACATCAGAAAGTTCACTGCGCCTGCGACTTCCTCGGGCGTGCCGAGGCGTTGCGCCGGAATCATCTTGAGCAATTCATCCACCGGTACATGCTCATCAAGCATGTCGGTATCAATCAGGCCCGGGGCTACGCAGTTGACTGTGATCTTGCGTTTGCCAAGCTCAATGGCGAGGGCTTTGGCTGCACCAATCACCCCGGCTTTGGAGGCGCTGTAGTTGACCTGGCCACGGTTGCCGATGAGCCCGGAAACCGAGGTGATGCAGACAATTCGCCCAGGCTTGCGGCGGCGAATCATGGGCATGGTCAGCGGCTGCAGGACGTTATAAAAACCATCCAGGTTGGTGCGCAACACCTGGTCCCAATCGTCTTCGCTCAGCGCCGGAAAGGCGCCGTCTCGGGTAAGCCCGGCATTGCATACCACGCCGTAATAAGCGCCATGCTGTTCGATGTCGGCTTCCAACTGCTCGCGGCAGGCGGCACGGTCGGCAACATCAAACTGGATGATCCGCGCGCTTTGCCCCAGCGCGATAATCTCGGCTTGCACTGCTTGTGCCTCTTCACGTCGGGTCCGGCAATGCAAAACCAGATCATGCCCTGCGCGGGCCAGACGCAGGGCAATGGCACGGCCAATACCGCGACTGGAGCCGGTTACCAATATAGGGTCAGACATGCTGTGTGGCCTCGCAGGATTCTTGTAAAAACTGGGTTGCATCAGGTGGCTGGAAGACATTGAGTCGCGCGGTTGCGTGAATGCCGGGCCCGTTCAGGTGGCATTCGAAAACCGCCATGCCATTGTCATCTTGCAGTGAGCGCAGCGCCTTGATGTGCAGTTCTGCGCCCAACGGGAAGGCTTCGACATTGCACTCGAATTTGCGTGTGCCCAGTAAAAAACCCAAGGCTACGGGTTTATCCGCTTCGCGTGCGTGACAACCGGCAAATGCGGCAATGCTTTGTGCCATGAGTTCCACGCCCAACCAGGCGGGCAAGCTGCCGTCTGCCTGGTTGAATAATCCACCGGCCTTCACCTTTACGCGGGTTTCGACTTCATCGACGTCATAACGTACGACCTCATCAAGCAAAACCATATCGCCAGAATGAGGGACCAACTCGGCCATTGGAAACAGGCTCATGGCACGACTCCTAATATGAGACTGACGTTGCTGCCACCGAAGGCAAATGAGTTACTCATTGCATAGCGCGGAGCCGTATTGAACTGGCTGCCGGGGGCGGCAAGTTTGAGCGGCGGGAGCAGCGGGTCAGGCTCTGCATCCCAAATGTGCGGCGGTACCTGTTTATTCGGGTTGTGCTGGCTCAAGGTCAGCCAGCAGAAAGCCGCCTCCAGTGCTCCTGCTGCGCCGAGTGTATGACCGCTGAGCGCTTTGCTTGATGAGCAGCTGACACCTTCAGGAAACACGGCCTGGACTGCGATTGATTCCATGGCATCGTTATGCTGCGTCGCGGTGCCGTGCAGGTTTAGATAATCGATGTCGCAAGCTTCAAGTTTGGCTGCGTTGAGGGCTATGCGCATGGCCTGTTGCGCCCCGCGGCCGTTCGGTTCAGGCGCGGAAATATGATGGGCATCCGAGGTGGCGCCACCACCGAGCAGCGCGATAGTTTTCGCCCCTTCGCCATTGGTGTGCCGGGACATCAGAAACAATGCCGCGCCTTCACCGATATTGATGCCTTGGCGGTTGCGCGAGAAGGGTTGGCAGCGTTCTGCACTCACGGCTTCCAGTGCAGCAAAGCCATTCAAGGTCAGCCCGCAAAGGCTGTCGGCGCCACCGCATAGCACCAGGTCACAAACATCTTGTTCCAGCAAACGATGGGCGCTAAGCAGTGCCCGGGCGCTTGAGGTGCAGGCTGTCGAAATGCTGTAGGCCGGCCCACTGAGGCCGAGCCAATCGCTAAGAAAGGTGGCAGGTGCAGAGATTTCTTGTTGGGCGTAGGCGTAGTCGGCAGGCAAGACGCCTTGGACGCTGTGTAAGCCTATAGCCTGCGTCGCCTCGTCAATTCCCGAGGTGCTGGTGCCGATCACCACCGCCACTCGGTGGCTGCCAAATTGCTCGATTGCCTGGCGGATTTGCGGTTCGATTTGCAATGCAGCGGCCAGCAATAGTTGGTTGTTGCGACTCTGGGATGTCTCCATGCCGGTTGGCATGGGCGGCAGCGGGCTGTTTACGGCGCCAAGGGTCAGTTCTCGCCCCGTGCCCCAGCCGTCTTGCTTGCGCATCCCCGAAGTATCGCCATTGAAAAGTGCCTGGGCGACTGTCTGGGTATTGGCGCCGAGTGCGCAAATGACCCCTAGGTTATTCAGGTAACTGGGCATTAGGGTGTCTCGTGCGAGGCGATTGGAGTGACGTGATAACGCGTCTGGTCGCCTGCTTCAAGGGTGAAATCAAGGGCTGTGCTGTAGTCGATCCGCCAGTCCGGGCTCAGCTCCCGTTGTGTGTCGCCGGTAACTGTCCAACTGTTTGCAGGATAGTTGTCAGCAAGGCTTTCGGGTGTGCTCAAGGCAAATAACAAGGCGGCGAACAGTTCACGGGCAGCGGGGTTGGGTGGTAACAAACCTTCGGCTTGCCAGCGACCTGCGACCAGTTGTTGACGTGCCAGAGGCGTGCCCATTGGATCGAATAACGACCAGCGCAATGCACGGCCTTGCGCCTGGATGACCAGCAGCCAGGTTTGCCTGTCAGCCTCGGTTTGGCGCTGGATCTGCAGGGTCAGCGGTAACTGGCTTTGCAGTTGTGGTGTGGTTGGTGGCACGGGTGTGCGCGCGGCGCAAGCACCTAGCAGCAAGCAGATACCAATGAGCAGGCCACGGATCATCAAGGATTTACCTGCATGGGTTTGCGCGCCACGACATTGACCAGGGTTTCATCGCGCTGGCCAAAGGGTTTGGGTTTACGCAGGCGCAAGCGCTCCAGAAGGCCGAAGTCTTTAGCGCGACTCCACCACAGATAGGGGTATGAAACCTGTTCGGAGGAAAACTCGAAACCTTGTTGGTGCAGCATGTCCAGGTACTGTTCTGCGGTTTTTTGTACATGCATGGGATGGCGGAATAACCAGCGGATTACCCAGGTATCAATATAGAAACGGGTTGACTCGGCAAACAGCAACAGCCCGCCTGGCTTGAGCACGCGGTAGAACTCGGCCAGGGCTTTTTTTTGTTCAACCAGGTGATGGAAGGTCTGGTGACAAAACAGGATGTCGACGCTGGCATCCGCCAAGCGTATTGCCGCGCAGTCGCTGCTGATCAGTTGCACATCAATACCGGCGTCGCGGGCTTCGGTTTGCGAGCACTGCAAACTCTGTGGATCAGCGTCTAGCCCCATCAACTTGCTCGGGGTGAATGCCTGCTGCAAGAGCCTGAATGACTTGCCTTGGCCGCAACCTGCATCCAGTACGACAGGCGCTGTTGGCAGGCTTGAGCCCGCCAGGGACTTCAGGTCATTAATCGCGACACGCAGTACATGATGTTGCCAGACATGGCTTTGCAGAAACCAGAAACCAAATCCGGTTTCCTCAACGTACGTATTGGCAGCAGGATTCATAAGGGTGCGTGTCCAGTTGGAGAACATAGTTGAGCCAGTACGCTCAGGCGCCGCTTGGGCTCGGCCACATAGGGGTTGCTTTGATCCCAGGCATAGCCTGCAAGGATTGAGCTGATCATGCGGCGAATGTGTGGCGCGGCATTCTCAAAGAAGATCACATCTTGAAAAGTGCCGTTATACCAGCCTTCGACATAGGCACGAAAAGTGTCCACGCCACACTTCAATGGTTCGGCAAACTGGCTTTGCCAATCAACCTGCTGACCGCTCAACTGACGATGCAGGACGTCGGCAGCCATGCTTGCAGAACGCATGGCTATGGTGACGCCTGAAGAAAATACCGGATCGAGAAATTCTGCTGCGTTACCCAGCAAGGCATAGCCGGGGCCGTGCAGGCGCTTGACGTTTGCCGAGTAGCCGCCGAGCGTACTGACCGGTGTGTCCCAGATGGCATTGGCCAAAACAGTGCTCAGCGAGGGCGCCTGATTTATCAGCTCACGCAGACAGCTATTCGGGTCATCACTCAAGCCTTCGAAGCGCTTGGCATCAGCGACGACGCCAACCGAACTGCGGCCATTGCTGAAGGGAATGGTCCAGTACCAAACATCCCGCAGTTGTGGATGAGTGGTGATAAGGATGCGTTCACGGTTGAATGCCGGGCTGTCGATACGGTCTTCGATATGGCTGAACAATGCTTTGCGCACAGGGAAGTTCGAAGGCAGCTCAAGTTCAAGCAACGTTGGCAGCACGCGGCCGTAACCGCTGGCATCGAGCACAAAGCTGCAATTGATTGAATATTCTTCGCCATCCTTTAAACGCTTGACGCGCAATTGCGGATGGCTTGCCTCGAAGTCGGCCGCCACGACTTGTTCTTCATAGCGAATCTCGACACCTTGGCGTTCAGCTTCATCAGCGAGAATCTTGTCAAACTTGGCCCGCTCGACTTGAAAGGTCGAGCCCTTGCCGACGGTAAAACCGTCGCGAAAATCAATCTCTGTGTAGCGCTCACCCCAGGCAAATGCAGCGCCGTGCTTAATCTGGAAGCCGGCGCTCTGGATTGCTTCGAGCATGCCTGCCTCTTCGATAAAGTCGAGGCAGTGTGAAAGCAGGCTTTCGCCAATCGAGAAGCGTGGGAATCGCTGGCGCTCGAGCACTAATACATCGTGGCCCTTGCGTTTAAGCAGCGCGCTGGCGATCGCACCTGCCGGGCCTGCGCCAATCACCACGACTGTGCGATTTTCGCGTTCAACAAACTTCATGATGCTATCCCTGCATGATTGTTTTTAGTGGGCTTTGGACTTGCCCAGGGCGAGAAGATAAAACTCAGGAGCAAGCCCAGGCTGACCGTCAGGCCAAAGTTGGCAATGGCTGGTGTGCTGCTGAACATCAGCAGGCCGAAAGACAACCAGCTGGTGAGCGCCGAAAGCAAGGTGCCAATCAGGCTTACCGCTGCGCCGCCGACGGATTCGCGCATGAGGATCGCGTAATCGATACCGATGGCGGTGATCAGCAGCAGGCCAAACGCACTGAACAAGGTCAATGGCTGGCCCAGCCAACCCAGGCAGGCGAGCGCTGTAAGCGCAGCAAGTAGTGGCAAGCTGACCACGCGCAGTGCGCCGCTCAGGCCAAATGGAATGCACAGCAGCAGGACAATGGCGGCGCAGGAGATCAGTTTCAGGGTGGCTGCGCTGATTTGAGTCTGGGCGAACAGTTGATTCAGCTCGCCCAGGCGATCGATCAATTCAACCCCTTCAAGACCTTCTGCTGCGTCTTGCAGGCGTGCCGTGCTGGTCTGCCCGTCGAGGCTGACCAAGCCGCTTACCCCTTGCGCATTGGCGCCCATCCATAATGGCCGCCACGGCTCAGCCAAAGTCTCTGCAAGCACCACATCAAGTGTTTGGGCAGGTTGTTGCACTAAGGAATCAAGCTCGGTGCTGAGTGCTGATTGTGGGATGCCGGCATCGAGCAGGGGTTGCCAGTGCTGTTTCAAGGCAATAAGCGCATCATCCAGCTGCTTGCGCTGTGCATCAGGCAGGACCAGTTGGTTGAGTGAGCGGTAACCACGCAGCTCTTTGCTGGCGACAAGTTTGTCGAGGCGTTCGCTGAGTGCCGCCTGGCGTTGCAGCAACTGTTGTTGGTCAGTCCCGTGAACCAGATAAAACTGGCTGGTGGGTTGCTGCCCGGTCAGATCGGCAATGCGCTGCGCCTGCGCTGCAAGTTCCGGTGATTTACCCAGCCACTGGCGCAAGTCGTTTTGCGCGTGCAGTTGTAATATGCCGCCAAGACAGAACAGCCCCAAACCGATCATTAGCGGCCAGCGTGCACGGCCCGTCACCTGCGAGCGCCAGGCCAGCAGCCGAGAAGCAAGATCAAGCAGCACCGGAGCCGGTTGCAGGCGCATCCCTTTAAACAAGGCTGGCAGCAGGCAAATGGCGCACAAGTAGGCGCCGATCAGGCCTGCTGCGGAGAAGACTGCAATTTGGGTCAGGGCATGGAAGGGGGTAAACGCCAGCGCGATATAACCAAGCAGGTTGGTCGCGAGGCTCAAGCTCAAGCCGGGCAGGGTCGCGCGCATTGACGACCAGCTTTGCCAGTCTGGCCGCGCCCAGCATTTGCTCAAGTAATGCTGCGGGTAATCAATGGCCACGCCAATCAGGCTGGCGCCGAGAATGAGGGTCAAGGCATTGATCTGGCCAAACACTATGACGCAGGCCGCACTGCCCGCCAACAGCGCTACGGCCACCGGCAGCAGACTCAACAGCACGCGTGCCCGGCGATAGGCGAAATACAACAGTGCGATCAGGGCGATAACTGCGCTGCCGCCAAGCAGGCTGATTTCACGGCTGGCCTGGGATTGCCCGGCATTGGCATAGAGCACACCGCCACTTGCGAGTAACTGGCCGCCCGCGATCTGGGCAAGCTGGCGAGCTTCTGTTACTTGCGCCGCCACCAAGGCAGGTGCTTGCAGGTCAAATGCATTGCCATGGCTCTGCGCGCGCAGCAGCACCCAATTCATATCCTTGTCAGCGATCAATAGCGCGCCGCTGCCAAGGTCAGCCTGTACATTGCTATGCGGGTTCAAGGTTGCTTGCGCCCGCGCCGCCAAGCCTAGCCAATCCTGCTCCACGGGCACCAGCGCGTTACCGGCGAAGGTATCGAAAAGTTCAGTTAGCCTGCGTTGAATGAATGCCTGTGGCTGATTGATCAGCAGCTGTTTGTCGGCAGCTGGAAGCAACGCCAGGCGTTCATCAAGGAGCTGCCGGCGCAGGCTCGGCACATCGCTTTGCAGGCTCCACTGCACCTTGGCGAAGGTGTCGCTGGCGCTCATCTGCTGCCCAATCTTCTCGGCCAATTGGATGGCTTGCGCACGTTTGGGATGGCCGACGAGGAGCAGCAACTCGCGATTGAGCGGCGCCTGCATGCGTTGCTCTGCCGCCTGAACCTGTGCGCCAGCCTGACTTTGCGGCAGCAAGGTAAGCAGGCTCGCGGTCACGGGCGGGCCGTTGCGCCATTGCCAGGCGACGAGGCAGACGAGCGCCAGCAGTAACACGCTGAACAGGCGCGGCAGGCTGCGTTCAGTCTGCAAAGTCGTCTCGCTCGGACGGGGTCAGCGTGGCTGCGACCTGGCTGTTCGGCAGTTGCAAAAGCGTGCGATCACCTTGGGTTTCGAACAGCTCGATGCGCTGCACCAATTCGCCGCCCTGGATTTCAATGCGGCTGAAAATCTGCTTGAGCAGCATTGCGCGCGGCGTCAGGGTCAGGGTCCAGTCATGATCGCGACCTTGCAGTTGCAGCTCAAAATCGGCTTCAAGGCCTGAGCTGTTGCCGCGCAATAACGCCAGAAACAGCCGGCTCTGTTGCGCTGCTGCATTGTTACCGGGTTGTGCCTGCCAGCCCGCGCCGGTGCGTTTGGCGATGCCTTCAGGGGTGATTCGATAATCCTGCGCAATCGGGCTCTGTAGCTGCCAGAGCAGGCCTTTGTCCGCTGCGAGGACAAACTGGCCACGGCTGGTCAGGGGCTGGGCCATTGCTCGCAGGTGTTTTTCTTGAATGAATGGGCCGCGCACAACGCTGTTTTTAGCCAGTTGCTGGCTGAGTTCGTTCAGGTCGAAAGCGCAGGCAATAGGAGCCATCAACAAACAGCAGAGGGCAAGCGCCATACGCCGGACTGAACCGCTCATGCCAGTGCCCGCTCAACCGCTTGAACAAATACGGGCGGCGATGCCAGTTGCATTTCACGGCTGGCAATCTCAACGGCCACCTGCACGCTGCTGGCGCGGGTCATGCGCTCTCCGGTTGCGGCGTCGCTGATCAGGTAGTGGATTTTCAAGCGGTTTTCCCACTCGACCAGATCAGCACGGACAATGAGTTTCTGGCCGAACGCGGCGCCACGGATGTAGCGTAATTGCAGGTCAATGATTGGCCAGGCAAACCCGGCATCACGCATCTGCGAGTAGTTGTGGCCGATTTTGTCGAGCAGGGCGCAGCGCGCGATTTCGAGGTATTTGACGTAATGGCCATGCCAGACCACTTCCATCATGTCGACATCGAAGAATGGCACGACGATTTCACTTTCAACCTGCAATACACCATTACTGCGCATAGAGCCTCCAGTGTTGATTGCGAATACGCTGCAAGCACAGCCTTAGCTCGCCTTCCAGGGCGCGGTCTTGTATGACTGGCGGGAAGTCCTGTGCCAGTTGCTCGCACATCTCCAGCAGCGGTTGTGGCAGTTGCCGCGGGCTGGTTTGCAGGCGTAGCCAGACGCCCTGATTGGCCGCCAGCAAGGTGGCGGCAGCAACCTGCTCGGTCAGTTCGAGACTGCGCAAGGCATCGCGCGCGGCGATGGTGCCCATGCTGACTTTGTCTTGGTTGTGGCACTCGGTTGAGCGTGAAAAGACACTGGCGGGCATGGTGTTTTTCAAGGCTTCTGCCGTCCAGGCGCTGGCGCCGATCTGCACGGCTTTGAAACCATGGTTGATCATTGCGCTGCTGGCAGGTGCGCCGGACAGATTACTTGGCAGGCCATGGTTGTAGCGAACATCGACCAGCAGGGCGAGCTGGCGATCGAGCAAATCGGCAACATTGCCCACCAGGTTTTTCAGGCTGTCCATGGCAAAGGCGATATGCCCGCCGTAGAAATGCCCGCCGTGCATGACACGTTCGGTCTCTGCGTCGATTAGCGGGTTGTCATTGGCACTGTTGAGTTCAGTTTCGATAAATTGACGCAGCAGGCCCAGGCTGTCGGCCATCACTCCCAGTACATGCGGGGCGCAGCGCAGCGAGTAGCGATCCTGCAGGCGGTGCAGCGCTGCTGTCGGCCCGGTAATCGCCAGGTCTTCGCGCAGCCAGGCGGCGACCTGTATTTGCCCCGGATGCGGCTTGGCGGCAAACAGCCGTTGGTCGAAGTGTTCCGGGTTGCCTTCCAGCGCAACCACGTTGAGTGCAGTGATACGGGTGGCCAGTTGCAGTAAATAATCGGCGCGGGAATAGGCCAGGCACGCCAGCGCGGTCATGACCGCCGTGCCATTCATCAACGCCAGTGCCTCTTTCGGGCGCAAGGTCAGCGGCGTCCAGCCGAGTTCTTCATGCACCTCGCGGGCACTGCGTCGTTGGCCTTGGTAGAGCACATCGCGCTCACCGCTGAGGGTCGCGGCCACATAAGACAGAGGCGTCAGGTCGCCGCTGGCGCCTACCGAGCCTTCTTCAGGTATCAACGGCAGGATGTCGTGTTCGAGAAATGCCTGCAGACGCTCGAGCAATTCGATGCGCACCCCGGAAACCCCAAAACACAGTGATTGCAGGCGCGCCGCCAGCACTGCGCGGGTGGCGTCCGGGTCGAGTAGTTTGCCCAGGCCGCAGCCATGAAATGTATAAAGGTGGCGTGGCAGGGCTTCGACCTGATGCAGCGGCACGGCTACCACACAGGAGTCACCATAGCCTGTGGTGACGCCGTAAATCACACCTTCCTTATCCAGCAGCGTGTCGAGGAATCGCGCACCTTTGGCGATTTTTTCCCGGTAGTCGGCATCATGCTGCAAGTGCGCCTTGGCGCGTTGCTGCGACAGCGCGACAACGTTCT
Organism: Pseudomonas sp. RL_15y_Pfl2_60; assembly: GCF_963970595.1. NCBI lineage: Bacteria > Pseudomonadati > Pseudomonadota > Gammaproteobacteria > Pseudomonadales > Pseudomonadaceae > Pseudomonas > Pseudomonas sp. RL_15y_Pfl2_60. The sequence goes on along the minus strand of NZ_CAXAOE010000006.1, from coordinate 288,814 downwards.
CGATCGTCAGGTGCGTTTCGCCGAAAATGACCGGCTCAGGCTGATGTGTTGTCATCTGTATTCCAAAACGGATAGAAGTTGAACCACTGCTCGGGTGCATCCAGACAGCGCTGACCCAGGCGGTCGGCAAAGCGTTGCGTCCACTCGCGGATGACCAGCTCGCGGTTGCTACGTTTCCACTCTACGCTGGCGGCGAACGGCTCAAGCAAGATCTGGTACTGGCCGGCGATTTTTACGCAACTGATGAAGTTGACCGGGCATTTCAATAGCCCGGCCAGTAACCAAGGGCCTTGCGGGAAGGCGGCCGGTTTACCGAGAAAGTCGACGCTGACATGCCGTCCGCCGTGCAACGGGACGCGGTCCCCCGCTATGGCCAGCCATTCACCTTGTTCAAGGCGCTCAGCTAATTGCAGCATTACCGCAGGACTCAGCTCGCTGACCTGAATCAGGCGCATATTGCGGGCACCGGCCTCGCCAAGGAGTGTGTTGAACTGTTCGGCGTGCTTGGTGTGCACCAATACGTTCATGCTGACCTTGTCACCCAACTCGGCCAGGGCGCGACAGACCTCAAGGTTGCCCAAGTGCGCGCCGACCAGCATTTGTCCGCGCTTGCCGTGCATTTGCTGGCGCAGTTGATGGCGGTCGATCAGCTCGATGTCGCTGGCTTTTAACTGGCCACGCCAGATGTCCAGCTTGTCGAGCAAGGCCTCAGCAAATGCCATGAACTGCGCAAACACCGAGCGTTGCGTCGGCGCGGCGGTTTTACCGCTCCAGTGCATCAGGTTGCGTTGATACTCGGCAATGCTGCGCCGAGCCTTGGCGCCGAAACAAAAGAAGTACAGCACGATCAGGTAGAGCAGGGGGCTGATCAGGCGGCGACCGAGAATACGCGTTGCCGATACGGTGAACTTCATCAGCAGCAGGCTGCCACGCTCTTGCTGTTTCGCCCAGTGCCGAGGCTTGTTTGTCTGGCTCATTGGCGCAACCTGCGCCAGATAATCAGCGGCGCCCGCAACAACATGGCAAAGAACAGCTTGGCGTGCATTTTCGAGATCAGCAGGTTGTCGTGGACCAGGCGAAAATGCGAAACACCGTCCAATGGATATTGCACGCGGGTCGGTAGCCATTGCATGGGTTGGTTCTGCCACGCCAGACGCACAAGGATTTCCGAGTCAAAATCCATGCGCTTGCCCAGCTTTACCCGGTTGATCAGCTCCAGGGTACTGGCCAGTGGGTAAACCCTGAAGCCGCACATGGAGTCGCGTATCTGCAGCGACAAACTGTTTATCCACACCCAGACATGGGTCAGGTAGCGTGCATATAAGCGGCTTTTGGGGACGCTCGCGTCATACACCGGATAGCCACAAACCAGCGCTTGCGGATGCAGGCGCGAGCAGGCGAGAAACGCATCAAGGTCATCCAGATTATGCTGGCCGTCGGCATCGACTTGCAGGGCATGGGTGAAGCCGAGCAGCTGAGCTTCGCGTAGCCCGGCCATTACCGCACCGCCTTTGCCCTGGTTCTGCAGCAGGTGCACCGCATAACAATCAGCCTGTGTGGCAAGTGCTTCGATCACGGCTGTACAGGCGGGGCTGGAAGCGTCATTGACCAGGATGCAGGGCAGTTTGGCCTTGTGCAACGCGGCGACCACGTGCACCAAGGCCCGCTCGTGATTGAACACCGGGATCACTGCGCAGGGGTTATGCATGATCAACCAATAAGATGCGTCCGGATGAACAGGCTGCATTGTTCTGAGTGAATGCGAAATATAACTTGCCGCGATTCGTGTCGAAACGCAGCGATAGCTCAATAGCATCGCCGGGGCGCATGAGTTGTTGAAACTTGAGAACTTCCATTCCGGCAAATCGTGGGGGGAGCGTCTTGAGCAACTGACGGGACAGGCCCATCACCCAGTCGATTTGCACCACCCCGGGGACCACCGGCGTGTTTGCGAAGTGGCCGCTGAAGTGAGCAAGGTCAACCGGCACGCGAAGCGTCAGCAGGAATTCGTTATTGTTTTCAGTGATGGTTTCAGGTGTTATCTGTGTGGTTCGGGGCGCGGCCAGAAGCTGTTCGATCTGCGACTGCGCCAGCTTGCCCTGGCTGTTATAGGGCAGCTCGGCAGCCAGTCGCCAGCGCCGGGGCAGGGCGATGGGTTCAACATGCTCGCCGAGATGGTTGCGCAGGGCTTGGGTGACGACACGTCGGCCGCGATTGCGCAGTGCATGAAGGCCGGCCGGGCTGAGCGCAATCAGCGCGCCAAGAAATGCCCTGCCTTGCTGTAAGACGCCGACGCGGGCGTCGCTGACCCAGGCATGGCTGCTCAGTACGTGCTCAAGCATGGGCAGCGATACGCGCTTTTCCTCCAGCTTGATAATGCGGTCGAGCCGGGCACGGAGCAAAAACCGGCCATCGGTTTCAATCTGCACGGCATCGGCGGTTTCCTCGCGCTGGCCAGCAGGCAGGTACGGCGAAGTCAGTGTCAGTGCGCCTTGCGCGGTGACGCCAACCTCTACGCCGGCAAAGGGTTGCCAGTGTTCGCTGGCTTGGCGCCAGGCGATGCCGCCGGTTTCCGAGCTGCCGTAAATCTCGATGGGCAGTTGTTTCAGGCGTGAATCCAGGCTCTGCGCTGCTGCATTGGGCAATACACCGCCCGATGAGAACACTGCGCGCACATGGCTCAAGGCTGGCCAGTCGAGGTTATCGCTCATGCGCTTGAGCAGCGCTGGGCTAGCGACCCAGATAAAGTCTTGGTGCGCGAGGCTGGCACGCTGCATGTCTTCACTGAAGGGCTGGGCACGGCGCAGAAAAGTGCGTCCAGCGCAGAGTGGCCATAACACCCGGAAAAGCAGCCCATAGATGTGCTGTGCCGAGACACTGGCGACCACTACAGCCGGACCTATTGCGTCACCCCAAAGTTGTTCCAGAGCGCTGACCTCGGTGGCCAGTTGCCTGAGGCTTTTTTCAATCAGCTTTGGTTCGCCACTTGAGCCGGATGTGCACAGCACCAGGCGGCAGGCATCACTGTCCAGATGGATCGCTGTGGCTGGATTGGCGTCGGTGATGTCAGGCAGGGCGTCGAGCCAGATATCAACCTGCTCTGACAACCTTGAGCGGGTGTGCGGTTGTGCGTCGGCGGCGAGAAAAATCGTCACGCCTGCCTGCCAGGCGGCAAACAGGGCAATTGCCAGCTCGGCGGCGTCGTCAAGATGAACGGCAATGCGTTGAATCCGCCGGGCATTGAAGTGGCCCGCCAACGATAGTACTCGCTGACAAAACTGTTGATGGTTCAGCGCTGGATCGAGGGTGACGCTGCGCTGGGCCTGCGGTTCGAGTAACAAGGCCTCGGGGGAAATCCATCTCATGCGAATTTTCTAACTCGTTGGCGAACCAGCCATTCAACAGCGAATAGCAGCCCCATCAATAAATAGGCAATCAAGCCGTTGTACAGCGTCCACCACGCCAGCGGTGCCCACAAGGTCAGTGCTGTTGCGATCAGGCCGTTACACAGGAAAAAAACCGTCCAAACCTGAGTAACTTTGCGGGTATAGCGCACGGCTATGTCGGGCAGCTGGGGTTCACGCAGGCGTGCAAGGCGCTCCACCAGCGGTGGACCAAACTTGAGGCTCAAGCCGAATAGACAGAGCAATATGGCGCTCAACAACACGGGGTACCAGCGCAGTAAAGCAGGCTCACCGGCAATACCTAACAAGGTACAGAACAGCAGCGCAGCAAGTGCCATCCAGCGGTTGCCAGGACGCTTTTCACCCAGCAACAGCCGGGCGAGCCACAGGCTGCCGAGTAGCGCTGCAAAAGCGCGCGGTGATAAATGCTCAATGCCGTAGTACACGGCAAAGGGGTATGCCAGTCCGGCCAGTAGCAAGATCAGGCCTAGCAGGCGGTTCATGCGGGTTCTGGGTTAACCAGCTTGAACACGGCTTCGACCACATCGCCTACTGTGCGCACCGATTTGAATTCATCAGCAGCGATTTTCTTGCCGGTCTTGCGCTTGATGTGATCAATCAGATCGACTGCATCAATGCTGTCGATTTCCAGGTCCTGATAAAGGTTGGCATCAAGGTTGATATCCGCTGCGTCCAGCTCGAACAATTCGACGAGGGCATCGCGCAGGGTGTTAAATATTTCATCACGATTTTGCATGCTAATAACGCTCTCAAACGGCCTGACGTGCAGATACAAAAGCCGCCAGGTTGGCAACGTTGGCGAAGTGCTCACGGGTGTTCTTGTCTTCCGCATCAATCTTGATACCGAAGCGCTTTTGTATAGCCAGCCCCAATTCAAGCGCATCTACCGAGTCGAGCCCCAGGCCATCACCGAAGAGCGGTTGTTCGGCTTTGATGTCTTCTGCGGCAATGTCTTCAAGCCCCAGTGATTCAATGATCAGGTTCTTGATTTCGAGCTGTAATTCGCTCATCTGTTGCGAGCTCCTTAATAAAATAGTGGTGAAGGTAATCATTGAGCTTGCGTGAAGCTATCGGCGCTGCGCCCGATGCCTTGAATGGTTCTAGGTCGATATTCGCGCCAACACGCAGCTGGAAGTGGAAACGCCGTGCCGGAATGCTGTACCAGGGCTCGGCCTTGGTCAGTGTGGTGGGCGACACGCTGATGGTCACCGGCGTGATGTGTTGTGCTCCACGGATAGCGATGGCCGCGGCTCCGCGATGAAAGTTGGGTGGCTCGCCCGGGGGGGTTCGTGTGCCCTCAGGGAACACAATTAAGCACTGTCCACCGCGTAGCGCCGCAGCGGCTTCATCAAGCATTTCCATGCTACCGCTGTTGCTGATGTAGTCAGCCGCCCGGATCGGACCGCGCATACATGGGTTGTTCCACAGGCTTTGCTTGACCACGCAGTTGGCATCGCGAATCAAGGATATCAGCACAACTACATCAATCAGTGATGGGTGGTTGGCGATGATCATTTGTCCTGGCTTACCCAGGTGCTCTGCACCTTCTATGCTGTAAGTCAGAACGCCACTGCGGTACATCAACTGCACAAACCAGTGAAAGCTCAGGCTGATGGTTTTGCGTGCTCTTGCCCGGTGCGCATTGGCATCACCGGGCAAGAGTGCCAACAGCGGGAAGACCAAGACACGCAGCAATATCCCGCCGATTCCGAACAGGATAAAACACAAGGCCGTGGCTACAAGCCGCCAAACATAGGGCGGACTGTATGGGCTTAGCTTGGCTTGCGTGACCAGGTCCATTGCCGTCGGCTCCAGTAGTGAGTAAGGCTCTGGCCACTGCAAAGCGCCCCGAGCAAACTTAAGGCGTGTGGCCATTGGCTAATTGGGCCATTTCCAGCTTGCAGTTGTAACTGCCAGTCGTCGCCAGGCGTGAGTAGAAGCCCAACGGCATAAGCAAAGGGGACATCATCGATAAAAGGCGTGTAGATGCTTGGCGGGGACTCTTCGGCAATGACTACCAATACTGCAGGTGCGCCTTCGTTTAGCAATAAGCTGGCTTCCTGCACTGCATGTTCAAGGCTGTCTCTGGACGCGGCGAGGGCGGTCATTTCACTGGTGTCGCCGCGCAATATCGACCATTGACCAATAATGGCGTTATGCACCGATAAACTAAACTGCGTGGGCGACAGCGGCTCATCTTGCGCAAGGTCGTTAAGCAGGGCCAAGGTACGTGGCGTTTCGCCATGGCGCGAGGCAAAGATCAGCGGCAAGCTCGGGTAGGGCTCGGCTAATGGCCATGCGACATTAAAGACCATGCGGGCCAGGCGACTCAGGCGTCTGCGCTGCATCGGGGCAATAAAGCTGACATCGGGTTGTTGCCGTTCGTCAGACACAGGCACAGGTGACTGACACCAGTCACGCCACTGTTGCGCACTTTCCAGGGTCGGTGCCCAGGCACGCCATTGCTGTATCTTGAAATGCATCACGGAAGGAAATACCTGGCCTTTGGGACATCTTTGCCAGCACAACTTATCGCGGGCAAAAACCAATTATTGTCAGGGCTTCTGTAGCAAGGTTAGAAGCCTAATCTGGCAAAGTAGTGGCATTATCTAGATGGCTGGGGGCTTGCGCAAACGTTGGGGTAGTTATTTTTGTAGGATTAGTCCGAAGTGCTAGGTTACACCAGCCTTGTCATGTACTTTCGCTAATGTTCACGATTATTCAGGGATTGGGAGCAATTAACATGCGGCGTGTGGTCTTTAACCAGAAGGGCGGTGTTGGTAAATCCAGTATTGCCTGCAACTTGGCAGCTGTGAGTGCTTCGCAAGGCTATCGGACACTGCTGATTGACCTTGATTCGCAAGCCAACTCAACCCATTACCTCACCGGATTGACTGGCGATGAGATTCCATTGGGTATCTCCGAGTTCTTCAATCAAACATTGTCGGGAGGGCCTTTCGCCAAGAAGGGCAAAGTCGATATCTATGAAACCCCGTTCGACAACCTGCATGTAATCACTGCCACGGCCGAGCTTGCAGACCTGCAGCCCAAGCTTGAAGCCAAACACAAGATCAACAAGCTGCGAAAGCTGCTCGAAGACTTGTCTGAAGATTATGAGCGGATCTACCTCGACACCCCGCCCGCTTTAAATTTCTATACAGTTTCAGCGCTTATCGCGGCAGATCGAGTGCTTATTCCGTTTGATTGCGACAGTTTTTCCCGTAATGCCCTCTATGGCTTATTGCAGGAGATTGAAGAACTGAAGGAAGATCACAACGAGGGTCTTGAAGTCGAAGGCATTGTGGTCAATCAGTTCCAGCCGCGTGCGACCTTGCCCCAGCAATTGCTTGATGAGTTGATTGCCGAGGGACTGCCCGTGCTACCTATTAACCTGATGAGTTCGGTGAAAATGCGCGAGTCGCACCAAGCCTGTATGCCACTCATCTATTTGGAGCCTCGGCATAAACTGACTCAGCAGTTTGTTGAGTTGCACGACTTGCTTAATAACGCTGATTAGGTTTGTCGGGCAAACAAAAAGCGCCTGCGAGGCGCTTTTTTTATGGCTAGAAAATGCCTAGCGCACGACAAAAATATCGCAGGGCGCCTTGTGCAGAAAATGCTGGGCAAGGCTGCCCAGCAGCGCTTGTGATAATGCACTTCGGCCATGGCTGCCGAGCACCATCAACTCCGCACGACGGCTATTGAGCTGCTCCTGCAGCGCTCTCAAGATACTGCCTTGCTGCACCGAATGACTGAGTTTCGGGCCGTTTGACTGCAGCTTGAGCGCTTCATCTTCCATTAACTGGTCGATCAATGCGCTCTGGGTCTGTAGTTGCAGTTCGATTTGTTTAGCGTTGCCTTTATCGGGTTCGAATACATGCAAGGCGTGCAGTTCGGCTGAGCTGGGCAGCAGTTCATAGGCTTTGCTAAGGGCGCAGCAAGCACAGACTGAAAAATCGATGGCGGCCAGTGAGCGTTTGTAGGGTTTCACATCATTGCGCGCAACAATCAGCATTGGAACGTTGCTGCGCCGGGCGATACGGTCGAGGCTGGTGCCGGAAAAATAGTCATGGCGCGAGTGGTGTGCGCCGAGAACCAGTAGGTCGCAGCCAAGTTCGTTGATTTGTTGCAAGACGATTTCCGATGGCTTGCCGCTGAGAATACGCAGCGTCGCCGTTTTCGGTGCCAGTGTACTCAGGCTGTGATCCAGGGCACGCTTGGCCGCTTCGTGTTGCTGCTTGCTTTGTGCGGGGTCAAGGACGTGCAGGACGGTCAGCTTGGCATTGTGTTGCGTAGCGAGTTGAGCGGCTCGGCTCAAAGCGAGATCGGCGGTTTCCCTTAAATCGTGGGCAATAAGAATATGTGCAGTCATTAAAGAACTCTCCGGTCGACACGCTTTATTATTACCCATCAATTAGCTGGTCTTTTGACCTATAGCAAGGTCATGTGTCAGTGCATTCGTAACTGGTAATGACCACAACTTTCAGCGACCACTTCCCCACTTGAATCCTTAAGCTGAAGTTCCAGTTTGTACTCGGCTTTTCCCAGACGTTGGGCTTCATCTTGCAGTTGTTGTATTTCAGTTGCGCTTAAATTCGCCTCAACAGTGATATCACCTTTGGCCGGGCGTCGAAAGCGCAGGTTCATCTCTTTTACGATCGGGTAGAAGCGCTTTACATCAAAGCTCGTGAGAAATAGCGCGCCTCCAGGAATTTCTGCGAGGGTGAACAGCGCGCCTGCGTACATGCTGCCGATGTGATTTTCATTACCAGCCATAGGCATGCGTAGCCTGACAAAGCCAGGCTCAAGGGCTTCAGCTTTGAGGCCGCTGCGCTTTACAAAAGCAATTTGTTCTTCCGTCAGTTGGCGAGCTATCTCGAACGGCAATGACATGGCTAGGCCTCATCGGAGTTATGCCACTTAGCCTAAACCCTGGATCTCAGCTTGCAATTGACCGTATCTGTCGTTGGGCTTGACCACAGTGCTCAACTCACCTGGAGCCGAGGAGTGCGCAGTGGTTGTGGGGCTAGTTGCTTTTAAGCCACGCCAGCAACTGGGGTAACGGCAACGCTCCGCTCTGGCGAGCCACCTCTTTACCTTGGCGAAACAGGATCAAGCTCGGAATGGAGCGGATACCCAGTTGCCCCGCGAGTTGCTGATGGGCCTCACTGTCGAGTTTGCCCAAGCGGTATTGCCCTTGCAGTTGTACGGCTGCCTGGTTGAATGTGGGGGCAAATGCCTGGCACGGGCCGCACCAGCTGGCCCACACGTCGACGAGCAATGGCAGGTCGCCTTTGGTCTGGCTGGTAAAGTTGGCCTGGGTCAGTTCAATTGGCGTGGGGTTAAGCAAGGCTTGCTTGCAGCGGCCACAGCTTGGTTTGTCAGCCAGGCGCTGGCTTGGGATGCGATTCAGTGCATTGCAGCTGGGGCAGGGAATAAGCAATGGTTCGGACATGATCAACTCCAGGGCTATTGCTGCTATCTGCGGTCACCCTTGGGCCTTTTCAAGGTAGCGGTGATTAGACCGGAACCAATGGCCAGAACAGCGGGATGACCAGGGTCGCCACCACCCAGAGTAATAGATTGAGCGGAATACCGACTTTCATGAAATCGGTAAAGCGATAGCCGCCAGCGTTATACACAAAGGTGTTGGTCTGGTAGCCAATTGGCGTGGCAAAGCTGGCACTGGCGGCAAACATAACCGCGACCACAAAGGCTCGTGGATCGACACCAAGATGTTGCGCCAAGCCAATTGCGATAGGCGTCACCAATACGGCTACGGCATTATTTGAAAGCATCTCGGTCAGTATTGAGGTGAACAGATACAACATTGAAAGCATCATTAGCGGTCCAGCCCATGGCAGCCAGCCCATCATGTTCTCAACCAGAATCTTGACCAGCCCGACTTTGTCCATGGCGATGCTGATGGCCAGCATGCCGAAAATCAGGCTGAGAATTTTCCAGTCGACCGCTTTGTAAGCGTCCTCAACGTCCAGGCAACGTGTCGCCAGCACAGTGACTGCACCGATGATGGCCAGCCCTTCAATCGGCATCACACCAAAGGCAGCCAGAATCATCACCGCAAATGTTGCAATGATTGCGATCGGGGCTTTGTCGCGGCGGAATGCGCGTTCTTGCACGGCGTTAAGGCTGATCAGCTCGCCGTTGTCAGCGAAGCGCTTGATCTGTGCAGGGGTGCCCTCAACCAGCATCACATCGCCAAACTGTAGTTCGAAGTCGTCTAGGTTGCCTTGTACATTTTCATCCTGACGATGCACGGCAAGCACGGCGATACCGTAACGCGCGGTCAAGTCGAGGTCGCGCATTGGGCGGTGGCTGTAGCGTGAGTTTCGACCGACTATGGCTTCGGCGAGTATCACATCGTGGCTGCTGATGGTTTCAAAGGCGTCGGTGCGATTGAACGACAAATGACCGCTCTCGCGCAGTTCGACCACATTTTTGACCTGGCCATGGAGTACCAGGCGGTCGCCGGTGGCGAGCAGGGTGTCGTGCGCCGGCTCGGTGAACTCTTGGTCGGCGCGAAACAGCTTGAGCACTTGCAGGCCGCTGCCGCCATTGAGATTGGCTTCACTAAGGGTTTTGCCGATCACTGGCGAGTCATGGGGCACCAGCAGTTCGGTCATGAAGGTGCGGTCGAGGTCTGGGCGCAACTGTCGCGAAAGGGTATCGCGATTGGGTAGCAGGTGGCGGCCAACCAATAGCAAATAAGCCATGCCCGCCGTCGCCAGAATCAGGCCGGCGCCGGTGATCTCGAAGATGCCAAAGGGGGCCAGCCCGGCTTTACGGGCAACGCCGTCAACCAGGATATTGGTTGAGGTACCAATCATGGTCAGCGTGCCGCCAAGAATGGTCGCGTATGACAGTGGAATCAGCAGCTTGGAGGGCATGGTTCCAGCACGGCGCGCCAGTGATATGGCGACAGGCGTCAGAATCGCAACGACTGGCGTGTTGTTCAGGCAGGCTGAGATAACCAGTGCGGTGATCGTCAAGCCGGCCAGGACGCGAACCGGATTGGTGCCAACCAGGTTGCCGAGCCAATTGCCCAGAGCGTCGATGCATCCGGTGCGTTCAAGTGCTGCCGAGAGCACGAACATGCAGGCAATAGTCACAGGCGCTGAGTTGGAGAGCACGCTGAGTACTTCTGCCGGGCTCAGCAGTTGTGTGACCAATAGCGCGGCCACTGCAATCGCGGCAACGATATCCGGGCTCCACTTTTCCCTGATGAAGGCAACCAGCACCCATATAAGCAGTGCGCCAACAAATAACAGTGGTAGTGAGTCCCCGAACATGGGCGTCCTTAAGCGTTGAATCTCGTGTGAGGCATCAAGCGTTGTGTTGCCGATTGCGCTAGGTCGCCAAGATAGTTGGGTTTGCTTAGAGAGTCTAAGAATGTTTGAGAAGGTTTATATGCCTTTTCGGTTTAACAGATAAGCTGTATCCCCAATACTGATCACCACTGTTGCTGTGCCTCGAAATAGATGCGCGATAGGCTGAGAAACTCGATCTCTGTGATTGGTAAGGAGCAGCCAATGCGTCAGCTAGGTATTTTGGGCGGTATGAGTTGGGAGTCGACCAGCAGTTATTATCGATTGCTTAATCAGGGAGTACGTCAGCGGTTGGGCGGCCTGCATTCAGCACCATTGCTGCTTCACTCGGTTGATTTTGCGCAGATTGCGGCGTTGCAACAGCAAGGTGACTGGGACGCGGCCGGCCAGGTTCTGGCTGACATTGCCCGGCGTCTGCAAGGTGCTGGCGCCAGCGCCTTGTTGCTTGCGACTAATACCATGCACAAGGTCGCACCCGCGATTGAGGCGGCGGTGGACATTCCTTTGCTGCATATCGGCGATGCGGTTGGTCAGGCCCTGCAACAACGCGGCATTAAACGTGCAGCATTGCTCGGGACGCGCTTTACCATGCTTGAGGATTTTTATCGTCAACGCCTGGCTGAGCGTTTTGCGATCGAAGTGCTGATCCCGTCTGAAGACCAGATCGAAGAAGTGGATCGGGTGATTTTTGCCGAACTGTGCCAAGGACGCTTCGAGACGGCCTCGCGTGATTACTACCTGCAATGCATGGCGCAATTGCATGAGCGTGGTGCCGAGGTCGCAATACTTGGCTGCACCGAGATCGGTTTGTTGCTTGAGGGCAGCCAGGCTGCGCTAGAGATGCTCGACAGTACCGAGTTGCATGTCGAGATGGGCCTCGACTGGCTGCTTGGCGAGTAGGCTGGCGCCTTGGTTCAAGACGAGCAACTGATCTCCAGGTGCTTGCCCCAATCTGGCGGGCGCTGGGCAAAACGTTCTTTGCCCGGTTGTTCGGCAAAGGGTTGGCTGAGCACTTGGTGCAGCTCACGCACGACGCTGTAATCGCCTTTTTCCGCAGCCTCGATGGCTTGCTGGGCCAGATAATTGCGCAGGATGAACTTGGGGTTGACCCCGTGCATGCGTTCGCGCCGCTGTTGTTGTGTTTGACCCTGTAATGGATCGCGATCCATATATCGCTGGCTCCAGGCATCGAACCCGGCTAAATCAGTGAAGTCATCGCGCAGGCGTGCCAGGGCAGCCTGTGGTTCACTTTCACCCAGCTCGCGGAAGAACAGGCTGTAGTCAATGGCACTGTTCTGCATCAATTGCAGAAGCTCCTGGACCAAGGCTTGGTCGTCGTCCTCGGCGCTGGTAAAGCCTAAACGACGACGCATCAGATCCAGATAGTGGCTTTGATACAGCGGTAGAAATAGATCGAGGCTGGTGCGCAGTTCATCGACACTAACCAGTGGTGTTAGCGCCTGGCCGAGTGCCGCAAGGTTCCACTGTGCGATGGGAACTTGGTTGCTAAAGCTATAGCGGCCGGTATCGTCGGAGTGATTACAGATGTGCTTGGCATCAAAGTCGTCGAGAAAGGCGTAAGGGCCGTAGTCGAAGGTGATGCCCAGGATCGACATGTTGTCGGTGTTCATAACGCCGTGACAAAAGCCATAGGCTTGCCAGTAGGCAATCATTTCAGCCGTGCGCTCAACGATCTGGCGGAACATCGCCGAGTAGGGGGCCTGCTCTTGCAAGCATGCCTCGAAGTGGTTGTGCAGCACATGCTCAGCCAGTTGCTCCAGCAACTTATGTTGCTGGGTGTAATAGAAGTACTCGAAGTGGCCGAAGCGAATGTGGCTCTGGGCAAGGCGCAGGACCATGGCCGCGGTTTCTTGCTTTTCGCGCCAGACCGGTGTGCTAGAACCAGTCACGCAGAGTGCGCGTGAGCTGGCGATACCCAGCGCATGCAAGTGTTCGCTGGCAAGAAATTCGCGGATTGAGCTGCGCAGTACGGCACGGCCATCGCCCATGCGCGAGTAGGGTGTGGCACCGGCGCCTTTGAGGTGCAGGTCCCAGTGCTCGCCAGCTTGATTGACCACTTCGCCGAGCAGCAGGCCACGGCCATCACCCAAGCGTGGGGTGTAGCCGCCAAACTGATGGCCGGAGTAGACCATCGCCCGTGGCTCGGCATCACTCCAAAGCTTGTGGCCGGCAAATATCTGCGCGAAAACCTCAGTGTTGGCCTCTTCCGGGTCCAGGTCCAGCAGCGCCATGGCTGATTGGCTGGCGACGACTAAGCGTGGCTCGGCAATTGGCTCGGGCAACACATGGGTTGAAAATGCATCCCCCAGGCGTGCAAAGCGATTGTCAAAAGTCAGCTCGTTAAGTTGTTTCAAGGCGCTACTCCGGCCAAGCAAAAACGGCTGAGAGGTGAGCTCAGCCGTCGAATTGAAAAACCACAATAACGCGATGTTTAGTTCGGGTCGACCGCAGGTGGCGTCGATTTGGTCAGTGTCACCTGAGTTTTATCTTCTATCTCGGGCTCTACCTCTGGCTCGGCCTGGGGGCTGTTCTGTACCACGATCGGGCTGGTGGTCTTCAGGTTCAGCTCGGCGCCGTTGAGGTTCTTGACCATCACATCCAATTGATTGAACGCCATTTCGATGTTGTGCTCGCGAAAGCTCATGGCGATGCGGGTCAGCAGTTCGTCTGTCGCGGCATTACGGTCGCCAAGGTCACGCACATGCACCCGCAGTTCATAGTTGAAGGTGCTTGCGCCAATCGTCAGGAAAAACAGCAGCGGCTCGGGGTCACGCAGTACGCGCGGGTTTTCCATGGCTGCCTGCATCATCAGTTTGCGCGCAAGCTCAAGGTCTGACTCATAGGCCAGGCCGATCATGATGGTGATGCGGGTAATGGTGTCGTTGAGCGACCAGTTGACCAGTTGGTCGGTGACGAAGGTTTTGTTCGGCACAATGATTTCTTTACGATCAAAGTCGGTAATTGTCGTTGCCCGAATGCGGATTTTGCTCACCGTACCGGAGAGGTTGCCGATGGTCACAACATCGCCGATGCGCACCGGGCGCTCGAACAGGATGATCAGGCCGGAAATAAAGTTGGCGAAAATTTCCTGCAAGCCAAAACCCAGGCCTACCGATAGCGCTGCAACCAGCCACTGCAACTTGTCCCAGCTCACGCCGAGGGTCGAGAGGGTCGTCACCGTACCTATGGCGACGATGGCGTAGGACAGCAGGGTTGTGGTTGCGTATGAGCTGCCTTGGGCGAGCTTCATGCGCGACAGCACCAATACTTCAAGCAGGCCGGGCAGGTTGCGCCCCAAGGCGATGGTAATACCAATGATCACCAATGCGCCGAGTACGTCACTGAGGCTGATTGGCACCATGCTGGCCATCGCCCCGGTGCCGCTGACATATTCATAGAGCGTGACGTTATCAAGGTAGGAAAACACTGAAATCAGGTCCGCCCAGATCAACCAGAGCAGGCTGATAAATACGCCCAGCAAGGCCAGGCGCACCAACCTTAGGGATTGCTGGTTAACTTGATCGATATCCAGGGTTGGCTCTTCGGTCACAACCTCGCCGCTGTCGGACTCTTCGGCGGCTTGGGCCGCTTGGCGTTTTGCGATTGCTCGTTGGTAAGCAAGGCGACGAGCCGCAACCGAAAGACCGCGAACGAAGGTCGCTTCGACGATCAAGCCGATCATCATCAGGCCGAGGGTAAAGAGCAGGCGGTCGGTGAGCTTGATCGCGGTGTAGAAGTAGCCCATGGCGACCATCACGATCAGTGCCAGCGGTAAGATGCAGATCGCACAAGCTATGACGGTTCGGAACAGTGAGCTGTTCTCACGGGTCGGACCGGTCAACAGGACACGACTTAGCAGCCAGGCGATTAGTGCATAGCAGGTTACGGACGTGGCGATGCCCAGCACATCATCTGCGAGTTCTGCGGGTTGATGCCCGGCAATGGCCACCACGGCTACAAGTGTAAGAATTACCAGGCCCAAGTAGCGAATATAGCGGCGCAAGTAAGCGACATGCGGCCGCGACCAGCGGAAATGCAGTTCAGCGACGCCGCTTGGCGACAAGATTCGGTAGCAGGTGTACAGCACCATCCAGGCTTGCGCCATGCTAAAGAATGCTGAGCTGATGCTGGCGTTTTGTCCGCGCGCGTCTATTTGCAGGGCAAAGCCACAGAGCGTCAGGAATAGCCCTCCCGGCAATGCCAGCAGGATATTCAGCAAGATCGCCATTGGCGTATGCAGCTGGTTATCGTTTTTGTAGTGGCCAATATCCAGGTGAATGGCTGAAAGCTTGCGCGTAATTGCATTACGACGCCATAACAGCAAAGCGATCAGTAACAGTAGCGGCAAGAACAGCAAAGGGGCGCCGATCAAGCCGGCGCCGAAGTCCCGGGTGCTCGATAGCCAAGGCATTTCAGCCATCTGGCGCTTGAGCTTGGCCGGGACACTTTTAAACCAGTCCAGATTGAGAGGTTTATTGCTGGGTATCCAGAACATCTGTTCGTCAAGTGTTTCACTCAACGCCTTGGCAGTGCTTTGCAGCTGTTTTTGGGTGAGCTGCAGGGTAATTGACTCATTGAGCAGCGCCCCCAGTTCAGTGCTTACCCGGTCAAGCAATTCACGGCGGCTCTGGATGATGCTCTGTAGGGACCTGCGCAGTTCCGGACTGACCTCATCTTCGGGCTGGGCTTTCAACAGGTTGTCGATATAGGCTTCAGGATTACTTGCCAGCTCTCGTTGTTGGTTGAGCTCAAACTGGTAGAGACGAATGTCGGCAATTTCATCGGACAAGTTTTTATCGATATCCAGCTGCGGCAGGGCTTGCTTTTGCTGGTAGAGGATTTTCGACAATAAGATACTGCCCTGCAGCACGCTGATCTGTTGATCCAGCGCTTGGTCGCTTTGGGTCAGTGCATCCAGCTGTTGCTTGGTTTGCAGGTTTTTCTGGGTGACTTGGTTGAGGCGGTTAGTGGCCTTGAGCAAATAATCGGAGTATTTGACGTTCAGCGCACTTTCGCGGCTTAACAACCCACTATTGCCCAGTTTTTCGGCGCTTTGGGATTGCTCGGCAACAGTCATCTCGGACTGTTCGCGCCGTTTTTGGTTGATCAGTTGCTGGAGGTTGATCAGTTCTAGTTCAAGACGCTTGATGCGTTCATCCAGCAGGGCTCGCTGGCTGGTGCCCAAGTCTTGCAACAGGCTGTTGCCACTCAGCTCTTGGCGGCGCAGCTTGGTCTGTGCCTCCAATTGGGCCAACTCGGCGTTGAGCTGGTCACGGATTTCACTGGTCAGTGGTGCACCGGCCAGCTTGCCTGCCTTGAGCGCTTCGCTGATTTCGCGGGTACGAGTCTGGATGCTGCTGATCTCCGCCTGTGCGCGCTCGGGGCGTGTCTGGGAGGTGATGATCAGGCTGTTGGCGTCAATGATTTGCTTTTGCCAATCGCTGAGCTGGTTGTTGCGGTCACTGAGCATTTGCTCAAGCTCCGACACCTTTCTGTTGGCATAACGATCGGCAACCGGCGTCGGTTGGCTGGCCTTGAGGCGTGTTAGCTCGCGCTGGGCCTCGCCTATCAAACGAGGCGCTGCGTCCAGTTGCTTGTTGAGATCCTCAAGGCTCTTCTCGCTTTGTTCTTTGAGGCGCAACAGGCTGAGGGTTTTCTCAAGGGTTTGTTTTAACTGCGTTTGTTCCCCTTCGGGCAGCTTGCTGTCGGCCAGCGAAGACAGTTGGCTTTGCACGTCGTCATAGGATGGCGGCGTAGCGGCAAGTGCCAGGGAGCTGCCCAGCAGAAGGCTGATGAAGGTGACGGCGATAAAATAACGGAATGAGGGCATGGTCGCGTACGGGCGGCTCGAAATTAAATGAGTTTAGAGGAATAGACCGGGGCCGGGGCGGCTGCCTTCGGGAAATTTAACGCCAACCTTGCGGATTTTGTTGCCTTCCATAGCGGCGACTGTCCAGGTTAAACCTTGCCATTCGACCTGGTCGCCAATAACTGGTTCACCACCGATTTCATGAGCGATGAAGCGTCCGAGCAGCATATCGCCCTCGACATCATTCAGCTTGAGGCCGTAAAGCGCTGCAACTGCGCCAACCTCGGCATCGCCTTCGAGGACAAAGTCGCCGAAGAAGCGAAGATCCTGGCCGCGTTTCGGAGCTTGGCTGAACAGCTTGCCGAGTGCTTCCAGGTCATATGCGTGGCCGATCACGCAGAGTAGATCGCCGGCGTCCAGCGTGGTGCTGCCCGACGGATGGAGTAATTCATTGCCGCGGAAAAGTGCCGCAACCCGAGTGCCCTCTGGCATTTTCAAGTCACGTATAGGTGAGCCGATGCACCATTTTTCGGCGCCTAACCGATAGACGAACAGTTCCCACTGGCTGGTTGGGTAAATCTCCAGGCCTGAGCGTGAGAATGGCGCTGGCTCAGGTGGAACCGTGACCCGAAGGAACTTGGCCGCGAGAGGCAAGCTGGTGCCCTGGAGCAGCAGCGAGACGATGACGATAAAGAACGCCACGTTGAAAAACAGTTGGGCATTCTCAAGCCCGGCCATCAGTGGGAACACGGCCAGAATGATAGGTACCGCGCCGCGCAGGCCGACCCATGCAATAAATGCACGCTCCCGGTCATGGAAGGCGTGGAAGGGCAACAATCCAAGGTAGACCGAAAGTGGTCGCGCGATGAGAATCATCCACAACGCCAAGCCTAGTGCGGGGAGGGCGATTTTCAGCAGTTCGTGCGGAGTTACCAACAAGCCCAGAACCAAGAACATGCCGATTTGCGCGAGCCATGTCAGGCCGTCGAGCATGTGCAGGATGCCATGGCGCGAGCGGATAGCCTTGTTGCCGAGCAATAGGCCGCAGAGGTAGACCGCAAGGATGCCACTGCCGCCCAAGGCGTTGGTGATGGCAAAGATGATCAGGCCGCCACTGACCACGAGCAGCGGATACAGGCCATTGGCCAGAGTGATGCGATTGACCAGACTCAACAGCAACCAGCCGCCGACCAGACCGAGAAATGCACCCAAGCCAAACTGCAGGCCAAGGTGGATCAGCAGATCCCAACTGAAGCCGGTTTGCCCTGCTTGCAGCATGGAAATCAGGGTCACAGTCAGGAACACCGCCATCGGGTCGTTACTGCCTGATTCAATCTCCAGGGTTGAGCTTACCCGTTCGTTCAGGCCACGCCCTCCCAGCAGGCTGAATACGGCGGCGGCGTCGGTTGAGCCGACAATCGCACCAATAAGCAGACCTTCCATCCAGCTCAGGTTGAATAGCCATGCAGCTGCGACGCCGGTTAGCCCAGCGGTAATCATGACGCCGACCGTGGCCATCGAAAGTGATGGCCAGAGGGCTACACGAAAGCTTGAAACCCGGGTGCGCATCCCGCCATCAAGCAAAATAATGGCCAGCGCAAGGTTGCCGACCAGATAGGCCAACGGGTAATTGGAGAAACCGATGCCGCCAGGACCGTCGACGCCCGCAAGCATGCCTACGCCGAGGAATATCACCAGAATCGGGATGCCGAAACGCGAGCCAAACGCACTCACCAGGATGCTCATGGCTACCAGCAATGCACCGATCAAGAACAAACTGTTGATGGTACTGGCATCCAAAGCGGCACTCTCCTTTATCGACTGGCTGGGCGCCTATGCATGGCACGTGCCATAGATAATAACCTGTGAGTTTGTCGCGTGGTTAAAAAAACACATGGCGTTATATATACAAAGGTGCAAGCGGGCTGTTTGCCTGGGTTGGCGAGGCGCTCGCAGGCATCTGTGACAAGCGTGGCGAAGGAAAGATCCCCCTTGCGCACATTGCATGCACAAGGGGTGAGGGTCAGAACCAGTTGTCTTGCATGTTCAGGCAGGTGTCGTCGCGGTTTTCGAGTATGTCCAGCTCGTGCTGGCAACTCGGCACTTCCCATGTGAGGAAGTAGCGGGCGGCTTGCAGCTTGCCTTGATAGAAGTCTTGGTCGGCACTATTACCTTTTGCCAATCCTTGCTCGGCGCGGATGGCCTGCTCAAGCCATCGCCAGCCGATGACCGCGTGGCCAAATACGTTCAGGTACAGGGCCGAATTTGCCAGGCCCTGGTTGACCTTGCCGGTCATCAGGTCGCCGAGCAGCGCCAGGGTGACCTTGGACAGCCTGGCCAGCAACTGCTCAAGCGGCGCGCGTAGGTTGTTCAGCGACTGGTAAGCGCTGGCGCGCTCGCAACATTGCTCGATCAGCTTGACCAGCTGCTTTAGCGCCGCACCTTTATTCATCGACACCTTGCGGCCGAGCAAGTCGAGAGACTGAATGCCGTGGGTGCCTTCGTGAATCGGATTGAGGCGATTGTCGCGGTAATACTGCTCCACCGGATATTCGCGGGTGTAACCGTGGCCGCCGAGGATCTGGATCGCCAGCTCGTTGGCCTTGAGGCAATACTGCGATGGCCACGACTTAACAATCGGCGTCAGCAAGTCCAGTAATTCCAGAGCCGCGCTGCGTTGCTCTTCGGTTTCCAGTGTCTGGGTATCATCGAACAGACGGGCAGCGTACAACCCCAGATCGAAAGCGCCCTCAACGTAGGCCTTTTGGGTCAATAGCATGCGGCGAACGTCTGCGTGTTCAATGATTGCAACCTGGGATGAGGCAGGGTCCTTGCCATCTGGCAGACGGCCTTGCGGACGTTGCCGGGCATAGTCCAGTGAGTACAGATACCCCGCATAGCCGAGCATGACCGCGCCCATGCCGACGCCAATCCGCGCCTCATTCATCATTTGGAACATATAGCTCAGGCCATGGTGCGGTTTACCCACCAAATAGCCGACACACTCGCCATTATCGCCGAAGTTGAGCGCAGTTGAAGTGGTGCCGCGCCAGCCCATCTTGTGGAACAAACCGGCCAGCAAGACATCATTGCGCTTGCCGAGCGAGCCGTCGTCGTTAACCAGAAACTTGGGCACGATAAACAGTGAAATGCCTTTGACGCCAGGCGGCGCATCGGGCAGCTTGGCCAGCACCATGTGCACGATGTTTTCGGATAAAGGATGATCGCCGCCAGAAATAAAGATCTTGTTGCCCTTGAGCCGGTAGCTTCCATCCGCGGCCGGTTCGGCACGGGTGCGAATGTCTGAAAGCGAGGAACCTGCATGGGGCTCGGTCAAGGCCATGGTGCCGAAAAAGCGCCCTTCGATCATGGGGGCTAGAAAGCGTTGTTTTTGCGCTTCGTCGCCGAAGGCTTCAATCAGGTTGGCAGCACCCATGGTCAGCATCGCATAGGACGATGTGGCGATGTTTGCAGATTGGAAGTGGGCAAAGCAGGCTTGGGATAACAGGTTGGGCAACTGCATGCCGCCGACGTCAAATTCGCGAGTAGCGTTGAGAAATCCAGCTTCAAGGAAGGCGTCGACGGCCGGTTTGATTTCCGGTATCAGCTTGGCCGCGCCATCGACGTATTCAGGTTCATTCTCATCATTCTTGCGGTTGTGCGGAGCAAACAGGTTTTCTGCGATGCTGCGGGCCGTATCGATTGCCGCGTCGAAGGTTTCACGGCTGTGCTCGGCAAAGCGCTCGCGTTGGGTCAATGCCTCAGCATCGAGCACTTCGTAGAGTTCGAATGCAAGATTGCGGGCGTTAAGCAGAGTCTCGGACATGATAGGCCTCCTGTTAGTCGCGCCGAGTCTAGGCAGGCGTCGCGGGGCTGCCCAGTATTATCCATCGGCGTGATAAAGCTCTACATGCTTGATTTTGCATTCATATGGCAACCCGTGCCTTGTGAGATTGCCGTCTTGGCCTTTGCTCAGGCTGTTTGGCGGCTCGGAATCATAAATGTCCAGCACAGGCCCCAGAACAGCGCCGTAGCACCAATGGCAAAGCATTGAGTGAGCGTGGCGCCCATTTGCAAGGCTTGTTCTGCCAGCCAGGGGCCAAGCAACTGGCTCGCGCCATACAGGGCAATTAGCGCGGCAGACAGGCGCGGGCCTTGGTGCGGGTGAAGCTGGCGGGCCAGGCGCTGAGTCAGGAACACAGTGCCGATAAAGCCCCCGCCGACCAATACGGCGCACAGCATAATGCCCACAGAGCCAGGCCAGAGCATTGGCGCTGCGGCACCGAGCCCTTGCGCGGCGTAGTTGCACAGCAGGGCTCGGCGATCGCCAATGCGTGCGCCCAGGCTATTCCACAAGGCAATCGAGATGAGGCTGGCACTGGCCGTCCATAACCAGGCCCCGTTGATCAGCGGATCACCCGGCGTCAGTTGATCCTTGGCCAGCGAGGGTAAAAACGTCATGGGCAAGATGTAGCCCAGCCCCGCGCCGGTATAGGCAAGAAACAGCGGCGTGCTCGCTCGGTCAAACAAGCTGGACCGAGCATGCTGTTGGGCCTTTACCGCAGGCGCATGCAGTTTCAGGCGACTCAGTAAGCCAATGCTCAACAGCGCCAGCGGCAGGCTCAATATTGCCATTGGCCACCAGCGGTCCGCACCACTCAGCCAATTGGCCGGCCAGGTAACGGTCGCGCTTGAAAGCAGCAAGCCACCGCCCAGGCCCAGGTAGATCAAGCCACTGAGACGGGTGCGCTGGTGCTGTGCGAGCCACTCAAGGACCAGCGCCGGGGCTTGGACAAACACCACGCCATTACTGATGCCGTTGGCCAGGCGCAACCAAGTCAGGCTCTCTACCGACGTTGCATAGACTTGCGCCAGCGTCAGCAGGGCATTGATCAGCAACGCCAAGGGCAAGGCAATGCGCATGCGTGCAGGCGCATGCAGGACCAGCGCGAGCAAGGCGCCGATCAGGTAGCCGATATAATTCCAGGTCGCGACTCTGGCGCCTTGCTCAAGCGTCAGCAAGCCATCGCTGATCAGGTAAGGCAGCAGTGGCGTGTAGGCAAAGCGGCCCAACCCATGGACGACTACCAGCGCGCTTGCGCCAGCGAGTAGGGCCAAAATCACGTGGCGCTGCGGCAGAGAATTCATGCAAAGGCTTAATGGT
This sequence comes from Pseudomonas sp. RL_15y_Pfl2_60, assembly GCF_963970595.1. Lineage (NCBI taxonomy): Bacteria > Pseudomonadati > Pseudomonadota > Gammaproteobacteria > Pseudomonadales > Pseudomonadaceae > Pseudomonas > Pseudomonas sp. RL_15y_Pfl2_60. The sequence continues at coordinate 267,049 of NZ_CAXAOE010000006.1, read as the reverse complement.
TGACTGCCTGCAATCCTGATAGCGGTTGTAGGCAGGAGTTAACGGCAGGTGCGCCGGGCAGGCAATTGTAAAGCATGGTGCAAGCTTGCGAATAAACAACGACTGCGAAAATTATCCAAGCAGTTAAACTGTAGGGCTTCGAGGAGCCTATTGCCATGAATTACCGTCACGCCTACCACGCCGGCAACCACGCCGACGTCCTGAAACACCTGGTTTTATGCCGGATAATTGCCCTGTTGTCGCGAAAGGAGGCACCATTTGCCTATCTCGACAGTCATGCGGGTGTGGGCTTGTATGACCTGCGCGGGGATCAGGCATCACGCACAGGTGAGTGGTTTGAGGGGATCGCCAAGATTTGGCAGGCCGAAGAGGTGCCTGAACAGTTCGCTGACTACCTGGAGGTGATTCGTGCAATGAATCCTGAAGGTGAGTTGCGTCACTACCCAGGCTCGCCAGAGTTGGCGCGCATGCTTTCCCGCGAGCAGGACCGCTTGCAGCTCAATGAAAAGCACCCCGAAGACGGGCGTCTGCTCAAGGACAACATGAAAGGTGATCGGCGTGTGGCTGTGCACCTGGGTGAGGGCTGGCATGTGCCCCGTGCGTTGTTGCCGACCCAGGAAAAACGCATGCTGATGCTGATTGATCCCCCCTTTGAGCAAGACGATGAGTTGGATCGCTGTGTCGAGTCACTCAGCGATGCGATTGCCCGCATGCGTCAGGCAATAGTTGCGATCTGGTATCCAATCAAGGATTTGCGTCAACTGCGCAAGTTTTATCGCGACCTGGAAAAAAGCGGCGCACCCAAGCTGCTGCGCGTTGAGCTCTATGTGCACCCAACCGATGAGTCGCTGCGCTTGAATGGTTCTGGGTTGGTGATCAGTAATCCGCCGTGGGGCCTTGAGGATGAGCTCAAGCAATTGCTGCCTTGGATGGCCGAGCGGCTGGGTTTGACACAAGGTGGCTGGCGCATGGACTGGCTGATCGAAGAAAAAGCCTCGGGTTGAGTCATCCATAAAAAAGGCGACCTGGTCGAAACGAGGTCGCCTGCTTGCAGCGGCTAAATTACGCGGGCAGGCACACGCCGGTTCCGCCCAAGCCGCAGTAGCCGCTTGGATTTTTTGCCAGGTATTGCTGGTGATAGGCTTCGGCATAATAGAAATCACCGGCTTTAGCGATTTCAGTGGTGATGCTGCCCAAGCCGGCCTTGTCCAGTTCAGCCTGGAACATTTCCTGGCTTTGAAGTGCTTTGGCCAGTTGCTCATCGCTGTTGCAGTAAATCGCTGAGCGATATTGGCTGCCTTGGTCGTTGCCCTGGCGCATGCCTTGGGTCGGGTTATGCGCTTCCCAGAAAACCTTGAGCAAGGCTTCAAAGCTGGTGATTTTAGGGTCAAAGACCACCAATACGACTTCAGCATGCCCGGTCAAGCCAGAGCAGGTTTCTTCGTAGGTCGGATTGGGGGTGATTCCGCCAGCGTAACCGACTGCGGTGCTCCAAACGCCAGGCTGTTGCCAGAAGCGGCGCTCCGCCCCCCAGAAGCAGCCCAGGCCGAACACTGCGGTTTCCAGGCCTTGCGGGAATGGGCCCTTGAGTGGGTTGCCATTGACGAAGTGAGCGTCTGGAACGGTCATCGGCACATCACGGCCCGGCAATGCCTGCTCGGCCGTAGGGAGTTCTAGTTTGTTAACAAGGATTTGCGAACGCAGAGCCATGAGCCATTTCCTCAACATCATTTTCATGTACTGGTAGACCGCCATTGTGCGACGACGTTACAAAATCGGCCAGCCCGTATTGAGCATTGGCCAATAATTTCAGAGGGCCCCTAAGCGGAGCCTTCTGCCGATTCAGTTGCGAATATAGCGCTTGAGGCTATCAATCAGGTTACGCCCGGCGATTGCCTTGTCGAACAGAAAACCCTGGCCAATATCGCAGTGCTGGCGACGCAGGAATTTCAGCTGGGCACTGGTTTCAATGCCTTCGGCGACCACTTTGATTTTCAGGTTGTGGGCCATGGCGATCACCGCCGAGGTGATCTCCATGTCGTCCTGATTCTCCGGGATGTCCTTGATAAAACTGCGGTCGATCTTGATCACATCGATCGGGAATTTTTTCAGATAGCTAAGCGACGAATAGCCTGTGCCGAAGTCATCCATGGCCAGACTCAAGCCGAGGTTCTTCAGGTTGATCAGTTGGCTGCGGGTGTCGCTGGTCGCCTCCAGCAGCAGGCTTTCTGTCAGCTCAAGCTCCACTCGCTCAGGCGGGAGCTGCTCTTCCTCGATAATGGTTCGAATCGCGCCGACCAGGTCTGGATCGGTAAATTGCTTGGGCGAGACGTTGATCGCGACCTGAATGGCGCCCATGCCCACGGCCGCAAGTTGCACGCTCATCCGGCAGGCTTGGCGCAATACCCATTTGCCAATGGGGATGATCAGTCCCGTTTCTTCGGCAACGCCAATGAAGTGGTCCGGGCTGATCATGCCTTTTTGTGGATGGTTCCAGCGTAACAGCGCCTCAATACCCACCAGTGAGCCGGTTTTGAGGCACAGCTTGGGTTGATAGAACACTTCAAGTTCATTCTGCGTCAGGGCGCGGCGCAAGTTGTTCTCGACAAACAGCTTATGGTCGGCCTCGGCATTCAGTGCCTCGGTGAACACGCAGACCTGGTGCTTGCCGTTGGCCTTGGCCTTATGCAGCGCCAGCCCGGCGTGCTTGGTCAGTATTTGTGGGTCCGTGCCATGGGCGGGGGCGCAGGCCAGCCCGATTGAGCCGGTAATGCTGATCAGTTGGTTATCGACAAACAGTGGTTTGTCCAAGGTTTGCAGAACCTGCGCGGCCACGGCTTGCCCTGCATCAAGGTCGTGCTTATCAAGCAAGATGGCAAATTCATTGCTGGCAAAGCGCGCCAGGATCGCCGCTGGGCTCAGGGTGTTGCGCAGGCGCTTGGCCAGGCTGGACAGGAGTTTGTCGCCGGTTTGGTGACCCAGGCTGTCGTTGATCCGCTTGAAGTTGTCGATGTCCACCAACAACAGGCTGATACCCGTCTTGTCGGGCACCGCAAAGCGTTTTTCCAGGGCGCGGATAAAGGAATAGCGATTGCCAAGGCCAGTCAGGTTATCGCGAAAGGCCAGGCGTTCAATGCGCTGCAATGCGCTCTTGCTTTCGGTGATGTCTTCGTAGATGCCGATGTAGTGGGTCAGCGCGCCGTCATCGGCATGGACCTTGGAGATCGACAGCTGGCTCCAGTAGGGCTCGAGGTTTTTGCGCCGGCTCTTGAATTCACCTTGCCAGCTATTATGACCCGATAGGCCCGACTGGCTGCTGAATAACAATTCGCTCAGGTTCTCCAGCGCCGGTAACTCGGAAATAAGCCGGCCTTGTACCTCTTCAGCGCTGTACAGGGTGATCGCGGTAAAGCTCGGGTTCACGTACTCAACAAGGCCATCGCGGTTGAGCAATATAAATGCGCTGGCGCTTTGCTCGACCGCACGCTGAAACAGGTAGAGCGCTTGGGTCGCCGTGCGTCGTTCCTGGTTGGACAACACCTGGGCATACTGGTCAGCCAGTTCGCCGCAGAAGGCGATCTCGTCGGATTTCCACTGGCGCGGCCCACCAAGGTGTTCGAGGCACAGAAGGCCCACGACTTCACCGTCCACACGAATGCCTGCGTCCAGCAGGGCGCCAATATTCAGCGGCTTCAGGTAGTGCTGCAGCTCAATGGTTCGCGGATCATTGAGTGCATCCTCGATATGCAGCGAGCGCCCTGCACGCATGAAGTTCATGTAGTTCGAGAAGAGCTTGAGGCTCAGGTGCGTTTCTTGATGATGTTGCTGGGTGTCAGCCTGATACACAGTCACCGACTGCAAATATTCCCCATTGACCAGCCAAATGGATGCGCGCTTGAGTGCATAGGTTTCGCACGCCGCCTGGGTAATCAGCCTGGCTGCATCCTGTAGCGCGTCTTCCTGGTAGATGTGGCTGGCCAGGCGCAGGATCAGCTTTTGCTGGGCAAGGGTACGCTTTTTCTGTTGTAGCGGATCCTCGATCTGCGGCATGAGTTGTTCTGGCAACGCATGGGCGGGGCCTGGTTGAACGCCTGCTGTCAGCTCCGGTTGGCGTGTTGCAGTTACCAGCAGGTAGCCGCGCAGCAGATTATGCCCACGCTGCTTGAACGCCTCGCCCATTTCAATGAGGTTAAGCGCGCCCAGTGGCGTATGCAGGGTGTAATTCACGAGATAGTGGGGTTGCTGGCTCAGTTGCTGCTGGATCTGGTCGTGCAGTGAGTGGCGCGCTTCTGGCTCCATCAGGCTGGCATAGGGTGATTCGACCAGGGCACATAAATCGCTCGCAGCAATGCCCAGTTGACGCTCACAAGAAGGGTCAAGAAACAGCAAGGCCCAACTGGCCTCATTCATCCGTTCGAAACGCAGCATGCCCAGTCGTGATGGTACTGGCAACTGCGTCACAACCTCGGCCGCCAGTTGGTTGGCGGCGGTGGGATGGCTTCTCATTAAATGGCTTGCTTCCAGTATGCTGCGCAGGGCGAGAAAGTCTGCCCAATTCACTATAGCGTCAAGTAAGGGTGCATTATGCAAATGCGACTGACAAGAAAACTAATTTTTGCCTTATTGATCAGCAGCGGTTTGGTTTCTACATCCACTGTATCGGCCGACCCAGCCGCGGGCTTGAGCAGTCCTGAGCAAGCCAATTACCTGCATGAGATAAAGCGTCTCTACAACACCCAGGACGAGCGCAAAGCGCTGCTTGCCCATGTCAATAAATTGCTCATGACCTATGCCCTGCGCGCCGGTTACCAGGTCGGCCAGGCCGATCGCCGCGACCTCATATACAGCGTTGCGCTCAGCGCCAAGAGCGAGTTGCTATTGCGTGAGGAAAGCCGTGGTGAAAGCAGCACTGATATCGCCGTGCGCAATCAGCGTATCGATGTGTTTGGGGTTGATCCTTATATCCGCTACGACTGCCCGACGAGCGGGATCAGCTGCACCCTGAATAATCCGCACAGCGGCAGCGCCATGATCACCATAGTGCGCGATCACACTGGCGCGGCAGAACTGGCCAAAGCCATGAGCTTTTTGATTCGCAATGTGCAAAAAGGTTGACGCACCAGCGCAGCAGGATAAAAAACCCCGCCAATGGCGGGGTTGAGGATGCGAGCGTGGCGTGCTCGAAACGTATTGCTAAGTCGTTACAGGAGCATGGTGCGGATATCGCCCAAAACATCGCCCAAACGCTTGGTAAAGCGCGCCGCAGAAGCGCCGTTGATTACACGGTGATCGTAGGACAGCGACAGCGGTAGCATCAGTTTTGGCTGGAAGGCCTTGCCATCCCAAACCGGCTGGATGGTCGCCTTGCTGACACCAAGGATCGCAACTTCAGGCGCGTTGACGATCGGCGTGAAGCCGGTGCCGCCAATGTGGCCAAGGCTGGAGATGGTGAAACAGGCGCCTTGCATGGCATCTGGAGAAAGCTTTTTGTTGCGCGCTTTATCCGCCAGTTCAGCCGCTTCAGCCGCCAATTGCAGCAGGCTCTTCTTGTCGACGTCACGGATAACCGGAACGAGCAAGCCATCCGGGGTATCCACGGCGAAGCCAATGTGCACGTACTTCTTGCGGATGAAGGCTTTGCCGCTAGGCGCCAGCGAGCTGCAGAAGTCAGGCATTTCCTTGAGCAGGAAGGCGCAGGCCTTGAGCAGCAATGGCAGCACGGTCAGTTTGACCCCGGCTTTCTCGGCAACTGCTTTCTGCGCAACACGGAAGGCTTCCAGCTCGGTGATGTCGGCCGAGTCGAATTGAGTCACGTGTGGCACGTTCAACCAACTGCGGTGCAGGTTGGCGGCGCCAATCTGCATCAGGCGAGTCATCGCCACTTCTTCGATTTCACCGAACTTGCTGAAGTCGATTGCCGGAACCGGAGGAATGCCAGCGCCGCCCGTTGCCCCAGCGGCTGCTGGTGCTTGCTTGGCCTTGTTCATCATGGATTTGACGTATACCTGCACGTCTTCCTTGAGGATTCGGCCTTTCGGACCGCTGCCCGGCACATCTGCCAGGTCAACACCAAACTCGCGCGCCAGTTGGCGAACAGCAGGACCGGCGTGAACCTTGCCGCTGGTCACTGGGGCCGAACTGGCTGCGGCAGCCGGAGCTGCAGCTTTTTCCGGTGCTTGAGGCGCTGCCTCTGCTTTGGCTGGCGCCTGGGCAGGTGCGGCTTCGGCAGGTGCGCTGCCAGCAACCTTGAGCTTGAGGATCAGGTCGCCAGTACCGGCTTCGTCGTCCAGCTTGATCTCGACGCTTTCAACCACGCCAGCAGATGGCGAAGGCACTTCAAAGCTGGCTTTGTCTGACTCAAGGGTGAGCAGGGACTGATCAACTTCGATGGTGTCGCCAGCCTTGACGAACAGCTCAATGACTTTGCCTTTGGCGTCCGAACCGGTATCCGGGATGCGCACTTCTTCAATCGAAGCGCCCTTGGCCGGTGTCGGTGCCGCAGCTGCAGTTGGCGCTTCCTTGGCGGGCGCGGCTGCAGGCTGCTCTTTGGCTGCTGGGGCGGAGCCTGCAACCTTGAGCTTGAGTATCAGGTCGCCAGTGCCGGCCTCGTCGTCAAGTTTGACTTCGACGCTTTCAACCACGCCAGCAGAGGGCGAAGGGACTTCAAAGCTGGCCTTGTCCGATTCGAGGGTGATCAAGGATTGATCAACTTCGATGGTGTCGCCAGCCTTGACGAAGATCTCAATGATCTTGCCCTTGGCATCTGAACCGGTGTCCGGAATGCGCACTTCTTCGATACTTGAGCTGCTTTGCGCGGCTGGCGCTGGGGCTGCTTCAGCTTTTGGCGCCTGGGCTTTCTCAGCTTCAGGCTCAGTTTTTTTCTCAGGCTCGGCGGCTGCGCTTTCGCCTTCAACCTCAAGCTCAAGCAGTTCGTCACCTTCTTTCAAGGTGTCGCCGAGCTTGACCTTGATGCTTTTGACGACCCCGGCTTTAGGCGCCGGGATCTCCATGCTGGCTTTGTCAGACTCAAGGGTCAGCAGGCTTTGTTCGGCTTCAATGGTGTCGCCGACCTTAACGAACAACTCAATTACTTCACCCTCACCACTGCCGATGTCGGGTACGCGAATCAATTCACTCATCGTTTCGCTCCTTAGCAGTCCAGTGGGTTGAGTTTTTCTGGGTTGATGCCGAACTTGGCGATGGCTTCAGCCACCACTTTAGGTTCGATATCACCGCGATCAGCCAAGGCTTCAAGCGCGGCCAGCACGACGAAGTGACGGTCAACTTCGAAGAAGTGACGCAGCTTCTTGCGGCTGTCACTGCGGCCAAAACCGTCAGTGCCCAGGACTTTGTACTCTTTGCTTGGAACCCACTGGCGAATCTGGTCAGCAAACAGCTTCATGTAGTCGGTGCTGGCGATAACCGGGCCTTTACGGCCAGTCAGGCACTGCTCGACGTAAGTCTGCTCTGGTTTCTGTTCTGGGTGCAGGCGGTTGCGACGCTCAACAGCCAGGCCGTCGCGGCGCAGTTCGTTGAAGCTGGTAACGCTCCACACGTCAGAGCCGACGTTGAACTCGTCACGCAGGATCTTCGCCGCTTCACGCACCTCACGCAAGATGGTGCCGGAACCGAGAAGCTGCACGTGGTGGGCGGCTTCCTTGGTGTCTTCTTCAAGCAGGTACATGCCTTTGATGATGCCTTCTTCGGCACCTTCTGGCATGGCTGGCTGCTGGTAGGCTTCGTTCATCACGGTGATGTAATAGAAGATGTTCTGCTGCTCTTCCATCATCAGGCGCGTGCCTTCACGAATGATCACCGCCAGCTCGTAGCCGTAGGTTGGGTCGAAGGTGCGGCAGTTCGGAATGGTCGCCGCCATGATGTGGCTGTGGCCATCTTCGTGCTGCAAGCCTTCACCGTTCAGCGTGGTGCGTCCCGCTGTACCGCCGATCAGGAAGCCACGGGTGCGGCTGTCGCCTGCGGCCCAGGCCAGGTCGCCAATACGCTGGAAGCCAAACATCGAGTAGAAGATATAGAACGGCAGCATTGGCTGGTTGTGGCAGCTGTAGCTGGTGCCCGCGGCGATGAACGAAGACATTGCGCCGGCTTCGTTGATGCCTTCTTCGAGAATCTGGCCTTTCTTGTCTTCGCGGTAGAACATCACCTGGTCTTTATCGACCGGCTCGTACAGTTGGCCTACAGATGAGTAGATACCAAGCTGACGGAACATGCCTTCCATACCGAAGGTGCGGGCTTCGTCCGGGATGATCGGAACGATGCGCTGGCCGAGCTCTTTGTCCTTGACCAGTTGCGCGAGAATCCGCACGAAAGCCATGGTGGTGGAGATTTCACGGTCGCCCGAGCCATCAAGGATCGCTTTGAGCGTATCCAGTGGTGGCGTTGGGATATTGAAGCTGTTGGCGCGACGCTGAGGCACGAAACCGCCCAGTGCTTCGCGACGCTTGTGCAGGTACTTGGCTTCGGCGCTGCCTTCTTCTGGTTTGAAGAACGGCAGGTTCTCAAGCTGGTCGTCATTGACTGGGATGTCAAAGCGATCGCGGAATTTCTTCAGGCTATCAACATCCACTTTCTTGGTGTTGTGCGCTGTGTTTTTCGCTTCGCCTGCGCCGGTGCCGTAACCTTTGATGGTCTTGGCCAGAACCACGGTCGGCTGACCTTTGTGGTTGACTGCATCATGGTACGCGGCATACACCTTGTACGGGTCGTGGCCGCCACGGTTGAGCTTCCAGATCTCGTCGTCGGAGAGGTCTGCGACCATCGCCTTGAGTTCTGGGGAGTTGAAGAAGTGCTCGCGAACGAAGGCGCCGTCTTTGGCCTTGTAGTTCTGGTATTCACCGTCGATCACTTCATCCATACGGCGCTGCAGAATGCCGTCGGTGTCCTTGGCCAGCAGTGGGTCCCAGAAACGGCCCCAAACCACTTTGTTCACATTCCACTGGGCGCCACGGAATACGCCTTCGAGTTCCTGGATGATCTTGCCGTTGCCGCGAACCGGGCCGTCGAGGCGCTGCAGGTTGCAGTTGATGACAAAGATCAGGTTGTCGAGCTTCTCGCGGCCAGCCAGGGAGATGGCGCCGAGCGATTCCGGCTCGTCACATTCGCCGTCACCCAGGAAACACCAGACTTTCTGCTTACCTGCAGGGATAAAGCCGCGATCTTCGAGGTACTTCATGAAACGTGCCTGGTAGATCGCCTGGATCGGACCGAGGCCCATCGATACAGTAGGGAACTGCCAGAAATCAGGCATCAACCAAGGGTGCGGGTATGAGGATAAGCCCTTGCCGTCGACTTCCTGGCGGAAGTTGACCATTTGCTCTTCGCTGATCCGGCCTTCCATGAATGCGCGGGCGTAGATGCCGGGTGCGACATGGCCCTGGAAGTAAATCAGGTCGCCGCCGTGCTCTTCAGTCGGGGCTTGGAAGAAGTAGTTGAAACCGATGTCATACAGGGTCGCACTGGAGGCGAAGCTGGAAATGTGGCCGCCCAGGTCGGGGTCGAACAAGTTGGTGCGCATCACCATCGCCATTGCGTTCCAGCGTACCAGCGAGCGAATGCGGCGTTCCATGAACAGGTCGCCAGGCATGCGTGCTTCGTGGGTTACCGGGATAGTATTGCGATAGGGCGTAGTGATTGCGTAAGGCAGTTGGGCACCGCTGCGGGTGGCCAGTTCGCCTAGGCGAGTCATCAGGTAGTGAGCGCGGTCTTCGCCTTCTTTGTCGAGTACAGACTCAAGTGCGTCCAGCCATTCCTGGGTTTCGACGGGATCGAGGTCTTGCATGGCTTGCTCCAGGGCGGAAAGGCTTCCAGAATCGGAGGCCAGGATTCACAGCCGGTTTTGTAAACTGGCCATTTAAAATTCTTGGATGTACCGGAGGTAGGACCGGCGCCGTGTAGTTTTACTACATTTGGACGTTTATTTCAGCACTTTGGATACAATCTTTAGTAGCTAAACTACAAATTATTTGGTTGCAGCCTGTGTAAAGCGCTCTAAATCAAGGGTTTAGCCTTTCCACATGATTGCAACCTGTCAAAAAGGATAGACCATGAGCCTGCCCATGCTGGTCGCTTTACCCGCTACCTTGCAAGCCCTGGCAAACAGTGCGAAGCAATCGCTGTGTAGTGCCATGAGCGAGCTGTCGGCCGATGCCCGTGCCCGGTTCGACAACTGGCCAGCAGAACACCAGGAGGCGCTGCAACGTGTCTGTGCGTGCAGTGACTTTGTGCTGCAGCAGTCTTTGCGTGATCCGCAGATGTTGCTTGATCTGCAAGCCAGTGGCGAGTTGCAACGCACCCTTGCGCCCGGTGAGCTGCGCGGCCAACTGGCTGCCGAGCTTGATCAGTGCAGTGACGAAGAGGGCATGTCGAGCAGCTTGCGGCGTTTTCGCAATCGTCAGCAGGTGCGCATCATCTGGCGTGATATCAATCGCCTGGCGGATTTGCGTGAAACCTGTCGCGACCTTTCTGATCTGGCCGATTCAAGCATCGACCTTGCCTACCATTGGTTGTACCCGCGCCACTGCGAGCAGTTCGGCACGCCAGTCGGGCGACGAACGGGCGAGACGCAGCACATTGTCATCCTTGGCATGGGCAAGCTCGGCGCCCATGAGCTTAATTTGTCTTCTGATATCGACCTGATCTTTGGCTATCCCGAAGGCGGCGAGACAGAAGGGGTCAAGCGGCCGCTGGATAATCAGGAGTTCTTTATTCGCCTGGGGCAGCGCTTGATCAAGGCCTTGGATGTCATCACGGTCGATGGTTTTGTGTTTCGCACCGACATGCGCCTGCGTCCGTACGGATCTTCGGGTTCGCTGGTGTTCAGCTTCAATGCGCTGGAACAGTATTACCAGGATCAGGGGCGTGACTGGGAACGCTACGCGATGATCAAGGCGCGGGTGGTCGGTGGTGACCAGGCCAAGGGCGCCGAGCTGCTGGAAATGCTGCGCCCCTTTGTCTACCGGCGCTACCTGGATTTTTCGGCGATCGAAGCGCTGCGCAATATGAAGCAGTTGATCCAGCAGGAAGTGCGCCGCAAAGGCATGGCGGCCAATATCAAGCTCGGTTCCGGCGGTATCCGTGAGGTCGAGTTTATCGCCCAGGCGTTCCAGTTGATTCATGGCGGGCGTGACCTGAGCTTGCAGCAGCGGCCGCTGCTGAAGGTGCTTTCTACCCTTGAAGGCCAAGGTTATCTGCCTGGCGCAGTAACCGACGAACTGCGTCAGGGTTACGAGTTTCTGCGCTACACCGAGCATGCGTTGCAAGCGATTGATGACCGGCAGACGCAGATGCTGCCCGACAATCAGCAGGACAAGCAGCGGGTGGCGCTGATGTTGGGTTTCGACGACTGGGATGCATTCCACCAGCAGTTGATGTATTGGCGGGGTCGGGTCGACTGGCACTTTCGTCAGGTTATCGCTGACCCCGATGAAGATGAGAATGCAGCCGACTCCGATGAAGTGGTCGGTTGTGAATGGATGCCGCTGTGGGATGACGTTCAGGACGAGGAGTCGGCCTGTCGGCAACTGGCGGATGCTGGCTTCAGTGATGCCCAGGCGGCGTGGCGACGCTTGGTTGATTTGCGCACGGGTAATCAGGTGCGCGCCATGCAGCGCTTGGGGCGCGAGCGCCTGGATGCCTTTATTCCCAGGCTGCTGGCCCAGGCGGTTGAGCACGACGACCCTGACTTGGTAATGGAGCGGGTGCTGCCGCTGATCGAGGCCGTGGCGCGGCGCTCGGCCTATTTGGTGTTGCTCACTGAAAACCCGGGTGCGCTTGAACGGTTGCTTAACCTCTGTGCGGGCAGCCCCTGGATTGCCGAGCAGATCACCCGTTTCCCGCTGCTGCTTGATGAATTACTGAACGAGGGGCGACTATTCAACCCGCCTTTGGCGCCTGAGCTCGCGGCCGAGCTGCGTGAGCGGCTGGCGCGGATACCGGAGGATGATCTCGAGCAGCAGATGGAAGCCTTGCGCCACTTTAAGCTGGCCCATCGCTTGCGGGTTGCGGCCTCTGAAATTACCGGAACCTTGCCGCTGATGAAGGTCAGTGACTATTTGACCTGGCTGGCCGAGGCGATTCTTGACCAGGTGCTGGCCTTGTCATGGCGCCACACCTGTGCCAAATACGGCACGCCCAAGCGTGTGGATGGCAGCGATTGTGATCCGGGCTTCATTATTGTCGGTTACGGCAAGGTCGGCGGGATTGAAATGGGCCATACCTCGGACCTTGACCTGGTGTTTATCCACGACGGCGATCCGCAGGCTGAGACCGATGGTCCCAAGTCGATCGATACTGCGCAGTTCTTCACCCGCCTGGGCCAGCGCATTATTCATTTATTGACCACCCAGACCAACTCGGGCCAGCTTTACGAGGTGGATATGCGCCTGCGCCCATCGGGTGCATCCGGCCTGTTGGTCAGTTCGCTCGGTGCCTTTGAGCGCTATCAGGAAAACGAAGCCTGGACATGGGAACATCAAGCGCTGGTGCGCGCCCGTATGCTGGTGGGCTGTAAGCTGGTGGCGACAGAGTTTGAGCGGGTCAGGGCGTCTGTTTTGGGGCGCAAGCGTGATCTGGACAAGCTGCGCGCAGAGGTCAGCGAGATGCGTGCAAAGATGCGCGACAACCTTGGAACCCGGAAAACAGCAGCCGGAACGGCTGAAAGTGCCTTCAGTGCGGATTCGGTGTTTGACCTCAAGCAGGATGCTGGAGGTATCGTCGATATTGAATTTATGGTGCAATACGCGGCCCTTGCCTGGTCGCATGAACACCCTGAACTCCTTGAATTTACCGACAATATCCGCATATTAGAGGGATTGGAGCAGGTTGGCGCCCTGGCTGGAGAAGATGTTCTGTTGTTGCAGGATGTCTACAAGGCTTACCGTTCAGCCGCTCACCGTCAGGCGCTGCAGAAGCAGCCAGGGGTGGTCAGCGGTGATCAGTTTCATGAACAAAGACGCAGCGTCCTGCGAATCTGGCAGGTACTGGGTTTAACCTGAATTTAGCTCGGCTGTGCAGCGCGAAGCGCTCTGGGCTGGTGTGTTTGAATCAAACTTGAGGACTGGCAACTATGTCGATGGCCGACCGTGATGGCGTGATTTGGTATGACGGCGAACTGGTTCCGTGGCGCAATGCGACCACGCATGTGCTGACCCACACGCTGCATTACGGCATGGGTGTTTTCGAAGGTGTCCGTGCCTACAACACACCTGAAGGCACTGCGATCTTCCGTTTGGAAGCGCACACAGACCGCCTGTTTGATTCGGCCCACATCATGGGCATGAAGATTCCGTTCAGCAAAGAGCAGATCAACGAAGCCACTCGTGCCGCAGTGCGTGAGAACAGCCTTGAGAGTGCCTATATCCGGCCAATGGTGTTTTACGGATCTGAAGCCATGGGCTTGCGTGCTCACGGCCTGAAAACCCAAGTGATAGTCGCGGCCTGGAATTGGGGCGCCTACATGGGTGATGAGGCCTTGCAGGTGGGTATCAAGGTGCGTACCAGTTCCTTTACCCGTCATCACGTCAACATCTCGATGACCCGTGCCAAGGCTAACGGCAACTACATCAACTCGATGCTGGCGCTGCAAGAAGCAATCTCCGGCGGCGCTGATGAAGCGATGCTGCTTGATCCGGAAGGCTATGTTGCCGAAGGTTCGGGCGAGAATATCTTCCTGGTCAAAAATGGCGTGGTGTACACGCCGGAAGTGACTTCGTGCCTCAATGGCATTACTCGCGACACCATTCTGACCTTGGCTGAAGAGCATGGTATCAAGGTGGTTGAGAAGCGCATTACCCGTGATGAAGTCTATATCGCAGATGAGGCGTTCTTCACCGGCACTGCTGCTGAAGTGACACCGATTCGTGAGGTTGACGGTCGTCAGATTGGCGAAGGTCGTCGTGGCCCTGTAACCGAAGTGTTGCAGAAGGCTTACTTTGACCTGGTTACCGGCCAGACCAGTGCTCACGCGCAGTGGCGCACGTTGGTTAAATAAGGTCTGGAGTTAACCTGAAACAGGGAGGCATTCAGGCCGGTTAAGCGTTGTTCGCGACGTTTGCCGGCCGGTCTGCCTCCTTGGTCGTTTCTGGAATGAGCATGAAAATACTGATCGTAGGCCCTAGTTGGGTGGGTGACATGGTGATGGCGCAGACACTGTTTCAGTGTCTCAAGGTGCGCTATCCCGACTGCGAAATTGACGTCCTGGCACCCGATTGGAGCCGGCCGATTCTTGAGCGCATGCCTGAAGTGCGCAACGCGCTCAGCTTTCCCCTGGGCCATGGCGTGCTGCAGTTGGCGACGCGGCGCAAAATCGGCAAGTCGCTCAAGGGTCAGTACGACCAGGCTATTTTGCTGCCTAATTCGTTGAAGTCGGCATTGGTGCCGTTTTTTGCCGGTATTGCCAAGCGCACAGGCTGGAAAGGCGAGATGCGCTACGGCCTGCTCAATGATGTGCGAACGCTGGACAAAGAACGTTACCCGCTGATGATCGAGCGCTTTATGGCGCTGGCATTCGAACCGGGTGCTGAACTGCCAAAGCCGTATCCGAGGCCATTGCTGCAGATTGATCCAGTCAGCCGTGATGCGGCGCTGGCCAAGTTTGGGCTGAGCCTTGATCGTCCGGTGCTGGCGCTCTGTCCTGGCGCCGAATTTGGTGAGGCCAAGCGCTGGCCGAGCGAACATTACGCCAAAGTCGCAGAGCTGAAGATTCGTGCGGGCTGGCAGGTGTGGCTGTTTGGCTCGAAGAATGACCATGCTGTTGGTGAAGATATTCGTAGCCGCCTGATCCCCGGCTTGCGTGAAGAGGTCAGCAACCTGTCGGGCGATACCAGCCTGGCCGAAGCGATTGATTTGCTCTCATGCGCCCAGGCGGTGGTCTCCAACGACTCCGGCTTGATGCATGTTGCCGCCGCGCTGGGCCGTCCGCTGGTTTCGGTGTACGGCTCCACCTCGCCGCAGTTCACCCCGCCGCTGGCCGAGCAGGTGGAAATCGTCCGCCTGGGGATCGAGTGCAGCCCGTGCTTTGATCGCACCTGTCGATTCGGTCACTACAATTGCCTGCGCCAGCTAAAGCCTCGTCCGGTCATTGAAGCGTTGGATCGCTTGGTGGCTGACCCGGCTGAGGTGCAATAGTGCGAGTTCTGCTAGTCAAAACATCGTCGCTTGGCGATGTGGTGCACACTTTGCCTGCGCTGACCGATGCTGCGCGGGCAATTCCCGGTATCCAGTTTGACTGGATGGTTGAGGAAGGCTTTGCCGAAATACCGGCATGGCATCCTGCTGTGGCCCAGGTCATTCCCGTGGCGATCCGTCGCTGGCGGAAAAACCTGCTGCAAACCCTGAAGAGTGGCGAATGGAGCCGGTTCAAGGCACGCTTGCGCGAAACCCGCTATGACCTGGTCATAGATGCCCAGGGCCTGCTGAAAAGTGCCTTGTTGACGCGTTATGTCGATGCGCCGGTTGCCGGGCTTGATCGTGACTCGGCGCGCGAGCCGATTGCCTGCCGTTTTTATGATCGTCGCTTTGCCGTGCCGTGCGAGCAGCACGCCCTGGAGCGAGTGCGTCAGCTGTTTGCCCAGGCGCTGGGGTATTCACTTGCCGGTCACGCAGCTGATTACGGCCTTGACCGTGCGGCAATGGCCGGGGACGTGAGCGAACCTTATTTGTTGTTCCTGCACGGCACGACCTGGGCCAGCAAGCATTGGCCGGAAGCCAACTGGCGCGAGCTGGTAGGGCTAATGAACCAGCAAGGCTGGGCCGTACGCCTGCCGTGGGGCAATGAGGCCGAGAAGGCTCGCGCCGAACGTATTGCCAGTGGTTTTGACAAGGCCCAGGTCTTGCCTAAGTTGAATCTGGCGGGCATGGCCAAGGTCATTGCCGGGGCGCAAGCCTGCGTTGCAGTGGATACAGGTCTTGGCCATCTGGCGGCGGCTTTGGATGTGCCGAGCATCTCGTTGTACGGGCCAACATTGCCCGGACGGGTCGGCGCATACGGTCGCTCGCAGGTGCATCTGTGCGCCACAGGCCCGAATGCAGGGTCGGGCGACCGGCACAAGCCGTGCTTTGAAAATCTACCAGCGAGCCAGGTTGCGGCTGAGCTGGATACACTGCTTTCAAACCGGGAGGCGGTGTAATGCGTCTGGCTTTTATCCTCTACAAATACTTCCCCTTTGGCGGCTTGCAGCGTGATTTTATGCGCATCGCCCTTGAGTGCCAGCAGCGCGGCCACAGCATTCGCGTGTACACACCGATTTGGGAAGGCGAGATACCCGAAGGTTTCGAAGTCGTGGTGGTGCCGGTCAAGGCGCTGTTCAATCATTGGCGCAACAAGAAACTTACCGCTTGGATCAAGGCGGACCTGGAACGACGTCCGGTTGACCGCGTGGTCGGTTTCAACAAGATGCCTGGGCTCGACGTCTATTACGCCGCTGACGGCTGCTTTGAGGACAAGGCGCAAAACCTGCGCAACTCGATCTACCGCAAGTGGGGGCGCTACAAGCACTTCGCCGATTATGAGCGCGCGGTGTTTGCGCCGGAGTCAAAGACCGAGGTGCTGATGATCTCTGAAGTCCAGCAGCCGCTGTTCATCAAGCATTATCAAACCCCGCTTGAGCGTTTCCACCTGCTGCCTCCGGGGATCGCCCAGGACCGTCGCGCACCGCCTAACGCCGCTGAGATCCGTGCCGAGTTCCGCCGCGAATTCAAGCTGGCCGATGATGATCTGTTGTTGGTGCAGATTGGTTCAGGGTTCAAGACCAAAGGCCTTGATCGCAGCTTGAAGGCGCTGGCCGCACTGCCGCGCGAGTTGAAAAAACGCACACGGCTGATTGTTATCGGTCAGGATGATCCGACACCCTTTTTACTGCAGGTCAAGGCCCTGGGTTTGTCGGACCAGGTGCAGATCCTCAAGGGGCGCAGTGATATTCCGCGTTTCTTGCTGGGGGCTGATCTATTGATTCACCCCGCCTATAACGAAAACACCGGCACGGTATTGCTTGAGGCGCTGGTCGCCGGGCTGCCGGTGTTGGTGACCGATGTGTGCGGCTATGCCCACTACATCAGCGATGCAGATGCAGGCAGAGTAGTGCCCAGCCCGTTTGAACAGGAACGCTTGAACAAGCTATTGGCCGAGATGTTGGCCGATGATCAACAGCGGGCAAGCTGGCAGCGAAATGCATTGGCCTATGCCGATCACGCAGATCTATACAGCATGCCGCAACATGCGGCCGATGTGATATTGGCGGAGCGCCCATGCAAGTGATATTGAGCGAACCGTTTAAAACCCTGTGGGCTGGCAAAGACCCTTTTGTCGAGGTCGAGCAGCTGCAAGGTGAGGTTTATCGTGAACTGGATGGTCGTCGCACGTTGCGCACAGTGGTGGATGGCCGTGGCTTTTTTGTAAAGATCCACCGTGGCATTGGCTGGGGTGAGATCGTCAAGAACCTGCTTGTGGCCAAGTTGCCCGTGCTGGGCGCGCGCCAAGAGCATGATGCGATCGAGCGTCTGCAAAGGGTAGGCATTGACACCATGACCTGCGTGGCATTTGGTGAGCGCGGCAGCAACCCGGCGCAGCAGCACTCATTCATCATCACCGATGAGCTGGCGCCGACCATCAGTCTTGAAGACTACGCTGTCGATTGGCCGACGCAACCGCCACAGCCCGAGCTAAAACGTGCGCTGATCAAGCGTGTGGCGCAGATGGTTGGGGAAATGCATCGCGCCGGAGTGAACCATCGTGACTGCTACATTTGCCACTTCTTGCTGCACACTGACAAGGCTGTTGTGGCCGATGATTTCAAACTCTCGGTAATTGACCTGCACCGTGCCCAACTGCGCGATGCTGTGCCGCGTCGCTGGCGCGATAAAGACCTCAGCGCTTTGTACTATTCAGCGCTGGAGATTGGTCTGACCCAGCGTGATAAATATCGTTTTCTGCGTGACTATTTTGCCGCTGCTGGTCGTGCACGGCCGCTGCGGCAAATCCTCGCCGAAGAACAACCTTTACTGGCGCAGCTCGAACGTCAGGTGGCAAAGCTTTATGCACGTAAAGAGCGTTATGGGGGCGCACTGTAATGGCGGGTTGGAAACTGGAGACCGCTTACAGTGGTTTGGCCAAGGATTTTGGCAGTTTGGATGCGGTTTTTGCTTTGCAGGGCGACTCAATTACCCGTGATCCAATTTCCGAGGTTATTCGGGTTGAACGTGAGGGTGTGCGCTTTTACGTCAAGCGTTACAAGAGCGCTGGAAAGGGCTTTCGGCGTTATATCGGGCGTACACGGGTGCGCACTGAATGTCGCAATTTAAAGCGCTTCGCCAAGTGGGATATACCTACATCGCAAGTGGTTGCCTCGGGCCTTGAGCGTAACAACGGCGCCTTTGTGCGTGGTGCGTTGGTGACTCAGGAACTGCCGAATACGCAAGATCTGGCGGCCATGGCTTATGCACAGGACCCGCGCTTGAAGCAGGGTGGCTGGGTGCGTCAGGTGAGCAAGCAGATCGCGACGCTGACACGTCGCATGCATGACAATAACTTCACGCACAATGATCTAAAGTGGCGCAACGTGCTGGTCGACAGCCAGGGCAAGGTCTTTCTGATTGATTGCCCGACGGGTGGTTTTTGGTGGGGCGTTTTCCTGCAGTACCGCATCATCAAAGACTTGGCTTGCCTCGATAAAGTGGCCAAGTACACCTTGTCGCGCACCCAGCGCTTGCGCTTTTATATGCAATACAGCGGGCATCAGCGGTTGGATATGCGTGATAAAAAGAATATTGGCCAAATCCTGAAATTCTTCGAGGGGCGAGAGTGAAAGATTTTATCGCCAGCGAGGAACAGCAACTCCTTGCACGCAATGGCCTGGATACGTTTGATGCACTTTGGGCGCTCAACCTTGAGGCCGTGGACGAGCCAAACACCGAGCGTGGCGGTTGGAGTACGGTGTTTCGCCTGGAGCTGGAAGATAAGGCCTTCTACCTCAAGCGCCAGAGCAATTACCTGACGCACACCTTGTCGCATCCATTGGGCGAACCGACCTTTTCGCGTGAGTTTCGCAATATCCTGCGTTATACCGAGCTTGGCATTCCGGCGTTGCAGGCCGTGTTCTATGCCCAGCGTAAAGTGGCCGGTGAGCAGCGAGCAGTGTTGCTGACCCGCGCCCTGGATAACTGGCAAGACCTCGATCAGGTATTGCAAGACTGGTCTGCAATGCCCCTGGCGCAACGCAATGCGGTGCTCGACGCATGTGGGCTACTGGCTCGGCGACTGCACGCGCGTGGCCAGATCCACGGCTGTTTTTATCCCAAGCATATTTTTTTGCAGCCTCGCGGTGAGACATTTGCAGCACAGCTGATTGATCTTGAGAAAACCCGCCCTGCCTTGTGGGGTGAGCGTGACCGGGTCAAGGATATCGAGCCCTTGTTGCGTCGTGCACAGGTCTGGCAGGACGCTGATATTCAGCGCTTCCTGAGCGCCTACCTGGGCTCCCGGGCAAATATGGATCATTGGCTTGAGCGCTTGACCAAGCGCCGCAAAGCCAAGGCGGTGAGCGCATGATGCTCAGCGAGCTCAAAGGGGCGGGGCGCTCACCTAAACTACCCTTGCTCGTTGAGGGCGTCGCCCAGTCCGCAATACAGTTGCAGAGCCTGTTGCGCGTGCTTCCCGGCCAGCGTTATGTCGGCAAGGCTTTGTGGAATGAACAGCCAGTGCTGGCGAAAATTCTGGTGGGCGGTAGCGCCCAGCGGCATTTCCAACGCGAGCTTGACGGCGCTCAGGCGCTCGCGGCACAAGGCTTGTTGACGCCCAGGTTGTTGGAGCATGGTTCAAGCGCCGAGGGTGGCTGGCTGCTCTTCGAATACCTGGACAATGCGCAGAGCCTTGCCGATGCATGGCGCCAGTTACCGGCACAGGCTGCACTCAGCGCGGCTCAACAAGATCTTTTGGGAGAGGCGCTTGCGGTCATTGCACAGATGCACAGCCGTGGCCTTTGGCAGGATGATTTACACCTCGATAACCTGATGCGCCGTGCCGACGAGCTGTACCTGATTGACGGTGGTGGCGTTCGTGCTGAAGTACCGGGCCAAGCACTGAGTCGCGACAAGGTGTTAGCCAATCTGGGCGTTTTCTTTGCACAGTTACCGGCCAGTGTCGACAGCTACATTGAAGAGTTGTTGGTTCACTATGTGCTGGTCAATGGCGAGCATGCCTTGCCGCTAGAGGCCTTGCAGAAGGAAATAGCCAAGGTTCGTCGCTGGCGCATGGGCGATTACATGCAAAAGCTGGGGCGTGACTGCAGTCTATTCAGCGTGCAGCGTGGGGCATCGCAGCTGCGCATTTTCAAGCGCGATGAGCAGGCCCGACTTGAGCCGCTGTTGGCCAATCCAGACGTGGCAATCGAGGCGGGCAAGGCGCTCAAGCTTGGTGGCTCGTCGACGGTCAGCCAAGTACAGCTGGGCGAGCGCAAGCTGGTGGTTAAGCGCTATAACATTAAAAACTTCATGCACTGGCTCAAGCGTTTCTGGCGTCCTAGTCGGGCCTGGCATAGCTGGTGTGAAGGTAATCGCCTGGCGTTTTTGGGCATTGCCACTCCCCAACCACTGGCCATGTTGGAGTTGCGCAGCTTTTGGTTACGACGCCGGGCATATCTGATTACCGAACATCTTGCCGGTGAGGATATAATCTGCCGTTTTGAGCCCTATGCCGCAGCAGATTCGCAGTCGATGCCAGCAGAATCCGAGCTTGGCGCCCTGGATGAGCTGTTTGCAGCGCTCAAGCGTGAGCGAATCAGCCACGGCGATCTCAAGGGCACCAACATACTGTGGCACGAGAATCGCTGGGCCTTGATTGATCTTGATTCGATGCAACAGCATGGCTCTGACAGCAGTTTTGCGCCGGCATTTGCCCGTGACCGGGCACGGTTTCTACGTAATTGGCCAGCAGACAGTGGCTTGCACAAGCTACTTGATCAACGTTTACCCAAGCCCGGTGAGGCCGCTGAAGACTGAAGGTCGAGGCCCGCTGGTGTAAGTAGCCACTTAAGGCTATGTAAATAAATTTTGCGCCGTGCTTTGTTATGCACGGCAGATTTCAAGAGGTTTACCCTGTGGCACTGACGATTCTTGGATTATCTGGCGCACTGAGCCATGACCCATCGGCTGCACTGTACATCGACGGCAAGTTGATCGCAGCCGCTGAAGAAGAGCGCTTCGTGCGAGACAAGCATGCGAAAAACCGTATGCCCTATGAATCGGCAAAGTTCTGCCTTGAACAAGCGGGGATCAAGCCGTCTGATGTTGATGTTGTCGCCATTCCCTTTGCGCCGATCAGCATTTTTGACAAGGCACGTTGGCACTACGCCAAGCGGTACTGGTATGCGCCTGATCGTGCACTGGATGCGATCCTGACTGGCAACCGTCGCTACAAGCGCTACCGCAACAAGATCAAATGGTGCCTGGAACAGCTTGGTTTTGACTTGAAGAAGGTCAAGATCGAAGCCGTGGAGCACCATTTGGCCCATGCTTCCAGCGCCTATCACTGCTCTGGCTTCACCGAGAAAACGGCGATCCTCGGCATCGATGGTAAGGGCGAGTACGCGACGACCTTCTTCGGTTATGGCGAGAACGGCAAGATCCACAAGATCAAGGAGTTCTTTGATCCGGACTCGCTCGGTGGCCTCTATGGCGCGATGACCGAGTTCCTTGGCTTTGAAATGCTTGATGGCGAGTTCAAGGTCATGGGCATGGCGCCTTATGGCGACGCATCCAAGTACGATTTATCGCGCCTGGCCTCCTTTGAAAACGGCGAATTGGTGATCAACACCGAATACGCCAACGTGATTGGCCTGCGTCGTTACAAAGAAAATGGCAAGGGCTTCTACTTCTCGCAAAAACTGATCGACTGGCTCGGTCCAAAGCGTGAAGGCGATATCGCGGATGACCCATACATTCACTATGCCGCCAGCATTCAAGCACTGTTTGAGAAGCTGGCGTTGCAGATGATGGATTACTACCTGGGTGACATCATCAAGCAGACCGGCAAGATTGCCTTTGCCGGTGGCAGCGCCTTGAACGTCAAGCTCAACCAGAAAATCATCGCCCGTCCAGAGGTCAAGGAGCTGTTTGTGCAGCCTGCCGCTGGTGATGCCGGGACCGCAGTTGGCGCCGCGGCTTACGTGTCGACCCAACGCGGTGTACCGGTTGAAAAAATGGAACACGTCTACCTCGGCCCGTCGTACTCCAATGAAGATGTGATTGCCGCCTGTGCGCGTCATCCGAGCAAGCCGGTCTTCAAGCAGATCGACAACATGCCCCAGCGCATCGCCAAGATCATGGTCGCGGGCAATCCCGTGGCCTGGTTTCAGGGCCGAATGGAGTTCGGTCCACGCGCATTGGGTGGTCGTTCCATTGTCGGTTGCCCGAGCATTGCGGGTGTGGCCAACCGGATTAACGAACAGATTAAATTCCGTGAGCGCTGGCGCCCATTCTGCCCGTCGATGCTGGATACCGTAGGCCCGCAGATGCTCAAGGTCGATCATCCTTCGCCCTTCATGACCTTCACCTTTGAAGTCAATGAAGAGTGGAAAACCCGGGTTTCTGAAGTGGTTCACGAAGACGGTACTTCACGCGCCCAAGTGCTCAAGCGTGAATACAACCCGCGTTACTACGACATGATGAAAGAGCTGGAAAACCTCACCGGCAACGGCGTTTCGTTGAATACCTCATTGAACCGGCGCGGCGAGGCCATGATCTGCTCGCCAACCGATGCGCTCAACATGTTCTATGGCTCGGACCTGCAGTACCTGATCATGGAGGATATTCTGGTGGTCAAAGACGGCGTGGACTGGTTCGACGATGTCTGAGCCCCTGATCAGTGTGATCATCCCTGCGTATAACTACGCGGAGAAAATATCGCGGGCAGTCGAGTCGGTGGTGTCGCAGCTTGGCGACGCTGGCGCTGACCTGCTGGTGATAAATGATGGCTCCACTGATCATACCTTGCAGGTGCTCGAACAGTTACAGGCTCAACACCAAGGGGGTTTTCGGATTGTGAGCAAGGCCAATGGTGGCTCGGCTTCAGTGCGTAACCTTGGAATTATGCAAGCCACCGGCCAGTACCTGGTCTTTCTTGATGCTGATGATGAAATGGCGCCTGGTGCCTTGGCGGCCTTGACCGAGCACATCCAGGGCAATCCTGAGACGCGCATGGTCATTGGCGGGTTCTGGTCAGTGGCGGTCGATGGCAAACACCGCCTGCGCCAGGCACCAGTCATTCCCCGCACTGCGCATGAGCGCGTCTCTGGCTACCTGATAAAGAAAACCATTGCAGTGAGCAATGGTGCTTGCGCCATGCACCGCGAGGTCTTTGTGCCAGGCAACTATCCCGAAACATTTCGCAGTGCCGAGGATATCCCGGTATTTGCTCAGGTGTTGGCGCGCTTTCCCTGTACATCCTTGGATCAGCCCCTGGCGTTTATTTATAAACACCCAACGAGTTTGCGGCATAACTTGAAGTTTGCTTATGAAACCGGGCTGGCTCTGGTTGACGAAGTATTTGACCCGGCTCGCATGCCGGCTGAGTTACAGGACTTGAAGCGTAGCTTCACCGCGCAGCGTTGCGCTTCATTGTTCCGCACCTTCTACAGTGCCGGTGAGCGGGAAGCCAGCCTGGGCTTCTACCGTAAAGCGCTACAAGCAGACTGGCGTCTAATAACAAATTGGTCTTATACCCGCAAGGCACTGAAGCTCTTGCTGAGAGGGCGTTAATGTCGCGCAGACTCAAGGTTCTACAATTGCAGGGCAGCTACAATGCGGGCATATCGGGTTTGGCTGAACAGATCATTCAAGGCCTGCCAGCAGATCGGGTTGAAGTGGTAAATGCTTTCCTGTCGAGTGCTCCGGACGAGGAGCCAGCGCAAAGCGTCGCTTCTCGCACGGTTTACTTTGATCTAAGCCAGTCGCAGCTCAAAGGGTTACGGCTCCGGGCCTTGTTCCGCCTGTATGCGTTCTGCCGCGCCGAATCATTCGATGTGGTCATTGCCCATCGGTTCAAGCCTATAAACCTGATGATGCTGCTCAACCGTTGGTTGAATATTGCGCTCTGTATCGGCGTCCAGCATGGCGTTGGCGATTTCGATCGTGCTTACCGACGCTGGGAAACACGCCGGCTGCTGACTGAAAATTGGCGGATTGTCGGGGTTTCCCGCGCCGTTTATGAATACCTGCTCGGATGCGGTGGTGGCTTCACACCGGCCAATACCCTGAGAATTGACAACGCCATTGATATTCAGCGCGCTGAAAGCATGCAGTTGTCGCGTCAGCAGGCGCGTGAAGCGCTGGGGCTTGCGCCAGAGCCTTTTATTTTCGGTGCCATCGGTCGCTTGGTTCCGGTCAAGGGGCATGTCTATCTGCTCGAAGCGTTCGCCTTGATCAAGGATGGCCACCCGAATGCGCAACTGGTCATTATCGGTGAGGGCCGCTCGCGGGCTGAACTGGAACACGGCATTGAACGGCTGGGGTTGCAGGGGCGCGTGCACCTACTGGGGGATCGCAGCGATGCACAGCAATACGTTAAGGCATTTGATGTCTTTATGATGCCTTCGCTTTCCGAGGGCTTGCCGCTGGCGATGCTTGAGGCAATGGCTGGGCATTTGACGGTTATCGGCTCTGATATCGACAGCCTCAAATCCATTCTTGAAGACAGCCAGGGCTATCTGTTCCCAGTCAAGGATGTCCCTGCGCTGGCTGGGCAGATGGAGACAGTGTTATCCCTGTCCGCTGAAGAACTACACGCCAAGGGGAGTCGTGCCTATGCCTACGTGTGTCGGTCTCACTCTATCGCTGACTATCAGCAACACTACCGAGACTTGATCGAACAGATAAGCATTGCAGAGGCTTTACCCCATGGATAAGTTGCTTGAGTCCCCTTTGGTTACGGTGATTATCGCCTCGTATAACCATGCCCAGTACATCGAAGAAAGCATCAAGAGTGTATTGGCCCAGTCCTACCCAAATATTGAGCTGATGGTGATTGATGACGGCTCAAGCGATGACAGCGTTGAGCGCATTAGCGCATTGCAAACGCAGCATGGTTTCTATTTCAAGGCGCAGCAGAATCAAGGGCTCTCAAGAACCTTGAATCAGGCCATCGCCTTGTCCAAGGGCAGCCTTATCGCGCCTTTCGGTTCGGATGACATCATGTTCCCTGAGCGCATAGCGCTGCAGGTCGCGCACATGGCAACGGCGCCCGAGGCGGGCATCTGCGCAGGTAATATTGAAAGAATTGACAGCCAGGGGCAGGTTAGGGAAAGACAGCGCATTCGCGCCGCGAGGCGCATGGATTTTGATGCTGTATTCCTTAAGACCGAACCGATCGCGCCTGCACCCACCTTGCTGTTTCGTCGTGAAGCGCTGGAGAAAGTTGGCGGCTTTAACCCGGCAATTCGCCTCGAAGACCTGTATATCGAGCTGAAAATTACCCAGGCTGGCTACTATATCGATGTGCTGGAGGAGGTGTTGGCGCAATACCGGATGCACGACACCAATACCTATAAGAACTTGCGATTCATGATTGATAACGTACTGGCCACCTACGCCTGCTTCAGTGATCATCCGCGCTACCCAGACGTATGCAACCGGTTCATTAACTCGATGCTGGTCAGATGCGCTCGCACAGATAAAAAACTGGCCCGAGAGCTTATCAAGCGTTTGCCTGTCAGTGCCTGGAACACCAAGACGCTGCGGGCATTTGGCCGCTACCTGATGCCTGCCTGAACAACAGATTAAGCAGCGCGGCCTAACCGGCGCGCTGTTTATGTCTGGCAAAGGCCTGGGCTAGCTGCTCGGCTGCCGATTCTCCCGCACTTTGCGCGTAGCCGCGTAGCAGTGTTTCCTGATGCTCATTGGTCAGCCAGGTGGCGTCTTCTTGATAGCGCACCAGATGCTGGACATTGCGCGCGCGCTGCCATGCTGAGAGTGGTCGCGAGAAGATCTTCATGTCTGATACATCTATCAAGGCATACTGGCCATCGGGCATGCTCAAGACATTACCCAGATGCAGTGAGCGGAAATAAATAC
Source organism: Pseudomonas sp. RL_15y_Pfl2_60 (assembly GCF_963970595.1). Classification (NCBI taxonomy): domain Bacteria; kingdom Pseudomonadati; phylum Pseudomonadota; class Gammaproteobacteria; order Pseudomonadales; family Pseudomonadaceae; genus Pseudomonas; species Pseudomonas sp. RL_15y_Pfl2_60. The sequence continues at coordinate 240,976 of NZ_CAXAOE010000006.1, read as the reverse complement.
CGGACTGATGCACGCGGCCTAGAAAAATACCGAATTTGAACAACTGATCTGCCAGTTGCTCAGGGCTGAGCTCGCGCCAGTGGTTGCGTAGGGTGACACCGGCAACGGGTTCGTATCGCAGGCCATTGAGCTCCAACTCCGGCACCACAATTAGTTCCAGGGTTACTGGCGCAGGAATGCCCAGTGCGATCAAGCGCTCGGCATTACGGGCGAAACGCACTGAAGGTGGCGCCCACAATGCCGTGGATATCAGGCGCTTACGTCGAAACAGCTTGAGGAAACTACCATCAGCAAGCTCTGCGACCTTCAGGCCATGACCATCTGCCTCAATGGTTTTCGAGCCTTCCAGCCTTGCCTTCAGTTGTGCCTGCGTCAGCGTGGTCATGCTGGGGCCTGCATACGTTGGCGGATAGACAAGGCTGCAAACAGTGCAACCGGGATCCAGGTCAGAAACCAGTTCTCATTGGGCCTTGAAAGAAAGGCGCTGCCCTCGGTGAGCCCGGCGAATACCCCATAACAGGCCAGGGCAGACACCAGTTGAATGGTCTTGTTGTGCCGCAGTTCTACGGTCTTGCGTAACAGCGCCGCATACATCGCAAACCAGAGCGTCAGGCCGATCAGGCCGGTATCGAGCAGCACTGCCAGCTCGACATTGTGCGGGTCTTCCAGCTTGCGTCCGCCAGCATTGAAAATGAATTCACTTTGGTAGCCATGGCCCAGCCAGAGCTTCTCTTGAGCAATGGTCAGGGCTTGCTGCCAGATTTCCGGGCGGTAGGAAAAACCTCGGGACATCAGTGTGCCGGGCAGGAAAAAATACAGTGCGGCGCCCGCCAGACAGACAGCGAGAAACAGATAAAGGCCTTTCTTGCCTGATATCAGCATCAGCCAGATGGTTACGGCAAAAAGCGCCATCAATGGGGTTCTCGATCCCGTTTCAATCAGAACCGCTAGCAATGGCAGGGCCAGGAGGATGCTAAAGCGGTTGAATCGACCTTGTTGCGTAACCCAAAAGGCTAGCCAATAGGTGCAGAAAAAGCCGAACACGTGGGATGACAGCAATGGGTTGCGCATGGCGCCGGTACCGATAAGGCGGGCACTGCTGCTGGCGTTCGGCAAAAACTGAATCAGGTTAACCACGGCGCCAATGGCCATGATGATCGCACTGAACTGTAATGCCTTGAGCAACAGTTGTTCATCCCGACACGCCATCATTGCGCATCCGACAAACAGCATCAGCACATACACGGGACGTTTTGCTACGCTTGAGGGGCTGGAGTCAGTGAGGCTCCAAGCTAGGCTGATCAGTAGCCAGGCCGAAAACAGCACAAAGCAAATGACAATAGGCTCGCGCAGCAACTGCTTTATATAGCGCGGTCTCAAGACCAGCCCCAGCAGTGCAGGAAACGCAAAGAGACCGTAGTACAGCTTGGTATAGAGACTGGTGTCGGACACCCAGATCAGCCCAGTCAGTAGCACCATGTAGCCAAGCGGTATCCAGTACTGCTCAACCAGCGTGTGTAGTCGTGTACCTGCACTTATTTTTGCTGTCGAGGTAGATTGCATTGTCAGGACGGGGTTGTTAGAAAGGCGCGTAGCATAATTCATCTGCCCAAAAGATGGAGCTTTTGTAGGCTTTATGCGCTGATTTGTGATCAGTTTTATGCGTGCAGTACAGGTGCATCTCGAGACATAGAGGGCCTGTGATATACTTTTTTATCCTACCGGTGCGTCGAGCCCTATGAGCGTTAAAACTCCTGCCTCAACCAGTCTGAAAATATATTTTCGCCTACTGAGCTATGTAAAACCTTACATCGGCTACTTTAGCCTGAGCATCCTTGGCTATGTGATTTTTGCCTCGACTCAACCCATGCTTGCGGGGATTCTCAAGTATTTCGTTGATGGCTTGTCGAACCCGCAAGCGGTGCTCTTTCCCAACGTGCCCTATCTGCAAGATTTGCAGTTGTTACAGGCCGTGCCGCTATTGATCGTGCTGATTGCCGCCTGGCAGGGCCTGGGTTCGTTTCTGGGTAACTTCTACTTGGCCAAGGTCTCGTTGAACCTGGTCCATGACCTACGTACCGCCCTGTTCAATAGCCTGCTGAGCCTGCCCAATCGTTATTTTGACAGTCATAACTCGGGTCACTTGATTTCACGGATTACCTTTAACGTAACCATGGTTACCGGGGCTGCCACGGATGCGATCAAGGTTGTGATTCGTGAAGGCCTGACCGTTGTCTTCCTGTTCGGCTATTTATTGTGGATGAACTGGCACCTCACGCTAGTCATGCTCGCGATCTTGCCGGTCATCGCGGTAATGGTCAGCAGTGCCAGCAAAAAATTCCGCAAACAAAGCAAGAAGATCCAGGTTGCGATGGGTGATGTCACTCACGTTGCCTCGGAAACCATTCAAGGTTATCGGGTGGTGCGCAGTTTCGGCGGAGAAACCTATGAATCCGCCCGCTTTGGGACTGCCAGTCGCGACAACACCCTCAAGCAGCTGAGAATGACTAAAACCGGGGCGGTCTACACCCCGATGTTGCAGTTGGTCATCTACATCGCCATGGCTGTTTTACTGTTCTTGGTTCTATACCTGCGCGGTGATGCAACGGCGGGGGACTTGGTCGCCTACATCACGGCTGCCGGCTTGTTGCCAAAGCCTATCCGCCAGCTGTCAGAGGTGAGCGCCACCATCCAGAAAGGCCTGGCGGCTGCAGACAGTATCTTCGAACAGTTGGATGAGGCGCCTGAAGTCGATACGGGTAGCTATGAGGTCGAAAAAGCCATAGGCCGCCTTGAGATCAAGGATCTCAACTTCAAGTACCCAAGTGCCGAAAAACAGGTGCTGCAGAATATCAATTTCTCAGCTGAGCCCGGACAAATGATCGCCTTGGTCGGGCGCTCTGGCAGTGGTAAATCGACCCTGGCAAACCTGATTCCGCGCTTCTATCATCATGAAAGCGGGCAAATCCTGCTCGACGGCGTCGACGTTGAAGACTACAAGCTGCGCAACCTGCGCCGTCACATTGGCTTGGTGACCCAGCAGACCACATTGTTCAACGACACAGTTGCCAACAACATCGCCTATGGCGATTTGGCTGGCGCACCGCGTGAAGCGATTGAGCAGGCCGTGGAAGCCGCGTACGCCAAGGAGTTTGTCGACAAGCTTCCCAAAGGGCTCGATACCGAAGTCGGTGAAAATGGTGTGTTGCTTTCCGGAGGCCAACGCCAGCGTTTGGCGATTGCCCGGGCCTTGCTCAAGGACTCACCGGTACTGGTGCTTGACGAGGCCACCTCGGCGCTGGATACCGAGTCAGAGCGACACATTCAGGCGGCACTGGACCGCGTGATGAAAGGACGTACGACCTTGGTGATTGCCCACCGCTTGTCGACGATTGAAAAAGCAGACCTTATCTTGGTTATGGATCAAGGGCAGATTGTTGAGCGGGGCACTCATGTCGAACTCTTGGCTCTGAACGGTTATTACGCCCGTTTGCATGCCTTGGGTCTGGATGAAAACGCACCACTCGATCACGCCTGATAAACTATCGACCGCCATCGAAGGCCTTCGGAGTCCAAATGAAGTTGTCCATGCCACGTTTTGAACAAGCCCCGGTTTTAGTTGTGGGCGATGTCATGCTTGACCGTTATTGGCATGGCGGAACTTCGCGGATATCCCCCGAAGCGCCGGTGCCAGTGGTCAAGGTCGACCAAATTGAAGACCGTCCGGGCGGTGCAGCCAACGTTGCCTTGAACATTGCTGCGCTGGGTGCGCCTGCCACTCTGGTGGGCGTCACGGGCGAGGATGAAGCCGCCGACAGCCTCAGCGCCAGCTTGAGCTGCGTGGGCGTCAAGACCCGTTTCCAGCGTATCCATGACCAGCCGACCATAGTCAAACTGCGGGTCATGAGTCGTCACCAGCAATTGCTGCGCATGGACTTCGAAGAGCTGTTCAATACCGACTCCGATGCACTTGCCAAGGATGTCGATTCGCTGCTTGACGGGGTCAAGGTGCTGGTGCTGTCTGATTACGGCAAAGGCGCACTGAGAAATCATCAAGCCCTGGTCCAGCTCGCGCGCAAACGTGGCATTCCAGTACTGGCTGACCCGAAAGGCAAGGACTTTTCGGTCTATCGGGGGGCCAGCCTGATCACGCCCAACCTCAGTGAGTTTGAGGCAATTGTGGGTATCTGTACCGATGAAGCCCAGTTGGTCAGCAAAGGCGCCAAGCTGATGCAGGAGCTTGAGCTAGGAGCCTTGCTGGTCACCCGTGGCGAGCACGGCATGACGCTGCTGCGCCCACAATATGCCCCTCTGCACCTTCCCGCTCGAGCGCGCGAGGTGTTCGATGTTACCGGCGCGGGTGACACTGTTATTTCAACTCTGGCCGCTTCCATTGCGGCTGGCGAAGAACTGCCGCAGGCGGTGGCGCTGGCCAATCTGGCCGCGGGCATCGTTGTGGGCAAGCTCGGCACGGCCGCCATCAGCGCACCGGAGTTACGCCGTGCGGTTCAGCGCGAGCAAGGTTCCGAGCGAGGCGTGATGCGCCCTGATCAACTGCTGATCGCAATTGAAGATGCCCGTGCCCATGGCGAGAAAATAGTCTTCACCAACGGCTGCTTCGACATCCTTCATGCCGGGCACGTGACCTATTTGGAACAAGCGCGTGCGCAGGGTGATCGCCTGGTGTTGGCAGTCAATGACGACGCTTCGGTCAGTCGACTCAAGGGGCCGGGCAGGCCGATAAACTCGGTTGATCGGCGCATGGCAGTGCTGGCGGGGCTGGGCGCGGTTGACTGGGTGGTAAGTTTTACAGAAGACACCCCTGAAAACTTGCTCAAGCTGGTTCAGCCGGATGTCTTGGTCAAGGGCGGCGATTACTCCATTGATAAAGTCGTTGGCGCGGATATCGTCACCGCCTATGGCGGCGAAGTGAAGGTGCTGGGCTTGGTCGAAAATAGCTCCACCACTGCAATCGTCGACAAAATCCGTAATCGCTAAGCCTGCGCAAATGCTGGCCACTGGCTCCATCGCCACTGGCCACTGGCTGTGCGGTCATGGTCTGGTTATCCGCCTAGCGGCATGATCTTCGGCATCATTCACCGCTCAAGGAGCGTGATGCCATGCCATCGACTGTTAACGGCCATGCCTTGGCGCTGCTTAATCGTTTTGCCCAGGCTGATTGGCCCGACTACCTAAAGCTACGCAAACCCTTCGAAACTTTGGTTTACAGCAGTGCGCGAGCAGGTTTTAGACTTGCTGCGCGGCGCTCGACCAAGGCCGAGCCACGCCTGGCCTTGCAGGATTCGAGCGCACTGTTTGATCTGTCCTTGTCCGATGAGCAGAAAATGCTGGTGGAGATGCTTGAGGGCTTCGCCACCGAGGTGCTGCTGGCCGAGGCCTATGAGGCTGATGAGCAAGCGGCAGTCGCGCCACAGTTACTTAAGCAAATGGATGAACTGGGTCTGGTTCATTATGCGGTGACTGAGCTTGACGGCGGCATGGCGGGTGAGCGCACGGCGCTTACCAATGCGTTGATGGCCGAAGCGCTCGCCAAGGGTGATTTATCCCTCGCTGCGACAATGTTGGTGCCATTGTCTAGCGCCAACTGTATTCGCCGTTGGGGCTCGGCTGAACAGCAGCGCTACTGGTTGCCACGGTTCCTCACCGACAACGACCGACCGCATATGGCGATTGCGGTCAATGAGCCTCACGCCATGTTCAACCCACATAAGTTGACGACCCGAGCCAGGCGCAAGGGAAAGCATTACGTGCTCAGGGGGGAAAAGTGCCTGGTGGTCGGTGGGCTTGATGCCAGCCACTTGATTATCGCTGCGCAGGCTGCGCGCGGGCCTGCCCTGTTTATTGTCGAGGCGGGGAGCAAGGGGGTACAGCGTAAAGCCGAGCCGGCGATGGGCTTGAAGGCAACCGGCACCTGCAGGGTGCAGTTAAATGCGGTGAAAGTACCGCTTGAAGCACGTTTGAGTGCGCAGGACTTCAATTATCAAAGCTTCCTTGGCTACGCCGACCTGGCATGGTGTGCGCTGGCTGTGGGCGCCGCTCAGTCGGCCCTGGACTATGTCATTGGCTACTGCAATGAACGAGTAGCCTTTGGCGAGCCGGTCAGCCACCGCCAAGGAGTGGCATTTATGATCGCCGACATGGCAATAGAGCTCGACGCCATGCGTCTTATGGTGTGGAACGCCTGTTCGCTGGCCGAGCGCGGTAAATCCTTTCAGCAGGCCAGTTACCTGAGCCATCTGCTGTGTGCCAACAAGGCGATGACCATTGCAACCGACGCGGTGCAGTTGCTCGGGGGGCACGGTTTCACCAAAGAGCATCCGGTGGAGCGTTGGTATCGAGACATTCGCGCTATCTCCCTGATCAAAGGTGGATTGCAGATATAGCCCGTGACATGTGCGCCCCCGGCCACTTTGCCAAGAGGAATGACGATGAATCTCGATATCCCAAAGAAGTTCAGCGGGTTGGTGAATCAGGCTCACCAGGTAGCCGAGCGTTACTACCGGCCGATCTCGCGCAAGTACGATAAAGCCGAACACAGTTACCCACGTGAGTTGGACCTACTTGCCGGGTTGCTTGATGGCATGAATGCCAGCTCGCCTGAGGCTGTAGGTGCAACCTCGGCCAGCAAGCGCAGTGGGAATGTCGCGGATCAAACTAATCAAAACGGCGGCAATATGGCTGCCTTGCTGGGCATTATGGAGCTGTGCTGGGGTGATGTCGGCTTGTTGCTGGCGATGCCGCGCCAAGGCTTGGGTAATGCTGCAATTGCCGCTGTGGCCAATCCTCAACAGCTTGAGCGCTTCAAGGGTGTTTGGGCGGCAATGGCGATCACTGAGCCCGGCTGTGGCTCGGATTCCGCAGCCATCCGCACAACCGCAACCAAGCAGGGTGATGAGTACGTGCTCAATGGTGAAAAGATTTTCGTCACCTCAGGTGAGCGCGCCGATGCAGTCGTTGTTTGGGCTACGCTGGACAAGGCTCTCGGCCGTGCGGCAATCAAGTCCTTCGTGGTTGAGAAGGGTACGCCGGGTATGACTGTCACGCGATTAGAGAAAAAACTCGGCATTAAGGCTTCGGACACTGCCTCCATCAGCTTTAACGATTGTCGGGTGCCTGCCAGCAACATGTTGGGGCGGCCAGAAATCGATGTTGAGAAAGGTTTTGCCGGGGTCATGGAGACATTTGATAACACCCGGCCGCTGGTTGCAGGCATGGCCATTGGCGTGGCCAAAGCCTCGCTTGACCGTACCCGTCAGCTACTCAAGAAAAACTTCAAACTTGATTACACAACGCCGCTGCTGCATGTCAGTCATGCCGAGGCCAGGTTGTATGAGCTCGAAGCCAATTGGCAAGCCGCCCGATTGCTGACCCTCAAAGCCGCCTGGATGGCAGACAATCGGATTGCCAACTCGAAAGAAGCATCCATTGCCAAGGCCAAGGCCGGACGGGTGGCCAACGAAGTGACCTTGGCGTGCATCGAGTTGGTCGGCGCCTTGGGTTATGGCGAGGATGAGCTGCTGGAAAAGTGGGCGCGTGACTCGAAAATCCTGGATATTTTTGAGGGCACCCAACAAATTCAGCTATTGATTATTGCCCGCCGTTTACTGGGTAAAACTTCGTCAGAACTGAAGTAGCTGTCTGTCTGCGGTAAAGCGGCTCTATGCATGAGCCGCTGTCTTGAGTGGCGGATTGTGAGGCATGTTGCTGGGTGCGGCTTTAGGCACCGGCTTGGTCTTTGCCTGCAGCTGTTGCTGCTGTAGCCAGTCCTTCCAGCGAATGTGCGAGTCTCGAACCAGCCAGCCATCCTGGGGGGCAAAACTCTCGGCTAGCCAAATGCCGCGAGTCGTTGCGGCTTTGAGCACACCTTTACGCAAGGTGAACAGCTCGCCGGTTGGGCGCCCTTGCTCCAGGGGCATCAGGAACAGATCGGGCCGGGTGCGTTGCAAGCGTGCTACCAGCTTGCCATCTTCAAGGCATTCATCAACATGGAACAAGCTTAATTGCTTCACTTCTTTTGGCAATTCCAGGCTGAGGTCGTAAACCAACTGCAATGAAGCCGTCGGCAGATGCACATACGCACGAGGGCGCTCCAGCAACCTCAGGTTGCCGCACTGTACCGGGCGCGCAGCGCCAGAAAGTGGGCTTAACCCAAAGTTGGCCGCTTCACGATAATGCAGGCTGCCTTGGTAGGGTGCGGGTAGCCAAGTGTCGCCAAACCGGCCGCTGAGCCAGCCTTCCGGTGTCTCCAGCAGGCATTCCTCCGCGACTTCTTGTATAGCGGTGAGCAGTGGCAGGTTGAGTTCGTGGGCCGGTACATAGCCTGAGATCAGCTTGAGCACCACGTCGCCACGGTCGAGGCGGCGTTGGCGGACCAAGACCCAGTATTCTCGGCCTTGCCAGTTCAGCGTCAGGCGCACTGAAACGCCTAGATTGGCCAGTTCAACTGAAAAGCGTTGAGGGTCAGCAATAGCGACATCTTTTCGGCGCTCAAGCATTTCATCGAAATTGAGTGGCCAACCATAACCTTGGTAAGTCAGACCGTCGGGAGTGGCTTCAACACGCAATGGCAAGGTTTTAAAGTTGCCAGGGTCTTTGCTGATTAAGGTGCGCGACATCTCAACTCCTATGCGTTTAGCCCCGGTGCAGTGGGTGAGGGCTCTAAGGAACCTCTGAAAAACTACTGCGCCAGATATTACGGGGCCAGCCTTTGGCTGTTACTCCCGTTGGTCTTGCGTCTTGTCTTATCGTAGCTCGCTACCATTTTCAGACGCTCTCCAGATACTCAAGCCTGCCACAACTTCACTGTTCCCTAAGCGATAAGCCAGGCAGCATGTGTTTCAGCTGATGTCTCGAATCACGGCTGCTGCGCTTGCGACGTTAGCGATCAAATGTTGCGGGTTGATGGTTCCAATAATGGCACTGGAAACAGCCTGATGCGCAAATATCAACTCGAAGCTGGCGCGCACAGGGTCTTGACCCAGGGTCAGGCACGCATGGCCGCTGGCCAGTGCTTTTTTGATCAAAATGCCTTTGTTGTGTTGCTGTGCGTAATCCAGTACCGGCCGTTCGTCTTGTTGGTTGAGGTTATAGGTCACCATCGCGCAATCGCCATCAGCCAGCGCCAATAGGCCGCCTTCAACGGTTTTTCCTGATAAGCCAAAACCGCGAATCTTGCCTTCGCGCTTCAGCTCTGCAAGCGTGAGGTAAATACCGCTGTCGCGAAGTATGGATACGTCGTTGCCGTCAGAATGCACCAGCAACATATCAATGTAGTCGGTTTCCAGGCGTTTCAGGCTGCGTTCGACTGACAAGCGAGTGTGCGCCGGGCTGAAATCAAAATACGACAAGCCGTTTTCAAACTCTTCGCCGACCTTGCTGACAATCACCCAATCCTGGCGTTGACCACGCAATAAAGGGCCAAGACGTGTCTCGCTGGTGCCATAAGCGGGGGCCGTGTCGATCAGGTTGATGCCCAAGTCCTGGCTGAGGGCGAGCAGGTTGCGCACGCTGGCATCATCGGGGATGGTGAAACCATTGGGATACTTTACGCCTTGGTCACGACCAATCTTCACGGTGCCCAGGCCAAGCGGGGAAACCATCAGGCCTGTGGTGCTAAGCGAGCGATGCAGGCCATGCAGCGTTTGAGTCAAAATAAAGTCTCCCATACTGGTTGGGCAATGACTGGACGAGGCAGCTCTGGCAGCTCTGATGAGCAGCATGGCCGGATGCCGTCACGCTCCAGCGCCGTAAGTACCCGGTCAGCAAAGTCTGGGGCAAGCGCCAGCTTTGTCGGCCAGCCAATAAGCAAGCGGTCTGACTCTGCAAGAAATGCATTGTCGGGGCGCACCAGGCCCGACTGCGCGGGTTCGGCACGATCAACGCGCAAGGTTGACCACTGCGCGCTGGATAGATCGATCCAAGGCAGCAGGTCACCCAGTTCTTTTTGCGCGGTTCTGATCTGTGCGGCCGGGTCCCGAGCTACGCCTTCAGCTTCTGCAATATCACCGCCCAGATACCAGACACACTGACCGTCTGCGGCCGGGTGAGTGGTGACCGTAACCCGAGGCTTCGGACCGCCACCGAGGCAATGAGCGTACAGCGGCTTCAGGGTTGGGCCTTTGACTAAAATCATATGCAGCGGGCGCAGTTGTTGAGCAGGCTGGTTGATATTCAGGGCTTCAAGCAGTTCTGCGTTACCGCTGCCCGCGCTGAGAACAATTCGTTGTGCACGAATTTCACAGCCATCAACGCGCAGGCCAACCAATTTGTCAGACTCAAGTATCGGTTCGAGGCGCTGCCCAGCAAATAAGCTATCGCCAGACAATTCGGCAAGGCGGTTTATCAGGCTGGGCACATCCAGTACCAACTCTGCGAGGCGGTAGACCTTGCCTTTGAACTTGGGGTGTTGCAGCGCGGGTGGTAGTTGGTCGCCTTTTACCTGGTCGACGCGCCCGCGCACGGCCTTGCTGGCAAAGAAACTGGTGAGGTTGCCGGCAATTGTGCCCGGCGACCATAAATAGTGGGCGTCGGAGAGTAGGCGTACGCCGCTGAGATCCAGTTCGCCGGTGCCCGCCAGCGCTTCGCGCCAGCGCCTTGGCATATCGGCAATCGCCTCGGATGCACCGGTGAGGGCGCCGTGCAGCGCGTATTTGGCACCACCGTGGATGATGCCTTGTGATTTAACGCTTTGGCCGCCCCCTAAGCTGTCTTTTTCAACCAGGAGGGTGGCGAAACCTTCTTTGCGCAAACGTGCATTCAGCCACAGGCCAGCGACGCCGCCACCAATGATTAGAACGTCTGTGCTTAGAGTGCTGGACATGCTTGCGTCTCATCAAAAATATCAGACGCCCAGTATAACCTGCCTGGCGGGTTGGCTCGCCAAGCGACGCCGAAAACCTGCGGGCAACCCAAGGCTCACCGCGTCGCTCCAGCTCGGGATCAGTGGCCTGTGGTCTGGGAAAACAGTTGAATCACCATGACCCCCGCGACAATCAGCCCCATGCCGAGCATGGCGGGAAGGTCGAGGCGTTGTTGATAGATAAAGGTCGCGGCAATGCTCACCAGCACAATTCCAAGTCCCGCCCAAACGGCATAGGCAACGCCCACCGGAATGGTTTTGACTACCAGGCTGAGCATCCAGAAGGAGATCGCGTAGCCGACAACTACCAGTATCAGCGGCAGCGGTTTGCTCAAGCCGCTGATGGCTTTCATCGATGTTGTCGCGATGACTTCAGCCGTCACTGCAATCGCCAGGTAAAGGTATCCGCTCATATTCAGTCTCCTCTTCAATGCGCGCTATTCTAGTTATTAAGCTGATGGGATAAAGTCATTACCTGCCTGAATTGGAGATAGGTTGTGCAATGGAATCTTGAGCAGATCCGGTTATTTGTCAGTGTCGCCGAAGGCCAGTCGTTCTCAGCTGTAGCGCGGCAAATGAATCGGGTCCAGTCAGCCGTCAGCAGTTCGATCGCGATGCTCGAAGCGGATCTTGGGGTGCTGTTGTTCGAGCGCAGTAGCGGCCGACAACCACGCTTGACCGCTGAAGGCACGGTGCTTCTGGAAGAGGCGCGCGAGGTGCTGCGTCAATGTCAGCGGCTGGAGGGAAGGACGCTCGGCCTAGTGCGTGGCGAAGAGCCGCGTTTGCGCCTGGCACAAGATGAGGCCATGCCCTATCAACCGGTGCTCGACAGCCTAGAGGCGCTCTCGCAGGCGTATCCCTTGATCGAAGTTCAGTTGGCAAGCGGCGCGCAGGGCGAGGTTGCGCGCAAATTACTGGAGCGCCGTGCCGACCTGGGCCTGTTGTTTCACCATGAACACATGCCTGACAGCCTTGAACGTCAGCGCTTGGGTACGGTGGAGATGGTGACGGTCTGCGGTGCCGGGCATTCGCTGGCCGGGCTCAAGCGGGTTGATCGGCGCGAGCTGGCTCGCCATCGGCAGTTACTGATGGCACTCCAGGACAGCCGTTACCCTGGCGGAGAGCAGATCAGCCCAGCGGTGTGGCGCGCCGACAGCTTCTACGCCATGGCCGAGTTGTTGATACGCAACCTGGGCTGGGCGTGGTTGCCGCGTCACGTTGTGCAGTACCCTACCTATCAAAATCATTTGGTTGAACTGAGCAGTGACTGGACCCCGCCGCCACTGGTGGTTGAGTTGGTCTGGCGGCGAGATGAAACCCTGGGGCCAGCGGCGCGTTGGTTGGCGGATCGCTTTGCCGAGCACTTGCGCGCAATTGGCTGAGCCTCTGATAAGCTGAGCGCCTTGCAAATCTGGCCCATTACTTGATTAAGCCGAGCGCTAATGAATCGTTTGCTTTACACCTTGTTATTTCATCTCGGCCTGCCATTGGTGGCTGTACGTTTGGCCGTGCGGGCGCGTAAGGCGCCCGCCTATGCGTCGCGAATCGGCGAGCGCTTTTCGTTTGCTTTGCCAGCGCTCAAGCCGGGCGGAATCTGGGTGCATGCCGTCTCGGTGGGCGAGAGCATTGCCGCCGCGCCGATGATCCGTGAATTGCTGGCGCGCTACCCTGATTTGCCGATTACCATCACGTGCATGACGCCAACCGGTTCGGAGCGTATCCAGGCGCTATTCGGTGGCGCCGAATACCAAGGCCGCGTTCAGCACTGTTATTTGGGGTATGACCTGCCTTGGGTTGCTGCGCGGTTTCTGGATAGGGTGCAGCCCAAACTTGCAGTGATCATGGAAACCGAGTTGTGGCCCAACCACATTAACCAATGCGCCAAGCGCGGCATTCCGGTGGCGCTGGCCAACGCGCGATTGTCCGAGCGCTCGGCGCGCGGATATGCAAGGTTTTCCAAGCTGACAGCGCCGATGTTGGCTCAGATGAGTCTGATTGCCACGCAGACCGCCGTTGAAGCCGAGCGTTTCCGCCAGTTGGGCGCGCGCCCAGACTGTGTTGAAGTGACCGGTTCGATCAAGTTCGACCTGACCATAGACCCGGCATTGCTCGAGCGAGCTCAGGCATTGCGTTCCGAGTGGCGTGCGCTTGAGCGGCCGCTGTGGATTGCCGCCAGTACCCATGAAGGCGAGGATGCGCAGATCATTGCAGCACATCGTATCCTGCTCCAGCAGTGGCCAGATGCGTTGTTGATTTTGGTGCCGCGTCACCCCGAGCGGTTCAACCCAGTGTTCGAGCAGGTCAAGGCGGCTGGGTTGCAGGTTCAGCGTCGCTCGAGCGGTGCGCAGGTCACTGCTGAGCATCAGGTCTTGCTGGGCGATACCATGGGCGAATTGTTGTTTTTGTATGCCTTGGCCGATGTTGCATTCGTTGGTGGCAGCCTGGTGGCAAATGGCGGGCATAACCTGCTGGAGCCGGCGGCGTTGGGCAAACCCGTATTAAGCGGGCCGCACCTGTTCAACTTTCTCGATATCGCCAATCAGTTGCGCGAAGCAGGTGCTCTGCTTGAGGTAAGTGATGCCGCTGGCTTGGCCCGGGAGATTGCCCAGTTGTGGCAAACGCCGGAGCAGGCACAAGCAATGCGCGATGCGGGAGTGCTGGTGATGCATGCGAATCAAGGTGCTCTTGAACGATTATTGGCAAGTTTGCAGCGACTACTAAAGGCTGAGTGACTGTTTGCAGCTATAAAAAACCCGACATCAGTCGGGTTTTTTATTATCTGCAATCCAGACTTAGTAGTTTGGATTGCCTTGCATCTGCGCTTCAGCTGCTTTGGCCAGATCCGGCGGCAGGAAGTCCTTGTCCGGGTTGTAGTCTGGCTTCAAGTAGGTATCCAGCGCCTCTAGGTCACCAGGGCTCAAGGTGCCCGCCGCCTGCTTCAGGCGCAGGTTGTTGAGGATGTAGTCGTAACGCGCATCGTTATAGGTGCGGACCGAGCTGTACAGTTGGCGCTGTGCATCGAGCACGTCAACGATGTTGCGGGTACCCACCTGATAACCGATTTCGGTCGCTTCCAGCGCGCTCTGGTTGGAGACGATCGACTGTTTGCGTGCCTTGACCGTTTCAACATCGGTGTTCACGGCACGGTGCAGGTTGCGTGTGTCTTGCACTACCTTGCGGCGCAGGCTTTCGCGTTGTTGCTCGGTTTGGTCAAGGCGCTGGTAGGCCTCGCGCACTTGCGAGCTGGTTAGGCCGCCGCTGTAGATCGGGATATTCAACTGCAGGCCGATCGAGCTTTGCTCAACATCACCGCTGTAGGGTGGGATGCCACTGTTCAAGCCGCTGTTGGTGAAGCCCAGGCTGTCGTTGTCACCTTTCTGATAGCTAGCAACCGCATCGAGTGTCGGGGCGTGGCCCGACTTACGCTGGCTAAGGGTTTCCTTGGCCGCATCGACGGCATAGTTGCTGGCCAGCAGATTGAGGTTCTGCGCTGCTGCGGTATCGACCCAGGCCTTGGCATCGTTTGGCGTTGGCGCCAGGATCGGCAGCGTGTGGCGCATGCCTTCAAGTGCCGGGTAGTCGCGGTTGGTCAAGGTGGTCAGTGCTTGAAAAGCGTCGTCAACCTGGCGTTCGGCAATGATCCGGTTGGCCCGTGCGGTGTCGTAACCGGCTTGTGATTCGAGCACATCGGTCTTGTCTGAAAGGCCGACATCAAAACGTTCGTTGGACTGATCCAGCTGACGCTTGAACGCAGCTTCTTCAGCCTTGGTCGAGGCCAGGTTGTCTTGAGCACGGAGCACGTTGAAGTAGCTCTCGGCGCTTTGCAAAATCAGGTTCTGCTCGGTGGCCGACAGGTCCAGTGCAGCTTGTTCGCTCGTCGCTTCAGCGGCTTGCAGCTGGAACCAGCGGTCGGCACGGAACAGCGGCTGGCTCAAGTTGGCCTGGTACACGGTACCGCTACGGTTCGCCGTGTAGGACGGAGAATCGAGCTTGGTACGGGTATCGGCAAGCTCGGCGCCAGCAGACAGGTTGGGCAACAGTCCTGCACGTGCTTGCGGCACGACTTCGCGACGTGCTTGGTAGTCGGCACGGGCGGCGGCGATATCGGCGTTGTTCTGCGCAGCTTCCCGATATACCGATATCAGATCATTCATTGCGGTCGTTGGCGCTTGTGCAGCCCAAGCTTGACCGGTCATCGCGGACGCAACAGCGACAGCCAGAGAAAGTCTACGCAACATTAGGGGTGTTCCTAGAATTAGCAGTAATCGACAAGGCTAAGCGTCGCTGACGGGAGGGTCAAGGCTGACAATTAGCGTCATGGGTGTAGTTTGCAACAAGCTATGTTGCTTGACCGCAACAATTCACAGCTCAGTGTAGGCACTGTTGTTGATCTTAATACTTCTTCTATTGTCGCGTCACGGATCGATCGACAGGCAATGGAATATCCAGGCAAATAGATCAGTGGATAAATAGAGCTGCCGTAAGCGCCTGGGTCGAAAAGCGACGCGCGGGTCAGCTTATTTTGACTGGCGGGTTGGATTTCCCGGGCGTGCTGATTAGAATGGCGATGTTCTTGTCGGGGTGCCCTAATTGAGGGGCTGAGATTGGCTGTTGCCGGATCCCGTTGAACCTGATCAGGTTAAGGCCTGCGTAGGGAACAAGATGTCCTCGCCATTGCCTCGGCGAGTCCTCTGTGCACCGCTCCGGTGCCCCGCGCCAGTACTCCCTCGTTCACGTTCGCTCCGACAACTATCTCAGGAGAGAACCGTCGATGAGCGTACAACAACAAAATAGCCACAAGAATCTCAGTGAGTCCGCGCAGGTTGATCTGCAATCAGTCCAGCCCTTTACCCGCTCGCGCAAAATCTATGTAGAAGGTTCGCGCGCCGATATCCGTGTGCCCATGCGCGAAATCAGCCTGGACGTTACGCCGACTGATTTCGGCGGCGAAGTCAACGCACCGGTCTTGGTCTACGACACCTCGGGCCCCTACACCGACCCGCAGGTGCAGATTGATGTGCGTAAAGGCTTGGCTGATGTGCGTACGCCGTGGATCCTGGATCGTGACGACACAGTGCAACTCGATGGTTTGAGCTCGCATTTCGGGCAGTTGCGCCTGGCTGATGAAGAGCTTGGCAAAATGCGTTTCGCCCATGTGCGCAACCCGCGCCGTGCGAAGGAAGGCCGCAATGTCAGCCAAATGCATTACGCGCGCCAGGGCATTATTACGCCTGAGATGGAATACGTGGCCATCCGCGAGAACCTCAAGCTGCAAGAGGCCCGCGCCGCTGGCTTGTTGAAAGAGCAGCATCCGGGGCAGAGCTTTGGCGCCTCAATTCCACAGCAGATCACCGCTGAGTTTGTGCGTGAGGAAGTCGCTCGCGGCCGGGCAATTATTCCCGCCAACATTAATCACACCGAACTTGAGCCGATGATTATCGGGCGCAACTTCCTGGTGAAGATCAACGGCAATATCGGCAACTCGGCGCTGGGCTCATCCATCGAAGAAGAAGTCGCCAAGCTGACTTGGGGCATTCGCTGGGGTTCAGACACCGTGATGGACTTGTCGACCGGCAAGCACATCCACGAAACCCGCGAGTGGATCATCCGCAACTCGCCAGTGCCAATCGGCACAGTGCCGATTTACCAGGCGCTGGAGAAGGTCAACGGCGTTGCTGAAGACCTGACTTGGGAACTGTTCCGCGATACCTTGATTGAGCAGGCCGAGCAGGGTGTCGACTATTTCACCATCCATGCTGGGGTCTTGCTGCGCTATGTGCCGTTGACGGCAAAGCGGGTGACCGGAATTGTCTCGCGCGGCGGCTCAATCATGGCCAAGTGGTGCCTGGCACATCATCAGGAAAACTTCCTCTATACCCATTTTGAAGAAATCTGCGAAATCATGAAGGCCTATGACGTCAGCTTCTCGCTGGGCGACGGCTTGCGTCCGGGGTCGATTGCCGACGCCAATGATGCCGCGCAGTTTGGCGAGCTGGAAACCTTGGGCGAGCTGACCAAGATTGCCTGGAAGCATGATGTGCAGTGCATGATCGAAGGTCCGGGGCATGTGCCGATGCACCTGATCAAGGAGAACATGGACAAGCAACTGGAGTGCTGTGACGAAGCGCCGTTCTATACCCTCGGCCCGCTGACCACGGATATTGCCCCTGGCTACGATCACATCACTTCGGGCATTGGTGCGGCGATGATTGGCTGGTTCGGATGCGCCATGCTTTGCTACGTGACGCCCAAGGAGCACCTGGGCCTGCCGAACAAGGATGATGTGAAGACCGGGATCATCACCTACAAGATTGCCGCCCACGCTGCCGACTTGGCCAAGGGGCATCCGGGTGCGCAGATCCGTGACAACGCCTTGTCCAAGGCGCGCTTCGAGTTCCGCTGGGAAGACCAGTTCAACCTGGGTCTTGATCCCGACACTGCGCGCAGCTATCACGATGAAACCCTGCCTAAGGACTCGGCCAAGGTCGCACACTTCTGCTCGATGTGTGGGCCGAAGTTCTGCTCGATGAAAATCACCCAGGAAGTGCGTGAGTACGCCAAGGTCAATGGCCTGTCCGAAGAGAGCAAGGCCATTGAGGCAGGGTTCAAGGAGCAGGCCCAGCGCTTTAAAGAGGAAGGCTCGGTGATCTACCGCCAAGTCTGATCCGGTAACGGCGAGCAAAGCTGCAAGCGCCCGGCTGTCTTCAGTCGGGCGTTTAGGCTTCTAAATACTAATTTTCGAGAGTCTTGCGTGTGAACACTCCTAGTACTTATTCGCCACATCATGCGGTGCCTGCCAGTCAGCGGGTGTTTGGTGCGCGTGATTTATTTTCACTGTGGTTCTCGCTTGGCATCGGTTTGATGGTGCTGCAACTCGGAGCGTTGCTGGCGCCGGGCCTGGGCATGTCCGGGGCGATGCTGGCAATCGCCTGCGGCACCGCTGTGGGCGTGTTGTTGCTTGGTGCTGTGGCGGTGATCGGTGTCGACACCGGCTTATCTTCAATGGCTGCGCTGAAGCTCAGCCTAGGTGCTAAAGGCGCTGTGGTGCCTGCCGTGCTGAATATCCTGCAACTGGTCGGTTGGGGGGCGTTTGAAATTATTGTCATGCGCGATGCGGCTAGCCTGCTCTCGGCCCGTGCCTTTGGTGAAGGCAGTGTGCTGACAAGTGCGGCCTTGTGGACCCTGTTTTTTGGGGCGATCGCAACCTTGCTCGCGGTGACCGGGCCGCTGACATTTGTCCGGCGTATTTTGCGCAAGTGGGGGATTTGGTTATTGCTGGGCGCTTGCCTGTGGCTGACTTGGAATCTGTTCGACAAGACCGATCTGTCTGCGTTGTGGGCGCGCGCTGGTGATGGTTCGATGCCGTTTGCATTGGGCTTTGATATCGCAATCGCCATGCCGCTGTCTTGGCTGCCGTTGATTGCCGATTACTCCCGGTTCGGCAAGCGGGCGCGTAATGTCTTTGGTGGTACCGCGGTGGGTTTCTTCCTGGGTAATTTCTGGCTGATGAGCCTCGGCGTGGCTTACACCCTGGCCTTCGCGCCGAGCGGAGAGGTCAATGCGCTGCTGTTGGCATTGGCGGGTGCCGGTCTGGGGATTCCACTGTTGCTGATTCTGCTTGATGAATCAGAAAACGCCTTTGCCGACATCCATTCGGCGGCGGTCTCTGGCGGGATCCTGTTCAGGTTTAAGGTCGAGCATCTGGCGCTGGCAATAGGTGCGCTGTGCACCTTGATTGCCTTGTTGGCACCCTTGGCCGAGTACCAGAACTTCTTGCTGTTGATCGGCTCGGTGTTTGCGCCGTTATTCGGGGTGGTGTTGGTTGACCACTTCATCTTGCGCAAGCGTCAAGCTGTTCAAGCGCCCAAGGTCGATTTGCGTTGGGACACCTTGCTGGCGTGGGCGTGCGGGGTGGCGGTCTATCACATGCTGAGCAATTTGCTGCCGGATATCGGCGCAACCCTGCCAGCGCTGGTGATTGCTGGCGGGTTGCAGTGGTTGCTTGGCAGGGCTATTGCGAAGCCGGTAAGTACTCCGGCTTGAGTATTGCCCCCAGCTGCGAGTAAGGAATGGTCAAGGGCACGTGGCCGCTGGAGTATGGCGCCAAGGTATAGACGTCATACTTGAGCAAGACTGACTTTTTCAGCAGGGCTATGTTCTTGGTGCGCGCAAAAGGCCAGGTTTTTACATAATCCGGGTCCTGATCGAGCTTGTTGGCTTTCAACCAACGCTGATGCGCCTGCTCTGCCAGGTGCCAAAAGGCGTCTTCGGTGCCGGGTTTGAGCATGTCTTTAAGGGCCAGGGCCTTGTGTTGGTCGCGGTCGTAGTTGATAAAACCGCGACCCGGCATGCCATGCGCGCCACCGGTCGCCAGGTAGCTGGAAAGCTCGATGATCACCAATTGGTCATGTTGTTCACGCAATTTGGCTTGCAGGTAGGTTTTCCAACCGGGTTCGGCGCGCACCAGGAAGTCCTTTTCATAGGATTCCAGTGAGGCTGGCAACGGGGCGTCCGGTGCGTCGGTGGTCATGCGCAGCAGCGCTTGCTCGATCAATGGATTGAGCTGCTGTTCCTGGGCAAAGCGCAGTGTGTCGATATTTACCAGCGGGCAGGGTTCACCGGTGCAACCCGGCGTTACGTGCTCCCAGGCGATGCGTTGGGCAACCAAGGGTTTTTCGCCAGTCATCATGCTTTGGCAGGCACCAAGGAAGAGGCTGATGCCGACGATTGCGAGCTTTTTGGTCAGTGACATGTAATCCAACATTTGGCTGAAGGCTGTTGAGGGTTGCAGGCTTCGACTACAGGCAGGCGCTTGAGTTCGAGCCTTGGCGACCCCATCTATGCTGCATGATTCCAGTTGCGCATGCATCTGCAAAGTGCTGGTCGAGCCAATGTAAAGAGGCTGCGCTGTACGAGTTGCAGGGGTAGGATGCGTGAAAGTCAGGTTTACAGCCGAGTGAGGACGCCATGCCAGACACCTTCAAGCCGGGGCCAGATGCGGTCGAAATCGTTGAGCGCGAAGCATGCTTTCGCGGGTTCTACAGCCTTGATCGCCTGCATTTGCGTCATCGTCAGTTCTCCGGCGAAATGGGACCGTTGCTCAATCGAGAAGTGTTTCTGCGGCACGATGCAGTCTGCGTGCTGCCTTATGATCCGCAGCGCGATACGGTGGTGTTAATCGAGCAGTTCAGGGTTGGTGCCATGCACAAGAGTGACAATCCCTGGTTGCTGGAACTGGTTGCCGGGCTGATTGACAAGGATGAGGGGCCTGAAACGGTGGCGCACCGTGAGGCGATGGAGGAAGCTGGGCTGAAGTTGGGGGCACTGTGGCCGATCACTCAGTACTATCCTTCACCTGGAGGTTCCAACGAACGTGTGCACTTGTTTGTGGGGCGTTGTGACAGTGAAGGGGTCGGCGGAGTCTTTGGGCTCGCCGAGGAAGGTGAAGACATTCAAGTGCATGTCTGGCCTTTTGAAGACGCATTGGATGCGGTAAAAGATGGGCGAATTGATAACGCCGCAAGCATTATTGCCTTGCAATGGCTGGCGCTTAACCGCGCCGAGGTTAGGGGGTTATGGCAGTAAATGTGATCCGTGATCGTTACCGCGTTGACTTGGTCGAGCTGCAAACAGCTTGCGAGGCTAATTACGCGCGGTTGATGCGTTTGCTCCCGGCGATGCGTGATGAACCCAGTGCACGCCGTGTTGCCGTTAGTCAGGGTGAGAAGCTGTTGGGGGTGCTGGCGCTGGATGTGTTGGAAAATTGTCCATACACCTCGACGATCCGCGTACGCCAGGAGCACAGCTTGCCCTGGTTGCCGGTCCCTGCGCTGGAGGTGCGCGTGTATCACGATGCGCGCATGGCTGAGGTGGTAGGTGCCGAAAGCTCGCGGCGCTTCCGTGGGGTCTACCCCTATCCCAATGCCGACATGCACCAGCCCGATGAGAAAACTCAGCTCAATCTCTTCCTCGGTGAATGGCTAAGTCATTGCCTGGCATGTGGGCACGAAACCGAGCCACAAATCTAAAACCAGTTTATTTGTCATTCAGGTGACTGGGCCGCATCATTTGCTACGCTGGATTCAACAGGCTGACCGGTGCCTTGCGTTGAGGGTTGCAAGGCTTGGGTAAGGACGAAGTCGTTGAATAGGGCGGGCAGTGTTGGGGGGTATTTGCTGGGCTTGGCTCACTAATACCGGTGATTTTGCTGCAGTTGTGCGCAGGTTCTGTGAACCAGGCCGCGCAAATCGAGTTTCCCCTCGCTATGCAAGCCGCCATAATTAAACTATTCCGCTCAAGGAGACGGCCTTGCCGAGCGTGCAAACTAATACTGCTGACTCATCGGTACTGCTGGTTCAGCTATCTGATAGTCATCTCTTTGCCGAGGCTAACGGCAAGCTATTGGGTATGGATACCGAGGATAGCTTGCAGCGCGTGCTCGATCGGATTCTCGAAGAGCAGCCGCAAATCGACTTGGTGCTGGCCAGCGGCGATTTGTCGCAAGACGGCAGTGAAGCCTCCTACGCCCGTTTTCGGCAAATGACCTCGGTTATCCGCGCGCCAATGCGCTGGTTTCCCGGTAATCACGATGAGCTTCACGCCATGCAAGCGGCCTGTGTCGGCAGTAATTTGCTCGATACCGTGGTTGATATTGGTAATTGGCGGGTGATTCTGCTCGATTCTTCAATTCCTGGAGCTGTGCCTGGTTTTCTCGCTGATCGTCAGTTGGCGCTGCTGGAGCGAGCGCTAAGCGAGGCCCCTGAACGCCACCATATGATCTGCATGCACCATCATCCGGTCCCCATTGGTAGCCGCTGGATGGACCCGATTGGCTTGCGCAACCCTGATGCGCTGTTTTCAATTGTGGCGCGTTTTCCACAGGTACGTTGCATGCTTTGGGGTCATGTCCATCAAGAGTTCGATCAACTGCGCCATTCGGTGCGACTTCTGGCTTCGCCGTCGACCTGCGTGCAATTTGCACCGGGTAGTGAAGAATTTCAGGTCGATACCAGTGCCCCAGGCTATCGCTGGCTGCGCTTGTTTGCAGACGGACGGATTGAGACCGGCGTATCGCGTGTGACTGGAATCGATTTCGAAGTCGATTACAGCGTCAAGGGCTATTAACTGCCATCTCGGCCAGGCGCTTGCAGCCTGTGGCCGTGAACGAGTAGCCTCCTGCTCCATGACTGAAACTATCCTTTATTTGCATGGACTTAACAGTTCGCCAGACTCGCTTAAGGCCAGTCAGCTGCGCCGCGCGATGACGAGCATGGGGCTGGCCGAACAATTGCGGGTGCCTGCGTTGCATCATCATCCGCGCCAAGCCATTGTGCAGCTTGAGTCCGAAATTGCAGCCCTGGGGCGTCCGTTGCTGGTCGGCAGCTCACTGGGCGGCTACTATGCGACGCATCTGGCTGAGCGTCACGGCTTGAAAGCACTGCTGATTAACCCCGCTGTTCGTCCGCATACACTGTTTGACGGTTACCTCGGACCGCAAAAGAACTTTTACAGCGATGAAACCTGGGACCTGACCGCCGATCACGTCAGCGCTTTGGCTGAGTTGGAGGTCATGGCGCCTAAGGACCCCGAGCGTTATCAGGTATGGTTGCAAACGGCGGATGAAACCCTGGATTATCGTCTGGCCCAGGCTTTTTACCGTGGTTGTGCGTTGCGTATTCAAGCGGGTGGCGACCATGGTTTCCAAGGGTTTGCCCAGCGCTTGCCAATGCTATTTGCTTTTGCCGGTATTGCGCCCAAATTTTGGGCCGATATCGATTTTTCTGGCCTTTGAAGGGCTCGGATTCCGCTTTGCTGCCGTTGCCGTTCACATTCGGCGAGGCAGTCAGCGACTTTGTGAATTTCTCGATTAACTGATGATTAAGAGACCCTATGGCCAGTTATAACGCCGATGCCATCGAAGTCCTTTCCGGTCTTGACCCGGTGCGTAAGCGCCCAGGCATGTATACCGATACCAGTCGCCCCAATCACTTGGCCCAGGAAGTCATCGACAACTCGGTCGATGAGGCGCTCGCTGGGCATGCCCGTAGCATTCAGGTGATCCTGCACGAGGATAACTCCCTCGAAGTCACCGATGACGGCCGCGGTATGCCGGTGGATATCCATCCCGATGAAGGGGTGCCTGGGGTTGAGCTGATTTTCACCAAGCTCCACGCTGGCGGCAAGTTTTCCAACAAGAACTACCAGTTCTCCGGTGGCTTGCACGGTGTTGGTATTTCCGTGGTCAACGCCTTATCGACCTTGGTCGAGGTGCGGGTCAAGCGTGATGCCAGCGAATACCGCATGACCTTCGAAAATGGCTTCAAGGCCAGTGAACTTGAAGTTGTCGGCACTGTTGGTAAGCGCAATACCGGCACCAGCGTGCACTTCTGGCCCGATGGCAAGTATTTCGATTCACCCAAGTTTTCGATCAGCCGCCTCAAGCACGTACTCAAGGCCAAGGCTGTATTGTGCCCGGGCTTGAGCGTCAGCTTTGAAGACAAGGCCAGTGGCGAGCGTGTCGAGTGGTTGTTTGAAGATGGCTTGCGTTCCTATCTGGTCGATGCCGTCAGCGAGTATCCGCGCCTGCCGGATGAGCCATTCTGTGGCAGCTTGGCGGGCAACAAAGAGGCCGTCGACTGGGCGCTGCTGTGGTTGCCCGAGGGTGGCGACAGTGTTCAGGAAAGCTACGTCAACCTGATCCCGACTGCGCAAGGCGGCACCCATGTAAATGGCTTGCGCCAAGGCTTACTCGATGCCATGCGTGAGTTCTGCGAGTTTCGTAACCTGTTGCCGCGTGGGGTCAAGCTGGCTCCGGAAGATATTTGGGAGCGGATTGCCTTCGTATTGTCGATGAAGATGCAGGACGCCCAGTTCAGCGGGCAGACCAAAGAGCGCTTGTCTTCACGTGAAGCTGCGGCCTTTGTCTCTGGCGTGGTCAAGGATGCCTTCAGCCTCTGGTTGAACGCGCACCCGGAGTTTGGCCAGCAGTTGGCTGAGCTTGCGATCAGCAACGCAAACCGCCGCCTCAAGGCCGGTAAGAAGGTTGAGCGCAAGAAAATCACTCAAGGCCCAGCCTTGCCGGGCAAATTGGCCGATTGTGCGGGGCAGGACCCCATGCGCTCCGAGCTGTTTCTGGTTGAGGGTGATTCTGCCGGCGGTTCGGCCAAGCAAGCGCGTGACAAAGAGTTTCAGGCGATCATGCCGTTGCGCGGCAAGATCCTCAACACCTGGGAAGTCGATGGCAGCGAAGTCTTGGCCTCGCAAGAGGTGCACGACATCGCCGTGGCCATCGGGATCGACCCAGGCTCCAGTGATCTGACGCAACTGCGCTACGGCAAGATCTGCATACTCGCCGACGCCGACTCCGACGGCCTGCACATCGCGACCTTGCTCTGTGCATTGTTTGTCCAGCATTTCCGTGCCCTGGTCGATGCCGGGCACATCTTCGTCGCGATGCCGCCGCTGTACCGGATCGACTTGGGTAAAGAGATTTTCTACGCCCTTGATGATGCTGAGCGTGATGGCATTTTGGATCGTCTGGTTGCCGAGAAGCGTCGCGGCAAACCGCAGGTCACCCGATTCAAAGGCTTGGGTGAGATGAATCCGCCGCAACTGCGCGAGACCACCATGGACCCGAACACTCGACGGCTGGTGCAGTTGACGCTGGAGGATTATCCCGCCACCCAGGAAATAATGGACATGCTGCTGGCGAAAAAACGCGCCGGTGATCGCAAGGCATGGCTTGAGTCGAAAGGTGATCTGGCCGAGGTCCTGCTTTGAGGCATACGCTTTACGCCCTGCTGTTGCTTGCTGTCTCGCCGCTTGTAGCGGCTGATTCCTTGGCTGTGGATCAGCCTGAAGAGTCGCTCAAGCTCATCAGTGAGCACCCGGTCGATGGTATGCCTGCGGGCAATTTGTCAGGCTTTGCCTGGTGCGGTGATGCCTTGTGGGCGGTTTCAGACCGGGATGACGATCGCATCTACCGTCTCAGCGGTGGTGAAGGGGTATGGCAAGCTGAACCTGAGCTGTTTACGGCACCGCCCGCACCCGATTCAGGCTTGCCCTGGGGGATTCGCATGCGTGCCTGGGCGACGGGGCTGGTGCGCGGCGGCGCGCTCGATTTTGAGAGCATCACCTGCGACTCAAACGGTAACCGTTACCTGGTGAGCGAAGCCAAGATGGCGGTGCTGCAGTTGCCCGTTGCGGCTGATCCAGAGTGGGTCCGGCTGCCGGAGTCATTGGTACGCCAGGCTCGAGGCAGTGGCATGCTGCTGCACTTCAATGCACTGCTTGAAGGCATCACAATTGATCCGAAAGGCGAGCGCATGTGGCTGGCCGCCGAGCGCCAGCGCCGTGGGTTGTTGGTGCTGCACAAGAAAAACTCGGTTTGGGGGTGTACCGGTGGCTGTGTCCTGCTCAGCGAAAGCGGCAAGGTGCCTGCGCCGGAACAGCTTGGCGGAAAACCACAACCCAAGGATTTTTCTGACGTGAGCTACTACGCCGAAAAACTCTTTACCCTGGAGCGTCAGGCGCATCGCATATGTCGGCGTACCTTGAGTAATGGTGAAGTTGAGCGTTGCTGGTCATTTGCCGATGAAGTACTGACCGATGCGCGACGCTACCCAAGCACTTTCGGGCGGGTTGAAGCTCTGCAAATCGATGAACAAGGCGCATGGCTGGGCGTTGATAACGGTGGCCTGGTTCGTGCCGATGGCGAGGCCCGCCCAGTCGTTTGGCGCTTTGCCGCGCCGAAAGGTGGTTGGGGGCAGGGCAAGTGAGTTCGCAGCCTGCTGGAAAGCGCGCAGGGCGGGTGATGCTGTTCCTGGCGTGGGGTGCAGGTTTGTTCCTTGCGACGCATTTTTTTGGCAACTTTGAAGATAAACAGCGCAACCCGAACAGGGATCCGCAATCGATACACGCCGATGGTTATGTCGAAGTTCGTCTGGCCAGCAGCCGGCAAGGGCACTATTACGCAAATGGGCAAATCAACGGTGAAAACGTTGAGTTTTTACTGGATACCGGCGCCACCGATGTCGCTATTCCGGCAGAACTTGCCCGCCAATTGGATTTGCCAGCCGGTGCAGCGGTTACCGTACGCACCGCCAATGGCCAGGCCACGGGCCATAGAACGCGGCTCAAACAGCTTAAATTAGGCGACATCGTGCTGCACGATGTCGCCGCTTTGATTGCTCCCGGTATGACCGGTGAGGAAGTATTGTTGGGCATGAGCGCCCTGAAAAAACTCGAATTTACCCAGCGCGACGGCACATTGTTGCTGCGCCAATCAACCTTGCAATGAGGCACGCATGAGCGATTCTCTCGATTTGAGTCTGGACGGTGTTGAGCGCCGCTCCCTTGCCGATTTTACCGAGCAGGCTTACCTCAACTACTCCATGTACGTAATCATGGACCGTGCATTACCGCACATTGGTGATGGTCTGAAGCCGGTTCAGCGCCGGATTATCTACGCCATGAGCGAACTGGGGCTGGATGCAGACTCCAAGCACAAGAAGTCGGCACGTACTGTCGGTGACGTGCTGGGCAAGTTTCATCCGCATGGTGACTCGGCGTGCTACGAGGCAATGGTCCTGATGGCCCAGCCGTTCAGCTACCGCTACACCCTGGTTGATGGCCAGGGTAACTGGGGTGCGCCGGATGATCCAAAATCCTTCGCGGCCATGCGCTATACCGAAGCGCGGTTGTCACGCTATTCGGAAGTACTGTTGACCGAGTTGGGACAGGGCACTGTTGATTGGGTGCCAAACTTTGACGGCACCATGAATGAACCGGCAACCTTGCCTGCACGTTTACCCAACTTGCTCCTCAATGGCACCACCGGCATTGCTGTCGGCATGGCGACTGATGTGCCGCCGCATAACCTGCGCGAAGTTGCCGCTGCATGCGTACGCTTGATCGACGAGCCCAATGCTACGGTCGAACAACTTTGTGAGCATGTATCGGGCCCGGATTACCCAACGGAAGCCGAGATCATTACGCCACGGGCGGATTTGCTGAAAATCTACGAAACTGGTCGTGGCTCGGTGCGCATGCGCGCGGTCTACCGGATCGAAGATGGCGATATCGTTGTCACCTCGCTGCCGCATCAGGTTTCGGGGTCCAAGGTACTGGAGCAGATTGCCGGGCAAATGCAGGCCAAGAAGTTGCCAATGGTGGCTGACCTGCGTGATGAATCTGACCACGAAAACCCATGCCGTATCGTGATCATCCCGCGTTCAAACCGGGTTGATGCAGCGGAGCTGATGCAGCACTTGTTCGCCACCACCGAGCTGGAGTCGAGTTACCGGGTCAACACCAACGTGATTGGCCTGGACGGCAAGCCGCAGGTGAAGAATCTGCGCCAGTTGCTGCGCGAGTGGCTGGAGTATCGGGTCAATACCGTGCGCCGCCGACTGCAGTTCCGCCTGGACAAGGTCGAGCGCCGCTTGCACCTGTTGGAAGGTTTATTGGTTGCTTTTCTTAATCTGGATGAAGTCATTCATATCATCCGGACTGAAGACCAGCCCAAGGCAGTGCTGATCGAGCGCTTCGCCCTGACCGATATTCAGGCTGACTACATCCTCGACACGCGTTTGCGCCAGTTGGCCCGTCTTGAAGAGATGAAAATCCGTGGCGAGCAAGACGAACTGGCCAAAGAGCGCGAAAAATTGCTCAAGCTGCTCGGCAGTGAAGCGCGCCTGAAAAAGCTGGTGCGTGACGAAATCATTAAAGACGCAGAAACCTACGGTGATGATCGACGCTCGCCGATTGTTGCGCGTGCGGAAGCCAAGGCGCTGTCTGAAAACGAGCTCATGCCTGCCGAGCCGGTCACTGTTGTGATCTCCGAGAAGGGCTGGGTACGATGCGGTAAAGGCCATGATCTGGACGCCACCGGTTTGTCGTACAAGGCCGGGGATGGTTTCAAGGCCATGGCGCCGGGGCGCTCGAATCAATTTGCCGTGTTTATCGACTCTACCGGGCGCAGTTATTCGTTGGCTGCGCACTCACTGCCTTCGGCGCGCGGGCAGGGTGAACCACTGACCGGGCGCTTGACGCCGCCGCCTGGCGCGACCTTTGAATGTGTGATGCTGCCGGACGATGAGGCGCTGTATGTGATCGCATCCGATGCGGGCTATGGCTTCGTGGTTAAAGGCGAAGACCTGCAAGCCAAGAACAAGGCGGGTAAAGCGCTGCTGAGCCTGCCCAATGGTGCGAAAGTGATACCACCGAAGCCGTTGGTCAGTCGCGAGGATGATTGGCTTGCTGCGGTGACAACCGAGGGTCGGTTGTTGCTGTTCAAGGTGGCAGACTTGCCACAATTGGGTAAAGGTAAGGGCAATAAGATTATCGGTATCCCGGGAGATCGAGTCGCTTCGCGCGAAGAATACCTGACAGATCTCGCGGTTCTTCCGGTTGGTGCGACGCTGGTATTGCAAGCAGGCAAGCGCACTTTGTCACTCAAAGCCGAAGATCTTGAACATTACAAGGGTGAGCGAGGCCGGCGTGGTAATAAGCTGCCACGGGGCTTCCAGCGAGTTGACAGCCTCTTGGTTGAGTAGTGCGGTAACACCTGAAATACTGATTGGCAGATCAACGCTGGAGTCTGGCACTGCTTTCTAGGATGATATGACCGCTGGAAACTGCTGGCGGTTTCATTTTTCAAGGCATGGCTCTAGCCGATTTAGTAGTGAATTGCCACTACAAAAAGGTTGGGGTAGACCTGATCAAAAGGTTGGTATTTGTATTTCAGGCGAGTCATATCGAGGGTTTTAAGTTCGCTAAGAATTTATAGTTTTAGCCTGTGCTTGATTTTTACTTTATGGATATATAGACCGGTCTTATGACTGGCTGGATGATATTGATGATTGCAATACGACTCCCCTTGGTTCTGTTGGTAGCTCTACTCGGGTTGGCTGGATGTGCACGTTACCAGCCAGTGCCTTTGTATCAGCTCGATAGTGGCGACGCTGAGGTACCGTCCGCTAAAGAGGGTTTGGCGGTATTGTTGGGCCCGGTATCTATCGCTGATTATTTACAGCGCGAGGCTTTGCTGCAGCGCCAGGAAGACGGCAGCTTGATCGCTTCGAGAGACGCGCGTTGGGCAGGTAGCCTGGCAGCCGATATCGATCAGCAGTTGCTCCTGCAACTGTCCTCGCAACTCAATAGCCAGCGTCTGGCGCTGGCGCCTGCGGTGCCTGGCTTTACGCCGCAGGTGCAAATTCTGATGTCTATTGCCCGGCTTGATTCGGGCCCGCAACGACCTGCTGTGCTTGAAGCACAGTGGCGCTTGATGGGCAAAAATGGTGAATTGCTCGATGGTCGATTGGTGCGTCTTGAGCAGGCTCACAGTGGCTCTATTGCTGACCAGGTACATGCCCAGAGCACGCTGATGCGCCAATTGGTCGAGCAAGTCGCCTCGGCGGTCAAGGCCCATGATGGCGAAATCCCGGCAATTGCCGAGCGGTCACCTAAAAAGGCGCCGGTGACCACGCCCAAGAAAGAAGATCCGCCGAAGATCCCTATGGCTCAGCCGGTACGAATTGACTCTGAAGTGTTCCGTTTCTAAAACGGCTTAGCAGCAAACTTGAAAACCCGCAATTGCGGGTTTTTTTGTGTTTGCAACCTGCAATAAACAGCACTTGTGCAAGCAAGCTGGCTTGAAGAGCGAGCATCAGCCTGGGAAGAAGCGCCTGGAATGCGCGTCCGACTTTAGGGGGGCAAATGAGCAGCTTATTGGTGTTACGTACCCTGCGGGGCCTCAGCTTGGGCGGCCCCAGCAGTAGATCTTCAGTGGTTTAGTGGTCGCGTAACTTGCCTAGCTGACGCTCCAGCAGGGCCGGATAGGGGTCAAGCAGCCTTTCTACGCAATAGGCACCTTCAGGGCTGGCAATCGAGCGAGTACGGGCGCGTTGGCGAACCAGTTCGTCATCAGCGACGCCACGTTCAACCAGCAGCAAGTTACGGCTGTGTTGTGATAATGCCAGAGCGTCCTGGGAGGTTTCGTTGAGCAGCAACTCACCCTGGCTAAGGTCCACCAGGTCTTCGCCCAGGGTCATGCCCAGTTGCAGCTGCAAGGTGATGCCGCTGTCGGCAACCTCGATTTGCAAGGCGTGACCGAGTGCACGCATCAGCTCGCCGCAGCAAATGGCGTGAATCAGGAACTCTTCGCCGCTGTCCTGATGGTGGAACAGCATCAGGCTGCTGCCGTCCTTGAGTGTGTGCAGCTCAGCTTGATAGAGGTTTGCCGCGCGCTCCAAACAGTCGCGATAACGCTTCAGCAAATCCATCAGGCGCGCGC
The DNA here is from genome assembly GCF_963970595.1 of Pseudomonas sp. RL_15y_Pfl2_60. Classification (NCBI taxonomy): domain Bacteria; kingdom Pseudomonadati; phylum Pseudomonadota; class Gammaproteobacteria; order Pseudomonadales; family Pseudomonadaceae; genus Pseudomonas; species Pseudomonas sp. RL_15y_Pfl2_60. The sequence continues at coordinate 210,803 of NZ_CAXAOE010000006.1, read as the reverse complement.
GTGGCAGGCGGCGCAGCTGTTCTTGCGCGCCTAGCTGAATTGCCAGCACCGCGCTTGGCTGGGATGTCTTGGCGGCTGTTGCGCTGAAGGCGGCAGGTTTTGCAGCCACGTCGTCTTCTGGCTCGTCGATATCGTGCAAGTCCGCAAAGGGGTCGGGCTTGGCGTGCTGCGTTGCCGATGTCGATTGGCTCGCTACTGGACGTGACTCAGGCTCGTCAAAGTCGTGCAGGTCATCGTCTTTGGCGCTGAGGTTGGGCATCGAGAACCCAGGCTCATCGGCGTCATCATCGTAGGCCAGCTCATCTGCGTCATGCTCGTCGTCATAGTCCGCATCTTCGTACAGGTCTTCTGGTTCCAGTTCGTGCTCCGGTTCAGGTTTGGCCGGTACCAGTCGGGCTTGCAGTTGGCGAGCGAGATCGCCAATTTCATCCTGGCGGCCAGCGCCGGGGGCCGGGTCATCAGGGTCACGTAGCCACACGCGCAGCTGCAACAGGGGCGTTGAAATATACCGGCCCAGGCGCAGGCTCAGGGTCAGGGCCAACGCCAGCAAAATCAGGCTGAGAATACCCATGCTTTGCAGGCTAATGGTCATGGGCTGTTCAAACTGGCGCATGTCCAGGCTGATGCGCAGCTGTCCGGCGATCACTTCTTGAAAGGTAATGGGGGTCGAGTACAGGCCTTCTGTCTCGCCCAGCATGCCCTGGCTTGGGCGTGAGCCTGCCTCGGCAAGAATGCGGTTGTCGACACTATAAATGGCGGCATGGGCAACCAGCGGGTTCTTCACCAGGTTATTTAGCAGCACGTTAAGGCTGAGAATATCGTTGGAAACCAGCAGCTCAGTGGCAGAGGATGCGGTCTGGGTGATCAAGCTGGTGCCCAAGGCTTCAGCTTGTTGCTGCATGGCCTGCTTGAATTGCATGCCTATCACCCAGGCATAGATGACCAACGCCATGGCGACGAGCAATAAGCTGTGGCTAGCGATGCGCAATACCAGCGGCACGCGACGTTGGCGCAGTGCCTGGAAAAGCAAGATAAAGAAATTATCGGATTTCACGGGGGCGGGCCGGTTCACAGCGCTCGATTCTTGTCGACTGAAGATGCCGCGCAGTATAGCGAGCGCCCCGCGTACGGCAAAGCACTGCGCATGTCCGAATTGCCAGGAAAGTGGGTAGAATGTGAGCGCTTCACCGGCCCTGCTGGGTATAACCGCCTGTTGAAAAACTATTCGTCAGGCTTTGTGGGTGCCGAAATAGACTGGGAAAGTGCTTTTTTCGTCTAGCTATCATCGTTTGGCGTCCTGTTTTGCACGTCACTAATTGTCTTAACGGTCATTTTCGGCTGTTTATAACTTCTTGAGCCTCGGAGGGTGCGCCTTGCGCGAAATCGTCCTGATCAACATTACCGGTGAAGATCGTCCCGGTCTCACTGCCGCCATCACAGGGGTATTGGCCCAGGGTGGCGTCAATATTCTTGATATTGGCCAGGCGGTCATTCACGACACCTTGTCGTTTGGCATTCTGGTCGAGATTCCTGATACCGAGCGCGGCTCTTCAGTGCTCAAAGATGTATTGTTCAGCGCTTATGAGCTGGATCAGCAGGTGCGCTTCACGCCTGTTTCCGAAGCCGACTATCAGCTTTGGGTCGATGGCCAGGGCAAGGCGCGTCACATCGTGACCCTGCTTACACGCAAGGTCACGGCTGAACAGCTGCAGCGGGTGAGTGCAATCACCGCCAAATATGCCTTGAATATCGATCATATCGACCGCCTTTCCGGGCGTATGCCGTTGGACATGCCCGCTGAGCAGGGCAAGGGCTGCATTGAGTTTTCCGTACGTGGCGAGCCAGCCGACCCTGCGGCATTGCGCGCTGAGTTCCTCAGCGTGGCGCAGGAGCTGAATGTCGACATCGCCTTCCAGAGCGACTCGCTGTTTCGCCGCAACCGTCGCTTGGCCGTGTTCGACATGGACTCGACACTGATCGAGGCTGAAGTCATTGATGAACTGGCAAAAGCAGCGGGTGTGGGGGATCAGGTTTCTGAAATCACCGAGCGGGCAATGCGTGGTGAGCTGGATTTCGCTGCCAGTTTCAAGGAGCGCCTGGCCTTGCTAAAAGGCTTGCCGGAGTCGGTATTAAGCGAAATTGGCGCTTCATTGCGCCTGACCGAAGGCGCCGAGACGCTGTTCAGCGAGCTGCGTCGCCTGGGTTATAAGACGGCGATCCTGTCTGGCGGTTTCAGCTATTTTGCCAAGCAGTTGCAGGCCAAGCTGGGCATTGACTACGTTTACGCCAATGAGCTGGAAATTGTCGACGGCCTGGTCACGGGCGTGGCGGTCGAGCCCATTGTTGATGCCCAACGTAAAGCTGACCTGTTGCGCTTGCTCGCTGACAAAGAAGGCTTACGCCTAGAGCAAACCATCGCCGTGGGTGACGGTGCCAATGACTTGCCAATGCTGGCGATTGCTGGGCTTGGCGTGGCATTTCGCGCCAAACCACTGGTGAAGCAGTCCGCCAAGCAAGCGATCTCGACCCTGGGCCTTGACGGGATTTTATACCTACTTGGTTTCCGTGACCGCGACGGCCTGGAGTAATCGGTGTTAGCGCGGCTGCGGGATTGGAGGGGCGATGTCTGTGCTGAGTGCTGAGCCTAGTAAGCGCTTGTTCTTCGCCTTGCCTTGCTCCGCCGCGCAGCGTAGCGCTATTTCGCAGTGGCGCCGGCATTTGCAACTGCGCTCCGGTCGACCGGTTGCTGCTGAGAATTTCCACCTGACCCTGGCGTTTCTCGGCTCGGTGCCAGTCAGCATGATTGGCGCAATCTGCGCAGCAATTGACTCGATGCCAGTTAGTAACAAACCCTTGAGTGTTTGTCTGGATACCTTGGACGTCTGGCGCCAATCCAATATTTTGCTGTTGGCACCACAAGATCCTCCACCAGCACTAGGGTGTTTGGTCTATGCACTGGAACAGGCGCTACTGCCTTTTGGCCTGGTGTTGGGCGCGCGTGAGTTTCGTGCGCACCTGACCTTGTCTCGAGATTACAAAATGGCGGTTCCAGAGGCGGTTACGCCTCCAGAGTTCTGGCTCAAGACCGACCACTTTGTTTTGTATGAGTCTTACAAGGGGCGTTATCGGGCACTTGCGCAGTGGCCGCTCTAGCCCTGAAGTGCTGAGCCAGAGGGCCTTGTCTTGACTACTCGTCGTCTGGTGCGAAGTCGTAGTTCATCGCCTGGGTCGGCCCCTGCAAATAGAAACCTTGAATGTAATTGACGCCGGCTTGCCAGAGAGTCGAGAGCGTCGTGGCTGACTCAACAAAAGGGACGATGGTCAGCTTGGCTTGGGAGTGCAAGCTGTCCAGCAGGGTTTTCAGTGCTTCCTGATTCTCAGGGCGGTTGAGGTCCTGGCTGAATGAACCGTCGATCTTTACGAAGTCAATATGCAGGTGCTTGAGCGAGTTGAATGGATTGAGTGCGCAGCCAAATTGGCTGAGGGCCACTTTGCAGTGCAGTTCGTTGAGACCCTGGGTCAAGGCTTTCGCCTGCTTGAGGTAGGTGACGGCATCGGTTTCGCTAAGTTGGAAGGCCAGGGCGTCTGAAGGCAGGCGTGCGGCCTTGAGGGCAACGCTTAGCCATGGCAACAGCGTCTGGTCTTGCAGGCTGGCGCTCGATAAATGCACAAACAGGCGTGTGTTATGGCCGTTACTGCGATGCTCGGTGAGTTGCTTGATTGCATTTAGAATCACCCAGCGATCGAGCTTTTCGCCCAGCCCCGCCGAAACCGCATCGGCGAGGAATTCGGTCGGTTGGACTTCCTCACCCTTGGAGTTGAGCATGCGCAACAGCACTTCGTAGTGCTCCTGGCTATCTCCGCGCAGGCTGATAATGGGTTGGAACAACAAGCGCAGGCCGTTGTTATCCAGTGCCTGTTTAATCATGGCCACAACGTCACCACGATTCGCCGCCGCCGCTATTACATCAGCCGGGTTGAACAGCTTGAGGTTGTTGCCCTGTTCTTGCTCATCGGCGCAGCGGTGCGCTCGATCAACAACGATTTGTCCTTTCGGCGTGGTCTCATTGAGCCCGGCAACACCAATTGACAAGGTGGTTTGCGCGGTACGACCGTTTACGTCAAAAAGGTGGCCTTCCACTTTTTTCAACAGAACCTTGAGGCCAGGCTCTGCTTGTTCGGGGGTGACGCCCAACTGCAAGGCTGCAAATACATCATCGCCGAAACGTGCCAGCTGTGCCTCGCCGGCAAAATGGGTGCGCAGCAGGCTGGCGAGGTCGGCCAGCAGCATATCGATACCGGCAATGCCAATATCTGCCAGCAGCGCCGCATACTGATCAAGCCGGATATAGGCCAGGCTGGAGGGTTGCCCTGCATTTACAGCACGATCTGCGGCGGTATCAATCAGTTCCAGGAAATGGGGGCGATTAAACAGCCCGGTGACCAGGTCCTGACTGCTGATTTCACGCAGCTTTTCTTCGAGTTCGCTGTTATCGGCATCCGAGCGAATGACCACTTGGGTGCAGGGCTCACCATCATAGGTGGCAGGCAGAAAGCTCATGCGCGCCTTGAATCGCTTGCCGCCAGCTTTAACCCCAGTGAACTTGAATTCGGTCGTGCTTTCGCTGTCTGCGTAGTTTTTCAGGAAGTTCTTGAATTCGCCCTGGTCGCCGCTGTCGATCAAATCGATCATCGGCATGCCTTCAAGCTCGTCGGCATCTTCGTAGTCGAAGAGTTCCAGGTAAGCGCGGTTGGCATAGATATGCATGCCGTCATGCACGTAGGTAATGGCATCAACTGAGCTTTCAAGTAGCAGTTGACAGCGCTTCTCCGCTTCACGCAGAGCCACCTCGGCGCGCCTGCGAGCGCGACGCTCTTCAAGGTTTTGCAACTCGCGCTTGGCGATCAGGATCAGGCGTTCATCATCACCTTGCGGCAAGGCATCCTGCGCGCCCATGGTCAGGGCTTCGGTGATGCTGTCGGAATCATTATCGGCCAGTAATTGTATTGCCGGGACGTCCTTGGCAAGCCGTCGAATAGTGCTGATGGCCTCGGTTGGCGATAGCTGTTCGCTGCTGGGTGCGCAAATCAACAGATCCCAGGTTTGTTGCAGCACTTCATTGAGATCATCGCTGGAGGTCAGGCGGTGGACGCGTGTTGCGCTGCCCGAGTTGCGAAATAGGCTGACAAGGCGTTCGGCCTCATTTTGCGAGTCTTCGAGAATCAGTAGGCGGATTGTCTTTTTTTCGATGGCCATTGTTCAGTTCGATCTGCGCCAAGGTATTCGAGCACTCGGCCAAGGGTTAATCATCAGTGCAGGTTCGGTTATTGTGCGCTGGGCCCAATGCTGCAAACCGAAGCTTCCACACCGGATTAGTTACGCTGGCGGCTCACTGAATGAGTGAAGATGCACGGAATCTACAGCGACTTCCAGAGTGAGTCAAAGTCTTCCTCTGAACCGGTGCGTTGGCTTCCCGCTGGTGTGACGGGCTTCCCGGGATCTTCAGTTGCAAGGCTGCTTAGGCGGTATTCAAATTGATTGAAACTGCCGGTCGAGGCGTGCTTCTGGCCCAGCACGGCGCGATGCTCCACACCCGCTATGTTGACCATCACTTTGTTGCCTTCCTGGAACGGAAGACGCGGTACCAGGACCGAGGCCGGGCGCGATATGGCACTGATTTCAGGCAACAATAACCCGCGTAGATAACTGCTGTTTTGCTCGCTTTTACGGATGAGCTGCAGGCCGCAAGGCTGGGCGTGAGGGGCCATCAGTTCAATCCCCATCTGGGTCCCGCCGCCGCGTGCCTGACGTATCCAGCGCACCACGGCTATGCTCCAGGCCTGCCCTGGAGAGTCTTGAATACCCAGCAGCTCCCCTGCTTGTAGCTGGCTGGGGACTTCCTTTGGCCAGGTCAGGCAATAACCGCCTGGGCTGAGGTTGATGATGGGCAGTTCGAACGTAGGGAAAACTTGCGGGCTCTCGGCGTCCAGCCGGGCGGGCTCATTTGGCTCGCTGGCATGGGCATGGGCGTGGGCTTGAGGTTTTTCGTACTCGATTTCTTCTAAAGGCAGGCCATGATCCCAAGAGGGGTTTTTCTGGGCGTCGAAAGCGTTTGACCAGATGTCTGGCTTGCCCGTTGATTCTTTAAATTCAACTTTGCTGGCTTCTACCGGTAGCTTGAGAATCTCGGCAAATGTGCGCTTGTTAGCGATGAAGTAGTGCAATGCACTCATGCCGATGCACAGGTTCAACGACCCTTGGCCTGCGCTGCGCTGAAAGGTGCGCTCGGAAATATCGCCCCAGGCGGCGCTCAGGTGCTGCAAAAGGTCGATGCTCAAGCCTTCAGGCACCAGGAGGCGTGACTTGCCTGCCGCCTCGGGCGCAAGAAGCAGGTGTTCCTTGAGTGCATCGACCAGCGGATGGGTGTCGATGCCGATCGCAACCTGCAGGTCTTTGCTTTGAAATAACGAGGTGTAGCGAGGCGGGCCATCAAGCTGGCTGGCAATGGCGAACAGGCTTTCAGGGTCGTTGCCGTCCTCGATGTTGACCAATGTGCTCCATTGCTCAAGTGCTTCGGCTACACGTGCAATCGCGCTCTGGCGCATCTGGTTACAGCGCGAGCAGCCGATCAATGCCGCGACAATGTAGTTTTGCTCGACGCTCAGCCCTTGGCTGTGTCTAGCCAAGGGATCGCGTACCACGATGTTTTTCAAGCCATGCTGCCTGGCAAGCAAATACAGCTGATGCAGCTCAAACCACAGCCCTTCAGGGACAGGGCAATACAGTTGGCTGGCACGCACCAGTGGACCGCAAAGGCTGTGAATCGCACGCTGCAGGGCGATTGTCAGCAACTGCCTAGACTCTTTGCTGGTTTTACTGACGTTGCGCGAGATAACCAGCTTGTAGCCGTTGGCCAGGTGGTTTTGCAGGGCCTGGCAAAGGTTGGCAACCTTGCGTGGGCGCTCATCAAGGACGATGGCTTGGTTGAGGAAATGCTTTTCCAGATGCTGGCAAACGTAGTGCACTTCAGGGCGCAGTAATTCCAAAAGCTGCAAGCGATTGTCAGAAGGGGTCAGCAGTTGGTTGATTTCGACCAGTGCCTGATAAAGCTGGCGAGCTGTCTCGCCAATATTGGCTTTGGGCAGGTGCGCAATCCAGCGTTTGAGGTCACGCGGCGTAGAGTCACAGAACGACAGGCTCTGATTTTTCGGCGTCGAAACGCGAAGCAAGAGGTGCGGTGCTTGTGTCTCAGTCAAACCTGGATACTCCATGCTGGCAAAAAGCCAACATTCTAGTGGTTATACTAGAAACCCTAGCAGCATCCTTGCGTGACATGGGTAAAAAGCGACTTGTATGTTGTTGAGTCGCAACGCTATTAGTGCGACCCGCTGCATAGCCTTGTATTGCTCAGGCTCGCTCGGTATTTCCTGAGCGAGCGTTTTTGTAACTGTACACTATTCATTGAAGCGTGGTGTCTATACGCCTGCTTTCAGCGCTTTGGAGCCCATGAGCTGGCCCATTTGCACACTGCTGCCTGCGCTCAGATCTTCGCACCATTTAACCTGTTCAGGGCCAAACAATACAACGGCAGTCGAGCCCAGTTTGAAGCGACCCATTTCAGCGCCTTTTTCAAGATGGATGGGTGCCCGTGCAGCTTCATCGTAGGCAAAGGTTTTCAGCTCACGCTTCGGTGGCGTAACCAGGCCAGCCCAGACGGTTTCGACCGAGGCGACGATCATTGCACCAACCAATACCACGGCCATTGGGCCGCGTTCGGTATCAAACAGGCAAACCACACGTTCGTTGCGGGCGAACAGTTCTGGCACATTTTCAGCTGTGGTCTGGTTGACCGAGAACAGGCGGCCCGGTACATAAACCATCTGCTTGAGTGTGCCAGTCAGGGGCATGTGCACGCGATGATAGTCTTTAGGCGACAGGTAAACCGTTGCGAACTCGCCGCCCATGAAAGGGCTCGCCAGTTGGGTATCGCCGCCCAGCAGTTCCACTACGCTGAAACTGTGCCCCTTGGCCTGGAATATCCGACCGTGCTCGATTTTACCGAGCTGGCTGATGGCACCGTCTGCCGGGCAGAGCACAGCCTCACTGCTGGCGTCGAGCGGACGGGCATCGTTTTTCAGTGCGCGGGTGAAGAATGCGTTGAAATGCTCGAAAGCCGTTGGGTCTTCGACCTGTGCCTGGCTCATGTCGACGTTGTAACGCTTGATGAACCAGTTGATCAGGCGGTTTTTGAACCAGGCTGTACGGCACTCAGCAGCGCAGCCAATCAGCCGCGACAATAAATGATGCGGCAGCAAATATTGGCTGATGATGAACAGGCGTTGTTTCATTGCAATTCCTTAGGGACGTTCTTGATTGTGCAGTGCCGCGATGCTGCAAGCACTGCACAGACTAATCTAATGTGCGTATACGTGATGGCTCAGCATTCTACCGGGGTATCGGGGTGGTTGCCCCATTCGCCCCAGGAGCCGGCATAGGCTTTGACATTGGGGTAGCCCAGGGCTTTTGCGGCCAAGTAGGTAAAGCCCGAGCGATGGTGCGTCTGGCAATGGGTAATCACTTCTTTGTCGGGCGTGATACCGAGTTTGTGTAGTACCTCGGCCATGTCTCGACGAATGCGCAGCGAGCGAGCCGGGTCCATGCCTGCGGTCCATTCAAAGTTGATAGCTCCAGGAATATGCCCGCCTTTGGCTGCCAGCACTTTCTCGCCACTGTATTCGCTCGGCCCGCGCGCATCCCAAATCGCCAAGTCGCTGGCGCCGAGGCGGCTTTGCAGGTATTCGCGGCTGGCGATTGGGCTCTCATCAAGCGTCAGTTCAACCTTGGTGTCGTGCAGCGCCGGTTGGACGAGGCTGACTTCACGGCTTTCTGCGAGCCAGGCAAGCAAGCCGCCATCAAGGTAGTGATAGTTGCTGTGTCCAATGACGTCGAGCAACCAGATAAAACGTCCGGCCCAGCCACCGCCCTCATCGTCATACACCACATAAACGGCGTTAGGATTATGCCCCAGTTCGCTAAACATCTGCTCCAGGCTTTCCTGATCAGGCAGCAGGCCGGGCGCTGGCGGCAGGCCCAGTTGCGTTTGCTTGGGATCGACAAAGTAGGCACCAGGAATATGCCCGGATGCGTAACGCGCTGCACTGGTGAGATCGACCAGTATCAGTTCAGGTGCGTCAAGGCGGCTGGCCAGCTCGGCAGGCTCAATAACCAGTGGGAGTTCAGCGAAGGCGGACATGCCGGACCTCAGTTATAGGTTGCTGATGGGGTAATGGGCGCCATTGTAACGGAAAGGCTGGATAAGCTTCGAACAACAAGTATTCGAGAGGTTTCTGCCGCTGCGCTGTTGCGGTCTGAGCAGGCGTCAAGCCTGAGTGCTCGGCATCTTTGCGGCCCGCTTAACGTCGGCGATTGGCGAAGTTACTGATTGCGCGCTCAATGCATTGGCTGGTCTTGGCGAAGAGTTGCAGGCGGCTCTCATCAAGCGCAGCACCGCCGCAATCACTGATCGCGATCATCACCACACGGCCATTGGCGCCCAGTGACCTGAGCAACAAATGTTCGCCAGCAAATAGCTCCTTGAGCGCGCCGGGCAGGCGGGCCGAGAACTGCGCCATATTTTCAGGGGTCAGACGAAGCTGGCCGGGTTTGCTCAGCAGGGTGCGGATCACCTGGCTATGTTGCGGATCAAGACTCAGACCGTTGGCTGTTTGATTGAGGCCAATGGGGTGTTGCGCGACCAGCTTGCCTTGTGTGCGATCAGCCAAAAGCAGCAAGACGCGCTGCATGCCGCTGGCGTGCAGCGCGCGGCTGGCGCAGGAGGTAAGTTGCAGGACATTGTTAAACGCACTCGGCTCGCTGAGCAGTTGCTGGCAGAGTTGGCGCCAGTCGTCCTTGTCGATAGCACTGGCCGGTGGCGGCTTGGCTGATTGCAGGTGGCTGACGTGCCAAGGCCAAAGCATTGCTTGAGCTGGGTGCCAAAGGTCGGTGGTCACCAGTTTGCGCGCACTGATAGCGGCTTGTTGGTGAACCCACTGTTGCAGGTCTGCAACCGGAGCTTGCAAGTACAAACCGGTAAGTTGCTGCCAGCGCAGGCTGTGTGGGCCATCCCAGGCGTGGTGTGCTGAAAGTGCCAGGCCGTTGGCCAGGAGAATGCAGTTGGCGGGTTGGCCAAGCCAGCGTTGCAGATCGGGGTCCGCATCCAGGCATTGCTGTTGGTGCAATGGGTGTTCGTTGTCGCGAGCAATCAACAGGGCTTTGGCCAGAAACCGCCGGTCATTGAGCAGCAGCCGGTAGCTGTAGCAAATCCATTCAGGCAGCTTCCAGCGTTCGGCCAGGGCCAGGCAAAGCTGGAGCAGGGGCACGCCCAGCATATCGATTTCGACTTTTTGCGCGGGCTCGGCCTCAACCAGCACGCGTTGCTCCCAGGTGCTGAGCAATTCTGGATAGGCCGATATCAGTGCCCAGGCCGGGGCCAGAAATAACAGGCTTCCCCAGTGAATCTCCTGCCACAGCCGAGCCAGACGGCTAGAAAACAGGCCGCTTGCTTGCTGGGAGGCGTGCTGGCTAATCAATTGGATTTGGCGCAATGCGAGCGGGATTTCTTCACGCCTCAAGGCCGGTAGGCGCTCAAGCAGGGTTTGCGTGCGCTGCAGTCCAAGCCTGTTGAGTGCGTTTTCGAGGCTTTCAGACGGCTCGCCCAGGCTGTTTTCCGAGGTATTGGCTTCGCGCAGGACGCTAATTGCCAAGGCTGGGCTGCTTTGAATCAATTCAGCTATTTCGCGCAAAGAACGGCGGCTGTCAGTCAGCGCTGCCAGAACTTTTTGTCGGCTTTCAATCTGTACCGGCAGCGGCTGTTTTTCTAACAGCTCCAGCCATGCATTCAATGTGCGCGGTCTAGCAATTTGATTAGGCATTGGGTGGGCCAAACTGGCTTTTATTATTTACTGACTATAGTCTCGCGCAATTCTTCCGATATAGAGAAGAGCTGTTTTAATTATTCCGAGTAACAGGCTTGAAAAACCAGTCGCGCCAGCGAACGCTGTCGTGCTCATGGAGCCTGCTACCTTGTTTGTTCATCGTGGGTTGGTTTTCGGTCGTTCCCTTACTTCAGGTCAGATAAGTTTTAAATTATGGCAAAAATCATCGGCATCATAGTGGTGTTCGCCAGCGTCTTGGGTGGTTTCATCATGTCTGGCGGCCATGTCATGGCATTGGTGCATCCTTTCGAGGTGCTGATTATCGGGGGCGCGGCTTTGGGGGCATTCCTCCAGGCGAACCCTGGCAGCACCTTTATGCAGGTGTTCAAGAAGTCGTTGAAAATGTTCAGCTCGCGCTTCACGCACGCCTATTACCTGGATGTGCTGAAACTGATCTACGAAATTCTTAACAAAAGCCGGCGCGAAGGCATGATGGCCATTGAGGCCGATGTTGAAGACCCAGCGGCAAGCCCGATATTCAGCAAGTACCCGGCGATCCTCAAGGATGAGCGGATGACGGCGTACATCTGTGATTACCTGCGCATCATGTCGTCCGGCAATATGGCGCCGCACGAGCTTGAGGGTTTGTTCGACATGGAAATCGCCAGCCTCAAAGAAGAGCTTGAGCATCCCAGCCATGCTGTTGCGAAGATTGCCGACGGCTTGCCGGCAATGGGTATCGTCGCTGCTGTATTGGGGATCGTGATTACCATGTCAGTTCTGGCCGAAGCCAATAACGCCGAGATCGGTGAAAAGGTCGGTACTGCATTGGCGGGTACCTTCATGGGTATCCTGGCTTCGTACGGCTTTTTTGGCCCGCTGGCCAGTTCTCTTGACCATGACGCCAAGGAGGAGGTCAACGTCTATGAGGCGATCAAGGCGGGTTTGGTCGCGTCTGCTTCCGGCATGCCGCCATCACTGGCTGTCGAGTTCGCCCGTAAAGTCTTGTACCCGGCGCACCGCCCAAGCTTTATCGAGCTTGAACAGGCCATGCGTGGGAATTAAAGGCTGAGTCATGGAGAATAATCAGCCAATCATTGTAAAACGCGTCAAGAAAGTCGTTGGCGGCGGGCATGGTGGTGCCTGGAAAATTGCCTTTGCCGACTTCGCAATCGCGATGATGGCGTTCTTTATGGTCATGTGGCTGATGTCGTCGGCCACGCCTGAACAGAAAAAGCTGATCTCCGGCTACTTTCAAGACCCGATTGGCTTCACTGAAAGTGCCAGTCCTTATGTGATTGATCTGGGTGGTTCGCCAACCCCTTCGCCTGACCGCACATTGAATCCTGAGATGCAGCCCCAGGAGTCGGAAAGTGCTACCGATGTGCAGCCTGAGGACGCCGACTCCACTTCGGTTGACCCGCAAAAGGCTGAAAGCATTGCCGAGCAGATGGAGCGTGAACGGCTGGAACTGTTGCTGCAGGAGTTGCAAAATAAGGTCAACGAAGACCCGCAATTGCGTAATTTCAAGGATCAGATCCTCTTTGAAATCACCCAGGATGGCTTGCGTATCCAGATCATGGATGCCGAGAATCGGCCCATGTTCGCCATCGGCAGCGCACGTCTGCAACCCTACTTCGAAGATATCCTGCTAGCGCTGACCGACACCATCAACGCGGTGCCGAACAAAATCAGTGTCAGCGGCCATACCGACGCCAAGCCCTTTGCTGGTACTGGTGGCTTTGGTAACTGGGAATTGTCGGCCAATCGCGCCAACGCGGCGCGCCGAGTGCTGGTCGAGGGCGGGTATGACCCGGATAAGGTAGCGCGGGTGGTGGGTTACGCCTCTTCAGCGCTGTTTGATCGTGAAGACCCGTTCAATCCAGTCAACCGACGCATCGATATCGTGGTGTTGACCAAGCGGGCGCAGCGCGCCATTGATGGCGCGCAGGGCACCGGGGACGCTAACCAGCCTGATGCTTCAGCCACACCTGATGCCGAGAGCCCTGCGCCCCAGGATATTTTGCCCTCTGAGGAAATCAAGCAGCGTCTGAATATCTTTGAAGACGGAACGCTCAAGGTCGACAAGCCCGAGCTTTAGCAGTGACAGACAAACAAAAGCCGCGAGTTTTCGCGGCTTTTGTTTGTCTGGTGAGTGATGCATGAGCATTCTGATCCGGCATCACCGGGCGCAGGCCCTGTTCTTTAATACTCGTCTTCAGGCAGGCTCGCCAGAATATGCCGGTAGCTGGCCATGCGTTGCGGCTGGATACGGCCTTCTTCAAGCGCCTTGAGTAACGCGCAGCCTGGCTCTCGGTCATGCTTGCAGTCACGAAAGCGGCAGTGGCCGAGCAGTTCGTGGAACTCGATAAACCCAGCTTCAACGTCGTCACGGCTGACATGGACCAAGCCAAACTCGCGAATTCCGGGGGAGTCGATCAATTCGCCACCGCCCGGGAAGTGGAACAGGCGCGCCGTGGTTGTGGTGTGAGTGCCTTTGCCGGTCAACTCGGACAGCGGGCCGACGCGGGTTTCAACTTCAGGCAGCAAGCTGTTGACCAGCGATGACTTGCCAACGCCGGACTGGCCGACGAACACGCTGACATGGCCGTCAAGCTGCTGCATAAGTTGCTCCATGCCGTCACCCTGATGAGCCGAGACCTCAAGTAGCGGATAACCCAGCTGGCGATAGACCGCGAGCATTGCATTGAGTGCAACCGCGTTTTGTTCGTCAATCAAGTCAGCCTTGTTGAGCAATAGCAGCGGGCGGATGCCAGCGTGCTCGGCGGCGACCAAGTAGCGGTCGATCAGGTTGGCATGGGGTTCTGGCAGGGGGGCAAAAACAATGACGATCAAATCAACATTGGCCGCCACCGGTTTTAGCTGGCCGCGGGTGTCTGGACGGCACAGCTCAGTGTTGCGCGCAAGTTGCGCAACAATAACGCCAATGCCCTGGTTGCCTGGACGCCAGACCACACGATCACCGGTGACCATGGTCGGCAGGTTGGCGCGCAGGTGGCAGCGAAAGACCTGGCCGGCCATTTCTCCTTCGAGCGCTTCGACTTCGACCTGAACGCCGAAATGAGCGATGACCAACCCGGTTTGCTCTGGGCCAAGGTCGCCGCCTTCCAGCGTTTGCAGTGCTTGTGATTCGCGCTTGGCGGCGCGGGCAGCACGCTCGCCCTGGATTTTTTCGATGCGCCAGTTTTGCCGGCGATTGAGTTGGCGTTTGGCCATGAAGGTTCCGAAGGTATGTTGCTTAAGGGGGCAGAGTTGCAGCCGTTTATTTCGCCGGTGATTCTAGCACGGGCAAGGCAAAGGCTTGTGCTCCGGCTAAACTGTGCAGCGCATCAGCCGACAAAGTCAGGCAATAAAATCATGTCGGTATTCAAGTGGGAGTGGATTGATGATGTTGGTTGAGGGGCTGCGCGGACTGGCCCAGCGTTATCCGGCATTGATAGCGCTGCTTGCACAGTTGGCGGCGACCGTGTTACTGGCGGTCATTGTGCTGCTGGCCAACTATATTGCTGACTGGCGCTTTGCCTGGCTGACCGCTGGTTTGCTGCAAGGCTTGATAGCGGCATGTATTGGCCGTTGGCTGGGGTTGTCGCGTTGGTGGTGGTGGCTGAACCTGGCGTTCGTGCCTGCATTGCTGGCCTTTGGTGGTGCTCCACTGCCGTCCTGGGTGTTCTTGCTGGTGTTTTTGACTTTGCTGTTGCTCAACTGGAATAGCTTTGGCGAGCGGGTGCCGCTGTACCTGACCGGCGCGCAGGGTACGCAATTGCTGACCGATATCCTTGTGCAACAACCTGAGCCGCTGCGGTTTATCGATTTGGGCTGCGGCCCTGCGGGACCATTACTGGCGCTTGCCCGGCAGTTTCCTGAAGGGCGCTTTGTAGGGGTCGAAACCGCGCCATTATCCTATTTGCTGGCGTTGCTTCGTTCACTGTTTCAGCACAATTGCAGCATTCGCTACCAGAGCCTTTGGCGCACCGACTTGGCTGGATTTAATGTGGTGTACTGTTTTTTGTCGCCAGCGCCCATGTTGGCGCTCTGGCAAAAGGCGTGTGCCGAGATGCAACCCGGCTCATTGTTTGTGAGCAACACCTTTGCCGTGCCTGATGTGCCGGCGGATCGGCAGCTCGATTTACATGACTGGCGCGATTCGAGCCTGCTGCTTTGGCGTATCCCCGGCTGATTTATTGGTTAAACTTGTTGGCACTCAGAGGAGCGACACATGCAAAGCGCAAACAACTTGATTTGGATTGACCTGGAAATGACCGGCTTGGATCCTGAGCGTGACGTCATCATCGAGATGGCCACAATTGTCACCGACAGTGATCTCAAGGTTCTGGCCGAAGGCCCGGTCATTGCTGTGCACCAGAGCGATGAAGCGCTGGCTGGCATGGATGAATGGAATACCCGCACTCACGGCGAAAGCGGCCTTACTCAGCGGGTGCGTGAGAGCAAGATCAGCCAGGCTGAGGCCGAAGCACAAACCATCGCCTTTCTCGAACAGTGGGTGCCGAAAGGCAAGTCTCCGATTTGCGGCAACAGCATTGGCCAGGATCGTCGTTTTCTGTATCGCTACATGCCAACGCTGGAGGCGTATTTCCACTACCGTTATCTGGATGTCTCGACCCTGAAAATCCTGGCGGACCGCTGGGCGCCGCAAATCAAGGAGGGCTTTGTCAAGAAAGGCACCCACCAGGCGCTGGATGATATCCGTGAGTCCATCGCTGAGCTGCAGTACTACCGCGAGCACTTCCTCAAGGTCTGATCAGGCTTGATTGTGGCGCTTGAGTGCCCATTCGACATGCTCGCGCACCAGCTCTGATGGGTAATCGCGTCGTGCTTTGAGCGCTTCGATTACCGGGATGCTCGAGGGCGCATTGCCAAGGCCGACGGCTAAATTGCGTAGCCAGCGTTCGTAACCCGCTCTGCGCAAAGGCGAACCCTCGGTGCGGCTGAGAAACTCTTCTTCGCTCCAGCAAAACAGCTCCGCCAGCTCGGCATTATCGAGTTGGTGGCGCGGTTTGAAATCTGATTGCTCGGTGGGGCTGGCAAAGCGGTTCCAGGGGCAGACCATCTGGCAGTCATCACAACCAAATACGCGGTTGCCGATAGGCGCGCGCAGCTCTTCGGGAATTGCGCCCTTGAGTTCTATCGTCAGATAAGAAATGCAGCGTCGGGCATCGAGCACATAGGGGCCGACAAAGGCCTGGGTTGGGCAAATATCCATACATGCCGTGCAGCGTCCGCAATGTTCGCTGCCATGCGGCGCATCTACCGGCAGCTCGATATCGACAAAGAGTTCGCCCAAAAAGAAATAACTGCCCGCCTTGCGGTTTAGCACCAAGGTGTTCTTGCCAATCCAGCCGAGGCCTGATTGTTCGGCGATAGCCTTTTCGAGCACTGGAGCGCTGTCGACAAAGGCACGAAAGCCAAAGGGGCCAATTTTCTCCTGGATGCGCTCTGCCAGATGCTGCAGGCGCTTGCGAATCAGCTTGTGATAGTCGCGCCCCAGCGCGTAGCGGGAGATATAGGCTTTTTCCGGCTGGGCCAGGCGCTTGGCCATTTGTGTGTCGCCGGGCAGGTAATCCATTCGCAGCGAAATTACCCGCAACGTACCGGGTACCAACTGCTCCGGGTGCGAGCGCTTGCTGCCGTGCGCGGCCATGTAATCCATCTCGCCGTGGTATCCAGCATCCAGCCAGCGCTGCAAGTGGGCCTCGTGTTCGCCCAGTTCGAGCCCGCTGATTCCAACCTGCTGGAAGCCCAGTTCTCGGCCCCAGTCTTTTATCGACTGCGCGAGTTGGTTGAGGTCAAGGGTATCGATAGACATGTTCAGCGGCAAACCAGGAGATGAGGTGCGTATAATTCTGCCAGACAACGGAGGACTCGCATGCCGGATTCTACAGGCTATTTTCCTTTAGCCCTCTATAGCGCTGCCCAAGTGCGGCAGCTTGACGCCAGTTTGATTGCCGCGGGAACTCCAGGCTTCGAGCTTATGAGCCGTGCTGCGCATGCTCTCTGGCGCGCCTTGCGCCAGCGCTGGGATGCTGTCGGCGAGCTGAGTGTATTGGCGGGCTGTGGCAATAATGCTGGCGACGGCTACTTGATTGCCGAGTTGGCATTGCGCGCTGGCTGGCAGGTCAAGGTGCTTGCCGTTGGTGACCCGGCAACGTTGGCTGGCGATGCAGCGCTGGCGTGCAGGCAAGCGCAGGCGGCAGGTGTGCCGATCGAGCCTTGGTCCGAGCGGGCACAGCTGAGTGGCGTACTGGTTGATGCAATGCTCGGTACAGGGCTCAATGGCCCGGTCCGGGCGCCGTACAACGCGGCTATCGCCCAGGTCAATGACAGTGGCCGGCCGGTACTGGCAGTGGATATTCCTTCAGGCTTGAGCGCCGATACCGGGCAGGTACTTGGCTGCGCTGTGCGGGCCGATATTACCCTGAGCCTGATTGGCCTGAAGCTCGGCCTGTTCACCGGACAAGCCTCTCAATACGTGGGGCAGCTACTATTTGATGCCTTGCAGGCGGACCCGGCTATTGTTGCGACGCAGGCCACCACGGCTGAGCGTCTGGCACCGGGTAACCTGCCGTTGTTGCCAGCACGCCGGCCGACTGTGCATAAAGGCCAGCTGGGGCATGTGCTGGTGGTGGGCGGTGATCGTAACTTTGCCGGCGCCGCCTTGCTCGCCGCGCAAAGTGCGTTGCGTAGCGGCGCCGGGCTGGTCTCTCTGGCAACCCGCGCGGAGCACGCGGTAGCTGCGCAGGCACGAATTCCAGAAGTGATGGCTGCCCCTGTGGCGTCTGCCAATCAACTGCTGGCGCTGGGCAAAGCTGCCTCGGTCTGGGTGATTGGCCCAGGCTTGGGGCAGGGCGCATGGGGCCGTAGCTTGTTATCGGCGGCGGCAGCCAATGATGCGCCGCAGGTCTGGGATGCCGATGCGCTGAACCTGTTGGCTTCAGGTTGTGTCTCATTGCCCGCACAGGCTGTCATCACCCCGCATCCGGGAGAGGCTGCACGCCTGTTGGGTATCAGCACTGCTCAAGTTCAGGCTGATCGTCCGGCGACAGCGCTGCTGCTGGCCAAACAGTTCAACACGGTATGCGTGTTAAAAGGGGCCGGTAGTCTGATTGCTGACCCTGGCGGGCAACTGCGATTATGTGATCGTGGCCATCCGGTGATGGCAGGGGCAGGGCTGGGTGATGTTCTGGCCGGGCTGATCGGCGCGCTGATGGCGCAAGGCCTGACGCCTTTTGCAGCCGCGAGTTTAGCGGTCTGGTTGCATGCCTGCGCTGGTGAGCGCCTGGCGGACAAGGGCGTGGGCCTGGCCGCCAGTGATTTGTGTGATGCCATTCGTCAGTTATTACAGGAGCAGTCTATTGTCTGAGTTAGAGCTGTACGCCGCTGATGAACAGGCCATGGTTGATCTGGGAGGGCGCCTTGCTGCCGCCACGGCTGGCATGGGGGTAATCTACCTGCACGGTGACCTTGGTGCCGGTAAAACGACATTCTCGCGCGGGATAATCCGTGGCTTTGGTCATGTGGGCGCGGTTAAAAGCCCAACCTTCACCTTGGTCGAGCCCTACGAATTGGATGATGTTCGGGTCTATCACTTTGACCTGTATCGGCTGGTCGATCCGGAAGAACTGGAGTTCTTGGGGATACGCGATTACTTCGAAGGCGATGCATTGTGCCTGGTTGAGTGGCCAGAGCGCGGAGCAGGCGTTTTGCCAAAGGCGGATATGGACATTACCATTAGCGTGCAGGGAGCAGGGCGAGCGCTGCGTTTTCAAGCGCATAGCCCGCGCGGTACTGCCTGGTGTGCCGACTTGGCCATTGGGAGATGAATCAAATAATGGGGTCGGGTATGCGCATAAGCGCGCGTTTAGTTTTAGTAGGGGTGGTGCTGGCGACTTTGGCGTCAGAGGTTATTGCTGCCTCGGATGTGCGCGGGGTTCGTTTGTGGCGAGCGCCGGATAACACCCGTTTGGTCTTTGATTTGTCCGGGCCGGTAAAACACAGCGTATTTACCCTGTCTGCGCCTGATCGCATCGTAATTGATATCAGCGGCGCCAAGATGGCGACCTCGCTCAATACGCTGTCCTTGAGCAATACGCCCATTACTGGTGTGCGTTCGGCGCAGCGAACCGCCAATGACCTGCGTGTGGTGATTGACCTTAAAGACTCGGTCACGCCAAAGAGTTTTACCTTGGCTCCCAATCAGCAATACGGCGACCGTTTGGTTGTCGATTTGTACGATAAAGGCGCCGATAGTACGCCGAACTTGCCGCCAACGACTGTATCGCCTTCAGCGCCTGTGCCGGTCACCCCGACTCAGGCTCCGCCGAAGCTGACCCCAATGCCAAGCGGTAAGCGTGACATCGTTATTGCCATTGATGCCGGTCACGGCGGTGAGGATCCGGGCGCGCTGTCGCCGGTCAAGGGGCGCGTGGAGAAAAACGTCACCTTGGCCATTGCCAAGGAGTTGCAGCGCCAGGTCAATGCCGAGAAAGGCTATCGTGGCGAGTTGGTACGCACTGGGGATTACTTTATTCCGTTGCGCAAACGTACCGAAATCGCCCGCAAGAAAGGCGCTGATCTGTTCGTTTCGATTCACGCCGATGCCGCGCCCTCGCGTGCAGCGTTCGGTGCATCGGTGTACGCCTTGTCTGATCGCGGCGCCACGTCCGAAACCGCGCGCTGGCTGGCAGACTCTGAAAACCAGTCGGACTTGATCGGCGGTGCTGGCAACGTCAGCCTCGATGACAAGGATCGAATGCTGGCAGGCGTATTGCTCGACTTGTCGATGACCGCATCCCTTTCTTCGAGCCTGAATGTCGGGCAGAAGGTGCTGGGCAATATTGGCCAAGTAACACCGCTGCACAAGCGCCGGGTAGAACAAGCTGGCTTTATGGTGCTTAAGTCGCCCGATATTCCATCGATCCTGGTGGAAACGGGGTTTATTTCAAATCTAAATGAGTCGAACAAGCTGGTCACTGCGAGTCACCAGCGGACTCTGGCGCGCTCGATCATGACCGGCGTCAAACAGTTCTTCGAGCAGAATCCACCGCCGGGTACCTATGTTGCCTGGATGCGCGACTCCGGCAAGATCGCACAGGGGCCGCGCGAGCATCGGGTCAGTTCTGGCGATAGCCTGGCGCTGATTGCTACGCGCTATCAAGTCAGCATGGCGTCTATCAAGCGCGCCAACTCGATGACATCCAACGTGGTCAAGATTGGCCAGGTTCTGAAAATTCCTGCCACCTCCTTGGCTGCGCAACCATGACCGATGCTTCACGAATCCAGCTGCTTAGCCCGCGGCTGGCTAACCAGATCGCCGCTGGCGAGGTGGTGGAACGGCCTGCTTCGGTCATCAAGGAGCTGTTGGAAAACAGTTTGGACTCCGGCGCTAAGCGCATCGAAGTGGATGTTGAGCAAGGTGGTGTAAAGCTGCTGCGGGTGCGTGATGACGGCACTGGCATCTCAGCCGATGACCTGCCTTTGGCGCTTGCCCGTCACGCCACCAGCAAGATTCGTGAGCTTGAGGATCTTGAGCAGGTTCTTAGCCTTGGTTTTCGTGGTGAAGCGCTGGCGTCGATCAGTTCGGTGTCGCGCCTGACCCTGACCTCTCGTACCGCCGATGCCGAGCAAGCCTGGCAAGTCGAAACCGAAGGTCGCGACATGCAGCCCCGGGTACAACCGGCGGCGCATCCGGTCGGGACATCGGTTGAAGTGCGGGATCTGTTTTTCAATACCCCAGCGCGGCGTAAGTTTCTGCGGGCCGAGAAGACCGAGTTTGATCACCTGCAAGAAGTGATCAAGCGCTTGGCGCTCGCCCGCTTCGATGTCGGTTTTCAGTTGCGCCACAACGGCAAGACCATTCTTTCGCTGCACGAAGCGCATGACGAGGCCAGCCGTGCCCGGCGCGTTTCTTCCGTGTGCAGTAATGGCTTTCTCGAGCAGGCCTTGCCGATAGAAATCGAACGTAATGGCCTGCGCCTGTGGGGCTGGGTTGGTTTGCCGACATTTTCGCGTAGCCAGGCCGATCTACAGTATTTCTACGTCAACGGGCGCATGGTCCGTGACAAGTTGGTCGCCCATGCCGTGCGCCAGGCTTATCGCGACGTGCTGTTCAACGGACGTCATCCGACCTTTGTGTTGTTTCTTGAGATCGATCCTGGCGTAGTCGATGTCAACGTGCATCCGACCAAGCACGAAGTGCGTTTTCGTGATGGGCGCATGGTCCATGACTTTCTGTATGGCACCTTGCATCGTGCCTTGGGTGATGTGCGGCCCGAGGATCAACTGGCTGCGCCTGCTTCGGTCAACACCATGGTGCGTCCGACGGGCCAGGCCGCTGGTGAGTTCGGTCCACAAGGTGAAATGGGGCTGGCCGCCAATGTGCTGGAACGCCCGCAGGCTGACTCGGTGTGGCGCTCGCCCGGTGCGGGCTTCCAAGGTACGCGCCCGGCGTTGCCGGCTGCTGAAGCTCAAGGGGCGTATCGCGAGTATTTCGCGCCAATGCCTGAGACGGCTGTTCCAGCAGGGTTGCCGCCAGAACAGGGCGATGTGCCGCCGCTTGGCTATGCCATCGCGCAGCTCAAGGGGATCTATATCCTCGCTGAAAACGTGCAGGGCATGGTGTTGGTTGATATGCACGCGGCCCATGAGCGCATCACCTATGAGCGCCTCAAGGTGGCAATGGCCAGTGAAGGCTTGCGCGGTCAGCCACTGTTAGTGCCTGAGTCGATTGCTGTCAGCCAGCGCGAGGCCGATTGTGCCGAAGAGCATGGGGCGCTGTTCCAGACCTTGGGTTTTGAACTGCAGCGCTTGGGGCCGGAAACCTTGGCAATTCGTCAAATTCCGGCGTTACTCAAGCAGGCAGAGGCTACGCGCCTGGTGCAGGATGTACTGAGCGATCTGCTTGAATATGGCACCAGTGACCGGATTCAGGCCCATATCAATGAATTGCTCGGCACCATGGCCTGCCATGGCTCGGTGCGTGCCAATCGACGCCTGACGTTGCCTGAAATGAACGCTTTGCTGCGCGACATGGAACATACCGAGCGCAGTGGACAGTGCAATCATGGGCGTCCAACCTGGACGCAAATGGGCATGGACGATCTGGATAAATTATTCCTGCGCGGGCGTTGATTGGCCGCGCAGTCTCGTTGTTCTCAAGAGATACAATCAATGTCTGAGCCTCTGCCGCCAGCAATATTCCTGATGGGGCCTACGGCTGCCGGTAAAACCGACTTGGCCCTGGAGTTGGCGCGGGCGCTGCCTTGTGACCTGATCAGTGTTGATTCTGCGCTGATCTACACCGGCATGGATATAGGCACGGCCAAGCCCGACAAAGCCACATTGGCGCAATATCCACACCGTTTGATTGATATTCGCGATCCGGCGCAAAGCTATTCGGCGGCGGAATTTCGCAGCGATGCCTTGGCTGAAATGGCTGAAATCACCGCCAGGGGGCGGATTCCGCTCCTGGTGGGCGGTACCATGCTCTATTACAAGGCGCTTCAGGAAGGTTTGGCTGATATGCCGGGCGCTGATGCACAGGTGCGCGCAGAGCTCGAAGCGCGGGCCCTGGCCGAGGGTTGGGGCGTATTGCATCAAGAGTTGGCCGCTGTTGACCCTGAGTCGGCCGCGCGGATCCATCCCAATGACCCGCAGCGCTTGACCCGGGCACTTGAGGTCTACAAAGTCAGTGGTTTGACCATGACTGAACATCGCCAGCGCCAAGCGCAACAAAATGTTGAGGTTAACCCGGCGACTGGCAGGCAATTACCCTATAATGTCGCTTGCTTGGCCATCGCGCCGGCTGATCGAAGTGTGCTTCACGAACGAATTTCACTGCGTTTTCAGATGATGCTTGAACAAGGCTTCATTGAAGAGGTCGAACTTCTGCGTCAAAGAAGTGACTTGCATCCAGGTTTGCCGTCTATACGAGCAGTAGGTTACCGCCAAGTGTGGGAATACCTTGACGGCGATGTCAGTCGTTCGAAGATGCAGGAATTGGGGATAATAGCTACTCGCCAGTTGGCCAAACGGCAGTTTACATGGCTGCGCAGTTGGCCTGATGTGCACTGGTTGGATAGTTTGGCTTGCGACAATGCGTCACGCGCCTTGAAATACTTGGCATCGGCCTCCATATTGGAATGAGACCATGCCGTTTGCCGTCTACTCTTGAGGAAGGCGGCACTAAGTTGTTTATTGATTCTTAAATTATTGAAATTGATCCTTAAAGGAGTGCGGCACATGTCAAAAGGGCATTCGCTACAAGACCCTTACTTAAATACCCTGCGTAAGGAACGCGTACCGGTATCTATTTACCTGGTTAACGGGATTAAGTTGCAGGGGCAAATCGAATCTTTCGACCAGTTTGTAATTTTGCTGAAAAACACTGTCAGCCAGATGGTCTACAAGCATGCAATTTCCACCGTAGTGCCGAGCCGCCCGGTTCGTCTGCCAACCGCTAGCGAAACGGAGCAGGCCGAGTCCGAGCCAGGTAACGCCTGATTTTAGGGGGCTGTATTGTTCTTCGAACGCCATGAAGGTGGTGAGCGGGCCATCCTGGTTCATTTGGATGGCCAGAACTCAGAGGCGAGTGAAGATCCGCAAGAGTTTCAGGAACTCGCTATTTCAGCGGGTGCTGACACGGTGGCCTTTCTTAGTGTGCCGAGCAATCGGCTGACTGCGAAATACCTCATCGGTAGCGGTAAGGTTGAAGAGTTGCGTGATCAGGTCAAGTCTGCCGAGGCCGACCTGGTGATCTTCAACCACGTCCTGACGCCGAGTCAGGAGCGCAACCTTGAGCGTGCTTTTGAGTGTCGCGTATTGGACCGCACCGGTTTGATTCTCGATATCTTTGCCCAGCGTGCGCGTACTCACGAAGGTAAGTTGCAGGTCGAACTTGCCCAGCTTGATCACTTGAGTACTCGACTGGTTCGGGGCTGGACTCACCTTGAGCGGCAAAAAGGTGGTATCGGCTTGCGTGGCCCGGGTGAAACCCAGCTCGAAACCGACCGCCGTTTGTTGCGGGTTCGCATTCGTCAAATCAAACAAAAGCTCAATAAAGTCCGCAGCCAGCGTGAACAAGCGCGTCGTGGTCGTCAGCGGGCAGATATTCCTTCGGTTTCATTGGTTGGTTATACCAACGCCGGCAAGTCGACGCTGTTTAACGCTGTGACCGAATCCGAGGTCTATGCGGCTGATCAACTGTTCGCAACCCTCGATCCTACCTTGCGTCGTCTCGACTTGAATGACTTTGGTCCTATTGTGCTGGCCGATACCGTGGGCTTTATTCGCCACCTGCCGCACAAACTGGTTGAAGCCTTTCGTGCGACCCTTGAGGAGTCGAGCAACTCCGATTTGTTGCTGCATGTGATTGATGCGCATGAACCGGAGCGTATGGCGCAGATTGAACAGGTGATGGCTGTGTTGACTGAAATCGGCGCGCATGAGTTGCCGATTCTTGAGGTCTATAACAAGCTTGATCTGCTTGAAGGGGTTGAGCCGCAAATTCAACGTGATGCCGATGGCAAGCCACAACGTGTATGGTTGTCGGCACGCGATGGACGTGGTCTACCTTTACTTAAGCAGGCAATTGCGGAACTCTTGAGTGATGACCTGTTTGTCGGCACATTACAGCTGCCGCAAAAACTTGGACGCTTGCGTGCCCAGTTCTTTGAATTGGGCGCCGTGCAGAGCGAAGGTCACAGCGAAGACGGCAGTAGTTTGCTGGCAGTACGTTTGCCGCGGGTGGAGCTCAATCGGTTGGTGAGTCGCGCTGGCCTGCAGCCGTTGGAGTTTATTGAGCAACACACTTTGCAATAAAGCCTGTGTCAGCGGTTGTGCCGCTGAGGCTGGGCATTCGGTAGCATTGGCTGACGCGTCGTGGGCGCGTCTTTGCTTTATCAGATGGAGAGCGCTATGGCTTGGAATGAGCCGGGTGGCAACTCGAATAATCAGGATCCATGGGGTGGGCGCCGTAACAACGGCGGCGATCGCAAAGGGCCTCCGGATCTCGACGAGGCCTTCCGCAAGCTACAGGAAAGCCTTAACGGGTTGTTCGGTGGCGGTAAAAAACGTGGTAGCGGCGACGGTAATACTGGCGGCGGCAGCAAGGGCGGCTACGGCATGCTCTTGGTCGGCTTCCTGGTCGTTGTGGCTTTTTGGCTTTACAGCGCGATCTATGTTGTCGATGAGCAGGAGCAAGCTGTTGTCCTGCGTTTCGGTAAATATTACGAGACTGTTGGGCCGGGCCTGAATATCTACTTCCCGCCGATTGATCGTAAGTTCCAGGAAAACGTCACCCGTGAGCGTGCATACAGCAAGCAGGGGCAGATGTTGACCGAAGATGAAAACATCATCGAAGTTCCATTGACCGTGCAGTACAGAATCAGCAATTTGCAGGATTTCGTACTTAACGTGGATTCGCCTGAAACCAGTTTGCAGCAAGCAACTGATAGCGCGATACGTCACGTGGTTGGCTCGACTGAGATGGATCAGGTGCTGACCGAAGGTCGTGAGCTGCTGGCCAGTGAAGTCAAGGAGCGCCTGCAGCGTTTCATGGACAACTACAAGACCGGCATTGTGGTGACTCAGGTGAACTTGCAAAGCGCTGCTGCGCCGCGTGAAGTTCAAGAGGCATTCGATGACGTGATTCGTGCTCGTGAAGATGAGCAGCGCGAGAAGAACAAGGCTGAAACCTACGCTAACGGTGTGGTTCCAGAAGCACGTGGTCAGGCCCAGCGCCTGGTTGAAGATGCAATGGGTTACCGCGATGAAGTGGTTTCTCGCGCCCAAGGTGAGGCTGATCGCTTCACTGCATTGGTTACCGAGTACCGCAAGGCGCCGGAGATTACCCGTGAGCGTTTGTATCTCGACACCATGCAAGAGCTGATGAGCAACACCAGCAAGGTTTTGGTCACTGGCGACAAGGGGCAGAACAACTTGCTTTATCTGCCGTTGGATAAAATGATTGATGGGCGTAAAGGCAGTGGCTCAAGCGCAATTTCGGGCAGTGCCTCGGCAAGTGACTCGGATGTCGGTACCGTGCGTACGCCGCAGCCGGTTGATCTGCGTTCAAGGGAGAGCCGCTGATGAGTAATAAATCACTGGTTGCTCTGATCGTCGCAGTGGTTCTGGCAATCGTTGCCTGGAACAGCTTCTATATCGTTGCGCAGACTGAGCGTGCGGTGTTGCTGCAGTTCGGTCGTATCGTCAATCCAGACGTCAAGCCGGGTCTGCATGTGAAGATTCCATACGTCAACCAAGTGCGCCTGTTCGATGGTCGCTTGATGACGCTGGACGCAAGCAGCTCGCGTTTCCTTACCCTGGAAAAGAAAGCATTGATGGTTGATGCCTACGCCAAGTGGCGTGTGCGTGATGCCGAGCGGTACTACACCGCAACTTCCGGTATCAAGCAAACGGCTGACGAGCGTCTGTCGCGTCGTCTTGAAGCGTCCCTGCGTGACCAGTTCGGTAAGCGTACCCTGCACGAGTCCGTGTCGGGTGAGCGTGATGCGTTGATGGCTGACGTGACTGCATCGCTGAACAAGGCGGCGCAAAAAGAGCTGGGTATCGAAGTGGTTGATGTGCGCGTCAAGGCCATCGACTTGCCTAAAGAAGTAAACCGCAGTGTGTTCGATCGTATGGGGTCGGAACGTGAGCGTGAGGCACGCGAGCACCGCGCCAAAGGTAAAGAGCTGGCAGAAGGTATTCGTGCCGATGCCGATCGTCAGCGCCGTGTTCTGTTGGCTGAAGCCTACCGTCAAGCTGAAGAGCTGCGCGGTGAGGGTGATGCCAAGGCTGCAGCCATCTACGCCAAGGCTTATGGTCAGGATCAGGAGTTCTACTCCTTCTACCGTAGCCTCAAGGCTTACCGTGAGAGTTTCGCGGACAAGCGTGACGTGCTGGTGCTTGACCCAAGTAGCGAGTTCTTCCGCTATCTGGAGAAATCCAAGCAGCCATAATGTTTGCCCCGACGGACGCATGTCGTCCGTCGGGGTGACCGTTCAAGAAAACGTGGTATGATGCGGCAGCCGGGAAAATCCCGGCTTTTTTGCGTCTGTGGGAATCATGTGGCAGGAATTAGGCATTGCAGTCTGTTTGGTCTTGGTGCTGGAAGGCATCCTGCCCTTTCTCTATCCGCGCCGTTGGCGGGGTGCAGTCGAGCAGCTAATTCAATTGTCAGATCGCGGACTGCGTCTTATGGGGCTGACCAGCATGTTGCTGGGCACAGCACTTCTTTATTGGCTTCACTGATGGCTTGTGCCGCCCGGATCAAGAGGGGAATGGCGAAATGGCGACGGTAGACCGCTGGCTGCTGCCAGATGGCATCGAAGAAGTATTACCTCCAGAGGCTGCGCGCATCGAAGTGGCGCGCCGGCAGGTGCTGGATCTGTTCCAGCGTTGGGGCTATGAATTCGTAGTAACGCCGCATATCGAATACCTTGAGTCGCTGCTGACTGGCGCGGGTCAGGATCTCGATCTGCGGACGTTCAAGGTGATTGATCCTTTGTCGGGTCGGCAGATGGGTTTCCGTGCGGACATTACGCCGCAGGTTGCTCGTATCGATGCGCATACCCTGCGCCGCGAAGGGCCGAGCCGGCTGTGCTATGCCGGTAGCGTGCTGCACGCTCAGCCACGTGCGCTGACCACCTCGCGCAGTCCGATCCAGCTGGGCGCCGAGTTGTATGGTGATGCGAGCCCGGCGAGCGACGTCGAGGTAATCAGCCTGCTGGTCAATACGCTTGAGCTGGCTGCTGTGCCTGATGTGCACATGGATCTCGGTCATGTCGGTATCTATCGCGGTCTGGCGCGGGCTGCTTGCTTGTCAGGTGCTGTCGAGCAGCAGTTGTTCGATGCTCTGCAGCGCAAGGCCATTGATGAAATTGCCGAGCTGACCGCCGCGTTACCTGCTGAGTTGAGCAAAATGCTGCGTGCGTTGGCTGAGCTGTGCGGTGGCCGTGAGGTGCTTGACCTGGCCCAGGCGTGCCTGGTTGAGGCGCCAGACGATGTGCATGCGGCGTTGGATGATCTGGTGGCGATTGCCGATGAACTGAGCCTGCGCTATCCAGAATTACCGCTGTACTTTGATCTTGGCGAGTTGCGCGGCTATCACTATCACACCGGTGTGGTGTTTGCTGCCTTTGTACCGGGTGTCGGCCAGTCGATTGCCCAGGGTGGTCGTTACGATGATATCGGCGCAGACTTCGGTCGCGCGCGCCCGGCAACAGGCTTCTCGACAGATTTAAAAACGCTGGTGAGCTTGGGCAACATGCAACTGGCGGATGCGCCAGCAGGCATTTGGGCGCCTGATCACCATGATGTTTACCTCTGGCAGGCGGTACAAAAGCTGCGCGGCGAAGGTGCGCGGGTGGTACAGGCTCTGCCAGAGCAGAATTTGGCTGATGCGCATGAGGCTGGCTGTGACCGTCAGTTGCAGTTGCGTGATGGTCGTTGGCAAGTGACGCCCTTGGCGTCCTGATCTGTTTCCGTCGGTTATTACCGACATCTAGCTTGCGCGAATGAGGACAAGTGTTATGGGTAAGAATGTCGTAGTCCTGGGCACCCAGTGGGGCGACGAGGGCAAGGGTAAGATCGTCGATCTGCTGACCGAACAGGCTGCTGCTGTAGTTCGTTATCAGGGCGGTCATAACGCTGGCCACACGCTGGTAATCGACGGCGAGAAAACCGTTCTGCACCTGATCCCGTCAGGCATTCTGCGCGATGGCGTACAGTGCTTGATCGGTAACGGCGTAGTGGTTGCCCCGGATGCGCTGATGCGTGAAATCATCAAGCTTGAAGAAAAAGGTGTGCCGGTGCGTGAGCGCTTGCGTATCAGCCCTTCTTGCCCGTTGATTCTGTCTTATCACGTGGCGCTGGATCAGGCCCGCGAAAAAGCCCGTGGCGACGCCAAGATCGGTACGACCGGTCGCGGTATTGGCCCGGCTTACGAGGACAAAGTAGCGCGCCGTGGTCTGCGCATCGGTGATTTGTTCCACCGCGAGCGTTTTGCTGCCAAGCTGGGTGAGTTGCTCGACTATCACAACTTCGTATTGCAGAACTTCTACAAAGAGCCTGCAATCGACTTCCAGAAAACTTTAGACGAGTGCATGGAATACGCCGAGTTGCTCAAGCCAATGATGGCTGACGTGACTGCGGTTCTTCACGAAATGCGCCGTGACGCCAAAGACATCATGTTTGAAGGTGCTCAGGGTTCATTGCTGGATATCGACCACGGTACCTACCCATACGTGACCAGCTCCAACACCACTGCTGGCGGCATCGCCACGGGTTCTGGTTTTGGCCCTATGTACCTCGATTACATTCTGGGTATCACCAAGGCCTACACCACGCGTGTGGGTTCGGGGCCGTTCCCGACAGAGTTGTTTGATGAGACCGGTGCGTTCCTGGCCAAGCGTGGCCACGAGTTTGGTGCGACCACTGGCCGTGCGCGCCGTTGTGGTTGGTTTGATGCGGTTATCCTGCGTCGTGCTATCGAAATCAACAGCATCTCGGGCCTGTGCCTGACCAAGCTGGACGTGCTCGACGGCCTGGAAACCATCAACATCTGCGTAGGCTACAAAGATCAGAACGGCGACGTTCTGGTTGATGCGCCAACTGATGCGGACAGCTACATCGGCCTGCAGCCAGTGTACGAAGAAGTGCCGGGCTGGAGTGAGTCGACGCTGGGCGCCAAGACCCTTGAGGAACTGCCAGTCAACGCTCGCAATTACATCAAGCGAGTTGAGGAGTTGGTGGGTGCGCCTATCGATATCATCTCGACCGGTCCTGATCGCAACGAAACCATCGTGTTGCGTCACCCGTTCGCGTAAATATCGCTTGTGGTTGAAAAAGGGTCGCCTAGTGCGGCCCTTTTTGCATCTGCAGCTTGTGTTGCAGGTTTGCATGCGGATGAAAAATAGTTGGGCATAAGCCTTGCTTGAACTCAACTAATCCCAGAAGTCGCCGTTATAGAAGTACGGTTGTTGAGGAGTCTTCCCGTGTTTGCCATCGCTTCGTTGTTACGCAGTCGTTTGTTGCGCCCGGTATTTATTGCCTTGGGCTTGGCGTTGTTGGTGCAGGTGGTGGTTGCGGTGGTGCTGACGCGCACGACGGTGAGCACCTTGGTCGAGGACTTGTCTGCGCGTTTGGGCAGCGATACCCGGCAACTGTCGTCTGATCTTGAGGCGGCCAGCGCTGAAGTGCGCGGTGGGCTTGAGGGGCTCTCAAGTCGTACCCAGGCGAGCCTTGGGGCTGGCTTGAAGGAGCGTCTGAGTGCGGAGCAGGCACAGCTGCGAGGTATTCTGGAAAGCAATCTCAAGCAGTCAGCGGATGATTTGGCGCAACTTCTGGCGGCGGTCGCACCAAAAGCCATTTGGGACAATGACGTGCCTGCATTGACCGAGTTGGTGCGTATGGCCAATCGCAACTCAAATGTGCTCTTTGCCGTCTATGTCGATGCCAGTGGCGAGCGCCTGACGCGTCACGTCAATCGTACGGATGAGCGAGTCAAGGCCCTGATCGCCAAAGGTCAGGGGCGTGGTTCTTTGGATAAATTGCTTAATGCGGCTGCCAGCGATTCCGGGGTTTACGTGGTCGAGGCGTCGATTAATCCGATGGGCTCGGAGATTGGCAAGGTTATCCTTGGTGTCTCAACCGTTGATGTCGATAAGGTCGTTGTCCAGCTTGACCAACGTTTTTCTGCACTCATCCAGAGCAGCGGCCAATTGGTTTCGGACGGTTTGAGTGCAGCGGCCAGTGACAGTGCGGCGGCATTGGCGGCACGGCTCAAAGGTGCCCAGCAAACCGCGCAAGCCATGGCTGAAAATAGTCGACAGGCTATTGAGTCGGCCGCGCAGAGCCTGCGCTGGAATATCAGCATTGGCTTGGCGCTGGTCGGGCTGGTTATTTTATTGGTGCTGGCCTTGGTTTTGGGGCGTCGCGTGGTGAGCAAGCTGCATACCTTGATTGCGGTCATGGATGATTGGGCTGCTGGTGAGGGTGACTTGACTCGTCGAGTGCAGATGGACAGCCGCGATGAAATCGGTGACATGGCCGCTGTGGTTAACCGCTTTGTCGGTAAATTGCAGCCCATTGTTCGTGAGGCCGGTGACATAGCCGTGCGCACAGGTGTCGAGATCGAAAGCCTGGCTGTGCGCAGCGCTGCGGCAGAGGTTTCGGCGGCACGCCAGCGTGATGAAGTGGCGGGCAGCTTGCAGGCGCTGGCGCAGATGGCCGACGAAGCTCAGGCTGAAAGCCAGTCAATGCAAGAGGCGCTGCAACGCGTCGGTTCTATTCGCCAAGCGACTGAGGATAATTCGGCGATCGCCAGGCGTGTCGGTGGTTCGATTGCCGAGCTGGTCGGCAGTGTGGATACCGGTGCGGCGGTGATCCAGCGCCTGGCACGGCAAAGTGAGCAGATCGAAGTGGTGCTGACGGTGATTCATGGTATCGCCGAGCAAACTAACCTGCTGGCGCTCAATGCTGCGATTGAGGCGGCGCGAGCGGGTGAAAGTGGTCGTGGTTTTGCGGTGGTGGCCGATGAAGTTCGAGCGCTGGCCAGCAAAACCCAGCAATCAACGGGTGATATTCAGGCGCATATCGGTGCCTTGCAACAGGGTGCGCGTGAGGCCGTAACGGCAATCGAGCAAGCGAGCCGACAGGCGGCACAAGGATTGGCGGCGCTAAATGACAGCGAGCGGCTGCAAGGTTCGGTGCAGGTGTCGGTCGAAGAGGTGCATGGCGCGATCAGTGCGGCGGCGGATGCGGCCCTGCATCAGGCCGAAGGGGCGGCAGCTGTTCGCCGGCGAGTGGAAGTGATTCATGCTGAATCGCAGCGTGGGGCCCAGGCTGTTGCGGCGACTGCCAAGAGCGGTCGGGTGCTGGATGAGCTGGCTTCTCAGCTAGGCCGGAGTCTAGGGCAGTTCAAGGTCTAAGGGCCAGAATACAAGGCCGCCAAGGATTCTTGGCGGTTTCTGTTGGGCAGCTGCTAAGCTAAAACGCAGGCATAAAAAAACCGAGCTGTTTGGCTCGGTTTTTTTGAATTTGGTGCCCAGGAGAAGACTCGAACTTCCACGACCGTAAGGTCACCAGCACCTGAAGCTGGCGTGTCTACCAATTTCACCACCTGGGCATTGATTGCAAAGATTGCTCTTTTACTATCAACTACAACAACGTTTGCCGTCGTTGTGGCGCGCATAATACGGATCGGTTTTTTACTTGTAAACCCCCGTCGTTAAAAAAAATATTATGTGTTGCGGGCTGACCCGGACACCTGTTTCGCGCTTCAATAGGCGCATGACAAACCGAATTTATATAGAAAAGGTGAATCCTCTCTAATGGCCGATTGGCAATCCCTCGATCCCGAGGCCGCTCGTGAAGCGGAAAAATATGAAAACCCCATTCCAAGTCGCGAGCTTATTCTCAAGCATCTCGATGAGCGTGGCTCCCCGGCAAACCGCGAACAGCTGCTGGAAGAGTTCGGACTGACAACTGACGAGCAGATAGAAGCGCTGCGTCGTCGACTGCGCGCCATGGAGCGCGACGGTCAATTAATCTATACCCGTCGCGGCACCTATGCGCCGGTTGATAAGTTGGATCTGGTGCTGGGCCGTGTCAGCGGTCACCGCGACGGCTTTGGCTTCCTGGTTCCGGATGACGGCAGCGATGACCTGTTTCTGAGCCCGGCGCAGATGCGTTTGGTCTTTGATGGTGATCGCGCTTTGGCGCGGGTTGCCGGTCTCGATCGTCGTGGCCGCCGTGAAGGTGCGGTGGTCGAAGTGATCTCACGCGGCCATGAATCCATCGTCGGCCGTTATTACGAAGAAAGCGGCATTGGCTTCGTTATTCCTGACAATCCGAAAATCCAGCAGGAAGTATTGGTTACCCAGGGACGTAATGCGGGTGCCAAGCAGGGTCAGTTTGTCGAGGTGAAAATCACCCATTGGCCAACCCAGCGCTTCCAGCCACAAGGTGATGTGGTTGAGGTCGTGGGTAACTACATGGCGCCGGGCATGGAAATCGATGTTGCCCTGCGCAGCTACGACATCCCCCATGTATGGCCGGATGCTGTGGTTAAAGAAGCCAGCAAGCTGAAGCCTGAAGTCGAAGAGAAAGACAAAGAAAAGCGGGTCGATTTGCGCCATCTGCCGTTCGTCACCATCGACGGCGAAGATGCGCGTGACTTCGATGACGCGGTGTATTGCGAAAAAGGCGGCGGTAACTGGCGGCTGTTCGGTGGTGGTTGGAAGCTGTATGTCGCCATCGCTGACGTTTCCCATTACGTCAAAATCGGTTCGGCGCTGGATGCAGAGGCGCAGGTGCGCGGCAACTCGGTGTACTTCCCGGAGCGGGTTATCCCGATGCTGCCGGAGGAATTGTCCAACGGCCTGTGCTCGTTGAATCCGCATGTTGATCGCTTGGCCATGGTTTGCGAGATGACCATCTCGAAAACCGGCAAGATGACTGACTATCAGTTTTATGAGGCGGTTATTCATTCCCATGCGCGCCTGACTTACAACAAAGTCAGCACCATGCTTGAGCAACCGAAGACTGCCGATGGCAAGGCTCTGTGTGGCGAGTACAAAGAGGTGTTGCCGCATCTCAAGCAATTGTATTCGTTGTATCACGTGTTGCTGACTGCACGTCACGAGCGTGGTGCGATTGATTTCGAAACACAGGAAACCCGCATTATCTTTGGTGCTGGGCGCAAGATTGCTGAAATTCGCCCGACCCAGCGTAACGATGCGCACAAGCTGATCGAAGAGTGCATGCTGGCCGCCAACGTTGCCACCGCCGCATTTATGCAAAAGCATGAAATTCCGGCGCTATACCGTGTGCACGACGGTCCGCCGCCTGAGCGCCTGGAAAAGCTCAAAGCATTCCTTGGCGAGTTGGGCTTGAGCCTGCATCGGGGCAAGGCCAAAGAGGGTCCGTCGCCGAAGGATTACCAAGCGCTGCTTGAAACCATCAAGGACCGCCCGGATTACCATCTGATTCAAACCGTGATGCTGCGTTCTTTGAGCCAGGCGGTGTACAGTGCCGATAATCAAGGCCACTTTGGTCTCAATTACGACGCCTATGCGCACTTCACTTCACCAATTCGTCGCTACCCGGATCTGTTGATCCATCGGGCCATCCGCAGTGTGATTCGCTCCAAGCTGGACACCCCGCACGTTCAGCGTGCCGGTGCCACGAGCATGCCCAAGGCACGGATCTATCCGTACGACGAGGCGATCCTCGAAGAGCTTGGCGAGCAGTGCTCAATGTCTGAGCGCCGCGCCGATGAAGCCACGCGCGATGTGGTGAATTGGCTCAAGTGCGAGTTTATGAAAGATCGCGTTGGCGAGACCTTTCCGGGCGTAATTACTGCGGTGACAGGTTTTGGTCTGTTCGTAGAGCTGAGTGATATTTACGTGGAAGGCCTGGTGCACGTCACCGCGCTGCCGGCGGATTATTATCACTTCGATCCAGTTCATCACCGTTTGGCGGGTGAGCGCAGTGGCCGTAACTTCCGCCTGGGCGACAGTGTTGAAGTGAAGGTGATGCGGGTTGATCTCGACGAACGCAAAATTGACTTCGAAATAGCGCAAAGCGTTACCGATGCTCCGGTCGGTCGCAAGCGTGGCGACAGCACACGTGGCCGTAATGACCGCTCTGCAAAGGGTGAGCGCAGCAGTAAGACTGAGCGTGCCGGTAAGGGGGAGCGTGAAAGCAAATCCTCCAGCAAGCCAGCGCCTAGCGCTGATGTGCAAAAAAGCCGTGATGTTAAGCGCGCATTGCTGGCTGGCGCCAAAGGCAAGCCAAAAGCTGCTGGAGCTAAAGGGGCGTCAAAGACAGAAGGGCCGGCTGCGCCGTCCAAACACCGTAAAGGCCCGCCAAAGTCTGGTGGGGCGACCAGCAGTGCACCGCGTAAACGTAAGGCGAAATCATGAGTCAGTTGGAAAAAATCTACGGCGTGCACGCCGTAGAAGCTTTGCTGCGTCATCATCCTAAGCGAGTCAAGCAAGTGTGGCTGGCTGAAGGGCGCAGTGATCCACGGGTGCAAACCCTGATTGCTTTGGCGGCTGAGTCGCGTGTGGCGGTTGGCCAGTGCGAGCGACGTGAGATGGATGCCTGGGTTGAAGGCGTGCATCAGGGCGTTGTGGCTGACGTCAGTCCGAGCCAGGTGTGGGGCGAGGCGATGCTCGATGAGTTGCTCGACCGCACCGAAGGTGCGCCGCTGATTCTGGTGCTTGATGGTGTCACCGACCCGCACAACCTCGGTGCCTGCCTGCGCACCGCTGATGCGGCGGGCGCGCTGGCGGTGCTGATTCCGAAAGACAAGTCAGCCACGCTCAATGCCACGGTGCGCAAAGTCGCTTGCGGCGCCGCTGAAGTGATCCCGCTGGTCGCTGTGACCAATCTGGCGCGCAGCCTGGAAAAACTCCAACAGCGCGGCTTGTGGGTGGTAGGAACTGCTGGCGAAGCCGAGCAAGAAATCTACGATCAAGACCTGACCGGCCCAACCATCTTGATTATGGGTGCCGAAGGTCGTGGTATGCGCCGCCTTACGCGTGAGCACTGCGATTACCTGGTCAAGCTGCCAATGGCGGGTAGCGTCAGCAGCCTCAACGTGTCGGTCGCCACCGGCGTTTGCCTGTTTGAAGCCATGCGTCAAAGGCGCAGCATCAAAAAGTAGTCTGGTCTGGCGCTGTCAGGCTCGCTGCTTTATGGCTAGGCGCACAGAACTACGCGAGGTGCAGGGCCTTGCCCAGCATCTCGCAGCGTGGTTTCGCGCCCAGGCTGCAATTGTTCAAATAATCACCAGTTTACCTTGCTTGTCGCCGGGGGCTTCTCTAGAATGTCGCCCCTTGCCGTGACGGCAGGCGCTTTTGTGCCCTCCGTTCAGCAAGACTAAACAAGTGATATTCACTCCTTGCCTGACTGCATTTAGCGGCAGGCTACAACCCGTAAGGAGCATTTATGCGTCATTACGAAATCATCTTTCTGGTTCACCCGGACCAGAGCGAGCAAGTCGGCGGCATGGTTGAGCGTTACACCAAGCTGATCGAAGAAGACGGCGGCAAAATCCACCGTTTGGAAGATTGGGGCCGTCGCCAGCTGGCGTACGCTATCAACAACGTTCACAAGGCTCACTACGTGATGCTGAACGTTGAGTGCACTGGCAAAGCCTTGGCTGAGCTGGAAGACAACTTCCGTTACAACGACGCTGTGATCCGTAACATGGTCATCCGTCGCGATGAAGCAGTCGTTGAACAGTCGGAGATGCTCAAGGCCGAAGAAAACCGCAGTGAGCGCCGTGAGCGTCGTGACCGTCCTGACAACGCTGAGTCTGATGACTCGAACAGCGATGACAGCGACAACAACGACAGCGACAACGCTGACGAGTAATCCACGGATCTATTGAGGAGCCTATCAAATGGCACGTTTCTTCCGTCGTCGTAAATTCTGCCGTTTCACCGCTGAAGACGTGAAAGAGATCGATTTCAAAGATCTCAACACGCTGAAAGCTTACATCTCGGAAACCGGCAAAATCGTTCCTAGCCGTATCACCGGTACTAAGGCTCGTTATCAGCGTCAGTTGGCTACCGCTATCAAGCGCGCCCGCTTCCTGGCCCTGCTGCCTTACACCGACAGCCACGGCCGCTAAGACCGGATGTTCGACAAGTAGTAAGGGATTAACGCATGCGCGCCTTAGCTGAATTTATTATGCGCGGCCGTGTGCAGGCCACTCTTGTAGTGGTTGGATCGGCGGCATTGCCGCTGCTGTTCTGGTTGAGTGCTGCTGCGGGTTGTCTTGTACTCCTGCGGCGCGGTTTGAGTGATGCCCTGGGCATCCTCGCATGGGCATTACTGCCGGCGATTGCCTGGTGGTACTTCGGCGAACCGCGCACCTTAATGGTGTTGCTGGGCGCGCTGGGGATGGGGTTGTTGTTGCGCTCCAGTATGTCGTGGAACCGTGTACTGCTTTGCAGTGTGGCATTGGGCTTGGTGTATGGGTTGGTTTTGGGTGCGGTGTTCCGCGAGCCTATCGGTGCCATGGCGGGAGAGTTGAAACAACTCATGCCGCAAGTGCTTGATGGGGTCTACCAGCAAATGTCGGTAGATGAGCGAGCGCGTCTGGACAGCCTGATTGCACCGGTTTTGACTGGATTGCTGGCAGCTTTGTTGCAGATTGTCAGCCTGTTGAGCCTGATGCTTGGGCGTTACTGGCAGGCGTTGTTGTATAACCCGGGTGGTTTCGGGCGCGAATTTCGCACCTTGAAGCTGCCGCCGCCGTTAGCGATGTTGCTGCTGGTGGGCATGCTGTTAGGACCGAACCTCGGTCCACAAATGGCCATGCTGACACCGTTGTGCAGTGTACCGTTGGCGTTTGCAGGCATCGCCCTGATTCATGGGCTGGTGGCGCAAGGGCGGATGTCCAAGTTTTGGCTTGTGGGGATGTACATCACGCTGCTGCTGTTTATGCAGCTGACTTATCCGTTACTGGTGGTAATCGCCATTGTCGACAGTCTGTTTGATTTTCGTGGGCGTCATGAGCGTAAAAAAGGCTCTGGCTCCGCGAACGGTGAAGGTTAAAAGTTAAGAGGTTATTACCAAATGGAACTGATCCTGCTGGAAAAAATCGCCAACCTGGGCAACCTGGGCGATAAAGTGAACGTTAAGGCTGGTTACGGCCGTAACTTCCTGCTGCCGAAAGGCAAGGCCACTGCAGCTACCGCTGCAAACGTTGCTGCTTTTGAAGCACGTCGCGCCGAGCTGGAAAAAATTGCCGCCGAGAAGAAAGCTTCTGCTGAATCTCGTGCTGCTCAGCTGGCTGAACTTGAAGTCACCATCACCGCTACTGCGGGCGATGAGGGCAAACTGTTCGGCTCGATCGGTACTCACGACATCGCTGATGCCCTGACCGCCTCTGGCGTTGAAGTGGCTAAAGCTGAAGTTCGTCTGCCGAACGGCACTATTCGTCAAATCGGCGAATACGACGTAGCCGTGCACCTGCACAGCGACGTTGAAGCAACCGTTAAGGTTGTTGTTGTAGCTGCTTAAGCAGTATGCGACGTAGTAGGCCTTGCACTTCGGTGCAGGTCTGCTGACAATCAGGCACGGCATTGCGCAAGCAATGTCGTGCCTTTTGTTTTTATGCACCCAAAGAATTATTCTCAGAGCTTATGAACGACATCAGCATTCCTGAACAATACGACTTGCAGACCTCGGCTCTAAAAGTGCCGCCGCACTCGATCGAGGCGGAGCAAGCGGTGCTTGGCGGCTTGATGCTCGACAACAATGCCTGGGAACGCGTGCTTGACCAGGTCTCTGATGGTGACTTCTATCGTCACGATCATCGCCTTATCTTTCGCGCCATCTACAAGCTGGCAGAGCGTAACCACCCGTTTGACGTGGTGACCCTGTCCGAACAGCTGGACAAGGAAGGCCAGTTGCCTGCTGCCGGTGGCTTGGCGTACCTGGGCGAATTGGCGAAGAACACACCGTCGGTCGCCAATATCAAGGCTTACGCGCAGATCATTCGTGAGCGTGCGACTTTACGCCAGCTGATTGGCATCAGTAGCGAGATCGCCGACAGTGCCTATTCCCCGGAAGGGCGCACGGGCGAAGAGATTCTTGATGAGGCCGAGCGCCTGATCTTCCAGATTGCCGAAGCGCGACCCAAGACGGGCGGGCCATTGGCGATCAACGACATTCTGGTCAAGGCCATCGACCGCATCGACACCTTGTTCAACAGTGGCGACGACATTACCGGCCTGTCGACCGGCTTTACCGACCTCGATGCGCAAACCAGTGGCTTGCAACCCGCTGACCTGGTGATTGTCGCGGGTCGTCCCTCGATGGGTAAAACCACCTTCGCCATGAACTTGGTTGAGAATGCGGTGTTGCGCAGCGACAAGGCGATTGTAGTTTATTCACTGGAGATGCCAGCTGACTCAATTGTCATGCGTATGCTCGCATCCCTTGGTCGTATCGATCAGACCAAAGTGCGTGCCGGGCGGCTGGATGATGACGATTGGCCACGCCTGACTTCGGCGGTAAACCTGCTTAACGATCGCAAGTTGTTTATCGACGATACCGCCGGTATTTCACCTTCTGAAATGCGCGCTCGCACGCGGCGTTTGGCTCGCGAGCACGGTGAGATTGGCCTGATCATGGTCGACTACTTGCAGCTTATGCAGATTCCAGGCTCAAGCAGTGAAAGCCGGGTAAATGAAATTTCCGAGATTTCGCGCTCGCTAAAAGCCTTGGCGAAAGAATTCAACTGTCCGGTGGTTGCCCTGTCGCAGCTTAACCGGGGCCTTGAACAGCGACCAAACAAGCGCCCAATCAACTCCGACTTGCGTGAGTCGGGTGCGATCGAGCAGGACGCCGACATCATCATGTTCGTCTATCGGGATGAGGTCTATCATCCGGAGACAGAATACAAAGGCGTTGCCGAAATCATTATCGGTAAACAGCGTAACGGCCCAATCGGCACCACGAGATTGGCGTTCCTGGGTAAGTACTCGCGCTTCGAAAACCTTGCTCCAGGCAGTTACCAGTTCGACGAAGACTAAAAAGGCGTGCGCACACCTTGGTTGCACTTGATGCGCCTTGTGTGGGTAACACTTTTCTTGAATTAATTAAAAACAGGCGTCCAGACGTTAAACTGGCTGCCTGTTTTTCTTTTTGGATGCTGTGTTTATGCGCCCCCTTGTTGCCACCATCGATTTGCCTGCCATTTGCCACAATTACGCTGTCGCCAAGCGCTGTGCGCCGGGTCGTGAGGCATTTGCAGTGGTCAAGGCCAATGCCTATGGCCACGGCGTGCGCGAGGTGGTTACGGCGTTGCATGACCTGGCCGATGGCTTTGCGGTGGCCAGCTTGGAGGAAGCGGCTCAAGTCCGGGCGATGCATGCAGATGCGCGGATACTGTTGCTTGAGGGCTGCTTCGAGGCTGTCGAGGTGCAGTTGGCCCAGCAATTGCGACTGGATCTTGTCGTGCAGAGCCAGCAACAGCTTGAGGCGGTTCTGGCTGCGCCTGCAGGGCAGCCATTGAATATCTGGCTAAAGCTCGACAGTGGCATGCATCGCTTGGGGTTTGACAGCGATGGCGTTCGTGCCGCGCATGTTGCGCTGCGAAATAGCGCGCAATGCAACGAGCTGAACCTGATCAGCCACTTTGCCTGTGCTGATGAACGTGGTCATGAGCTCACCGAGCACCAGCTAGCGTGTTTCCTGGATCTGCTTGACCTTGATTTTGATCAGCGTTCGCTGGCTAATTCTGCTGCTATTTTGACCATCCCTGCTGCGCATATGGATTGGCTGCGGCCCGGCATCATGCTCTATGGTGCTACGCCTTTCGCAGATTTGAGCGTTGCGCAGCTTGGTCTAAAATCAGTGATGACGCTTTCTGCGCAACTGATTGCGGTGCGTCATGTCGCTCAGGGTGAGTCCGTTGGTTACGGTGCCAGTTGGGTGGCCTCGCGTGACTCAGTGATCGGCACCGTAAGCTGCGGCTACGCCGATGGTTATCCTCGCCATGCACCTGCTGGCACGCCAGTTTTGGTCAATGGCCTGCGGGTTACTCTGGTCGGTCGGGTTTCCATGGATATGCTCACGGTCGATCTGACCGACCTGGCCCAGTCTGCCGTGGGGGATCCAGTTGAATTGTGGGGTAGGCACTTGGCCGTCGATGAAGTGGCACAGGCCGCAGGAACCATTGGTTATGAACTCCTGACCAAGGTGACTGAGCGAGTGCCGCGCCGTTACTTGAGTAATCAGTGATCAGCTTGGAGCAGCAGCAAGCAGCTGTTTAGGTTCGGGAATTTTCCGGCAGGATGCGAGGCGCCAGTGCCTAATGCACACCGCCTGCTTTCAAGCCTGCTGGGAGGCGCCGGGTAAAGAACATCGCCAGCACACTGATGATCAACGCGGCCCCCATGATATGGAAGGCTTCGTTATACGCCAGTATGGAGGCCTGCTCGCGAGTTTGGTTGGCGATAATGGCGAGGGCCCGCTCTGAACTGTCAAACTTCTCAGTCAAGAACTCCAGTCGGCTCAATGCCTGCGGGTTAAGGCTGCTGACTGACTCGCGCAAATACTCATAATTGTGCCGGGTTTCGCTCTGCAGCATGGTGACCAATAGCGCAATGAAAATCGCTCCGGTGAGATTACGAATAATGTTGAACAGGGCCGATGCCGCGCCGGCGTCCTTGGCGTCGATATAGCTTGTTGCAATCAGCGATGAGGTAATCAGGATCAACGGCTGGCCAGCGGCGCGAATCAACTGAATATGCAGCAATTGCTCTCCACCCATATCCGGGTTGAGCGAGCCACTGATAAAGCTCGCATAGCCGAACAGGCTAAAACCAATGGCGCAGAGTATGCGTGGATCAATAAAGCGCATCAGTAGCGGCACGCAAGGAATGATCGCCAGTTGAGGCAGCCCCATCCACATGATCAACCGGCCGATCTGCAGTGGGCTGTTGTCCTGGATTTGTGACATATACAGCGGTAACGCATAGATCGAACCATACAAGCCAATGCCCAGGCCGACGGTTGCGATACAACTCAGAAAGAAATTGCGGTTTTTGAGTATGCGCAGGTTGAGCAGTGGGTTTTCGCGGGACAGCTCGATGATGATAAATGCGCTGAGGCTGATGAACGCGACAATGGCCAGGCTCAGGATCATGCGTGAGCTGAACCAGTCACTGCGGTAGCCTTCTTCGAGAAACACCTGCAGAGATGCCAAGCCAATAGCCATTGTGCAGATACCTGCGTAGTCGGCCTGGTCAAGCAGTTTCCAGTTGATCGGTTGTTGCTTGAGGCCATACATCAGTCCCATGAGCATTAGCAACCCAGGTGGTATGTTGATGTAGAACAAGTACTGCCACCCCAGTGTTTCTGTCAGCCAGCCGCCAATGGTTGGGCCAATCGCCGGTGCAAATGTCGCGGTTACGGCAAACAGGGCCATGCCTGTTGGGCGACGATGCTCGGGCAAGTGGGTGAGTACCATGCTGAACGCCAACGGAATAAATGCACCGCCGCACAGGCCCTGGAGTGCGCGAAATACGATCATGCTGTTGAGCGACCAGGCCAAAGAGCAGAGTAGTGATGAGCCAATAAAGCCAAGGGTGAGCCATATCGTCAGGCGGCGCTTACCCAATAGGTCATTGAGCCATACGGTCAGCGGAATAATGATGATTTCTGCAACCAGGTAGGCCGTTGAAATCCATGATCCTTCATTGATGGTCGCACCCAATGCGGACTGAATTTCCTTGAGCGAGGCGTTGGTAATCAAAATATCGATAACCGCCATGAATGCACCCAGCATGGTGCTGAGCACGGCGATCCAGTCTTGCAAGCTGGGTTCGGGCAATAGGCTAGCGGTGGGTTTATTGGCGCCGATCAACGGTCACCTCCACTGAAAGCCCGGGGCGTATTTGCTCCAGTTCAGAGATGTTGTCCGGAAGCAGGATCTTTACCGGAACACGTTGGATTACCTTGGTGAAGTTGCCAGTGGCGTTGTCAGGTGGCAGCAAGCTGAACTGGGAGCCGGTAGCGGGTTGCATGCTATCGATCACGCCTTCGATTACCAGATCGGGCAAGGCATCAAAACGGAGCTGGGCCTTATACCCTTTGCGCATAGACGCAATTTGCGTTTCCTTGAAGTTGGCTTGAACCCATTTGGTTTGCGGCACCAGCGATAACAGGGCTTCGCCGGGGCGTACATATTCACCCTGGTTAAGAGAGCGATTGCCAACTCTGCCTGCTACAGGCGCCTTGATTGTGGTGCGTGATAAGTTGAGCCTGGCCAGGTTCAGCTCGTTCTCGCGGCCTGCTATTTGCGTGTTGAGTTGTTGGCGGCGGTTATCCAGTTGCGCCAAGGCGATCTGCATGCCCTTTAGCGCTGACTTGGCCTGGTCAAGCTGGGCGGTGGCTATGCTGACATTCGCTGCAAGCGACGAGAAGGCCTGCTCAGACGCAAAGCCGTTATTGCGCATTTTACGGATACGCTCAAGATCCTGCTGGTGACGCTTCAACTCGGCTTTGCGCGCACGTATCACCGCTTTTTGCGCTTCAATATTCGCTAACTGTTGGTCGCGTTGGTTGCCTATGTCATCGAGTTGCACAGTTAAATGTGCGATCTGTGTTTCGCTGCGCACTGCATTGAATCTGAAGTCCGCCTCTTCGATATGCGCGAGGGGCTGGCCAACTGCAACCCATTGGTTGTCATCGACCATGACCTGATCGACGCGCCCTGCAAGCTGGCTTGAAATAATCATGGTGTCGGCGCGTACATAAGCATTGTCGGTGCTTTCGATAAAGCGCAAATGCACTAGCCAGTAACCTGCATAGGCCACAGCCACCAGCGCCAGCAAACAGGCAAAGGCGCTAAGCCGCCGCTGTGTCTTGCGATTGCCCTGATAGGCATCAGACGACTGCACCGCGAGATCCGCCGAGTCGACATATGACCTGCTTTGACTTGCGTTCACAAGCGGGCTATCTCTATGTGGCGGTTGGTCGAGCCCTGGGTTTGGCGAGGGTCGTGTTTATAGCTGATCAGAAAGTGGCGGCTGTAGAGCTTCTTGCGCCGATAAGCGCCGAGCGCAGCCTCCAGTGGATGGTCATCAAAGAATCCACAGGCGAGGCATTGTTGCGCTTGTAGGTGATGTTCAAGCACGTAGTCGAGTAGCGCCTTGAAGATCCTCGGATTATCTTGATCGATTACCAGGCTGTGCAGGGTCAAGTAGTCGAAGCAATCACCGGGCGAAGGTAGATGTATTGCTCCGAACAGCCTGGCGTATAGGTTGTAGGGGA
Organism: Pseudomonas sp. RL_15y_Pfl2_60; assembly: GCF_963970595.1. Taxonomy (NCBI): domain Bacteria; kingdom Pseudomonadati; phylum Pseudomonadota; class Gammaproteobacteria; order Pseudomonadales; family Pseudomonadaceae; genus Pseudomonas; species Pseudomonas sp. RL_15y_Pfl2_60. Next base: position 167,027 of record NZ_CAXAOE010000006.1, on the reverse strand, counting down.
TGCGTAAAGCGGCGAGCCATGGCGCGTAGCCGCTGACACGGGTTTGCTTGAAGCTCTTCTGGTTCCACAGCCCCATGCATGCAACCGCTTTGCCCTTGAAGAAGGCGATTAGGTAGTCATTGAGGGTTAAGCCATGGAAGTAGCCCGTGCCAGCCAGCAGGTCATTGACCTTGTAAACCGGGAATCCTTGGCGATGGCTAGCGCCATCCCACAGTTGTTGCAGCAGGGGCGCATCGGCTCGTGTTGCCGGGCGGATTATCAGGCTTTTATCCTGCACGGTCTTGCGTGGCTGGGCGGGTAGCAGGCTGGTGATGACACGACCAGCAGGATAGAAGCCAGGCAGCCAAGGTCGGCCGCGACCGATAATACCCAGTGGAATCAGGTTTTCCTCCAGGATGACCGCTTCCATCCACTCATCCTCGGCGCTCATGTGTTCGGCAACCGCAATAAACAACGCCTTCAAGGCCTTGCCGCCGCGGCTTTCGGGGACGATACGCAAGTCATGCAGGTACCTGACGGATTCAACCTGGCCATTGATGTATTGCTGACGTTTGCCAATATCAATCATGGCGATAAGCACGCCAGGGGTATCCAGTTCTTCGCAAACCAGTACGTGCTCATGCTCGCAACTCACTCGCGCACCGATAAAAAAATCAGGTTCTCGTTCAAATGTCAGGGTAACGCTGCCCATTTGTGGAACGCGCCTGAGCAATTCACGCAGGGCGCTTTCGTCTTTGGCCGTGGCCAGGCGTGTGCGGATTTCTTTATTCACGCGGTTGCCTCCAGTGCCTGGCGAAGCGCCATTGGCAGTGGACCGCTCCAGTGCCGCAATGCTTCGAGCTTTATGTTGCCTTCAAGCATCCCGCGGGCGCGTGATTGCTCCAGATAGATCTGGCGCATGTTCGGTAGGCAAATGCAGTGGGCGGGAGCCAGTTGGCCGAGGTCGCGTGCCAGGCGGTAGTGAAAGTTCTTTAGAAGTGCGTGCTCAAGTTGAGCAGCCAGGGCCGTGGTAGACATTGAGTTTGAGTTGGCCGGGCCTTCAACCAGCAATACATAACCGGGTTTACCTCGCACGCAGTCGTTGAGGGCTAGCAAGGTAATGGGGAGCTGGCCTGAGTAGCTCAGTCCGTCGATTATGCTTTGTGCGAGCGCCGCGCTGATCTTTTCGCCAACCAGGTCGGAGCCATCATTGCGACCGAGAAAGGTGAAGCAAGGCAGGGTTCGCCAGTGGTCGCTCACCTGCAGGACATCGTTCATACGGTAGCGCGCAAAGCCACTGCCTGTGGTGAGCAAGGGCATGACCTGCTGGCCTTTGCGCAATTGCCACGGGGCCAGGATCTGTCCGTTTTCGAGGTCTTCAAACTCATACACATGGCTGCGGTAGGCAAGCGGGCAGTGGTTGCGCAAAGGAATGCTGACGACGCCCTCTGTTGCCCACAAGCCTTTACCTTGGAACTGTGCGTGCGCCAGCAACTTTTGCAGTTGTTGTGCCCAAGGTGAAGCCGCGGCGGTATCCCAAGCGCTCAACAGGGCCAGGCGGGGCCAAAGCTCTGCAAAGAAGGCGGGGTCAGCAACTCCATTCCAGGCTTTCAAACGCTGTGCTGCTTTATGGGCTCGCGGGCATTTAAGGCCCGCCATGGCTTCGGCGCGCATACCCCAGGTGCCTTGTTGAAGAACCTCTATCAGTTCTTCACGACAACTGCCGAGTTGTTCGAGAAGGCCAAGCCCAAAAGTCGGGCTCCAGATTGATATGACGCTCAGGTGTTCGTCGGCGGCCAGGTAGGCCAAGGTTGCGAACAGTGAATCCTCAGCAGTTCTAGCCAGGGCAATTGAGGCGGGGGCTGTTTGGGTCAGGCCTGCGATCAGGCGTTTGCCGAGGGACATGAGCTGCATGTCATCATTGAGTTCATGGCTGCTTGCATCACGCAGTGAGGTCGGGATCCAGGACAGCGACCAGTAATGGCTGCCTTGTGCAATCTTTGGGAATTGCCGATACAGGTCGCCAATCCAAGGTGTAATCGCCTGATCAAGTTCGCCTAGAAAAGCCTGGGTATAGGGAATCCACTTAATCGCCGAGGTCGAGCCGCTAGTGGGTTGGTAGCGGCTCACTGGGCTGTCGAACAACTGCTTATTTTGTTGGCTGCGCTGTAGCTCTATGAGTTTTCGATAGCTGTCGTAGGTCGTGCATGGCTGCTTGTTGGCGAATTGTTCCCAGCTGTCGTTAGCCTTGAGGTGGTAACGGGTGGCTGACACTGTGCGCGTGTGGCCATGCAGCCATTTTTGCAACAGGCTTCGTTGGATCAGTTCCAGTTTTGGCGCTTCTCGTTCGAAGCGGTGCAAGCCGCGCTGCATGAAGGTTTTAAGCAGCCCATGGCCAAGTCGGCTCGACAGTGATCGAGTCATATCTCAGGCCCTGCGGTGTCGCCCTTGAGCACATTCGGGGCGGTCTGGGTTTTGGCTATTGCACGTTGCTTGAGCTTCAGGCGGATGACTTTGAGGCTTAGGTGATAGCAATACTTTGTCAGCGCCGAGAAGGAGATTTCTCCGGCACAAGGCAGTTCGGTGCCTTGTCGCCAACTTGGGTTGCAGTCCTCGAAATAGGCGATGTCAGGCTCTTGGGCGCGAATTTCAGGGGTTATCTGGGCGATATTTTCATCCAGGCAAGCCGCGCCTTCGCCAAAGTCCAGCAGCATGCGCTCCGGGTCGAAGGCGTTTGGGTATTGCTGTTTGCTGAAGGCGCTGACGATATTGCGTAGCTTGCTGTTTGGCTGGTTTCGGTCCGGGTAGTAATCGTAAAAGTTGCGTGTCAGTAGCAGATAGGTTTTGTAGCCCTTGGAAATCAGGAACCAGTACAGCGGGGTAAAGGGGTGACGCAGGCGGGCCAGCAGAATTTGCTGGTAGAACGCGACGTGCAGGCAGCGGCTGCCCCAGAATTCGGGTTCGACAATTGTGTCACCGCTGAAAATGCCGCGAATTTTCTTGCCGTCTATGTCGCAGTTAAAAACAGTCAGCGTAGAGAAGCCGATTATCCGTTTTGCACGACGTGTGCGAGCAATGATTGCGCCGGTTTTATTCTGCAGATCGCTTAGAAATGTAGCGTGCGAGGTGTTTTGGTAAAACGTGGAATAAATCCTATACATCGCATTTATATCGGCTGTTGTTAGGTTCTTTAACGCGATAAAACGGCTGTAAATTCGTTCGTTTTGACCTTTCACTATTATGCCCTCAGTGACCAATTTAATAATGTGCACTCGCTGGGAATGCTCGATTGGCCAAGCGGTATATCTGGTTGAGCCGAGCAGGCTCATGCCTGTAATCGCTCGGTTTAGACGGTTTTAGTGTCAGGTCTTCGGCAAGAGGCCAGTAGTGGCCTAAAGTTGTGTTGGGTCTTTGGTCGGGTAACACTTGGCGGTGGCTGAAGACGGTGTAATAGCAATTTAGCTACGCAGATGTAACTGATTGTTGCGTGTCTTCGGGTGCGTTTTGATTGGGCTTTGCAGGTCGATACAAAAGTTTGATTGTGTCTTGTCGAGTTCGCTGTGCTGGGGCAGTCAGCTTTTGCTCATTTGCGTTGCTGTACCGGCAGAAGAGGGGTTTAGCGGTTTTTATAGCGTTAAAGCCTGAGCGTAGGCGTCGGGTTTGGTTAAAAATTGTGCTATTATCCGCGCCCGTGAAAATCCATGAACCTTTCGGTTACCGTCATGCAAGCAGTCAAGCCATTATTCGATTATCCAAAATACTGGGCCGAATGTTTCGGACCAGCGCCTTTCCTGCCAATGAGCAGGGAGGAGATGGATCAGCTTGGCTGGGATTCGTGTGACATCATCATCGTCACCGGTGATGCCTATGTCGATCATCCCTCGTTCGGCATGGCCATTATTGGCCGTTTGCTTGAAGCGCAGGGCTTCCGTGTCGGGATCATCGCCCAGCCCAACTGGCAGTCCAAAGACGACTTCATGAAGCTCGGCGAGCCGAATCTGTTCTTCGGCGTCGCTGCCGGCAACATGGACTCGATGATCAACCGCTACACTGCGGACAAGAAGATCCGCTCGGACGATGCCTACACCCCGGGTGGCCAGGCGGGCAGCCGTCCGGACCGTGCCAGCCTGGTGTATAGCCAGCGCTGCAAGGAAGCCTACAAGCACGTGCCGATTGTGCTCGGTGGCATTGAGGCATCCTTGCGCCGCATTGCCCATTACGATTACTGGCAGGACAAGGTTCGCCACTCGATCCTGATTGATGCCTGCGCCGATATCCTGCTGTACGGCAACGCTGAGCGCGCAGTGGTCGAGATCGCCCAGCGCCTGTCTTACGGGCAGAAGATCGAAGACATCAATGACATTCGCGGCACCGCCTTTATTCGCCGTGACACGCCTGAAGGCTGGATGGAGATCGACTCCACACGCATCGACCGTCCGGGCAAGATCGACAAGATCATCAACCCGTACGTGAACACTCAAGATACTGCGGCCTGCGCCATCGAGCAGGAAAAAGGCCCGGTTGAAGACCCCAATGAAGCCAAGGTAGTCCAACTGCTGCCGCACCCGCGCCTTGAGCGTGACAAAACCGTGATCCGCTTGCCTTCGTTCGAGAAAGTTCGCGGTGATGGCGTGCTCTATGCCCACGCCAATCGCGTGCTGCACTTGGAGACCAATCCGGGCAACGCACGCGCTCTGGTGCAGCGTCATGGTGATGTCGATGTCTGGTTCAACCCGCCGCCGATCCCGATGACCACCGAAGAGATGGATTACGTGTTCGGCATGCCTTACGCCCGTGTTCCGCACCCGGCCTACGGTAAAGAGAAAATTCCGGCTTACGAGATGATTCGCTTCTCGGTGAACATCATGCGTGGCTGCTTTGGCGGCTGTACCTTCTGTTCGATCACCGAGCACGAAGGGCGGATTATCCAGAACCGTTCCGAAGAATCGATTATTCGCGAGATCGAAGAGATCCGCGACAAGGTGCCAGGCTTCACCGGGGTTATTTCTGACCTCGGCGGACCGACTGCCAATATGTACCGCATTGCCTGCAAGAGCCCGGAAATCGAAGCCGCGTGCCGCAAGCCATCCTGCGTGTTCCCCGGCATCTGCGAGAATCTCAATACCGATCACTCATCGCTGATCCAGTTGTATCGTTCTGCCCGCGCGTTGCCCGGCGTGAAGAAGATCCTGATCGCATCCGGCCTGCGTTACGACCTTGCGGTCGAGTCACCGGAGTACGTCAAGGAACTGGTCACCCATCACGTAGGTGGTTACCTCAAGATCGCGCCGGAACACACCGAAGAAGGCCCGCTCAATCAGATGATGAAGCCGGGTATCGGCAGCTACGACAAGTTCAAGCGCATGTTCGAGAAGTACTCGAAAGAGGCGGGTAAGGAGCAATACCTGATTCCTTATTTTATCGCTGCGCACCCGGGCACCACTGATGAAGACATGATGAACCTGGCGCTCTGGCTCAAAGGCAACGGTTTCCGTGCCGACCAAGTCCAGGCCTTCTATCCATCGCCAATGGCGACAGCGACGGCCATGTATCACTCGGGTAAAAACCCGCTGCGCAAGGTGACCTACAAGAGCGATGGCGTGACCATTGTTAAGAGCGAGGCCCAGCGCCGCTTGCACAAGGCTTTCCTGCGTTACCACGACCCGCGTGGCTGGCCAATGCTGCGTGAAGCGCTTGAGCGCATGGGCCGTAGCGACTTGATTGGTAATGGCAAGAACCAGCTGATCCCGGCGTTCCAGCCAGCGGTTGATGGTTATCAAAGTGCGCGGCGCAAGAACTCGACGCCTGCGGGTAGCAAGAAAGTCGGCAAGCCAATGCTGACCCAACACACAGGCCTGCCGCCACGCGCCAGCGATGGCAGCAAGCCATGGGACAAGCGCGAGCAAGCCAAGGCTGCAGCCTTTGCCAAGAACCAGGAAGCGGCCAGAGAGCGCGCCAATGCCAAGAAAGGCAAAGGCAAGAAACCAACCAAGGCGCCTGCTGTTCCGCGTTAATTAACCTGCATTCCTGACGGGTGCCACTGCTGGTCTCTTCAGTCGTCAAGCCACAAGCCAGGCATCCCGTGCCTGGCTTTGGGCTTTGCAGAGCAGCGCGTCTAAATCTATCGGTGGATCAACTGCTCAAGAGGTTGCCATGATCAGGTTGGCCATCGCCAGTGATGAGTCGAGCATTCGAGACTGTGCTGAACAAGCCTATGCGCGCTATGTGCCTGTGATCGGGCGCAAGCCCGCACCAATGCTCGCCGATTATGCCGCGCAGATTGCCGCGGGTATCGTCTACGTCGCGACTGATGCAAACGGCAGTTTGCTTGGGTTTATTGTGTTTTATGCCAGCGCCGGGAAGCTACTTCTGGAGAATGTGGCTGTCTTGCCCAGCGCTGCTGGCCAGGGCGTGGGCAAGTTGTTGATTGGTTTTTGTGAACAGGCTGGCCGCAAGCTCGCAATTGATGCCGTGCAGCTGTATACCAATGAGCTGATGAGCGCCAACCTGGCAATCTATTCCAGGCTCGGTTATGTGCAAGTGGGGCGTCGTACCGAGGACGGCTTCAAGCGTGTCTACTTCGAAAAGCGGCTCAACTGACCCCGGCAGGCAACAGGCTCGATCCCGCCACATCGCGCCTGAAATTATTCAGTAAGGCGACATGCTCAATATCGAATCCAGCGCTCTGGAGCCGCGTACTTGCGCCTATCCGCAAGCCTGAGTCTGTCGCCCTCACCTTAGCCGTAACGTTTGTGCGCCTCAATTGCCAGGCCATTGCCGATGCTGCCGAAGTTATTGCCTTCAACATGGCGGGCGTTGGGCAGCATGGCCGCGACGCTTTGGCGCAGCGCCGGAATGCTGCTGGAACCGCCGGTGAAGAACACTGTATCGACGTCGGCCACACCGACACCTGCGCTGCTCAGCAGTTGGCTGACGCTGGCGCGGATGCGTTCAAGCAGCGGCTCGATAGAGCTGTCAAACAGCTCACGGCTTAGCTCTGCAACCAGGCCAGGCTCTACGCGCTTGAGGTCAATCGGCCGCACATCTTTCTCGGTCAGCTCGATCTTGCTGTCTTCAACCTGCATGGCTAGCCAATGGCCGGCGCGTTGTTCAATCAGTTTGAACAGGCGGTCGATACCCGTTGGATCGACGATGTCGTAACGCATGCTTTTCAGCGACAGCTGGGATTTTTGCGCGTACACCGCATTAATGGTATGCCAGGTCGCCAGGTTGAGGTGAAAGCTGGTTGGCATCAATGCATCGCTTTTCATGCGACTGCCGTAACCGAACAGCGGCATCACCCCTTGCAGACTCAGTTGTTTGTCGAAGTCGGTGCCGCCGATGTGCACGCCGCCGGTGGCCAGAATATCCTCATGACGTTCGGCAACGGCACGGCGCTCGGGCGACAGGCGTACCAGCGAGAAGTCGGAAGTACCGCCGCCAATGTCGACGATCAAGACCAGCTCTTCCTTGGCAATGGTGCTTTCGTAGTCGAATGCGGCGGCAATGGGTTCGTACTGGAAGGAAACGTCTTTGAACCCAAGTTTGTGGGCAACGGCGATCAGGGTGTTTTGCGCTTCCTGATCGGCAACCGGGTCATCGTCGACGAAAAACACCGGACGACCGAGCACCACTTCTTCAAAGGGGCGCTCAGCAACGGTTTCGGCGCGGTTTTTCAGTTCGCCAATAAAGAAACCAAGCAGGTCCTTGAAGGGCAAGGCACTGCCGAGCACCGTGGTTTCACTCTTCAGGAGTTTTGAGCCAAGCAGGCTTTTCAGGGAGCGCATCAAACGCCCCTCATAACCTTCAAGGTATTCGTGCAAGGCCAGTCGGCCGTAAACCGGGCGACGCTCCTCAAAGTTAAAGAAAATAACCGAGGGCAGGGTGATCTTGCCATCTTCGAGCTCAATCAAGGCGTCAACGCCTGGGCGCTGCCAGCCGACGGTTGAGTTGGATGTGCCGAAGTCGATGCCGCAGGCGCGGGCTGGAGTAGAAAAAGACATGCTGCGCGCTGTTCCTGAAAAACGGCCGCGCATTCTATGCGAGCTGGCGCACGAATGCTCCCCATGTGTTGCGCTTTGCGACAAATGAAGGGCTGCTGGCTAGCTGAGATTCAGGGTAATCACGGTCAAAATGCCGTAGCGTGCGACTTTGGCAAGGGTGACCAGCAATAGAAAACGCCACAGCGGCTCACGCATAACCCCGGCGACCAAGGTCAGAGGATCACCAATGACCGGCGCCCAGCTGAGCAGCAGGCTCCAGCGGCCGTAGCGCGCGTAAAAAGCCTGCGCGCGCTCAAGCTGCTGCGGCTTTACCGGAAACCAGCGGCGCTGACTGAAGTGTTCAATGTAGCGACCGAGCCACCAGTTAATCACCGAGCCGAGAATATTGCCCAGACTGGCGGCCAGTAGCAGCAGCCAGACCGAGTAGTCATGGCTGAGCAGCAGGCCAACCAACAGGGCTTCAGACTGCAGCGGCAGTAAGGTGGCCGCGCCCAGGGCTGAGAGAAATAAACCCAGGTAAACCGAAAGTGTCAGCACGCAGGCACGACTCGCCGCTTTACTGGCGCGTGCTCAGCTGTGCCTGGGCGAGAAGACGCCATGCTCGTTGCTGGGGCTCAGGACTGCTTGTCTTGCTCAGCTTGGTGCATGATTTCTTCTAGCTTCAAACCGGTCAGGCCATGAATGGTGCGCCACAGGTAATAGAAGATAGCCATCATCATGATCATCGACGGGATCGCGATCATTGGATAGCTCAGGAGCGTCAGGCGGCCCAGTTCATCGTTGAAGGCTTCACTGCCTGCAGGGCTGACAACGATCCAGCGCGCCAAAATGTAGTTCATTACCGATGAGAAAAAGAAGGTGGCGCTGAGCAGGTAGGTGGCCTTGAGCAGGCGTGCCTCAAACTGCTTAGTGTTGCCGCCTTCCTCAAGCCGTTGTTGAATCTTGTCGACATTGAGTACGGTCTTGTTGAACAGCATGGTGCGAATCAGCGGGTAACGTGTGCGTGTCGATACGAGCACGGCGATACCAATTACGCCGGGTACTGCAGCTTCCTTGATCGCCAGCCACTGGTTATTCAGGTGTAGCAAGCCAATGCCGCCGGTCAGCAAGACACTGACAAGCCCCAGCAGGGCAATGAAATTGAATTTACGGTACTTGATCAGCTCGAACGCGCCCCAGCCAATGGGGAATGCCAATGCCAGCATCAAGGCACCGTCTGGACCGAGACGTGTTTCACCGCTGAGCTTCATCAGTACCAATGACGGTATGACGATGCTGACGAGCAAATCAATAAGCGGGCGAGGTTTGTGTTTAGGCGTTGTGGCTTCTGTAGTGTCGATCATATCTGTCATAGCACTGGGTTGAATGGCGATCATCGCCTGCTTGAGCCTTCGAGGCTAGTCCGATTGTCGGTTCAAGTGTGTGATTTTTGTTCAGGCTGTCGGCAATAGCGTCATCAAAGAGCGCGTTTTCGGCTGCAAATTGTGCCCAATTGAGTCATGTTAGGGTCTAAAGATCGTTTTTGACACGCATTGATAAACTGCGCTGCGCGAGGAATTTACTAAGCAAACGCCAAGCGTTGGCCGATAGCATTGGATCAATGTAATGCACAGGCCTGTTCGGACGTCTACTGGACAATGCCTTGGAGCATTGGGGGTCAATGACCGCCGTCATAATTGTGAGTACAGGGGTTGGGCTTGATGCGTTCATTGCAGCAAAAGTGTATCGCCGTTCTGCTGCTGAGTCTGTTAACTGCCAGCGCCAGTGCGGCCATACGCCTGTATACCGAAGAGGCCGCGCCGCTAGCTTTTACCGAGGATAATCAGTTGCGTGGCATGTCGGTGGAGATCGCGCGCGAGTTGGTTTCGCGTACCGGCAGCCATGATGCGGTGATAAAGATCAGGCCTTGGGCGCGCGGCTACTATAAAGCCTCGCATGAGCCCGACACCGCGATTTTCTCAACGGTGCGTACCCCTGAGCGTGAAAAACTGTTCCAATGGGTGGGGCCGATTCTGGTCGGTACAACCAGCTTTTACTCGCTCAAATCCCGCAATTTGAAGTTCAATAGCTTGCTTGATGCCAAGGCCAGCGGCCCATTGGCTGTACCCAAAAAGTGGTACACCTATGATGCGCTGACTGAGTTGGGCTTTGAAAATCTATACGGCGTCAGCACCCCGAAGAATATGGTGACCATGTTGAAATATGGTCGGGTTAAGCTGATTGCCACGCAGGATGTCACGCTCAAGGACGAACTGGCCACGGGTGGTCTGAAAGTTGCTGAGGTACAGAGCCATGTGCCCTTTATGCAATCGGCTTATTACATCGCTTTTTCGTTAAAGACAGACCCGAAAATTGTCGCGGCTTGGCAACGGGCTTTTGATGATATGCGCCATGACGGCAGTTTCTCAGCCATTTTAAAGCGCTGGCTACCCAATGCCGATCCTCGGCAAAGTGCGCTATCTGGAAAGCTTTGACCCTGCCCGATACGGAACGTGGCGAGAGCGAGTGTCGTTTCACTATCAGTTTTTTGGAATATTCAGTCTATGCCAATCATGCAACGAGCTTCCCACCATGAGTTGCGCAGCGCTTTTCGCGCTTTGCTCGCCACAGAGAGTTGTTTTCATACGGCTTCGGTTTTTGATCCGATGTCTGCCCGTATCGCTGCCGACCTGGGGTTTGAAGTGGGTATTCTCGGCGGTTCGGTGGCTTCGCTGCAGGTCATCGCCGCCCCTGACTTTGCCTTGATCACCCTCAGCGAATTTGTCGAACAGGCCACCCGTATTGGCCGCGTCAGCCGCTTGCCGGTTATTGCCGACGCCGACCATGGTTATGGCAACGCGCTTAATGTCATGCGTACTGTGGTTGAGTTGGAACGAGCGGGTATCGCCGCGTTGACCATTGAAGATACCTTGCTGCCAGCGCAGTTCGGGCGTAAATCAACAGACTTGATCAGTGTCGCGGAAGGCGTCGGTAAAATTCGTGCAGCACTTGAGGCGCGGGTTGATCCCGATTTGGCGATCATCGCCCGGACCCATGCTGGTGTACTGAGTGTGGATGAGGTGATCAGCCGCACTGTGGCCTATCAACAAGCTGGAGCCGATGGCATTTGCATCGTGGGTATCGAAGATTTCGAGCACCTTGAGAAAATTGCCGAGCACTTGAGCGTGCCATTGATGCTGGTGACTTACGGCAACCCGAAACTGCGTGATGACGCGCGCCTGGCCAAGCTTGGCGTGCGTATCGTGGTGAATGGCCACGCCGCTTATTTCGCGGCGATCAAGGCAACCTACGATTGCCTGCGTGAACAGCGCGGGGCTGTTGCCTCGGAGTTGAGCGCCTCGGAGCTGGCGCTCAAGTACACCCTGCCCGAGGAGTACATTGTCTGGGCCGAAGAGTTTATGGACGTGAAGGAGTAACCCGAGCGACGACCTGCGCTTGCCAATCACATAGGTTTGGCGCATATGCTGATGCTTCAGGCTTCTTTCTCAGGAGGTTCCCATGGCAGGCGGCTGGGCAAGTGATGGTGCGGTGCAAGAGCAGATCGACAGCAGTATCGAGGATGCCGTCGCGCGGGCGCGCAGCCAGTTACCGCAAGGCGAGAGCCTGCATCACTGTGAAGAGTGCGATGCGCCGATCCCGCAGGCGCGGCGTGAGGCCATCAAAGGTGTGCGCCTGTGCGTGAGCTGTCAGGCGGCTGAAGACAAAGCCAACGCAGGCGCCACGGGTTACAATCGCCGCGCCAGTAAAGACAGCCAGCTACGCTAGGGCGCTGTTGACGACTCTGGCACAAGGCCCGCGATTGCGGGCCTTGTTGTTTTTGTCGCGTGCAGCCAACCGTTGCTTCGCTGAGCTGTCGTTTTCAGCAGTTTCCTAGAACAGAAAGTAACGCTGGGCCATCGGCAAGACTTCCGCGGGCTCGCACCAGAGCAGCTGGCCGTCGGCTTTGACTTGGTAGTTCTGCGCATCGACCTCGATATTGGGCAGGTAATCGTTGTGGATAAGATCGGTTTTCTTAACCTCGCGACAACCTTTGACCACCGCAATCTGTTTCTTCAAACCCAACTGCTCAGGAACCCCGGCTGCCATTGCGGCCTGGCTGATAAAGGTCAGGCAAGTGGCATGACGAGAACCGCCGTAACTGGCAAACATGGGGCGGTAGTGAACCGGTTGCGGCGTTGGGATCGAGGCGTTGGCATCGCCCATCAAGCTGGCGGCAATTGCCCCACCCTTGAGGATCAAGGTTGGTTTAACGCCGAAGAACGCCGGGCGCCAAAGCACTAGGTCCGCCCATTTGCCGACTTCGATCGAGCCGACTTCATGGCTGATGCCGTGGGTGATCGCCGGGTTGATGGTGTATTTGGCGATATAGCGCTTGATTCGGAAGTTGTCGTTGCCTTCGCCGTCACCGGGCAAGGCGCCGCGTTGTTGCTTCATCTTGTCGGCGGTCTGCCAGGTGCGGGTGATGACCTCGCCGACGCGGCCCATGGCCTGGCTGTCCGAGCTGATCATCGAGAACGCGCCGAGGTCATGCAGGATATCTTCGGCGGCGATGGTTTCACGACGAATACGGCTTTCAGCGAAGGCCACGTCTTCAGCAATGCTTGGGTCCAGGTGATGGCAAACCATAAGCATATCGAGGTGTTCATCAATGGTGTTTTTGGTGAAGGGCCGGGTCGGGTTGGTCGAGCTGGGCAGCACGTTGGGAAAGCCGCAGGCCTTGATGATGTCTGGTGCATGGCCGCCACCGGCACCTTCGGTGTGATAGGTATGAATGGTGCGGCCCTTGAAAGCGCCAAGGGTGGTTTCGACGAAGCCCGACTCATTCAGTGTGTCGGTATGGATGGCCACCTGCACGTCGTACTGGTCGGCAACGCTCAGGCAATTGTCGATAGCCGCTGGCGTGGTGCCCCAGTCTTCATGCAGCTTGAGGCCAATGGCTCCAGCTTTGACTTGCTCGATAAGTGGCTCCGGCAGGCTGGCGTTGCCTTTGCCGGTGAAGCCAATATTCATCGGGAATGCATCGGCGGCCTGGAGCATGCGCGCCATGTGCCAGGGGCCGGAAGTGCAGGTGGTGGCGTTGGTGCCGGTTGCCGGGCCGGTGCCGCCACCAATCATGGTGGTCACGCCGCTCATCAACGCCTCTTCAATCTGTTGCGGGCAGATGAAGTGAATATGGGAGTCGATACCACCGGCGGTGAGGATCATGCCTTCGCCAGCAATGACTTCAGTGCCCGCGCCCACGGCGATGGTTACATCCGGCTGGATATCGGCGTTACCGCCTTTGCCGATGGCCGCGATGCGCCCGTCCTTGATGCCAACGTCGGCTTTGACTACGCCCCAGTGGTCGATGATCAAGGCGTTGGTGATCAGGGTGTCGACGACATCCTTGGCGCAGAGTTGACCCTGGCCCATGCCGTCACGGATCACTTTGCCGCCGCCGAACTTCACTTCTTCACCGTAGTGGGTGAAGTCTTTCTCGACTTCGACCCAGAGTTCGGTATCGGCCAGGCGCACCTTGTCGCCCACGGTCGGGCCATACATGTCTGCGTAGGCTTGTCTGCTGATTTTCATTGAATATGTCCTGTGTCAGGCTGGCGTATCAAAGGTCACCCATAATTCGTCCGGCAAAACCGAACACCCGGCGTTCGCCTGCCAGGTCAACCAACTCGACCTGACGCGACTGGCCCGGCTCGAAGCGCACGGCGGTGCCCGCCGGAATATTCAGGCGCATGCCTCGGGCTGCGGCTCGGTCAAAGGTCAGTGCATCATTGGTTTCGAAGAAGTGATAGTGCGAACCCACCTGAATCGGGCGGTCGCCGCTATTGGCTACGTCAAGGCTTATGGTGCGCCGGCCGGGGTTGAGCTCGATGTCGCCGGGCAGGACCTGGTATTCACCTGGAATCATGCGGGTTGTCCCATGGTTTTGAAATAAATGGCCGTCGGTGAGTAATTACCGTCGGGGCTTTGGCAATAATTGGGCAGCTCACCGACCCGCTGGTAGCCTTGGCTGCGATAGAAAAGTTCGGCGCTGGAGCCTGCCTCGGTATCGAGATAGAGCAGCCCGCGCTTTTGCTTGATGGCTTCTTGTTCAACTGCACGCATCAGTTGTTGGCCCAGGCCATGGCGACGGAACTGATGCAGAACCAATAGTTTTTGCACCTCTGCACGATTGCGGCCATTGGCTTTTTGGCACAAATCGAGCTGTACACTGGCCAGCACCTGTTCGTTGTCGACGACCACCCAAAGCAGCAGGTTGCCAGCGTTAACCTCGGCTTGAACAAGGTTCATGTAGTCGTATGCCTCGTCTTCACTCAGGTCAGCCAGGAAACCGACTGATGCGCCGTGTTTGACTGCATCGAGCAGCAGTTCAATCAAGCCTTGGCGATAGTGGGCAAAGCTTTCCGGGTGTACGCGACGTAGTTGGGCCCTGCTCATTCGGCGTTACTCCTCGGTGTCGTCCTGTTCGTCCGTGTTCAGGTTGAGCTGCATGAATGTCAGGTCGAGCCAGCGGTCAAACTTGCGTCCCACTTGCGGCATTTGCCCGGTGGTGCTGAACCCCAGCTGTTTGTGCAGGCGAATTGAAGCGCGGTTTTCGCTCTCAATTGCCGCGACCATCACATGCAGCTTGGCGCTGCGTGCGCGCTCAATCAGCGCTTTCATCAGCGCCGGACCTATACCCAGGCCGCGTTGGTCGGCGCAGACATAGACTGAGTGCTCAACGGTGTGCTTGAACCCCTCGATACTGCGCCAGGTGCCATAGGTGGCGTAGCCGACCAAGCGCCCGGTGCTATTGCGTGCGGCCAGTACCGGAAACCCCGAACCCTGCCGTTCGCGCAGCCAGATGCGGCGGTTTTCCAGATCAACCGTTGTCTCATTCCAGATAGCGGTGCTGTTGAGCACCGCATCGTTATAAATCGCCAGCAGCTCAGGTAGATCATCTTCGGTTGCGTTGTCGATATTCACGCGAAGCTCCTTGGTGCAATGCGGCGATCAGGCGATGGGCTGGTGCACGGTGACCAGCTTGGTACCGTCTGGAAAAGTCGCCTCGACCTGAATTTCCGGGATCATTTCCGGTATGCCTTCCATGACCTGATCGCGGCTGAGCAGGGTCGTGCCGAAGTGCATCAACTCAGCAACTGTCTTGCCATCGCGAGCACCTTCGAGCAGCGCTGCGGAAATCAAGGCAATGGCTTCCGGGTAGTTGAGCTTGACCCCACGAGCCAAGCGGCGCTCAGCGACCAGCCCGGCAGTGAAAATCAGCAGTTTGTCTTTTTCCCGTGGACTTAAATCCATCTGTGTATCTCCCGACAAGGTGTCGATAATTAGGTATTCCAGATTCTTGGTGGTACCGCTTTGCGGCCAAGCACCGCAGGGCGCAGAAGTTGCCACAGCTGGATCAACCACGCGCGGGCATGCAGGGCTTCGCGGGCCAGGCAGCGAGCGACCAGCATGCCCGGCAGCTGGCTGAGGTCGCCGCGTAGCTCCAGCTTGTTGTCTGCGGCCAGCTCGCGGCATTGCTCAAGCAGCTCTGGGGCGATCTCGGCGCTGAGCAGCAGGGTGGCGAATACCGGGTAGCCATCCAGGCCGATCGGCGAGTCGAGCAAGCCGTCATCGCCGACGACTCGTTGGCGCTCATGCCAGAGCAGTTCGCCGTCACGGCGAATGTTGAGCTCGGCTTGAAAGTGGCCAAGGTCAAAGCGTTCATGGCTGGCCGGGCGACCGAGGGCAACGATATCCCAATAAAATAATTGCCCATCGCCGAGCAACTCGATATTGCTTGTCAGCTCCGCTTGGGCCGCGCTATAGACGATGGTTTCCTGGGGCAACCATTCCAGTGTCGCCCCAGCTTCAACCCGTATATTCAATTGCTGATAAGCCGGGCCAGCGGCGCGATACCATTTGGCGGCACCAGGGCTGGTTAATTGGGCCCATGCGTTCTCACCGAGGTTGACGTCGATATCCAGGCGATCGCCTCCGGCAATCCCTCCCGGCGGGTGGACAATAATGTGCTGGCACACCTGCGGGCCTTCGGCGTACAGGTGCTTTTGCACCCGCAGCGGGCCTTTGTGGCGGCGCATCACCGGCCGGGTGGTGTCGGCGTCACGGGCATAGCCAAGCTCCAGCTCGGCGTGCCAGCTGGGCGTGAAAATGCCTTGGGTAATAGGTGCATTCATAAGGAGCTGGCTATTCAGACTTCAGTTAAGCGTATGCGCTAGTTTGGGTGCTGCTTGCGGCTTTTAAAAGCCCGAAACTTTAAATCGCCACTAAGCCTCTTACGCCGTCTGCCTCCATGGTTTCACCGCGACCTTGCTGGATAATTTCGCCCCGTGACATCACTAGATACTGGTCGGCCAGTTCTGCAGCAAAATCGTAGAACTGCTCGACCAACAGGATCGCCATGTCGCCACGTTCAGCCAGTTTTTTGATCACCACGCCGATCTCCTTGATTACCGAAGGCTGAATACCTTCAGTCGGTTCATCGAGTATCAGCAGGCGTGGTTGGCTGGCCAGGGCACGGCCGATAGCCAGTTGCTGCTGCTGCCCGCCTGACAGGTCACCACCGCGGCGCAGTTTCATCTCTTTGAGCACTGGAAACAGCTCATATATAAACCCTGGCACTTCCTTGGCTTGGCTGCCGGGAAAGCGCGAAAGGCCCATCAACAGGTTTTCTTCTACGGTGAGGCGGCCGAATATTTCTCGCCCTTGCGGCACGTAGGCAATACCCGCATGCACGCGCTGGTGTGGCTTGAAGCCGGTAATGGCCTGGTCTTCCCACTTGATGTCGCCCTGCTTGGCGGGGATCAGGCCCATCAGGCATTTGAGTAGCGTGGTCTTGCCAACGCCGTTGCGACCCAACAGGCAGGTGACTTCGCCGATTTTGACGTCGAAGGACAAGCCGCGCAGGATGTGGCTGCCGCCGTAGTACTGATGCAATTGTTGAACTTGCAGCATAGGGATGTTCCTTGCTTGTGCGTATTTCCGGATGCTGGGGACTCGCACCCGGAGTCAGCTACTTATGGGCTTAACGGCCAAGATAAACTTCGATCACCCGTTCATCTGCCTGCACATCATTGAGCGAGCCTTCGGCAAGTACGCTGCCTTGATGCAGGACGGTGACGTGATCGGCGATTGAGCCGACAAAGCCCATGTCGTGCTCAACCACCATCAGCGAGTGCTTGCGAGCCAGTGACTTGAACAGCTCAGCGGTGAACTCGGTTTCGGCATCTGTCATGCCCGCTACGGGCTCATCAAGCAGCAACAGTTGCGGGTCCTGCATCAGCAGCATGCCGATCTCAAGAAACTGCTTCTGGCCGTGGGAGAGCAAGCCCGCCTGACGTTCGCGCGAGCCATCCAGGCGGATGGTTTCGAGTACTTCATCGATCCGCTCACGCTGCTCGCCGCTGAGTTTGGCGCGCAAGCTGGCCCAGACTGACTTATTGGTTTTCTGCGCCAGCTCAAGGTTTTCAAACACGCTAAGCGCCTCGAACACCGTTGGCTTCTGGAACTTGCGCCCAATGCCGGACTGGGCGATTTCGACTTCGCTCATGCGGGTCAGGTCCAACGTTTCGCCGAAGTAGGCGCTACCTTTATCCGGACGGGTTTTGCCGGTGATGACATCCATCATCGTGGTTTTGCCAGCGCCATTGGGGCCGATAATGCAGCGCAGCTCGCCAACGCCGATGTACAGGTTGAGGTTGGTCAGGGCTTTAAAGCCATCAAAACTGACATTGATATCTTCCAGCGTCAGTATGGTGCCGTGACGAACGTTAAGGCCTTTCTCCGCCAGACGCCCGGCGCCGATTGCATCACGGGCACTGCTCAGCGGATCGTAAACAGGTTCAAGCATGGCTTCAGGGATGGGTGTGGCTCTCATTGCTTTTCCCCTCTTTTCAGCAGGCCGATGATGCCGTGCGGCAAGTACAGGGTGATCAGGATAAACAGCGCACCAAGCGCGAACAGCCAGTATTCGGGGAATGCCACGGTGAACCAGCTCTTCATGCCGTTGACCACGCCCGCGCCGAGCAATGGACCGATCAAGGTGCCGCGCCCGCCCAAGGCAACCCACACCGCCGCCTCAATCGAATTGGTAGGCGACATTTCGCTGGGGTTGATGATGCCGACCTGAGGTACATACAGCGCCCCGGCCAAGCCACACAGCACTGCCGACAGCACCCAGATAAACAGCTTGTAGCCGCGTGGGTCATAGCCGCAGAACATCAAGCGGTTTTCTGCGTCACGCAGCGCCGTCAGCACCCGGCCAAATTTACTTCTGGCCAGTTTCCAGCCGAGCAGCAGGCTGGCAACCAACAGGATGACCGTGGCTAAAAATAACGCCGCACGGGTCGCTGGCGCGGTGATATCAAAGCCGAGAATGCGCTTGAAGTCGGTGAAGCCGTTGTTGCCGCCAAAGCCGGTTTCGTTGCGAAAGAACAGCAACATGCCAGCGAAGGTCAGTGCTTGGGTCATGATCGAGAAGTACACGCCCTTGATCCGTGAACGGAAGGCGAAGAATCCGAAAACCAAGGCCAGCAAGCCGGGCGCCAACACCACCAGGCACAGGGCCCAGATGAAATTGTCGGTGCCCATCCAGTACCAAGGCAGTTCCTTCCAGGCGAGAAAGCTCATGAAGGCTGGCAAACCATCACCGGCGGATTGGCGCATCAGGTACATGCCCATCGCGTAGCCACCCAGCGCAAAGAACAAGCCGTGGCCTAGGGATAACAGCCCGGCGTAGCCCCAGACCAGGTCCAGGGCCAGGGCGACGATGGCGTAGCAGAGAATCTTGCCGACCAGGGTCAAGGTGTAGGCGTTAACGTGAAATGCGCTGTCAGCGGGCGTCAGGTGCAGCAGCGGCAGGGCGATCAACAGCGCCAGGACTAAAATGCCAATGGCAATTGATAGCCTCGGGCCAAGTTTGGCGCTGGTGCGTGCCAGCAAGGTTTGATTCAGGGGCATAGTCATTAATCGATTACCCGTCCTTTGAGTGCAAACAAACCTTGCGGGCGCTTCTGGATAAACAGAATGATCAAGGCGAGGATGAGGATCTTGCCGAGTACGGCGCCGATCTGCGGCTCAAGAATCTTGTTGGCGATACCCAAGCCAAAGGCTGCCATGACGCTGCCAGCCAACTGGCCGACACCGCCCAGCACGACCACTAAAAACGAGTCGATAATGTAGCTTTGGCCAAGGTCGGGACCGACGTTGCCAATTTGGCTCAGGGCCACGCCACCAAGGCCGGCAATGCCCGAGCCGAGGCCAAAGGCGAGCATGTCCACACGTCCGGTTGGCACGCCGCAGCACGCCGCCATGTTGCGGTTCTGGGTGACGGCGCGAACGTTGAGGCCCAGTCGGGTTTTATTCAGCAGCAGCCAGGTCAAGACCACGACGAACAAGGCAAACGCGATGATCACGATGCGGTTGTAGGGCAGCACCAGGTTTGGCAGCACCTGAATACCACCAGACAGCCAGTAAGGGTTGGCCACCTCGACGTTTTGCGCGCCGAATAGCACGCGCACCAATTGAATCAGAATCAGGCTGATGCCCCAGGTTGCCAGCAGGGTTTCCAGCGGGCGGCCATACAGGTGGCGAATAACTGTACGCTCCAGGGCCATGCCAATGGCTGCGGTGACAAAGAAGGCCACGGGCAACGCAACCAGCGGGTACAGGGCAATCGCTTCAGGGGCAAAGCGTTGGAACATGACCTGCACCATGTAGGTCGAGTAGGCACCCAGCATCAGCATCTCGCCGTGGGCCATATTGATCACGCCGAGCAGGCCAAAGGTGATTGCAAGGCCCAGCGCCGCGAGCAGCAAGATCGAGCCCAGGCTCATGCCGCTGAAGGCCTGGCCGAGCAGTTCACCCACCATCAAACGACGTTTGACTTGCGCCAGGCTGGTTTCAGCTGCAGTGCGCACAGCCGCATCGGTTTCGTTGCTGTCGGCGAGCAGTCTTTCAAGGCGTACACGGGCCAGCGGCTGGCCGGTCTCACCCAGCAAACGCACGGCTGCCAGCCGCACCTGCGGGTCGCTGTCAATCAACTGCAGGCTGGCCAGGGCCAGTGACAATGCTTCGCTGACCTCGGGATCATCTTCCTGGGCCACGCGTTCATTGAGCAATTGCAGCTGTGCGGGCTTGGCACTTTTCTGCAGTTCTTGTGCGGCTTGCAGGCGAGCGGCCGAGTCTGTGGAAAATAATTGGTGACTGGCCATGGTGATGGCGATCAAGCCACGCAAGCGGTTATTCAAACGCAGTTTGCGCAGCTTGCCGACCGGTTCCAGATCACCGCCTTCAGCGGCTTGGTAACCCGTGTCGGTTTTATAAAAGGGGATTTTGTTGCTGTCGGCTTCAACGCGGCCGTTTTGCAACGCCTCAAGTAATGGCAGGCGAGTCGCATCGGGTTCAGCCGCCCAGGCTTGCAGCAGCTTGGCCTTTTGGGATGAGTTGGCGGCGCTGAAATCAGCAGCGTCTCCAGCGTGACTGCTCGACCATGACAGGCAGAGCAAGAACGCGAATAAAAGCCGGTAAAGGGCAGAGGTCATCATGCAGTTTCCTGTTAAAGCACCACCTCTCTTGATGGAGGTTTTGGCGTGACCAGCGCTTGTCTAGCAAGCCCAGGCGCTGGGCGTATTAACGCTGGCGGCTCGGAAGCGAGCCGCCAGTCCTTTACTCGGATTTAACGGCGTAGTCCGGCTTCTTGTCGTTACCCTCGATATAAGGGCTCCAAGGCTGGGCGCGGATTGGGCTGTCGGTCTGCCAGACCACGTCAAACTGACCGTTGTCCTGAATCTCGCCAATCATCACGGGCTTGTGCAGGTGGTGGTTGGTTTTATCCATGGTCAGGGTGAAACCCGATGGCGCGTCGAAGGTTTGCCCGGCCATGGCGTCACGAACTTTATCCACATCAGTGGTTCCGGCTTTTTCAACCGCTTGGGCCCACATGTTGATGCCGACGTAGGTGGCTTCCATTGGGTCGTTGGTCACCGCTTTGTCAGCGCCTGGCAGGTTCTTGGCCTTGGCGTAGGCTTTCCATTTGTTGACGAAGTCTTCGTTGACCGGGTTTTCAACCGATTCAAAGTAGTTCCAGGCGGCCAACTGACCGACCAGAGGCTTGGTGTCTATACCGCGCAGCTCTTCTTCACCGACCGAGAAGGCAATAACCGGAACGTCTGTGGCTTCAATGCCTTGGTTGGCCAACTCTTTGTAGAAAGGCACATTGGAGTCGCCGTTGACCGTCGAGATAACCGCTGTTTTACCGCCCGCCGAGAACTTCTTGATATTGGCTACGATGGTTTGGTAATCGCTGTGGCCGAAAGGGGTGTAGACCTCTTCGATGTCTTTGTCAGCCACACCTTTGCTATGCAGGAAGGCACGCAGGATTTTGTTGGTAGTGCGTGGGTAGACGTAGTCGGTGCCCAGCAGGAAGAAGCGTTTGGCGCTGCCGCCGTCTTCGCTCATCAGGTATTCCACTGCTGGAATCGCCTGTTGGTTTGGCGCTGCGCCGGTGTAGAACACGTTGGGTGAAAGCTCTTCACCTTCGTACTGAACCGGGTAGAACAGCAAACCGTTAAGTTCTTCGTAGACCGGCATTACTGATTTGCGCGAGACCGAGGTCCAGCAGCCAAAGGTGACTGCGACTTTGTCCTGGGTCAGTAATTGGCGACCTTTTTCAGCAAACAGCGGCCAGTTCGATGCAGGGTCCACCACCACTGGTTCCAACTGCTTGCCGAGTACACCGCCCTTGGCGTTGATTTCGTCGATGGTCATCAGCGCCATGTCTTTCAGGGAGGTTTCTGAAATGGCCATGGTGCCGGAGAGTGAGTGGAGAATGCCGACCTTGATGGTATCGGCTGCGTGTGCACTGAACGGGAATAGACCGCTGAGAAGCAATGCACTTGCGGCAAGTGTTGTTTTCAGAAAAGGACGGCGTTTCATTCTTATGGCTCCATGCGCAGCTGTTGGAAGAGACTTTGAGTCTTGATTCCAATGGCAGCATCCGTGCCAAACAATGTAACTGTCTGTTTTATAAGTGTTTTATTTGTTTTTTAGGCAGTCGAAAGACTGGTTTTTGCGCTGCATTGGTGCGTGAATCGCCGAGACCAACACTCGACGGACGGTCGCGCACCGGATTAGGGCATCAGGTAGTTCTTAACCCCGGTGAAGATGATTTGTGCAGCCAATGCGCAGACAAAAAGCCCCATCAGGCGGCTAACTATCTGCAAGCCCTGGTCGCCGAGCAAGCGCTCAAACTGGTTGGACAAGTAGAGCACGATGCCAACGGTAACGCTGGCCAGGGCGATGCCCAGGATCGCGATGACTTTATCAGCCCAGTGCGGTTGGCTGGCGCCCATCAACAGCAACGCACCTATGGTTCCGGGGCCGACGGTCAGTGGGATGGTCAGCGGCACTATGGTCACGTCCTGCTGCACGTTATCGGTCTGCACGGCTGATTTTCCCTGGGCCATGCCCAATGCCGAAATAAACAGCACGCTGCCAGCGCCAATCCGGAATGCATCGATAGTGATGCCAAACAAGGTGAAAATGTATTTGCCGAATAGGTACAGCAATACGCTGGCAATGAGAACGCCGGTGGCGACTTTCCAGGCCAGCTTCTTGCGCTCCTTCACCGTGTAGCCACGGCTCAGGCCAATAAAGCACGACAACACGAAGAACGGGCTGTAGAGCACAAGGAGTTTCAGGTACAGGCTGAATAAATCGGACACCGTTAGCGGGCTCTTAACTGCAGGAATGGTTGATGGGCGAACGTTGTGGCTCAGGCCAAGTGTAGAGCGTCGCCCCGCGATGGGGCATATGATCAGCGATTGAGCAACCGATCTCCAGCCTTGATTAGCCGCGAGCCTGGGGTTTGTTGATCAAGGTGCGGTGGTTTCGCGTGACGCGCGCTGCTCTATCCAGTAATTGATCAGTTCACGCAGCTGTGAAAGCTCGACGGGTTTGGACATGTGTCCATCCATGCCAGCCTGGCGCGCACGCTCTTTGTGCTCGCTGAGAATGTGGGCGGTGAGCGCAACCACTGGGGTGCGTGGACGGTGCCCGGCCGCTTCCCAGGCGCGCAGCAGTTCGGTGGCTGAGAAACCATCGAGTACTGGCATCTCGCAATCCATCAGCACCAAATCATAATGTTTTGACTTGATCGCCTGCAGGGCTTCCTCGCCATTGCTGGCGGTATCTGGTTCAAGGTTGAGCTTGCCGAGCATGCCACGAATGACTTTAGTGGAAATGGTGTTGTCTTCGGCAACCAGGATCTGGAAGTCAGCAGGTGGCTTATAGACGGAAGCCTTGCCTGAAGCTGACAGGATCGGCTTGTCATCGCGACGATGGGTCAATTCATCGGCCAGTGTTGCTTTCAGCGTATAGCCAGCGACCGGCTTGGCCAGGATGCGTTTGATCCCGGCGTTGCGGGCGATGATCTTGCTTGGCATGTTGCTGATACCGGTGAGCATGATCAACAAAATGTCGCGGTTCAAACTGGGGTCTTCTTTGATTTTCGCTGCCAGTTGCATGCCGTTCATACCGGGCATTTCCTGGTCGAGCAGGACCACATCAAAGTATTCGCCCATATGCACTTTGCTACGCAATAACGCCAGCGCTTCCTTGCCCGACGGCACTGCGCTGACATTGAGTCCCCAGGCGCTGCACTGTTGCAGCAGTACCTTGCGGCACGTCTCGTTGTCATCGACGATCAACAGGCGGGCTTCTTGCAGCGGGCTATCGAGATCGGCGGTCGGCTGCTCAAGGAGCTTGCTGTCGATTGGCAAGCTCAACCATAGGGTCGAGCCCTGGTTGCTGCCATTCTGGATACCGAACTCGCCATCCATCAAGCGGATCAGTTGCCGGGCGATGATCAGTCCCAGGCGTCCGCCAAGTTTGGTGGCCGCGAGGAAGTCCTTGCTGTGCAGTTCGGCATGCAGCAATGCATTACGTTCGCTCGGTGCCATTGGCTTGCCGCTGTCTTGCACCGCAAGGCGCAGGCGCGGTTTGCCGCCGCTGCTCTCAAGTGCTGCGATCAGCAGGATCTCGCCTTCGTCGGTTTGCTTGAATGCATTGTCCAGCAGGCTCAACAGGGCTTGGCGTATGCGCGTCGGATCACCGCTGATAACACGCGGTACCTGGGGCTGGATAAAACTGATCAGTTCGACTTTTTGCTGTTCGGCTTTAGCGCGGAAAATGTCGAGGCAGTCTTCAATCAATGCATTCAAGTCGAACTGTACATCGTCCAGTTCAATCTGCCCGGATTCGAGTTTGGAGATGTCGAGGATCTCGTTGATCAAGCTGAGCAGTTCATTGCCAGAACTGTGGATCGTTTGCACATAGTCGCGTTGCTTGGTTGAGAGCGGGGTGCCAAGTAGCAACTCGGTCATGCCCAGGACACCATTCATTGGGGTGCGAATTTCATGGCTGATCTTGGCCAGGAAATCGCCTTTGGCCTTGAGTTCGGCTGAGCTGGCTGCCAACTCGCGGCTTGAGCTGAATCGCTCCTGGGTGATGCGGCGCTGTCTTTCGCTGATGGCAAGGCACAGCACACTGCTGCTGCTGATGATGGTGAGCAGGAAACTGTAGCCCAGCCAGTCCGAAGGCATCGGCCAGATGCCAATGTGGATGGGTAACGATGCGATGCAAGCCGCGCAGAGTATGGCTATCGAGACGAAAAATAACCGCGCTGGTGCATAGCCGCTGCGCCACTGGTGCAGGGCAACCAGCAAAATACTCAGGCCGCAAAGGCCGGAAGAGATATAAAGCAACAGCGAGAACGGCATGAATGTGGTGGTCAGCGCGGCCGCACACAAACCCGTAATCAGAATAAATTCCGAGAGTATCAGGCGCTTGAGAAAAGCATAGGATGGGCCGTCGCGGAAGAAGCTCCGGGTCAGTGCTAGGGAACAGACCAGCGCGGCCAACATCGACAGGTTGGCCGCCAGCACCTGATACCGCTGCAGGCCATTAATCCCGTAGCTGGTGATACCCAGCAAGGTACAGGCGGCAAACAACAGGAATAGATTGATTGCGCACAGCCATAAGTTAGAGAGCTCGCGGCTCAGCCAATAGCGCACAAAATTATACAAGGCGAGCATGACGACGCAGCCCAATAAAAGGCCATAGAGCAAGGGCCGGTTTTCATTGGCGGCAATGTCTTGGGCGCTGCTCAATGAAATGGCCGGGCGCAGCATTTGTGGTGAGGCCAGCCGCAGGTAGATGTCGATAGGTTTCTGGACAATCGGCAGGGGCAACAAAAAATCACGACTTCTCAACGGACGGCTCGACAGCGGCAGCTTGTTACCAGTACGGACATGGTCGAGCAGTTTGTCGCCATCCATTACATAGAGGTCTAGGTAGGCGAGATAGGGCGCGAAGATTCTAATCAGTGTTTGCTGATTGCTCGGTTCAAGTCGGTAATGCAGCCACGCGGCCGTATTGCCGCCACTGGTCAGCAGGTCACTGATATCGACTGGTGCGAACTGGGTGCTGTGTTGCGGGGAGCGGATATCACTGAGTTGCAGTTCGCCGCTGGAATCGTTGAGGATTGACCACTTAGCGCTCGCTGCGGCGTATGCCGGCAGGTGCAGAAAAACTGTCAGCAGTAAGCCGATCAGCAGTTTGGTGGCAGTCCCGGGCCGACGCACAGTGAATTCCCTTCAAAAGTTGGTTCAAGGATTATAGGGTAATCGAGTAGAGGGAAAGTATGACAAAGACGGCCAATTGGACGCCTTTGTCATCAATTGTTGTGCGGGAGCGATCAGTCTTCGGCGTTTTCACGCGCGATTGCACGGTAGCCAATATCTTTGCGATAGAAGCAGCCTTGCCAATCAACTTTCGCGGCCAAGGCATAAGCGTTCTGTTGCGCTTGCTGCACTGTTTCACCAAGGGCGGTTGCGCACAGGACGCGACCACCGGAGGTGACGATCTGGCCGTCTTTCAATGCGGTACCAGCGTGGAAGACTTTGCCGTCAGTGGTCGCGGCTTGATCAAGCCCTTTGATGACATCACCTTTGGCGTAGTTGGCCGGGTAACCACCTGCCGCCATGACCACACCAAGGCTTGGACGTGGGTCCCACTGCGCTTCGACAATGTTCAGGGCCTTGGCTTGCGCAGCTTCGATCAGCAGCAACAAGCTAGATTGCAGGCGCAGCATGATTGGCTGGGTTTCCGGGTCGCCGAAGCGGCAATTGAATTCAATGACCTTTGGCGCGCCGGACTTATCAATCATCAGGCCCGCGTACAAAAAGCCGGTGTAGAGGTTACCTTCAGCGGCCATGCCCTTGACGGTCGGCCAGATAACTTCATCCATCACGCGCTTGTGCACTTCAGCGGTGACAACCGGCGCTGGTGAATAAGCGCCCATGCCGCCGGTGTTCGGGCCGGTGTCCTGATCGCCTACCCGCTTGTGGTCCTGGCTGGTGGCCATTGGCAGCACGTTGTCGCCGTCGACCATGACAATAAAGCTGGCTTCCTCGCCGTCGAGGAATTCTTCTATCACCACCCGTGAACCGGCCTCACCAAAGGCATTGCCCGCGAGCATATCGCGCACGGCCTCTTCGGCCTCAGCCAGGGTCATGGCAACGATCACGCCTTTACCTGCAGCCAGGCCATCGGCCTTGATCACGATGGGTGCGCCAACCTGTTGCAGGTAGGCCAGGGCAGGCTCGACTTCGGTGAAGTTCTGGTAGTCGGCTGTAGGAATCTTGTGGCGCGCCAGGAAATCCTTGGTAAAGGCCTTTGAGCCTTCCAGTTGAGCAGCGCCAGCGGTGGGGCCGAAGCAATGCAGGCTGCGCTGGTTGAACAGGTCAACCACGCCAGCAACCAACGGCGCTTCCGGGCCTACGATGGTGATCTCGACGTTCTTCTCGGCAAAATCAGCCAGTTGCTCGAGCGCCAGCACATCAATCGCTACGTTCTCGCACTTGGCCTCGGTCGCGGTGCCCGCATTGCCGGGTGCAACAAAAACTTTCTCGACGCGCGGGTCTTGCGCGATTTTCCAGGCCAGTGCGTGTTCACGACCGCCGCTGCCAATGATCAAAACATTCATATCAATCCCCTACAGGAGGTGGAGCTGATGCTCCATTGGTGAACGGTAAAACCACTCACCCACAAAAAATCTTGGTACATCACTCGCAACTTTTATACGAGGTTGCGATCAAGCGTCTGCATGCTGGGCAGAAGTTGGCTCAATGAGCGCAGTTGCCAAGTGGCAATGAGCATCAGGGAGTCAACTTCTAACAACGCAGGCGGATGCTTCAGCGCGACCGGCCCTAGTGACGGAAATGGCGCATACCGGTGAATACCATTGCGATGCCTGCTTCGTCTGCGGCAGCAATCACTTCGTTGTCGCGCATCGAGCCACCCGGTTGGATCACCGCGGTAATACCAGCCTTGGCCGCGTTATCGATACCGTCACGGAACGGGAAGAAGGCGTCGCTGGCCATTACTGCGCCCGGTACTGGCAAGCCAGCGTGCTCGGCCTTGATACCGGCAATACGGGCTGAGTTGACCCGGCTCATTTGCCCGGCGCCAACACCCACGGTCTGGCGGTTCTTGGCGTAGACGATGGCGTTGGATTTAACGAATTTTGCCACTTTCCAGGCGAAGATCAGGTCATGGATTTCTTGCTCGCTTGGCGCGCGTGCGGTGACGATTTTCAGGTCGTCAGCGGTGATCATGCCGATATCGCGGCTCTGAACCAGCAAGCCGCCATTTACGCGTTTGAAATCCCAACCCGGGCTGCGCTCGGCTGGCCACTCACCGCACTCAAGCAGGCGCACGTTGGCTTTGGCCGCGACCACTTCGCGGGCAGCTGCGCTGATGCGTGGTGCAATGATCACTTCAACAAACTGGCGCTCGACAATGGCCTTGGCGGTTTCGCCATCGAGCTCACGGTTGAAGGCGATAATGCCGCCAAAGGCTGATTCAGTATCGGTGGCGTAGGCCAGGTCGTAGGCTTTGCGAATGCCGCCTTCGTCTTCAGGCACAACGGCCACGCCGCATGGGTTGGCGTGCTTGACGATTACGCAAGCCGGCTTGACGAAGCTCTTGACGCACTCGAGTGCAGCGTCAGTGTCGGCAACGTTGTTGTAAGACAGTTCTTTGCCTTGCAGCTGCACGGCGCTGGCGATGCTGGCCTCGCCTTTTTTCGCTTCAACGTAGAACGCCGCGCTCTGATGCGGGTTCTCGCCGTAACGCATTTCCTGGGTCTTGATGAACTGGCTGTTGAAGGTGCGCGGGAAGGCGCCGCGATCTCCAGTGCTGAGCTTTTCGGCGCTCTGGTCAATGGTGCCCAGGTAGTTGGCGATCATGCCGTCGTAGGCGGCGGTGTGCTCGAAGGCCTTGAGGGCTAGGTCGAAGCGTTGTGCGTAGCTCAGACCGCCAGCTTTAAGGCTTTCGACGATGCTGGCGTAGTCACTGGTGTTAACCACAATGGCCACGTCTTTATGGTTTTTGGCAGCGCTGCGGACCATGGTCGGGCCGCCAATGTCGATATTTTCGATGGCGTCGGCCAAATCGCAGTCAGGCTTGGCGACAGTGGCTTCGAAGGGGTACAGATTGACTGCAACCAGGTCAATCGGCTTGATGCCGTGCTCGGTCATGACGTCGCCGTCAATCGCGCGACGACCGAGAATGCCGCCGTGAATCTTCGGGTGCAGGGTCTTGACCCGGCCGTCCATCATTTCCGGGAAACCGGTGTAGTCAGCGACTTCAACTGCCGCGACGCCGTTATCCTTGAGCAGCTTGTAGGTGCCGCCCGTGGAAAGAATTTCCACATTGAGGGCGACGAGCTCGCGAGCGAATTCGAGGATGCCAGTCTTGTCAGATACGCTGATCAAGGCGCGGCGAACGGGGAGGCGGGTGGTCTGGTCGGTCATTTCAGAGTCCATCAGAGCAGAGATATAAACAAAAAGGCGACTGTTTAGGTCGCCCTTTTTGAGAGGAAGAAATTAGAGTAAATCGTACTGCTTGAGCTTCTTGCGCAGGGTGCCGCGATTAAGGCCGAGCAGTTCGGATGCCTTGGTTTGGTTGCCCTTGACGTAGTTCATCACTGTCTCAAGCAGTGGCGCCTCAACCTCGGTCAGTACCAGGTTGTATACGTCAGAGACATCCGCGCCCTCAAGGTGGGCGAAATAGTTATGCAGCGCTTTCTCAACATTGCCGCGTAAGGTTTGCCCTTCTTCGCTTGGCGTGTTGAGGTGCTGTTTCAAGCTGGTGTTGTCACTCACAGGTGCAATTCCACTTCCTAAAGTCTCGGTCAACATCGTCATGCAGCCACCCCATCTCCATCATTTTGCCGTTCGCGGAAATACTGGCGAACGTTGGCGCACTGTGCGTCCGTACATTCAAGGCGATTGAACTCAGCGCGAAACTCTCTGGCGCCCGGCAGAGTTGCTAGATACCAGCCCACATGCTTGCGGGCGATTCGAGCGCCCATCACCTCGCCGTAGAAGGCATGCAGTGCGCTGAGGTGTTCCAGCAAAATGCTTTCTACTTCGACCAGGCTTGGTGCTGGCATTTTTTCGCCTGTACGCAAGTAATGATCGGTCTCACGAAATATCCAGGGCCGCCCTTGAGCAGCTCTGCCTATCAGTAGTCCATCCGCTCCTGTTGCAGCGAGTACGGCCTTGGCCTTTTCCGGGCTGGTGATGTCGCCATTGGCCAGCACCGGAATTGAAACCGCCTGTTTAATCGCTGCAATTGTGTCGTATTCGGCATCGCCGGTATAAAGGTCTGCACGGGTGCGACCATGTACCGCCAACGCGACAATCCCGGCTTGCTCGGCAATCTTTGCCACCTCAACGCCGTTTTTGTTATCTCTGTCCCAACCGGTGCGAATCTTCAAGGTGACCGGCACATCGACTGCACCGACCACGGCATGCAAGATTTCACGGACCAGGTTTTGGTCTTTCAATAGCGCAGAACCTGCCGCTTTATTACAGACCTTCTTCGCCGGACAACCCATATTAATATCAATTATCTGGGCGCCCAATTCGACGTTCCGCTGAGCCGCGTCTGCAAGCATCTGCGGGTCACCACCGGCGATCTGCACCGAGCGTGGCTCGGGATCATCCTGATGGATCAAGCGTAGGCTTGATTTACGCGTATTCCACAACCGCACATCGCTGGTGACCATTTCAGATACCACCATGCCCGCGCCCAAGCGCTGGCAGAGCTTGCGAAATGGTTGGTCAGTGACTCCGGCCATAGGCGCCAGGATCAACTGGTTCGGCAGTGTGTACGGGCCGATGCGTAACGTCGACATAGGGTTCCCTGCTCAAGAGACTAGCTGATGAGACAAATAGGAGACGGCGAAAAAGGGGGAGAATCATACCTGCTCTGGATGACCGGATAAAGGCTGTTTTGAACAAAATCTGAACAGTTGTCAGCTTATCGCCAAGGGTTATGAGGGCGATAAGCCGTATCTTTATGGCCGTGGTTAAGCTATTGCGGCGAGTGGAAGCTCAGGCTGTAGTTGACCGCCTGGCTGCCTGGATCAAGGATATCCAGCGATATGTGGATCGGCGTTTGCGGGGGCATTTCCGTGCGCCCTGCGAGTTCGCCTGCCAGGTATTCACCAGGGGTAAAGCGACGACTGGCAAGCAGCTTGCCATTAATGTCGGCAAAGCGAATTTCCAGCAGCGGAAAGGGCTGCGAAAAAGCTGCACGGTTGTAGATGATTGCATCGACCACCAATGCACCACTGAACTCGGGGTGGGAGCGTACAACCAGGTTGCTGCTCTTGATCATGCTGATGTCGACTTTTGATGGCAGTTCGCAACCAATTTTTGGGCACAGTTGCTCAAAAATTGGGCGGTACTGGTCCTGGCGCGCCAGTTGCTCGAAATGGTAGGCCACATATTGGCCAGCCAATGCTGCGCCAGCCAGCAATATCAAGATTGCCCAGCCAAAAAAACGGCCCCAGGAAGGTCCTGGTTTTTGCCATTCGAACTCAACGGGTTCGTCTTCGAGCTCAAACAGTTTGTTGTGGCTTACATTGGGTTCCTGGCGAGAAACCGCAAGGGGGATAAAAGGCGCGGGTTCCGGTTCGTCGTCGCCATCCTCAATGTCGCTCAGGCGCGGCTCATCGCGTTTGAGGGTGTGTGTTGCCTCGGTGTCGGTCGCGCCGAAATCTGCGTCGGTTAGTTTCAGCTCCGGCTCGCGCTCTATTGGTTGTGGCGCCAGGGGTTGTTGCGCAAAGGGCTGGGTCGCCGGTGGCGGGCTGTTGCGGGTGTCATGTTGCTTTAAGCCCAAGGGTTCGAAGGCAGGCTTTTGTTCTGGCTTGGCGTCATCTTCACGCAGCAACTCTTCAGCCCAGCGCTCATCGTGCTCCACCTGTGTGTCACGCGGTGGTGAGGCGAATACAGAGCTGAAGTGGGTGCTGCGCTCAAGGTTGAGAATCTCTTGTGAGAGTTGTTGCTCGCGTTCTTCAAGCTTGGCCAGTTCTTCGTCCAGGTCCAGTTCACCAAGGTCGAGGTCGTCATGAATCCACAGGGTGTCTTCAGGCTCCTTGGTCTTGGTCGGTTCAGGTGGCGCGGATTTGGCAACAGCAGTGGTTTTTTCGCCAGTGACTGCTTTGCTGGTCGCCGGTGCAATGATATGACCCTGGCGTTGCAGCTGTTGGGCTGCATTAAATACGTTCAGGCAGGCGCCGCAACGCACCGCACCGTGCGCAGCAGCCAATTGCGCGGAATTCACGCGAAAGCTGGTTTGGCATTGTGGGCACTGGGTGACAAAACTCTCGGTCATGCGGCGGTCCGGTAAAACATTGGGTTGGGTCTGCTGCTGTTTGGCTCAAGCCAGTTGATGCAGCGGCAACTGGCACAAGTCTAACGCAAGTATTGATAGCGCTGCATAGAGGCGAGGTGTTTAACGGCGTACGCCACTGATGCGTACCCATCCGTCGTTGGTCGCGGTAGGGTCTAGGTCGAAGTCGCCTGCATAGGCTGCGCGAACCTCTTTAGCCTGCTCGGCGAGGATTCCAGACAATGCCAAACGGCCACCGGGTTTAACCAGGCTGGTGATTTGCGCTGCCAGTGCTACCAACGGGCCTGCAAGAATATTGGCAACCACCACGTCGGCTGGCTGTTGTGGCATATCGGCTGGTAAGTACAGTGGGAAACGCGCTGGGTCGATGCCGTTGCGTCCGGCGTTGTCACGCGAGGCCTCAAGCGCTTGCGGGTCGATATCGGTGCCCACCGCTTGTGGAGCGCCGAGCAGCAGCGCAGCAATTGCCAGGATCCCCGAGCCGCAGCCGAAATCGATAACACTGCAGTCTTCAAGGGGCTGACCGTCGAGCCATTCAAGGCACAAGGCGGTAGTGGGGTGCGTGCCCGTGCCGAATGCCAGGCCTGGGTCGAGCAGCAGGTTGACGGCGTCGGGCTCGGGGGCATCGGTCCAGCTCGGAACAATCCATAGGCGCTGGCCAAATCGCATCGGCTTGAAGTTATCCATCCAGCTGCGTTCCCAGTCCTGATCGGCAATTTCTTCGATCTGGTGCTCGGGAAGCGCGCCGCCAGTGAGCAGCTCCAAGTGGGCGAGCAGGGCGCTGGCGTCGGTGTCTGCTTCGAAGAGTGCCAGCAAATGGGTGTGCGACCACAAGGGCGTGGTGTTCAACTCGGGTTCGAAAATCGGGTTGTCTTCGGCATCCATAAAGGTCACAGACACAGCACCCACTTCGAGCAGGGCGTCTTCATAGGTCGGCGCTTGTTCCGGAGTGATGGCGAGACGTACTTGTAACCAGGGCATGGCGGAACCTCGAAGACGCAAAGAAGTGAACTTTTTCAGCGGGCAAGCTTACTGTAGGGGCTGGCGCGCTTCCAGATATAGAGCTGTATAAACAACAAGGGCCGCCAAACGGCAGCCCTTGTTGTAGCAGGTCATGCAGGCACTGGTATCAGTGCTTGTCCATGCCCAGTTTCTTCTCAAGGTAGTGAATGTTCACGCCACCTTCATTGAAACCTTTGTCGCGAACCAGCATCCGGTGCAGCGGGATGTTGGTCTTGATGCCGTCGACTACCATTTCGTCGAGGCCGTTGCGCATGCGCGCCATGGCTTCGTCACGGGTAGCACCGTAAGTGATCAGCTTGCCGATCAACGAATCGTAGTGCGGCGGTACGGTGTAGCCACTGTACAGGTGCGAATCAACGCGAACGCCAAAGCCGCCGGGTGCATGGAAGTGCTTAACCTTGCCCGGGCAGGGCATGAAGTTATCCGGGTCTTCTGCGTTGATCCGGCACTCAAGGGCGTGCCCGCGGACGACAACGTCATCCTGGGTGAACGACAGCTTGTTGCCAGCCGCGATGCTGAGCATCTCTTTGACGATGTCGATACCGGTAACCATTTCAGTCACCGGATGCTCCACCTGCACACGAGTGTTCATCTCGATGAAGTAGAAGCTGTCATTCTCGTAAAGGAACTCAAATGTACCGGCGCCGCGGTAGCCAATTTCGATACAGGCATCGACGCAGCGCTTGAGCACTTCGGCGCGAGCCTTTTCGTTGATGTATGGCGCCGGTGCTTCTTCAAGCACTTTCTGGTGGCGACGTTGCAACGAGCAGTCGCGGTCACCGAGGTGAATGGCGTTGCCCTGGCCGTCGGAGAGGACCTGGACTTCCACGTGACGTGGGTTGCCGAGGAATTTCTCCAAGTAAACCATTGGGTTGCCAAACACCGAACCGGCTTCGCTGCGCGTCAGGCGAGCTGACTTGATCAGGTCTTCTTCCTTGTAGACCACGCGCATACCGCGCCCACCGCCGCCACCTGCGGCTTTGATGATCACCGGGTAGCCAACTTCACGAGCAATTGCCAGTGCAGTTTCTTCGTCTTCAGGCAGTGGGCCATCGGAGCCAGGTACCACGGGTACGCCTGCTTTGATCATGGCTTCTTTCGCAGAAACCTTGTCGCCCATCAGGCGGATGG
Source organism: Pseudomonas sp. RL_15y_Pfl2_60 (assembly GCF_963970595.1). NCBI lineage: Bacteria > Pseudomonadati > Pseudomonadota > Gammaproteobacteria > Pseudomonadales > Pseudomonadaceae > Pseudomonas > Pseudomonas sp. RL_15y_Pfl2_60. The sequence goes on along the minus strand of NZ_CAXAOE010000006.1, from coordinate 133,128 downwards.
TTTCAGCTTTCGGGCCGATAAAGGCAAAGCCTGAGTTTTCCACCTGCTCCGCGAAGTCTGCGTTTTCCGCAAGGAAACCGTACCCCGGGTGAATAGCGGTGGCGCCGGTGACTTCAGCTGCGCTGATGATCGCCGGGATATTCAGGTAGGACTGCGTGCCGGCCGCAGGGCCGATGCAAACAGACTCGTCAGCCAGAGCCAAGTGCATCAATTCACGGTCAGCTGTGGAGTGCACGGCAACTGTCTTGATGCCCAATTCTTTGCACGCGCGCAAGACGCGCAATGCGATCTCGCCGCGGTTGGCGATCAGAACTTTTTCCAACATCGCTGGCTCTCCTCGGTTCAAACGATTGTGAACAGAGGCTGGTCGTATTCAACCGGCTGGCCGTTCTCGCCCAGAATGGATTCGATAACGCCGCTGGTTTCAGCTTCGATGTGGTTCATCATCTTCATCGCTTCAACGATGCAGAGGATGTCGCCTTTCTTAACGCTCTGGCCAACTTCAACGAAGTTACCCGAGGTTGGCGATGAAGCGCGGTAGAAAGTACCGACCATCGGCGAGCGCACTACAGTGCCGTTGAGTTTTGGCGCTGCAGGCGCGGCGGCTTCAGCGGCGGCGACTGGCGCGGCAGGTGCTGCAGCCGGAGCAGGCGCCGGTGCGTACACAGGTTGCTGCGCATAAGCAGGTTGCTTGCTGTTACGACTGATGCGAACCGACTCTTCACCTTCGTGAATTTCCAGTTCGTCGATGCCGGACTCTTCCAGCAGCTCGATCAGTTTTTTGACTTTACGAATATCCATAGCTTTTCAACTCCCAGTTGGGTCAGGGCCGTTCAAGTTGTTCGAGTGCAGCCTCCAGGGCCAGCCGATAACCGCTGGCGCCAAGGCCGCAGATCACGCCTACAGCAACATCCGAAAAGTAGGAGTGATGGCGGAATGCTTCGCGCTTGTGCACGTTTGATAAATGCACTTCGATGAATGGGATGCTCACCGCCAGCAATGCGTCACGTAATGCGACGCTTGTATGTGTGAAAGCGGCTGGATTAATTAGAATAAAGTCGACGCCTTCGCCTCTGGCAGCGTGAATGCGTTCGATTAACTCGTATTCGGCATTACTTTGCAGATACAGCAAATGGTGCCCGGCTTCACGGGCGCGGCGCTCCAGATCAAGGTTGATCTGTTCCAGTGTCGTGGCGCCGTAGACGCCCGGCTCGCGGGTGCCAAGCAAGTTGAGATTTGGGCCGTGCAGGACCAATAAGGTCGCCATGTTCGGTGTTCCTTGTTGTTTTTACACGCAGAACTATGCCGGAGTCGCCTCGTGACTGTCTAGTTCTATGCAGTAGCCAGCACGATAGCCGGTGTTTGCGCCAGTTTTATGACCGAGATGCCTAAAAGCGTTCGCGGGCTTTATCCAGCCGGGCAGAGAAGGTTTCAGCGTCTACTTCACCCACTACGCGCAGATCCAGCCATTCGTCGCTGTTTTTATCGAAAAACAGAATGGCGGGGGGGCCGAACAACGAATAGCGATCCAAAACCGAACGTTGAGCTGGGGTGCTGTCGGTGATGTCGAAGCGCACCAGGGCATAGTCGCTCAGTCGGGTTACAACATTGGGATCAGTGAGTACTTCGCGCTCGATGACTTTGCAACTGATGCACCAGTCCGCGTACCAGTCGAGCAGCAGGGGCTTGCCGCTGCTTTTGGCAGAGGCCAGTGCGGCATCAAGTTCTGCCTCGCTGGTAACGGTTTGCCAGCTGCCATGCTGAGCCTGTACGCCTGAGGAAACCTGTGCACTACTCAGCTGCATGCGCCCGAGTGGACGCAGCGGGTCATCATGCCCCTGCAGTGCGCCCACCCAGGCGGTAAGCGCGTAGACCAGCAGGGCAAGGCCCGCGAGTTGCGCGAGTTTGCCTCTCGAACTTTTAACATTGAATTCCAGGGCGCCGAGAAACAGCGCCGAACCTGCTGCCAGCAAGCCCCACAGCGCCAAGGTCACCGGGCCGGGTAGCAAGCGATCAAGCAGCCAGATGGAAACGGCCAGCAACATCACGCCGAACAGGTTGCGCACGCCGTTCATCCAGGCACCGCTGCGTGGCAACAATGCCCCGCCGCCTGCGCCAATCAACACCAGCGGCGCACCCATGCCGAGGCCCAGGGCAAACAGCTGCAAGCCGCCACCCAATGCATCGCCAGTGCTGCTGATGTAGAGCAGCAGGCCGGTCAGCGGCGCTGTCACGCAGGGCGAGACGATCAGGCTGGACAGCACGCCCAGTGTTGCAGCTCCGGCAATTGAGCCACCCTGGGTTTGCGAAGCCTTGCGATCGAGTCGTTCACGAACAAACGCCGGTAAACGAATCTCGAACATGCCAAACATGGCAATGGCGAACAGGCTGAAGAACAAGGCGAATGGGATCAGCACCCAGGGCGATTGCAGCATGGCTTGCAGGTTGAGGCTGGCGCCGAACAGGCCCATCAATGCGCCGAGCGCCGCATAGCAGGCGGCCATTGGCAGCACGTAAGCCAGCGATAGCACCAGGCCGCGACGGTTGCTCGGGCGGCCGCGTAGCACCACGCCGGAGAGGATCGGCAGCATCGGCAGGACGCAAGGGGTAAAGGTCAGGCCCAGGCCCGCCAAAAAGAACAGCGCCAGGTCTGTCCACTTCCAGCTGGACTTGCTGGCGACAGCGCCGGTGCTGTTGCTGTCGGTCGCCGCACCACCGCCAATTTGAATCTGCTCGGTCTCTGGCGGATAGCACAGGCCTTTGTCAGCACAGCCCTGATAGGTGACATTAAGGGTGTAGGCGCGATCGGTCGGCGAGCTGATAGGCAGGTCCACGTCGACAATGTTGTGGTAAACCTCGACCTCGCCAAAGTATTCGTCGGTCTTCTGTTCGCCAGCAGGCATCTGCGCTTCACCGAGGCCAATGTCGGCAGGCTCGGTGCTGAATTTGAAGCGGTGCTTGTACAGGTAGTAACCGTCGGTGGCAACGAAGCGCAGCTTTACGCCGTCGGCCGAATTGCTGATCAGGTTGAGCTTGAAGGCTTCGCGAACCGGCAAAAAGTCGGCGCTGTTATTCAGCGCGGCGCCAATAGGTGCAAGGGCTGGCCGACTGTCGAGCAGGCTGGCACTGGCCGGGATTGCGATGATAAGCAGGATCAGGCTGATTAGGCGACGCATGTGGATCTCGACAAACAAGTATCCGCCCATCATAGCGGAGCCGGGTAAGCGATGGCATCGACTGAGCTGTAAGCGGCTTTGTCAGGCCGATGAAATGCAGCAAAACGTCCAGATAGCAAGGCGCAGCGCAGGTGCGACAAATATACGCATCCGGCGGCTGCCCTTGTTTAGCGGCTACAGGTGGAAGGCTTGCACTGCCGTGCGCAATTGCGCGCCGAGCTGGAGCAGTTGTTCGCCTTGGTCGCGGCCCTTGCCGATGCGTTGCAAATTGTCATCGCCGAGGCTGTGAATCCGCTCGCTGTGACTGCGGATTTCGCTGACGGCGCCACTCTGCTGGGCTGTGGCGGCAGCAATGCGCTCGGCGATATAGGTGATTGTGCGAATCGAATTGACGATCTCATCCAGGGCGCCATCCGCTTCTGCCGCCTGGTTGGCGCTGACCTGCGCGTGCTCCAGTTGACTGCGCATTGCATCGACCGAATGCCGGGCCGCTTGCTGTAGGCGGGCTATCAATTCCTGGATTTGCTCGGTTGCACCGCTGGTGCGCTGTGACAGTGAACGCACCTCTTCGGCGACCACCGCAAAGCCACGGCCCATTTCACCGGCGCGTGCGGCTTCGATGGCTGCATTGAGGGCTAGCAGGTTGGTTTGCTCGGCGATACCGCGAATAACCGTCAGCACATTGCCGATGGTGGTGGTTTCCTCGGCCAGACGCTCAATGGCCTGGGCATTGTTTTGCACTTCACCGGCCAGCGTGTGCAGGCCGGAAAGGCTCTGACTGATGACCTGTTGGCCTTGTTCCAGTGCCTTGTCGGCATTGCGGCTGGCATCTGCGGCGTCGCTGGCATCGTCAGCAACCTGAACAATGGTCGACTCCAAATTGCCCAGGGCATCGCGGATCTGGGCAGTGTCCGCGGCTTGGCGTTCGGCACCTTGGTGCATTCCGCCGCTAAGGTCGGCCAAGGTCCGGCTTGAACCTGCGACTTGCTCGGCGTGCTGGCGAATAGTGCCAACCAGCTCGACCAGATAGCTGCGCAAGTGATTCAGCGAGTCCTCGATATCCACCAGCTCGCGGGTTTTGTTGTTGAGCTTGATCGGCGTGGCAAAGTTGCCCTGCGCCCAGCTCGACAGTGCTGGAACCAACAAAGCCAGAACGCGCGTCAGGCGTCGCTGCAGGGTGTCAATGATCAGGGCAATGCACAGGATCAGTATAATCATCGCGCCCTGCAAGAGACGGACTTCGCCCTGGATCTTGCCGTGCTCGGCGCGGACCAGAGGCTCCAGTTCGTTCAGGGCCTGGCTGAGGTTGTCGATTTGCGTGCGAGTGGCCTGGCTCAGCTGATTGCGCTGCTCAATCAGGTTGATCGTTCGCTTAAGCTCGTTCGGATAACGACTGACTAGGCTTGCGAACTCACGCTTCAGGCCGATACCGCGATCCTCTGCCTGCTCTTGCTGGTCGGCGGTGTCGAGCCCGAGCATGGCTGCAAAGCCCTCGCTGGCCGATTCATTGCTCTCTTTTATGCCCAGCAGGGGAAGTTCGCCCAGTATTTGGGCCTGTTGCTCCAATGCCTGGTGCTCGCGCTCAACGTCGGCGGCTAATTCGCTGTTGGCGCTGGCGACCATTTTGTTACGTGCGTGGGCAAGCTTGAGCAAATGTTGCGCCGCATTGAACAGGGGCGCGTGGTAGCGGCTGGCCGCTTGTGGATCACCGCTGGCGGCATACTGCGCGAGTTGCTCCAGAGCGCTGGCCATTTCTCGCTCGGCCTGAACCAACAAGCCTTGTGGGTCACCCGCCAGTTTGCCGGCAGCCAGCAGTTCGCCAGCGCTAAAACTACGCAGTGAATCGAGGTTGCTGCGCACATCACCGGCGAGCGCTGCGGGTAACTGGTCAAGCTCGGGTTGCAGCTCATCAATGGCCTTGAGTGCTTCGCTGTGGCGCAACGCATCGCCGCTTTGTAGATACGCATAAATATTGCGGCTGACGTTTTTTTGGAAACGTTCAGACAAATTCATGTAGCGCTCCATCAGCGCGTAGGGGCGTTCAAGGGCTTGTTGAGACCACCAGAGCGTTGCACCGAGGGCGATGCAGGCGGTGACGAGCAAGGCGGTATTGAGATTGGTGAGAAACTTAAGGCGCATAGGGCTCTACCGACAACGTAACGGTATGGGCATATCGAGAGACTTCGATGTGCCGTAAGTCCATGAAGTTATTGCGTTTTCATTACAGGAGTATGACGCTGTCGGAAATTGCCAAGTGGCCTGCAACTCAGCGCGCCAGTCTTTGTGTTGGTGCTGCATTGGCTGCGGGGCGCCGCTGGGTATTGAGCGCGGGTATAACGCAGCGTGCAATGCTAAGGTTGTGGTTCACGGTGCGCATTACTGCGCGTTTCCCTTATAGTGGAAACCTGTCGCGCAACCCTTGCCTGAGGTTGCGGTCGAACTACCGAACGCCGTAAAAGAAGGACATTGCCATGCTGGATTGGAAGAAACGCACTACTGGCGCGCGTGACAGTGTCGACGACTCAGTCGGCAACGTACGCAGTTATTTTCGCGGAGGCTGGGTGACCAAGATATTTGGCACGCTGCTCTGCATCTATCTATTGGCCGCGCTGGTTGTTGGCTGGTATTGGAGTCAGGAGCCTGATCAGTTCTCTGTGCAGCAGCACGCCGAATCAGCGGCGCAGAATGCACAGCGTCAGATGGTCAATGGTTACACCACAGTTGAAACCCTTAAATATGTGGCCACAACCCTGCTTGAAAAGCCGGGTGGATACCTGTCCAACGACCTCGCGCCTCCTGGCCTGTGGTTGGATAACATGCCGAGCTGGGAGCTGGGGGTGTTGGTCCAGGTACGTGACCTGTCGCGGGCCATGCGTAAAGACTTCTCGCGCTCGCAGTCGCAGTCGACCGAAGACACTGATTTGGCCAAGGCTGAGCCACGTTTCAACTTTGATAACAAGAGCTGGGCGCTGCCTGCATCCGAGTCTGAATACCGCGCAGGTATCCAGTCGCTGGATCGCTACCTCGCACGCCTGTCGGGCGATGCCAAGCCAGCGGCGCAGTTTTATACCCGTGCCGATAACCTCAACAACTGGCTGGGCGATGCCGCAACACGTCTGGGCTCGTTGTCGCAGCGTTTGTCGGCCAGTGTCGGTCAAGTACGTTTGAATACCGAGGTTAAACAAGAACTTGTTGCCGCCGGTACTGCGGTCAAGGTTGACGAGAGCGCTTACGAAACCCCGTGGATGCAGATTGACAACGTGTTCTATGAAGCGCGCGGCCAAGCCTGGGCACTTGCCCAGTTCCTGCGTGCAGTAGAAGTCGACTTTGCCGATGTGCTGGCCAAGAAGAATGCCACGGTAAGCGTGCGCCAGATCATTCGTGAGCTGGAGGCGGCGCAAGAGCCTATTTGGAGCCCGATGATCCTCAATGGTAGCGGCTATGGATTGCTGGCCAACCACTCGCTGGTCATGGCCAACTACATTTCCCGCGCCAACGCTGGGATTATCGACTTGCGCCAACTGTTGTCGCAGGGCTGATCGATGCCTATCTCGCAAGCCGAGATCGCACATCGAGCGGCCTCAGACGCGGAGCGAATCGCCTGGGTTGACGAGCAAGACTGTCAACTCGGTGCCTTGCCCCGCGCACAGTTGCGAGAGCGCGGCCTGATTGGTCGCGCAACCTTTATCCTGTTATTCAACTCCGCCGGCTTGCTTTGCGTGCATCGGCGTACGCTGAGCAAAGCGCTGTACCCCGGTTACTGGGATGTGGCCGCTGGCGGCATGGTCATGGCGGATGAAAGCTACGCTGAGTCGGCTGCCCGTGAGCTGCAAGAAGAGCTGGGTATCGGTGGGGTCATATTGCGCGAGTGCCAGCGCTTCTTTTTTGATCAGGCTGACAACCGTTTGTGGTGCGCCGTGTTTTCCGCCATCTCTGATGCGCCGCTGATCCTGCAGCCCGAAGAAGTGCTCGAAGCGCGGTTCGTCAGCGTGGAGCAGGCTCTCGCCGAATCTGCGGTCAAAGACTACTGCCCAGACTCACTGCAAGCCTTGCGCGCCTATCTTGAAGTCCAGAAGCAAAACAGCGGGTGTTAAGCCATTTTTTGGCCGTAGGCCCATTTTGTTCAGGATATGCAGGCGGGTTGTCCATGATGTTGAACGCTTGCCAGTAAACGTCGCTAAATCAGCGATTAATGGCGCGTTTTTATGCTTAGCATTCGGCTGTTTTCTCGTTACACTGCGCGCCCTTTAAACCACAGTCCAAGGGGATCCCAAGGGTTGTGGTGCGCTGCCCCTGCCAGAGTGGGGCTTCGCGGTTGACGCTTGTCAGCCTATCGCTTTCAAACCTGTTGGGTTGATTATTGCCCAGCATGTTTCTGACCTGCCAAAGAGGATAGCCGGTGGTCAAGAAAGCCTCGTCATTCGCCGCATTAAGCGGTTTGGTGTATTCCACTGACACAGGCCGGCATTGCCCGGATTGCAGTCAGCCGGTTGACGCCTGCATCTGTAAAACCAATCGGGTCCCTGAAGGCGACGGCATTGCCCGTGTGCGCCGAGAAACCAAAGGCCGTGGTGGTAAAACTGTGAGCACCGTCAGCGGTGTGCCATTGCCTGAGGAACCCCTGAAAGAGCTTGCCACTGCGCTAAAAAAACGCTGCGGTTGTGGCGGTTCGCTGAAGGATGGGGTGATTGAGATCCAGGGCGATCACGTCGAGCTGCTGCTCGAAGAACTCACAAAGCGCGGTTTCAAGGCGAAGAAGTCTGGCGGCTAAGCTAAGGAACCTCTGAAAAACTACTGTGCTCGATATTACTGCGTTAAAAAACTGCTCAAAATGCTCATTTAGACCACTAAAGTCGAGCGCGACCCCGGTCGTTTTTCGCATTTTTTTGCCTTGTCCTATCGTCGCTCGCTACCTTTTTTCAGGGGCTCCCTAAGCGGCTATTCTAAACTTGCTCGGTGGATTGCCAGTCAACTACTGAGAAATCGTCATTTCCAAACTTTAATCTGTACAGGCACTGGTTTAGCCAGGGCTATCTATCGCAAGCAAGGGAGACTTCAATGTCTGCGCGACGCACACGTAAAGATGACGGCAGCCAATGGACAGTTGCCGACAGCCGTAGCGTTTACGGAATTCGTCATTGGGGCGCTGGTTATTTCGCCATCAATGACAGCGGCCGCGTAGAAGTGCGCCCGAATGGCCCTGACAGTACACCGATTGATCTTTATCAGCAGGTTGACGAGCTGCGCGCCAGCGGCCTCAGCTTGCCGTTGCTGGTGCGTTTTCCGGATATTCTGCAAGACCGTGTGCGCCAGTTGACCGGCGCATTCGACGCCAACATTGCGCGCCTGGAATACCAGAGCAAGTACATGGCGCTGTACCCGATCAAGGTTAACCAGCAAGAGGCGGTGGTTGAGAACATCATCGCCACCAAGGACGTCGCCATCGGTCTTGAGGCCGGTTCCAAGCCCGAGCTGTTGGCCGTGCTGGCGCTGGCGCCGAAGGGCGGCACCATCGTCTGCAACGGCTACAAGGACCGCGAGTTCATCAGGCTGGCATTGATGGGCCAGAAGCTCGGTCACAATGTATTTATCGTCATCGAGAAGGAATCCGAAGTTCAGCTGGTGATCGATGAGGCAGCTGAGCTCAAGGTGGCGCCGCAGATTGGTCTGCGTGTGCGCTTGTCGTCGCTGGCCTCCTCGAAGTGGGCTGATACGGGCGGTGAAAAGTCCAAGTTTGGTCTGTCTGCCGCGCAGCTACTTTCGGTGGTTGAGCGGTTTCGCGCGGCCAAGCTGGATCAGGGCATTCGCCTGCTGCACTTTCATATGGGGTCGCAAATCGCCAACCTGGCTGATTATCAGCACGGCTTCAAGGAAGCGATTCGTTACTACGGCGAATTACGCGGCCTTGGCTTGCCGGTCGATCACATCGATGTGGGCGGCGGCCTGGGCGTTGACTACGATGGCACCCACTCGCGCAATGCCAGCTCGATCAACTACGACATGGATGACTACGCAGGCGTTGTCGTCGGCATGCTCAAGGAGTTCTGCGATGCGCAGGAGTTGCCGCATCCCAATATCTTTTCGGAAAGCGGCCGCTCGCTGACCGCGCATCACGCCATGCTGGTGGTGCAGGTCACCGACGTTGAAAAGCACAACGATGACGTGCCGGTTATCGAGGATCGCCAAAGCCTTCCGGAAACCGTGGGTTACCTCGCGGACTTGCTGGCGCCGACTGATTTTGAAATGGCCACCGAAACCTACTGGCGCGCCACCCATTACATGAGTGATGTCGCCAGCCAGTATGCCGAAGGCAAGATTGGCCTGGTTGAAAAAGCCCTGGCCGAGCAGTGCTACTTCGCGGTGTGTCGTCGTCTGTACAACTCGATGAAGGCGCGCCAGCGTTCGCATCGCCAAGTGCTTGATGAACTCAACGACAAGTTGGCCGACAAATACATCTGCAACTTCTCGGTCTTCCAGAGCCTGCCGGATACCTGGGCGATTGGCCAAGTATTGCCGATACTACCGCTCAATCGTCTCGAGGAAGAGCCTCTGCGCCGTGCCGTACTACAGGACCTGACCTGCGATTCCGACGGTAAGATTCGGCAGTACGTCGATGAGCAGAGCATCGAAAGCAGCTTGCCGGTGCATGAGGTGCGCGAGGGTGAAGACTATCTGTTGGGTATCTTCCTGGTCGGTGCGTATCAGGAAATTCTCGGCGATATGCACAACCTGTTCGGTGACACCGACTCGGTGAATATCTACCAGAATCCGGACGGCAGTGTTTACCACGCCGGTATCGAAACCCACGACACCATCGAAGACATGTTGCGCTACGTGCACTTGTCGCCAGAAGAGTTGATGACCCATTACCGCGACAAAGTCGCCAGCGCCAAGATCACCGCACGCGAACGCACCACCTTCCTTGATGCGCTACGCCTGGGCCTGACGCGCTCCTCGTACTTATCGTCTTAAGCTGTTGCTGATCAAAAAACCGGCCATGTGCCGGTTTTTCTGGTTTAGGGTTGCAGGGAGTGAAGAAAAGCCGTTTAAGCTACTCAAGCTGAGGCTTTGATTAAGCAGTGGCCTGTGCCCTATTCATCACTCAGGGAAATCCCAATAACAAGGAGTTATCGATGAACAAGTTTGTATTAGCTACTTTTTGGGCTTGTGTTTGCCTTACACCTGTCGTTGTACAGGCTGATGTAGTGGTCTAATGAAACCGGACACCCATTTAGGCGAGAATACTCGTCAGAACGAGGTGTCATATGACCAAGCAACGCCGTACCTTTTCCCCTGAATTCAAACGAGAGGCTGCTGATCTCGTGCTCAAGCAAAACTACAGCTTCATCGAGGCCAGTCGCTCACTGGGTATTGGTGAGACAGCTCTGCGTAAATAGGGGACAGACCACGGTTTTCTGGCCGGTTTTTAGAATTAAACGTGGTCTGTCCCTTACTGTTCCGTTTTTTTTCAATAGTTCTAAAGACGACCGCTGTCGATTTTCATCAGTTTGCCATCAATGAATTTCAGATATTTATAGGCGCCGTTATCTGGCCCATAAACCCAGTTTTCGACGGTGACTGACTTGGCCGTGTTCTGGCCATTGCTCTCGGTCTGGGGTGGGATGATTTGTTTAGTGTTAGGTTCGCCGCATTTCTCCAGAACGACAAAGGTCATATCGCCTTCGTCAATAATGCCGTTGCTGCAGCGCATTGACGCGTGTGCTGAACTCAACCCCGTGAAATAATCAAGCAAGCCGATTAGGCTGCTGCATAGAACTTTCAACATATTAGATGTTCCCCAAGTGGCGAACCTCTACAAGCCTTAGCTTGAACTGATCACTCCAAAACCGCGGGCCATTAATGTGGCAAACAGGGGGATGATCAGAAGCAGTAGCAACTCCAGGCGAATGGTCATGGTCACCAGGAATTTTTCGCGCTGGCTGATCACTGGCGGTTGTCCTGCTTTTAGCGTGTTACGCCAGTTCAGGTAGACGTAGGTGGGATATACCGAGAGTAGGCCGACCAATATAAACAGCCCGACCTTGGTGTGGAACACGCTGTTGGAAAGGTAGTATTGCCAGCCTTTGCCGTACCAGATGACCCGGGCCAAACCGGTCAGCAGGACCAGGCCAGCGCAGGCGCCGTAAGCCATGTCGGTGATAACAAGGCGCCGCGCGCGTGCCACATCCAGCTCTTTGCTGAAGTTCACATGCTCAATGCTGAGCAGCGCGAACAAGCCAAAAATCGATAGGTAATGCAGGTAAGCCGCAATTGCTTCGCCCATGTTATTTCCTTAGTCGTTATTCAGGCTAATCAGGGTGGTGCGTCAGTCCGTTGCGGTTTCGACCCGGTCGCGACCATTGTGCTTGGCCCGGTAGAGTGCTCGGTCTGCACGCTTCATTGCATTGGCTCCGGTTTCAGCTTCGCCAATGAGGGCGCAGCCAATGCTGATAGTCAATGGTAGCTCTGCTTGCTCAAGGGTGAAGTGGCTGCTGCCAATTTTGCTGCGGATGCGTTCGGCTATATGTTCCAGTTCATGCGCGTCATGGACTTGGGCCAGCACCACGAATTCTTCGCCGCCATTTCGGGTGACTATGTCATTGGGGCGTACTGCGCTGGAGATTCGCCGTGCGGTTTGCCATAAGACTTGATCGCCCGCGTCATGGCCGTGAGTGTCGTTGACTTGCTTGAAGCGGTCGAGATCACAAAACAGTATGCCCAGATAAATACCGCGCTCTTGTGCGGCGCGTTGCTCATGGAGCAGAAAGTGCTCCAGGCCAGCGCGGTTCCACAACTGGGTCAGTTGATCGAGCATGCTTTTGCGTTGTTCGCGGCTCAGGGCGTCGCGCAGTTGCTCGGTCTGGTGGCTGACGCGGCGTAGTTTCAGGTAGCCCTCGGCCAGCGTTGCCATGTCCTTGAATAGCGCTGTTTCGCGCGGGCTTAGTTTTCGCGGTTTTGGGTCAATCAAGCACAGTGTACCCAGCGCCTGGCCCTCTTCGGAGAACAGCGGCTGGCCTGCGTAAAAGCGCACATAGGGGTTTTCGGTGACCAGTTCGTTATCGCGAAAACGCGGATCAACATGGGCGTCGTTGACGACGAAGGTATCTGCACTTTTGATCGCCTGGTCGCAGAACGAAATGCTGCGCGGCGTTTCGGCCACATCAAGGCCGAGGCGCGACTTGAACCATTGGCGATCACGGTCGATCAGGCTCACCAGCACGGTTTGCACGGAAAACAGGTCACGCACCACGCGCACAATGGTGTCCAGATAGGGATCGGCGGGTGTGTCCAGCAACTCCTGATCGTCGAGGGCTGCTTGGCGTTGTGTTTCGTTTTCGGGCAGTTTGAGACTTAGCATAATTTGGGGTGCTCGCTTCGGTGTTTCACCAACTGTTTTGCCGGTTCATATGATAAGCATAGGCGCCAAGGCTGATACCGCGTAACGCCATGAAACCTAGAAATGCGAGCCACAGGCCGTGATTGCCCAAACCTTGCAGCAGCCAGCCCAGTGGCAAGCTAATAGAGACTGCAATCAGCATGGCGTTACGCATCTCTCTGGCCCGGGTGGCGCCAATAAAAAGACCGTCCAGCACATAGCTCCAGACTGCAATCAGCGGCAAGAGTGCCAAGTAGGGCAAATAGATGTGGGCAATGTCACGCACGGGTTCGATATTGGTTTGCAACTGAATGAACCAGTCGCCGGCCAGAAAAAAGAACAAGGCAAACAGCAGGCTGGCAACTAATGACCAGCCGGTGGCAACGATCAGGCTACGGCGCAGTGCCTTGCGATCCTTGGCGCCCAATGCGTGTCCACAGAGCGCTTCCACCGCATGGGCCAGACCATCCAAGGCATGGGCGGTAAGCAGCAGGCCATTTAACAGCAGAGCATTGGCGGCGACAGTTGCATCGCCCAGTCGGGTGCCCTGTACGGTGATCAGGAAAAATACCAGCTGTAGCCCGAGGGTGCGGATGAAGATATCGCGGTTGACTGCCAGCAATGGCCGCCAGCTTATCCAGCAGCGCAGCACTGGCCAGTTGATCTCACCCACATACGGGCGCAAGGCCTTGCGTGCCAGCCATAAACCGAGCACGGCACCTGTCCATTCGGCAACGACCGAGGCCCATGCCGCCCCACTGACGCCCCACTCCAAGCCCAGGACTAAAAGCAGATCGAGTCCGACATTCAATAGATTCGTGACCAGCAATATTGCCAGCGGACCGCGCGCGTTCTGGGTGCCCAGTAACCAGCCAATCAAGGCATAGGTCGCCAGCGCAGCTGGTAGGCCAAACAGACGAATCTGGAAGTAGTCGAGTGCCAGTTGATTAAGTTCAGCCGAGGGTTGCATCAAGCTTAAAGCGAGGTGACTGAAGGGAACGGCAAGGATGATCAGCAGCACCGCGAGGGCGCAGGCGAGTAGCAAGCCCTGGCAGAGCACCTGGCGTAATGCGCCACCATCTTGGCGACCAGAGGCTTGGGCGGCAAAGCCCGTTGTGCCCATGCGCAGAAAACCCATGGCCCAGGTCAGCAGGGTATATAGCGTGCCGCCCACCGCAACCGCAGCCAATTGGTAAGCGTGCGGCAAATGGCCAACCACCGCGCTGTCGACCAAGGCGACCATGGGCACCGAGACATTCGACAGGATCATGGGTGCAGCCAGTGCCCACACGCGTTTATGAGTTGGGCGGTGACGCCATGCTTCGGTTAAAGACTGGATCAAGTTGACTGCGCCTGAGTGCAAATCAAACAAGCATGGCAGGCTGTAACACAAAGATAAATATTGCTGGGCTGATTAGACCTGGCATCCGCTCCCGCGTTGAGCGGTTATCCGGGTGAAGGTTTTGTATGTGCAGGTGCTTCGACAAGGTTGAGTCGCAGGCGCTGGCAAGCCATTGTCCAAGGAGGGATATATGGGGCGTAAATCAGACGAAGCTTGCTTGCTCCAAACTTTTGATTGGCTCCACAATCCAGCATTGAAACTGACTTGCCATCATTGCGCTGTTGTCATACAACTATTGAGTTATGATGTATACACATTGACCCACAGGCCCTAAGAGTCATGCTCAACCAAAACAACCAGCAGCTTCCACGTCGTAAGCATCGTAGCCTTGCCCAAGAGCTTGTCGCTGAGCTGTCGCAGCGCATTCGCGATGGCGAAATCAAGCGCGGTGAAAAGCTGCCAACCGAGTCGGCGATCATGGCGGCGCAGGGTGTAAGTCGTACGGTTGTTCGCGAAGCACTGTCGCGGCTGCAAGCCTCGGGCCTGGTTGAGACGCGTCACGGTATCGGCACATTTGTGATCGATGTGCCTACCGCCAACGGTTTTCGGATTGATCCTGCCACCATTGTTACCCTGCGCGATGTGCTGAATATCCTTGAACTGCGCATCAGCCTGGAGGTTGAGTCTGCCGGTTTGGCGGCACAGCGCCGCAGCCCTGAACAGTTGCTGGCGATGCGGGCCGCACTGGATGCACTGAAAGACAGCGTGGCCCATGCCAGTGATGCAGTCGCATCTGACTTCCAGTTCCACGTGGCGATTTCCGAGGCCACGGGTAACCGCTACTTCACTGACATCATGAGTCACATGGGCACCAACATCATTCCGCGCACGCGGGTGAACTCGGCGACCCTGGCCCATGACGACAAAGGCTTGTACATGGCTCGCCTTGAGCGTGAGCATGAGCAGATATTCGAGGCTATCGAGCGCCAGGATGCAGAGGCTGCGCGAGCGGCGATGCGCCTGCACCTCACGAACAGCCGCGAGCGTTTGCGTCAGGCTCATGAGCAAGCCGAAAGCGAAGCCCAGCAGACTGCTGCGATCTAGTCAGGCCGCTAGTCAGTTGCCAGGAGCTTGATCATGGCGAGCCACAAGCCAGCCGGTTCTGGTCCCTCCAGCCCACCAACCCTGATCGATGTTGCGCGAGTTGCGGGTGTCTCGCCCATTACGGTATCCCGCGCCCTGGGGCGCCCCGAGGTGGTTGCCGATAAAACCCGCCGTCGTGTGCTCGATGCTGTACGCATCACTGGGTATGTGCCCAATCTCGCCGCAGGTTCACTGGCTTCGAGCCGTAGCCGTCTGGTGGCGATCATGCTGCCAACCATTGCCAATTCAATTTTCTCCGACACCGTGCAAGCGCTCACCGAGCGCCTGGCCGAGGCGGGCTATCAAACCCTGCTCGGCCTGACCGGCTACGAAGCCGAGCAGGAAGAGGCTTTACTCAGTGCGTTGTTGGGACGTCGGCCGGACGGGATCGTCCTGACGGGCACCGAGCATACTTTGGACAGTCGTCAACGCTTGGCGCGGGTCGGGATTCCGCTGGTGGAAGCCTGGGATCTGTGCGATCGCCCGCTGGATATGTTGGTGGGCTTTTCCCATGAAGCGGTTGGCCGGGCCGTGGCGGATTATTTGCTGGACAAAGGCTATCGGCGTGTCTCAGTCATCACCCTCGACGACCCGCGTGGCATCAGGCGCAGCGAAAGCCTGGCTCAAGCTCTGGCGGAGCAGGGTGTAACTGCCTTGGCGGTTGAGCATTTATCTGCACCTGCAACTTTGGCTACTGGCCGTGAAGGCTTGAGTCGCCTGTTGGCCAAGCATAAAGCGGGCGATGTTGTGGTTTGCAGTTCAGACACCATTGCCCAGGGCGTGTTGGCAGAGGCGGCCAGCCGGCAAATAGCGGTGCCATCTGATTTGGCGGTGATGGGCTTTGGTGATTTATCCAGCGCGGCCCATACGCATCCACCGCTGTCGACTGTACGTGTTGACGGCCTGCGCATTGGTCGGTCGGTTGCTGAAGCCTTGCTGGCACGCTTTGCTGATCCATCCCTGGCACGCACGCCATTGCGTTTGGATACCGGTTTCGAAATCATTGAGCGAGCCAGCACCTAAGCCCCCCCCTTAAAAACGACAGTGCTGAGTGTGACATCGCTTATAGGCTAGGGCCGTTTGGCACTTAACCTAATCGCTCGCAGTTAAATCAATTTCAGCGGTTAAACGCATCATCATTAGGCAGTGCTTAACTGCATGGGGCTTGCAACAGAAAGTTTTATGCATGCAACAGCCGTAGCGGTTAATGCAACACCTGTAGCGCGATACTGTGGCGCGACAACTATTCGTTTATCAAGTATCTCCCCGTAATTGCTGGGCTAGGCATGAGTTAACCGGCCTGGCATAACGATTGCTCCCTCTCTTGTTACCGCCGCGTGTAAACGCCGGTCTCTAATAAGAATCGGGAGATCCCCATGCAACAGATTGCCATTGCCTCAAATCACACCTCTCGGCTTCAGCCTGTAGGTGTTGCGCTCAAACCCTTGCTCGCTGCTTTATTGTTTGGCGTATTCGCTACGCCAACATGGGCGGCTGTTACGCCCGCTGATGTGGATGGCAAACGCATTATCGCTGCCGATAAAGAGCCGGGTAACTGGATGAGCCACGGCCGTACTTACGACGAGCAGCGCTTCAGCCCTTTGGAAAATATTAACGATGGCAATGTCGATAAGCTCGGTTTGGCGTGGAGCTACAAAATCGACATTGACCGGGGTGTTGAAGCTACTCCGATTGTCGTTGATGGCGTCATGTACACCACCGGGCCGTTTTCAGTGGTTTATGCGCTGGATGCTCGTAACGGCAAGTTGATCTGGAAGTACGACCCGCAATCTGATCGCAACCGTGCGGGTGAAGCCTGTTGCGATGCGGTCAACCGAGGGGTCGCGGTGTGGAACGGCAAAGTCTATGTCGGCGTACTTGATGGTCGCCTTGAAGCTATTGATGCCAAGACCGGTAAGAAGGTCTGGTCGGTAGACACACGCAGCGATGTTAATCGCAGCTATACCATCACCGGCGCACCTCGTGTGGTCAACGGCAAGGTTGTGATCGGTAATGGTGGCGCTGAGTTTGGGGTGCGTGGCTACGTGACCGCTTACGATGCTGAGAGCGGCAAGCAAGTGTGGCGCTTCTTCACCGTGCCGGGTGATCCTAAGCTACCACCTGAAAACAAGGCCATGGAGATTGCCTCGAAAACCTGGTTTGGCGATGCCTTCGCCGAACAGGGCGGCGGCGGTACCGCGTGGGACTCATTTGCTTTCGATCCCGAACTCAACTTGCTTTACATCGGGGTTGGTAATGGCTCGCTGTGGGACCCCAAATGGCGCAGTCAAGCTAAGGGTGACAACCTGTTCTTATCGTCCATCGTCGCGGTTAATGCAGACACAGGCGAGTACGTGTGGCACTACCAAACCACACCGGGCGATGCGTGGGACTTTACTGCAACCCAGCACATGATCCTGGCTGAGCTTGAGATCAAAGGTAAGCAGCGCAAAGTGCTGATGCAGGCGCCGAAGAATGGCTTCTTCTATGTGATTGATCGGGCCACAGGTGAGTTGCTCTCGGCCAAAGGAATCGTGCCGCAGAACTGGACCAAGGGCATGGACATGAAGACCGGTCGGCCGATTGTGGATGATGAGGCTGCGGCCTACTGGAAGGACGGTAAGCGTAAGTTGGTGACCCCCGCATTCTGGGGCGCGCATGACTGGCACCCAATGTCTTACAACCCCAAAACCGGCTTGGTCTACATCCCTGCGCACATCATGTCGGCGTATTACGAGCACATTGCTGATGCACCTAAGCGCAATCCGTTCAAGAGCATGTACCAGTTGGGGCTCAAGACCGGGATGATGCCTGAAGGACCGGATGGCCTGCTGGAAATGGCCAAGACCTGGTCCGGTAAATTGATCGCCTGGGACCCGGTCAAACAAGAACCTGCCTGGGAGGTGCCGTACATCACCATCTTTAACGGCGGCACCTTGAGCACAGCGGGCAACTTGGTATTTGAAGGCAGCGCCGATGGCCGAGTCATTGCTTACGCTGCCGACTCAGGCAAAAAACTGTGGGAGCAACCAGCGGCCAGTGGCGTAATGGCAGCGCCAATTACCTATTCGGTCGATGGTGAGCAATACGTGACCTTCATGGCGGGCTGGGGCGGCGCGTTCTCGACATTTGCTGGGGCCTTATCGCTGCGCGCGGGGGTTCAGCCGTTCTCACAAGTACTGACCTACAAAATTGGCGGCAACGCAAAGTTGCAGGAGCCAACACCGCCTGCTGACGCACCAGAGCCTCCACCAATGACTGCCGATGCGGCTACTGTCGAGGCGGGCGCCGCACTTTACGACGGTCACTGCTCGCAGTGTCACGGCATCCACGCCGTCAGCGGCGGTGTGCTGCCAGATCTAAGAAAACTGACGGCTGACAAACACCAGATGTTCCTCGGGATTCTGTATGGCGGCCGTGTGCCGGATGGCATGCCGTCGTTTGCCGAAGCCTTTGATGCCAAGCAGGTTAATCAGATTCATCAGTACCTGATCAAACGTGCACATGACCTAAAAACCGAAGGCGCAGCGTGGGACAAGTTCAGCTCGCAATAACCGATTGTGCGGGCGGGTCAAAGGACGCGTCCGCCACCTCTCAATTCCAGTAATAGTGAGATGGAAAATGACCGATTCGATTATTTACCAGAACTACATCGACAACACTTTTGTCAGCAGTGAGCGCCTGATTGAGGTCTACAATCCAGCGAACGCCCAGTTGCTGGCGCGCGTGCCGGATGCGACCGGTGATCAAGTTGGGCGTGCCATTAGCGCTGCACGTAAAGCGCAGAAAGGTTGGGCTGCAAAGCCAGCAATCGAACGCGCAGGCTATTTACGCCAGATTGCCAATAAGGTGCGTAAAAATGCAGACAAGCTGGCCCGTATCATCACCCTTGAGCAAGGCAAGGTGCCTGCGTTGGCGATGGTCGAAGTTAACTTCACCGCCGACTATCTTGACTACATGGCTGAGTGGGCGCGACGTTTAGAAGGCGAAGTGCTTAGCAGTGACCGGGTTAATGAGCACATTTTTTTGCTGCGCAAGCCACTGGGTGTGGTCGCTGGTATTTTGCCATGGAACTTCCCATTCTTTTTGATCGCCCGAAAGATGGCGCCCGCATTGCTGACCGGTAATACCATCGTCATCAAGCCCAGCGAAGAGACGCCAATCAACTGCTTCGAGTTTGCCAAACTGGTCGCACAAACCGACTTGCCTACAGGCGTTTTTAACGTGGTCAGCGGTTCTGGTGTGGGTGCTGGCCAAGCCTTGACCAGTCACGCCGGCATCGACTTGATCAGCTTCACCGGTAGCGTCGGCACCGGCTCGCGGATTATGGCGGCGGCCGCGCCCAATATAACCAAGCTCAATCTTGAGTTAGGCGGGAAAGCGCCGGCCATTGTTCTGGCGGATGCTGATCTCGATCTGGCTGCGACTGCGATCACGGCCTCACGCGTCATCAACACGGGGCAGGTGTGTAACTGCGCTGAAAGAGTGTATGTCGAGCGTAAGGTGGCAGAGCAATTCATCGATAAAGTGGCTTCTGCGGTGGCTGCCACGCGCTATGGTGACCCGTCCGCCGAGGCCGATTTGGACATGGGCCCGCTGATCAATCAGGCTGGCTTGGACAAGGTCGCGCAAATGGTTAAAACCGCTGTTGGCAATGGTGCGCAAGTTGTGACTGGCGGGAGCATTGCCGACTTGGGCAAAGGCTTTCATTACCAGCCAACCGTGCTTGCGGGCTGCAATGCGGATATGGAAATCATGCGTAAAGAAATCTTTGGTCCGGTATTGCCGATCCAGATTGTGGAAGACCTTGATGAGGCAATCGCCCTGGCAAATGACAGCGAATATGGCCTCACGTCTTCGCTTTACACGCGCGACCTTGGGGCAGCGTTGAAGGCTAGTCGTGAGATCGATTTTGGTGAAACCTACGTTAACCGTGAGAACTTTGAAGCCATGCAAGGCTTCCATGCCGGCACACGTAAGTCGGGTATTGGCGGTGCAGATGGTAAACACGGGCTGTACGAGTTCACCCACACTCATGTGGTTTACATGCAGGAGTAAACGCTGAATCCATTGAACGGGGCAGGGCAACGAGGCCTGTCCCGTTCTTTTTTAGCGAAGCTTTATTGCCGTCAGAACAGCTCGTTGGGCTGTACGATGCCGTGCTTTTTCATCTTGCGATACAGCGTCGAGCGAGCCACGCCAAAGGCATCCGCTGTCGCACTGACATTCCAACGGTGCTGGCGTAATGCCTCGTACAAGTGCCGCGCTTCGGCGTTATCCACATGCTCAGTAAGGCTTGGACTACTCGGCAACAGTTGCGAAGGTGCATCAGGTGTCACTTGCCGCAGCTCGTCCGGTAAGCAGTCAATATCAATACTGCCATGCTCTGCTAGCGCCGTTGCGTAACGCAGGGCATTTAACAGTTGGCGAATATTGCCCGGCCAAGCGTAGGATTGCAGGCGCTCGCGAACTTGACTGTTTAGCGTTAGACAATCCCCACCCGGCTGGGCAGCAAGCAGATCGTTAATTAGTTCATTTCGATCAGTACGTTCGCGCAGAGCGGGCAGCGCTAGTGTCATGCCGCTAAGGCGATAGAACAGGTCCTCACGAAACTGCTGGGTGCGAATCATCTCAGCTAGATTTTGGTGCGTCGCTGAAATCACCTGTACATCGAGCGAAACGGGTGTTTCAGCGCCTAGAGGAGATATTTCGCGCTCGGCTAAAACACGTAGCAATCGGGTTTGGAGGTGGGCGGGCATGTCGCCGATTTCGTCGAGGAACAAGGTGCCGTTATTGGCCAGTTCGAGCTTGCCTTTCATGCCCTTGTTGTTGGCGCCAGTGAAACTTCCCCGGCGATAACCAAACAGCTCGCTTTCAATCAGTGATTCTGGAATGGCGGCACAGTTGAGTGCCACAAACGGGCCGCTGCGGCGGCTACTGGCCAGATGAATTGCACGAGCAAATGCCTCTTTGCCAGTCCCGGTTTCACCGGTGATTAAGATTGCGATTCCTTTGTCGATGACTTTACGAATGCGGCGAACACCCTGCTGCAATTGCGTATCGTTGCCGCCGAGTTGGGTTAGGTCTGGGTGTTTGATCGCGTTGGATGTAGTGGTTACTGTCCGGTTTTGGGTGCCTGTGAGTCGCCCGGCTGGGATACGTAAACCCACATCGACCAATGACTGCTCATCCAATGTACGCAGCAGAACACCACGTGCGCCGCCACTGGTTAGGCTGAGTAACTCATCGACGTTCACGGGCAGTAAGCTGTCGATACAACGGCCGATAAATTCTTGGTCAGTCTGTTGATAAGAAACAAAGGCGGCCTGATTGCCACCAATTATTCGGCCTTGCTCGTCGAGAGCCAGCAATTGTTCATTGGCCAGGTCTGTGACGTCGTCTCGCGGTTTAATTGCCAGCGTTAGTGCATCACGGTAGCGGTGCCGAAAGTGCGAGTTCTCAATCATCCGTGCATACATGATCACCAGTTGTTGGGTCAGGTATTGCGCTTCTTTTGGGCCATTGCTATTCAGGCAGGTGGCGTTAAGGCAACCGCGCAAAACACCCTGCGCGTCGAAGATCGGTGAAACCGAGCAGCTTAGGCGAAAATTTGATGCAAGAAAGTGCTCTTCGCGGTGAATCGTCATCGGTTGCGCCACTGCTAATGTAGTGCCGATCCCATTTGTACCTGCCACCGACTCATCCCAGCGCGCACCAACTATCAAGCCAGACGCGGTAAATGGGTCACGAGTCGCAGGCAAGCGAGCATCCAGGGTAATGCCTTGCTCATCGCTGAGCAGCACGGCAAAACCTGCTGGCACCACGCGTTTGGCCAAGCCTGTGACGCCTTGACTGGCGATCTGCAAGTATTCCTCATGCCGGGCTTGGTGGAGGCGGATTTCCTCGACAGTAAGAATGTTCTTAATGCAGCGTCCGTGTGGGTCGAGATTGTGCTCAGTTATGCTGCGATACCACGACTGCGCGATCAGGCTATCAGGCCGTATCCTGCGTTCAGGAAAGTGGTCGCTAACAAACGCGACTAGCTCATTAGGGGAAGTTTCCACAGTATGCTGGGGCATGGGCGATCCGTCTCCATGTGGCCGGGCCAGACTATTGTTATTGGCTCTTGGCTGGCTGTATGGCTAACCATAACTTTTTGTGGGCTTGAGTGCAGCCATTCTTGAGTTTATACCCCCAGCCGTCTCCACGCTTCAGTGCAGATCTTTTACTGGGCCAGCTATTGGCTGTTGAATGATTGCGCAATCATCTTAGAATCAAACGGGCTGTGTTTTTTCCAAGCCTTGTGATTTGGCGGCAAGACCGGGTCGCAAGGGTTATTTGATTCGCCAAGGTGGAGACTCCAATGAACCAACAGCCTGCTATGACTTGCGCCGACGAAGACCGTATTGCCTGGCTCCGTTTGCGCTCAGTGGCCTTGCCGCTGGCTAACCCGATCAGTGATGCCAAGGTTCTGACCGGCCGGCAAAAGCCGATGACTGAAATTGCCATTCTGATTGCCGAGATTGAGACCCGCGATGGTCATAAAGGCATGGGTTTCAGCTACTCCAAGCGCGCCGGTGGCCCGGGCCAGTTTGCTCACGCCGTGGAAATCGCACCGAACCTGATCGGGGAAAACCCAAGCGATATCGCCAAGCTCTGGGACAAGCTTTGCTGGGCTGGCGCATCCGTTGGGCGCAGCGGCCTGGCGACCCAGGCCATTGGCGCGTTTGACGTGGCACTCTGGGACCTCAAGGCCCGTCGCGCGGGCCTATCGCTGGCGCGTTTGTTGGGTGCCCAGAGAGACTCGGTGCGCTGCTACAACACCTCTGGCGGTTTTCTGCATACACCGTTGGAGCAACTGCTGAAAAATACGGATATCTCCCGTGAGCAGGGCATTGGCGGCATCAAACTTAAAGTCGGCCAGCCTGACTCCGCACTTGATTTGCACCGGGTGGCCACGGTGCGCAAGCATCTGGGTGAAGCCTTCCCGCTGATGGTGGATGCCAACCAGCAATGGGATCGCCCGACTGCGCGGCGTATGTGCCGTCGCCTGGAGGATTTCCAATTGGTTTGGATCGAGGAGCCGCTCGATTGCTACGACGCCGAGGGGCACGCCGATCTGGTGCGCCAGTTCGATACCCCGATCGCCACCGGTGAAATGCTTACCAGCCCTGCCGAGCATTGGGAGTTTATTCGTCAACGTGCAGCCGACTACCTGATGCCCGATGCGCCGCGTGTGGGTGGTATTACTCCGTATTTGCGGGTGCAGACATTGGCCGAGCAGGCGGGCATGACGCTGGCGCCGCACTTCGCCATGGAACTGCACGTGCATTTGGCTGCAACCCATACGCGCGAGCCTTGGGTGGAGCATTTCGAGTGGCTGGAACCGCTGTTCGAGGAGCGCCTTGAAACCCGCGACGGCCGCATGCTGGTGCCGACCCGCCCTGGGCTGGGCCTGACGTTAAGCGAGCAAGTGGCAGGCTGGACCGTGCAGCAGGCCGAAGTTGGTCAGAGGCCTTAAACTTGATCCTTGAGGACGCGGCTTTCACGCTTCGCGGCGCTCAGCAGGGCCTGCCTGACTGCTGCACAGGCTGGGTTGTCGTCGTCCTCATGCCAGATCAAGTGCAGGGTGCTGCGCATGCCATCCGGTAATTCGATAGGCCTGAAGCACAGGTTATCCTGGCGCAGGCGCGAGGCACTCAAGGGCACCAACGCCAACCCCATGCCCGAGTTGACCAGGGTCAGAATAGTCAGGGTTGAGCTGAGTTTTTGCACCACTCTGGGCTGAATGCCGTGGGTGCGGATCAAGCCATTTATCAACTCATTGAAGGGTTGCCAGGACGACAGGATAAACGGCTGAGCATCGAGGTCCTTGACCCGAACCAGCGCTTGTTCGGCCAGCGGATGCTGGCGTGGCACAGCAAGCACGAACGGCTCTTGCAACAGGTTCACGCTGGCAATTCCCGGTTGCGTCACCGGTGTTCGTACAATGCCTATATCAATGCGCCTTTCGCGCAGCGCTTCGGTCTGCTCGAAGCTGGTCATCTCTTGCAGCCTCACTTCTATATCCGGCAAACGCTCGCGTAAGTCGTTGAGCGCGCGCGGCAGCAAGCCATGCACCGCATTGGCGACGAAATTCAACGTCACCGAGCCGATGTCGCCAGCGGCTATCCGCCGTGCCCTTTGCGTAGCCTGTTCAGCTCGCTCAAGCAAGCTGCTGGCCTCAATCAGAAAGGCTCTGCCAGCAGCGGTAAGACTGACCGAGCGGGTGCTGCGCTTGAACAGGCTGACGCCAAGCTGATGCTCCAGTAACCGGATCTGTCGGCTCAAGGGCGGCTGGGTCATATGGAGTCGTTCTGCTGCCCTGCGGAAGTTGAGTTCCGTGGCAACCATGGTGAAGCAGCGTAGCTGGGCAAGTTCGAACATTGATTCAATTCGGGTATCAATAGAATGTTTAATTAGAATAGACCTTGCTAATCCCCGGCGTCATTCTTCTTATCAAGAATTTGCACAGCGAGATAGCGCGATGCACCCGGACATGAACGCACAAGCAGCAAGCGCACGAGATTGGCTGCGTTCAAAGGAGCAGTCCGTGGTTTATGTCATGGTCAGTATCAGCGCTCAGGCAATAAAAAAGGCCAGCTACAAGAGCTGGCCTTTTAAAGTTACGCATCCATCAGGTGCGGATGATTTCGTTGATCATGCTCTTCTTTGGGCGAATAGCGCTGATCAGCTGCCAGACCACAAAGGCCAGTGCCAAACCAAGGAAGCTTGCCGAAATCGGATTGGTGAGAAAGGTACCGAAGTTGCCATCGGACATCATCAGGCCGCGGCGCAGGTTGGTTTCCGCCATAGGCCCGAGAATGAAACCGATGATAAACGGCGCCGGAGGAATACCCGCTTTGACGAAGGCATAGCCCAGCACGCCAAATACCAGGATCGACCACACGTCGAACAGGCGGCTGCTAAGGCCGAATGCACCGACTACGCACAGCACCAGGATGATCGGCAGCAAGATGTGCTTGGGGATGTCCAGCAGCTTGATAAAGATGCGCAAGCCGTAGAACTCCATGAACAGCATCAGGAAGGTCGATACCAGCAAGGCGGCGAAGATGGTGTACACCAGCGGACCTTGAGTGATGAACAGCAGCGGACCGGGCTGGATGCCGTGAATCAAAAAGCCACCGAGCAAAATCGCGGTTACCGTGTCGCCTGGAATGCCCAGGGTCATCAGGGGCAGCATGGCGCCGCCGATACCGGCATTGTTGGCGGTTTCACTGGCAACCACGCCGCCCATGTTGCCCTTGCCGTAGCTGTCTGGATCTTTGGCGCGTTTCTTCGAAATGATGTAGGCCAGCAGGTTCGAGGTGCCAGCGCCGATGCCCGGTAAAATCCCGACACCCAGGCCAATCAGGCCAGAGCGTGTGGCGTTGGGGATTTGCTCGCGAAACTCGCGCATCGAGAAGCCGAAGCCCTTGATGTTTTTCATGCTGACCGACGCAACCTTGGCCTCTGTGGGCCGGCGTCCGCGCTCAGCCACCTTGATGATCTCGGCCACAGCAAACATGCCGATCATCACCGTGAGCATGGCGAAGCCGCCATTGAGCTCGGCGAAATCGAAGGTGAAGCGGCGAATCGCTTCAACCGGAGCAATCCCCACGGTGGAAACGGCAAAGCCCAATGCTCCGGCGAACAAACCCTTGACCATCGAGCCAGCGGACAGCGTGGCAATCAAGGTCAGCGAGAACACGGCAATGGAGAAATATTCTTGCGGACCAAAGCGCAAGGCGACTTTAGCCAGCTGCGGGGCCAGGAACATCAGCGCGATGATGCTGAAGATGGTGCCCAGGAACGAGAAGACAATACCGACACCCAGTGCTTTGACGCCTTCGCCTTTCTCCATCATCGGGCCACCGTCGAACACCGTGGCAATGGAGGAGGGGGTTCCCGGAATCTTCAACAAAATGGCTGAGATCAAACCGCCGGATGTAGCCCCGATAAACAACGCCACCAGCAGTGACAAGCCAGCGTGCGGGCCCATGGTGAAGGTCAAAGGCAGGCACAGGGCTACTGCCATTGTGGCTGACAGGCCCGGCACTGCGCCGAAGACGATACCGACAGCAACACCGACGCACATCAGCAACATGATATGGATTGAAAAAACAGCACCGAAGCCTTGCTGCAATAAGTCGAGCATGGTCGATTCTCCTAGAAGCCAAACAGGCCGGATGGCAGCATCAGGTCGAAGGCCTCATGGAACAGCGTGTAAACCGCTGCTGAGGTGATCAGCGCAATCAGCACGTAAACCACATGGTTGACCTTTTGGTTGACAGGGGTGAGCACGATGAACTGCAGGTACAGGTAAATCGTGGTCATGATCGGGAAACCGACTGTTTTCAGCAGGGCGATGTAAGCGATGATCAGCGCCAGGGTTTTGACAACTGCCTTAGCGTCCAATGGCTCGCTTGCGGCTTCGTCTGGTGCGCTTGCCGCTTGCACGGCCTGTGGCATTTTCACCGCCGCCAGCAGGTGCAGTGCGCCAAGCATGCACAGCAGGGCTGAGAGCAAGTAAGGGACGAAGGTTGCGTCGATACCGCTGTGGTGGGGTAACTGGGTCGTCATCAGCAGGTAGCCAATGCCGACAGCCAGCATGCAGCCGGCAATGGCCAGCTCACTTTTCTTGTTTGTAGCCATCATTTAACCTCTGGTGATGGTCGCTTGGCGCGGGCCGGTCAGCAGACCGGCCCGACCTTTACATCATTTGGACTGGCGCAGAGCGTCCTTGTACTGCATGAAGTCTTCGCGGGTCTTTTTCAGGGTCGCGATGGCTTCTTCGGTGTTGTAGTAGGCAACAGGTTGCTTGAAAGATTTCTTCAGCTCTTCTGCGTACTGAGGGTTTTCAGTGATCTGCTTCATGATGTCGGCCATCTTTTTCACGATTGCCGGATCAGTCCCTTTTGGAAAGGCAACCACATAAGGCTTGTCGATCGTGAAGTCGACGCCTTGTTCCTTGAAGGTCTTAACATCGCCCAACAGCGCATTACGCTCGGCGTTTGGCTGGCCCAGCGCAACCATCTGGCCGCCTTTGATGTAGTCCTGAACCGAGCCATAGCTGATCGCGCCCAAGTCCATGCGGCCACCCAGCAGGGCAACAACTTTCTCGGACACAGTGCCCGCGTCGATCATTTTCAATTTCACACCGGCCAATTGTTCAAACATCAGGCCCTGGATGTGCGAGAAGCTGCCGATCTCAGTGCCGTAGGCGATGGTGTTGGGGTTGGCCTTGGCTTTTTCGATCAAGTCCTTGAGGCTTTTCACGCCGGCTTGTTCGCTGGCAACGAAGATGGCGCCTTTGTCCACGCCTGCGATGCAGGAGATATCGAAGGCGTCGTAGCTGTCTTTAGACAGGCCAGCGACTTCGTTGACGATCAACTGGCCAGTGTGGGTGAACAGTATGGTGTTGCCATCTGCAGCTGCGCCCTTGACCTGCTCGGCAGCCAGGGTGCCACCGCCGCCAGCGACGTTGGTCACGACCATGCTTTTGCCAGTGATTTCGCTGAAGTACTTGGCCATCATGCGGGCGTTGAAATCAGTGTCGCCGCCTGGGTTGGCAATTACCACCACCTGTACCGGGCGTGTCGGCCAGTTGGCTGCATCAGCTGCAAAAGAACTTGTTGGGCCGCTTAACACGCCCATGGCGATCATTGCAGACATTAGGGAGGCACGGATTGTTTTTTTCATTGGAATTCTCCGGGTGGTTGTAAATAGGCGCGCCTTAGCGGGTGCGACCTAAGCTTGGACGTTTCGGGTCGTACTGCCAGCCCGCTACGAGGTACTGCATGGCCATGGCATCGTCACGTGCGCCAGTGGCGACACGCTTGTAGAGTTCATGAGCGCTGTGTATACGATCCAGGTCGGGTTCGATACCGAGGCCCGGACGTTGTGGTACCTGAACCTGGCCGCCGATGATTTGCAGCGGTTCGCGGGTCAGTCGTTCCTGGCCTTCCTGCCAGATCCAGTGGGTGTCGATGGCCGTGATGCGCCCCGGTACAGCGGCGGCAACATGGGTAAACATGGCCAGCGATACGTCAAAGTGATTATTGGAGTGCGAGCCCCAGGTCAGTCCGAACTCAGCACAGACCTGACCGAGGCGTACAGCGCCTTGCATGGTCCAGAAGTGCGGGTCAGCGAGCGGAATATCCACCGCTTCCAGGCGCAATGAGTGACCCATTTGCCGCCAGTCGGTGGCGATCATATTGGTCGCAGTGGCGATGCCGGTTGCGCGCTTGAATTCAGCCATGACTTCACGGCCGGAATAACCATTCTCCGGGCCGCAAGGGTCTTCGGCGTAAGCCAGGAGGTGGTTTTGGCCTTTGCACAGGGCAATGGCTTCATCCAGCGACCAGGCACCATTCGGATCAAGGGTGACGCGGGCCTGCGGGAAGCGTGATTTGATTGCGGCAACAGCAGCCATTTCTTCGCTGCCGTGCATAACACCACCTTTTAGCTTGAAGTCGCTAAAGCCGTAACGGGCGGCGGCTGACTCAGCCTGGTCGGCAATGGCTTGCGGGGTCATCGCAACGCTGTGACGCGTTTTGTACCAATCATCGCCGACGCCTTTTACATAAGGCAGGTCGGTTTGATTGCTGTCTCCGATATAAAACAGGTACGCCAGCATTGGTACGCTGTCACGCTGCTGGCCGGCGCCAAGCAGTTCAGCGACTGGAACGTTCAGGTACTGGCCGAGCAAGTCGAGCAGGGCAGCTTCAACTGCGGTGATGACGTTATCCAGGCGCAGGTTGATCTCATGGGGCTGGCGCAGTACGGCGGCTTCAGCCTCTGAGGTGACTTGGTGAGCGATGGTTTGCGGGCCGTCGGTCTTGCCTGTCAGGGCCTGCTGCAGGCTGCGCAGTATGCGGTTGTAAGCGCCGATTGGTTGGCCTTCAACCAAGGGACGAATGCGCTCCAACGCTTGGCGAATGCCTTCTCCGCCCGGCACTTCACCCATGCCCGTGTTGCCTGCGTTGTCCTTGAGTAGGACAAGGTTGCGGGTGAAGTAGGGCGCATGGGCTCCGCAAAGATTGAGCAGCATGCTGTCCTGGCCGGCAACGGGGATGACTTGCATGCTCATTACGCTAGGGGTTTGGTGCTGGCTCATTGCAGCATCCCCCGTGGGCGATTGATCCCTTGGCGAGACGCATCCAGACGACCCCTTGAAGAGGGTGTGTCCTGAGAATGCTTTGGAATCGAAGGCATAGGTGGATTCTCGTATTTGTTTTTATTGGTGTAGTTATGCGTCGTCGTACGACATGACAAATTTGTACCAATCACAGGCTTGGCTGTCAACGATGTTCTGTTCGCAAATGATGCAAGGCGGTACGTGGCTGCGCTTTTTTGTGGCGCTTATGCCTATTGCAGACGGGCGCATGCCGAAAATTTGCTGCGCTAGACTTAAGTTGAATGAAAAGAAGTGTTCTTTTTTATGGTTGTACGATAACGTATCACTACAGCCAAGGCTGCCAAACATACTCAAATGTCCAGGGTGTTCGAATAATGAATCCACAAGAACTGAAGTCCATCCTCTCTTCCGGTCTGCTGTCTTTCCCGGTGACCGACTTCGATGCTGCCGGTAATTTCCGCGCTGATACCTATGCCCGCCGTCTAGAATGGCTCTCGCCTTATGGCGCCAGCGCGTTGTTTGCGGCAGGTGGCACTGGCGAATTTTTCTCCTTGGCGCCCGATGAGTACTCATCGGTCATCAAGACTGCGGTCGATACCTGTGACGGTGGTGTGCCGATCCTTGCCGGTGTCGGCGGCCCAACACGTCTGGCTATTCAGTACGCGCAAGAAGCCGAGCGCCTGGGCGCCAAGGGCTTGTTGCTGCTGCCGCACTACCTGACTGAAGCCAGCCAGGAAGGTGTTGCCGCTCACGTCGAGCAAGTGTGCAAGTCGGTGAAAATCGGTGTGGTGGTCTACAACCGTAACGTCTGCCGCCTGAATGCCACGTTGCTTGAGCAACTGGCTGAGCGCTGCCCGAACCTGATCGGCTACAAGGATGGCTTGGGTGATATCGAGTTGATGGTGTCGATTCGTCGCCGCCTCGGTGATCGCTTCAGCTACCTCGGCGGCTTGCCGACTGCAGAGGTCTACGCCGCTGCTTATAAAGCCTTGGGCGTGCCGGTTTATTCCTCGGCGGTGTTCAACTTCCTGCCGAAAACGGCGATGGATTTCTACCACGCCATTGCCCGCGACGATCACGCCACCGTGGGCAAGATCATCGATGATTTCTTCCTGCCTTACCTCGACATTCGCAACCGTCGTGCGGGTTATGCGGTCAGCATCGTCAAGGCGGGCGCCAAGATCGCAGGTTATGACGCAGGCCCGGTTCGCGCGCCATTGACTGACCTGCTGCCGGAAGAATACGAGCAGCTCGCCGCATTGATGGCTAAGCAAGGCGCGCAGTAAGCTGAGCGGAGTCAGCGGCACCATCGCTGAGCCGTTCTGGCTCAGCGTCTTTTAGCGATCCTCCCTGTCTGTCTGTCGTCGAGTGCGGCAACGCGAAGCTTGCCCAGCAAGATGCGAACAGCGAAATGCCTGAAACTGACTCAATCTCCAAGATGCTGGTGGTGTCGCTGGTGGCTTGTGAAGTGCTAACCACTTGGCTGGATGCAGATCACCGGTAACAAATGGTGGGTGTCACCTCATGCCGAGTGGCATAAAAAAGCCCGCCAATTGGCGGGCAAAGTGCGATGAAGTCAGGGTCACACAGTCAGCTTTACAAAATGGACAGTGGGTAGTTGAAGATCAGGCGGTTTTCGTCAAATTCGCTGCTGCTGTAGTCGCGGCGAATCGAGCTGTTGCGCCATTTCATCGATAGGCTCTTGAATGTGCCGCTTTGCACTACGTACGCCAACTCGGTTTCACGACCCCATTCCTTGCCGTCGTCTGTGGTTGCAGTTTCGATGTTGTCACCGCTGATGTAGCGGTTCATCAGGGTCATGCCCGGAATGCCAACGCCTGCAAAGTTGAAGTCATAGCGAACTTGCCACGAGCGTTCGTTGGCGTTGTCGTAGCTTGAGTTGTAGCTATCGTTGGCCAGTGTTCCGCCGCTGGTGCCGTTGACGCGCATCCATTTGTCGTCGCCGCTGACTTTCTGCAAGCCAAGGTAAAAGGTGTGTGCGCCAATCTTGGCTGAGAACAGGCCCGAGGCGGTTTTGTTGTCCAGTTCGCCAGCGCGTTCGCTGCCGTCTTCGCTACCAATGAAGTAGCCGAGGTTGGCGCCCAGCGTCCAGTCGCCCAGGGGCTGGGTGTGCACCAGGTTGATGAACTGCTGGCTGTATACGTCTTCCAGCTCTGCATTCCACAAGCCGATCAGGGTGTGATCCTGGTTGAAGCTGAATTCGCCACCGACAAAGTTAAAGCGATCCGACTCGGCGCCATTGAAGTTCATGTCTTCCATGCTGGCGTTGTCGCGGGTGCTGTTCTGGCGGAATTGACCGCCGTAAAGCGTCAGGCCGTCGATTTCCTTGGAGGTTAGCTGGGCGCCCTGGAAGGTTTGCGGCAGCGAGCGACCGTCATCGGAGCGCAGGATTGGCAGCACCGCCATCCACTCACCGACTTTCAACTCGGTCTTGGAGATGCGTGCCTTGCCGGCGGCAGCGATACGACCGTAGTCGTCTGCTGGGCGACCGTCATCATGCACAGGCAGCAAGCCGGTACCGGCTGTGCCGCGGCCGCCGTCGAGCTTGATCGCGGTCATGGCAAGTACATCAACGCCAAAGCCAACAGTGCCTTCGGTGAAACCTGAGCGGGCATCGAGCATAAAGCTCTGGGTCCACTCTTCGGCTTTGCCTTGGCCGTAGGCCGGGTTTACGAAGTTGCGGTTGATGTAGAAGTTGCGCAGGCCAAAGTTGACCTTGGCATCCTCTACAAAACCAGCAGCCTGGCTGCTGAGCGGCAGGGCGGATGCGGTGATGGCGCTGGCAACTGCGAGGGAAAGAATCTTGCGTGAACTCATTATTATTTTGCTCCAGTTGGAGTTGCTTCTATTCCCAGGTAGATGGCACAGCCTTTTAGTAGGCGTGACGAAATAGCCTGGGGCGGGATGCAGGGATGATAAGGACTGGTTTTAGAGCGCTAGCACTGGCGTCGAGCCCGGGACTGTCTTGCGCGGCAACTCGTAAGGCAAGCGATTTGAACGGCTTGTAGTTGTCATTGTGTGACCTGTTCTGTTTTTATTATTTTGTTGTGCGTCGTCGTACAACAAGCCGAATTATTTGCAATCTAATTTGTTCTTGTCAACGCCTACTTTTGGCTGATATGGAATATTTGATTTTTTTGTATTAACTGCTAACAAGCTGTTTTTAATGATTATTTTTAAATATTTTAGGCGCAGGAATTTCTTGGTGATAATTTTTCAATTAACCACTTCCGATAACTCCAGGTGACTCTTTATTTTTTAGTTATAGGATGACTTTTGATTGTTTCCTAATTGATTTGGCATCCATACCCGTTGGTTGAACCGAGCGCACTCCTGACAATAGCGAGGCGGTTTTAACCGCCAGGTTCTGCTTCGGTTAGAGGTTGATAGTGCAGGCTGAACTCCAGCGTGATTGACTGACCTTGTTGCAATAAGCGCAGCCCCGGCTTGCCCGGTAAGTGATGGGCGTTGATCGGATGGTTCACTGGCTCGAAGCAAAAGAAGTCCCGGTCAACCGGGCAAAACAGCAGGAAGTAATCGGCGCCCTTGGCTTGGCAGGCAAGTTGGTAGCCAGCGTCTGCTTGAATGATCAGGCAGTTGCCGTCCCAGCCAGTGAAGGCATGGTCGACCAACTCTGTGGGTAGCAGGCTTGCCGAGTCGAATTGCCAGTTGGACGGGATTGCGTGTTGCCGGTTTGGCAGCGCCTCGTCGGTTGTTAGCCAAACCTTTTGTGCGGTTGCGCAGAGCTGGGTCTGCGCCGTGCGTGGCAGGTAAGGGTGAAAGCCGAGACCGTGCCATGCCGGGTGTGCATCCAGGTGAGTCACCTGCAGACGCAAGCGCAGCTGACCATCGCTCAGTTCAATATGCTGCTCCGCCCGGTAGGCAAATGGCTTGCTGCTGTTGAGGCTCAGGCGTGCGTGGTGGTTGCTGTGCTCGTCAACCTGCCAGGCTTGTTGCCACGCACTGCCATGAATCGGGTAGGGGTCATGGTCAGTGTTTGACGCAAGCGCCAGCCAGCCATCAGGGCAGTCAAAGCCACCTTCGGCGATTCGGTTCGACCACGGCGCCAGCGGGTAGCAAGCGAGGCGTCGTGGTGAGCCGCTGCTCAATGCCTGCTGGTCGCTGTGACGCAGTAATGGCTGGCCCGTTAGCTTGCTGCTCCAGTTGGCTATGCTGCCGCCAACTGCAGGCATCATGCTGAGGCGAGTCAAACGGTCTTCCAGATGCAACAACGAGGCAGGCATAGTGATTAACTCGGTCTGAAGTACACGCATTGATCGGTTTGTTTTTAGGCGTCAGGGTTGCTTGCTGGAGGCGAGCAGGACAACACCGCAAACCACAATCAGGCCGCCAATGATTTGCACGCCGTTCAGTAGCTGATCGAGGATTAACCAGCCAAACAGCAGGCCTGCTACCGGTTCGATGTTCATCACCGGAGCGTTGCGGGTGATGTCCAGTCGACTGACGAATACGAACAGCGCTGAAAACGCCATCCCATAAAGTAGGACCAGGCAGGCAAGGGCGATCCAACCCGTTGGCGCCGTCGGTAGATCCATCCCGCCCGGCAACACGCCGCTGGCGCCAATTATTGCGGTCGAGACAAACACCACCAATAACGTGAGCATGCTGCGCACGGTGCCCGGTACAGGCGCGAGGCGATGTGCGGTTATCCACAGCGCGCAGGCAAATACGGCGGCGCCAGTCGCGCTGAATAGCACGCCTTCAATCCAGCTTGCATCCACATCGCGCTGGTTGGCGAGTTGGGCGGGTACATCAAGTGCCAGGACCAAGCCAAACAGGATGGTGCCCATCAGTACTGTGGCCCGGCGGGTGGGTGCTGGCCCACCGAGCGCCCAGCTGAGCAGGGCTAGAAAGATCGGTGCCAGGTTGACCACCAGCAGCGCCAGCGCGACCGGGATACGCATCACTGCCGAGTAGATGCAGAAGCTTTGCACTGCAATCAGCAGTCCAAGCATCAGTTGCCAGCCCCAAGTCTGGCGGCTCAAGCGTAGTGCTTCTCCGCGATAGAACACCAAAGCCGCCAATACCAGAAGCGTCACCCCGGCACGGCACAGCATGGCAAGCAGCAGGCCGGTGTCGTGATCGAACGCAATACGTGCAGCAATGTGATTGCCGGCGAATGAGCAGGCGAGCGCAGCCAGAATCAATACGGCTATGTGGCGGGGCAGTTGGGCTGTAGCAGACATTGGCAAATCTATTCCTTGGCGAATAAATGAGAGCGCCGCCATGCACAGGCTGTTTGAGAACGTTACGAACGAAGGCAAGACAAGGCTTTGACGGGCGAAAATAAGCGCAGTTTAGGTGTTCTAAATGAGCTTTTTTCGCCTGTTTATAACGCAGTATTGTCGAGTGCAGTAGTTATCAAACAGTCTGATGAAGGCGGCGCGCCCAAACTATAGCGCTCTACAGCAGAACGCTTGGCAACCAAAGTGAAATGGCTGGGATATAGGTAACCGCCATCAACACCATGAGCAATGCGCAGTAGAACGGTAGCAGCGCCTTGACGGTGTTCTCGATGGTGACCTTGCCCACGGCCGCGCCCACAAAGAGCACGGCACCAACCGGCGGGGTGATCAGACCGATGCCCAGGTTGACCAGCATGATCATGCCGAAGTGCACCGGATCAATGCCCAGGCCTGTGATGACCGGCATCAGGATTGGCGTCAGGATCAGGATCAGTGGCGCCATGTCCATCAGCGTGCCCAGAACCAAAAGCATGGCGTTGATGCACATCAGAATTACATAGCGGTTATCCGACAGCGTCAGGAAGGCCGTGGTGATTTTCGCCGGGATCTGCATCAAGGTCATGATGTAGCCGAAGCTGGCGGCGAAGGCGATTAGTATCATCACGATCGACAGGGTGCGCACCGTGCGATGCATCAGCTTGGGCAACTCGCGCCATTTGTAGTCGCGGTAAATAAACATGGTCACGAAGAACGCCCAGACCACTGCAATTGCGGCTGATTCGGTCGCGGTAAAAACACCACTGAGAATGCCGCCGATAATGATGAACATGGTCATCAAGCCCCAAAGCGCATCGACGCATATTTTCAGCGCTTGCTTCAGCGGGATCACTTCGCCTTTAGGGTAGTTGCGGCGTCTGGCGAAGATCAGGCACATGCCCATCATCACGCAGGTCAGCAGAATGCCTGGGCCAATACCGGCGATGAACAGCGCCGAGATCGACACCGTGCCGCCAGCGGCCAGGGAGTACAGCACCGAGTTGTGGCTAGGTGGTGTCAGCAGCGCCTGAACTGAGCCGCTGACGGTCACCGCGGTGGAGAACTCACGCGGGTAACCTTTGCGGGCCATCTCCGGGATCAGTACCGAGCCTACCGATGCGGTATCGGCAACCGATGAGCCAGAAATCGCACCGAAGAATGCCGATGCCACGATATTGACCAGTGACAGGCCGCCACGGACAAAGCCAACCAGCACGCTGGCGAATGCGACGAGTCGGCGCGACATGCCGCCCTCGGCCATGATTGCACCGGCGAGCACGAAAAAGGGGATTGCCAGCAGCGAGAATTTATTGACCCCGCCTGCGACTTGAATCATCACCGCATGGAACGGAATACCGATCCAGAAGGCGCCGGCCAGCGCAGACAAACCCAGGGCGTAGGCCACGGGCATGCGCAGAGTGATCAGCAGCAAGAAGCTGCCCAAGAGAATAAAAGCGTCCATTACGACACGGCCTCGTTGGTTTCTTCTAGTTGTTCGTAATCGACCGCGCGACGGTGGCTCTGGTCGCCGAAGAACAGGCGCTCAAGAATAAAGATCAGGGTCAAGGCACCGCCCAGAGGAATAGGCGAATAGCACAGGCCAACGCGCAGGTCAGGCAATGACGGATTGAATTGATTCCAGGTCGCAGCGCACAGCTTGATGCCCCAGATCAGCATAAACAGGGCAATGGTTGCCATCAGCAACTGCACCAGTATTTCTATATAGCGTTGCAGGTGTTGCGGCATGCGGTCGGTGGCCATGGAGACCGCCATGTGAGCCCCGGCGCGGTAGCTTGCGGCGGCGCCAACAAAGGTAAACAGCACCATCAACAAGATTGCCACTGGCTCTGGCCAACTGGAGCCGCTGCCCAATACATAACGGGTGAAAATGCCCCAGGGAATGATCACGGCCATGGTTGCCACTGACAGGCCGGCAACCCAGATGCAGCTGGTGTAAATCACGTCGTTGACGCGTAACAAGGTGTTCTTCATTAACTTCACCACGCTGCCTTGGGGCAGGTTTGCACCTGCCGCCAAGGACTTTATAGGGAGTAGGTTGTTACTTGACGTCGGCGATGCGCTTCATCAGGTCAGCGTATTGCGCGCCGTATTTTTCACGGATCGGAGCGGTGGCGTCGTAGAAGGGCTTCTTGTCGACGGTGATGAACTCAACGCCCGCCGCTTTAAGCTTCTCTTCGCTGGCTGCCGACTTGGCATCCCACAGCTTGCGCTCTTCCAATTGGGCTTCCTTGGCCACTTTCTTCACCAGCGCTTGTTGCTCTGCGCTCAGTGAATTCCAGGTGTCCTTGGACATTACAATCGGCTCAGGCAGGATCAGGTGGCCAGTCAGGGTGTAGTACTTGGCGTTCTGATAGTGGTTGTGCTCAAGCATGGTCGGCGGGTTGTTCTCTGCACCATCGATAACGCCAGTTTGCAGAGCGCTGAAGATCTCGCCGGTGTCCATGGCAATGCCGTTGGCACCCATGGCGGTCATCATGTCAACGAACAGCGGGTTGCCCATGACGCGAATCTTCATGCCCTTGAGGTCTTCGATATTGCGTACAGGCTTCTTGGTGTAGAGGTTGCGGGTACCGCCGTCCATCCAGGCCAGGGCGACCAGGTTGAATTCGGAGTTGGTGATCTTGTCGAGGATTTCCTGACCGATTTCACCGTCGATGATTTTGCGCATGTGCTCCCTGTCGCGGAACACGAATGGCATGTTGAACACGTTTACATCCGGCACAACTGGCCCGACGATGCCGAGGCTGACGCGGGTCATCTGGATGGCGCCGATTTGAGTCTGCTCAACCACTTCTTTTTCTGAACCGAGCACGCCGCCTGGGAACATTTTGAAGGTGATGTCGCCGTTGCTGGCTTCTTCGATTTTCTTACCCATCGCTTCTTCAGCGACTACGGTTGGGTAGCCAGCCGGGTGGATCTCGGCGAATTTGATTTCCAGGGCGTTAGCCGCGCTAGACAGGCAAAAGGCCAAAGGGAGAGCAGCGATGAGCAACTTGCGTTTGAAATTCATTTGAATCTCCAGTCTTGTTGTTTTTTGAGTGCAGTGTTGCGAACAGCGTTAAACAGCGGGTGGATCAGCCGCGGAACAGGGGCTCAGCGAGCCCTTTTGTCCCCGATTGAAGCGCGAACACGCCACCGGCCAAGGGTTGATCGGATAGATCACCCTCGGGTCGAATGGATGTCACAAATAGGGTGCTCAGGTCGGCGCCGCCAAAGGCGCACATGGCGGGCTTCTTGACCGGTACCGATAAGGAGCGGTCGAGGCGTCCGTCCGGGGTGAAGCGATGTATGAGCCCGGCGTCGTTGCCGCAAATCCAATAGCAGCCATCTTCATCGACCGCCGCGCCATCCGGACGGCCAGGAAATGCATTCATGTCAACGAATACGCGGCGGTTATGCGCGGTGCCTGTGTCAGTGTCGTAATCGAATGCCCAAATCATCTGCACGCTGGGGTGCGAGTCGGACAAGTAAAGCGTGCGCCCGTCCGGGCTGAAGCCCAGGCCGTTGGGGACGATAAAGTTATCCAGCTGTTTAGTTAGCTGGCCATCGGTGAAGCGGTAGAGCGCACCCACTGATACGCCAGCGGCCATATCCAACAGCATGCTGCCAGCCCAGAAGCGGCCTTGACGGTCGCAGCGACCGTCATTGAAGCGCATGCCAGGTTGCGCATGTTCGACGCCAGCCAACAGTTGCGTGCGCAAGCTGCCGTCGCTCTGTGGTTGCAGGTCGAAAATGCCGCTTTGCATCGCGCCGATCCAGCCTTGGCCGTCGGTGCGGCAGGCGATGCATGCCAGCATTTCCTCGGCTTGCCAGCTTTGGGTTTGCCCGTTGGCGGCTTGCCAGTTGTGCAGGCGGCGGGCAGGAATATCGACCCAGTACAGCGATTGTTCCTGCACGCTCCAGACGGGGCTTTCGCCAACGCTATTACGGGCATCAAGTATCAATTCAGCTTGCATGGCTGCGTCTCTTATTGTTTTACGGGACCGATGATTAAGCCGCTGGGCTTACTCGAAAGGACCTGCGGCAACAAAGGCGCCACCCTGATAAATCGCAGCGGGGTCATCGGCTGCCACCGGAGGCTGCGCTTCGATTTTTTCGCGGAATACTTCCGAGCTGTCTTTGGCACTGAAGCCAAGGTGCGCGGCGTAACGGTTGTCCCACCAGACTTGAGCGTTGTCTGACACACCGTAGACAACGGTGTGGCCGACGTCGGTGCTGAACAGGGACTTTTCGATCAGTTGAGTCAGGTCGTCGAAGCTCAACCAGGTCGACATCATGCGGCGGTTTTGCGGCTCGGGGAACGAGGAACCGATGCGGATGCTGACCGTCTCGATACCGTAACGATCGAAGTAGAAGCTGGCCATGTCTTCGCCGTAGGATTTCGACAGGCCGTAGTAACCATCCGGACGACGAGGGGAGAGCGCATCGAGGGTTTGGTCTTGCTTGTAAAAGCCGATCACGTGGTTGGAGCTGGCGAAGACCACGCGTTTGACGCAATGCAGGCGAGCGGCTTCATAGATGTGGAAGGTGCCGCTGATGTTGGCGCCAAGAATCTCTTCGAACGGGCGCTCTACAGATACGCCGCCAAAATGCAGGATTGCATCGACACCTTCAACCAGCGCGTGGACAGCTGCTTTATCTGACAGGTCGCAGGGTACGACTTCTTCATGTGCGCCGGTTGCCGGGGCCATTGATGCAATATCAGATAGACGAATGACGTCGGCATAAGGCCGCAGGCTTTCACGGAGAACTTTGCCAAGGCCGCCAGCGGCGCCGGTTAGCAGCAAGCGCGAGAAGCGCGGTTGGGCTAGGGAGTTGGTGGTCATGAGGTGGCCTCTGACATTTAAATTGTTATTGTTTGTGTGGTTATACGTTGTCGTATAACTATTTATGGGCTGATTTCAACAGGGCTTATTCGGCTTGTCAACGTGACTAAAGTCGATGTTCGGAATATTTTGAAACGAATCTAGCCCCGCTCAGTGCAGGTGTCTCGATACTGTAGCCTGTCTAAATAAGCCTTTAATCTGTATTTAGCGCTGGCTGATTAGTTCGCGGAATGAAACGTATCCACGGCCCGAGTGTGAGCATTCCGTCGGCCTGGTTGAAAAATCCAGTTGGCAATTTATATAGTTGTACGATAACGTATTTCTTCGGTTTGGTACTCGTACCGCCTCTATAATTGTTTCCAGGGTGTTCGAATAATGAATCCACAAGAACTGAAGTCCATCCTCTCTTCCGGTCTGCTGTCCTTCCCGGTGACCGACTTCGATGCTGCCGGTAATTTCCGCGCTGATACCTATGCCCGTCGCCTCGAATGGTTGTCGCCATACGGCGCGACCGCACTGTTCGCTGCTGGCGGTACAGGCGAGTTTTTCTCCTTGGCGCCCGATGAGTACTCATCGGTCATCAAGACTGCGGTCGATACCTGTGACGGTGGCGTGCCGATCCTTGCCGGTGTCGGTGGTCCAACGCGCATGGCCATTCAATACGCGCAAGAGGCCGAGCGCCTGGGCGCCAAGGGCTTGTTGCTGCTGCCGCATTACCTGACTGAAGCCAGCCAGGAAGGTGTTGCCGCTCACGTTGAGCAAGTGTGCAAATCGGTGAAAATCGGTGTGGTGGTCTACAACCGTAACGTCTGCCGCCTGAATGCCACGTTGCTTGAGCAACTGGCTGAGCGCTGCCCGAACCTGATCGGCTACAAGGATGGTCTGGGTGATATCGAGTTGATGGTGTCGATTCGTCGCCGCCTCGGTGATCGCTTCAGCTATCTCGGCGGTCTGCCGACTGCAGAGGTCTACGCTGCCGCTTATAAAGCCTTGGGCGTACCGGTTTATTCCTCGGCGGTGTTTAACTTCATCCCGAAAACCGCAATGGATTTCTACCACGCCATTGCCCGCGACGATCACGCCACCGTTGGCAAGATCATCGATGATTTCTTCCTGCCTTACCTCGACATTCGCAACCGTCGCGCAGGCTACGCGGTCAGCATCGTCAAGGCGGGCGCCAAGATCGCAGGCTATGACGCAGGCCCGGTTCGCGCGCCATTGACTGACCTGCTGCCGGAAGAATACGAGCAGCTCGCCGCATTGATGGCCAAGCAAGGCGCGCAGTAACTCATCAACAGTCCCGGGCGCTAATGGCCAGGGACTAGCTAAACATTCAACGCGCCGCGGCTTGCTGCGGCCTGTTACCAGGAGGCTCTTGTGGCTGAGACAAAACGCTTTGAAAACTTCATCGGCGGCGAGTGGGTGGCTGGCGCTACTTATTCGGTAAACCGTAACCCGTCCGATCTGGCTGATGTGATCGGCGAATTCGCTCAGGCTGACGCTGCTCAAACCGAGCAGGCCATCGCCGCTGCACGTGCTGCGTTCCCTGCGTGGTCGACCTCCGGTATCCAGGCGCGCAGCGACTCGCTGGATAAAGTCGGCAGCGAAATTCTTGCTCGTCGTGCAGAGCTCGGCGAATTGCTCGCCCGTGAAGAAGGCAAGACTTTGCCTGAAGCCATTGGCGAAGTGACCCGTGCGGGCAATATCTTCAAGTACTTCGCTGGCGAATGCCTGCGTCAGTCCGGTGAAGTGCTGGACTCGGTGCGTCCGGGTGTTTCCGTTGAAGTCACGCGTGAAGGTCTGGGCGTGGTCGGCTTGATCACTCCGTGGAACTTCCCGATTGCGATTCCAGCCTGGAAAATTGCTCCAGCCTTGGCCTACGGCAACTGTGTTGTGATCAAGCCCGCTGATCTGGTGCCAGGTTGCGCCTGGGCAATCGCTGAAATCATTTCCCGTGCGGGCTTCCCGGCAGGTGTATTTAACCTGGTGATGGGCAGCGGCCGTGTGGTTGGCGACGTCATAGTCAACAGCCCGAAAGTCGATGGCGTCAGCTTCACCGGTTCTGTTGGTGTAGGCCGCAGCATTGCTGCCGCTTGCGTTGCACGTCAGGCTAAAGTGCAGTTGGAAATGGGCGGCAAGAACCCGCAGATCATTCTCGACGACGCCGACTTGAAAGTCGCTGTCGAGCTGGCGGTACAGAGCGCGTTCTACTCGACTGGCCAGCGTTGCACGGCATCGAGCCGCTTGATTGTGACTGCGGGCATCTACGACAAATTTATCGAAGCCATGGCCGCTCGCATGCAGTCGATCAAGGTTGGTAACGCGCTGGAAAAAGGCGTGGATATTGGCCCGGTTGTCTCTGAGTCGCAGCTGAATCAAGACTTGAGCTACATCGAGATTGGCAAGGCTGAAGGCGCACGTTTGGTTTGTGGTGGCGAGCGCGTCAAGTGCGAAAAAGACGGTTACTACCTGGCGCCAACCCTGTTTGCCGACTCCACCGCTGACATGCGTATCAGCCGCGAAGAGATCTTTGGCCCGGTTGCCAACGTGATTCGCGTGGCTGACTACGAGGAAGCGCTGGCGATGGCCAACGACACCGAATTCGGTCTGTCGGCGGGTATTTGCACCACCTCGCTGAAATACGCCAACCACTTCAAGCGCCACGCTCAGGCTGGCATGGTGATGGTCAACCTGCCGACTGCCGGTGTTGACTACCATGTTCCGTTTGGTGGCCGCAAAGGTTCGTCCTACGGCTCACGTGAGCAAGGTCGCTACGCTCAAGAGTTCTACACCACGGTAAAAACAACCTACATCGGCTAAGCACCCATGCACCTTCTTCGCCCGCCTGCTTGGCGGAGAGGGTGCAGCCGAACAGCTGCATTGATACGCGTACACCCTTCATAAAAATAATCTGGGTAAACGATTATGAACACATCTAGCAACGGCCACGCCTTCGCTGGCGCGCCAGTGATTACCGAATTGACTGTTGTGCCAGTTGCTGGCCAAGACAGTATGTTGATGAACCTGTCTGGGGCCCACGGCCCGTATTTCACCCGCAACATCCTTATTCTCAAAGACAACGCCGGTCATGTTGGCGTTGGCGAAGTACCGGGCGGCGAATCCATCCGCCAGACCCTCGAAGACGCGCGCACCCTGCTGGTTGGCCAATCGATTGGCGACTACAACGGCATTCTCAATCGCGTGCGCAAGACCTTTGCCGATCGCGACTCAGGCGGTCGTGGTTTGCAGACCTTTGACCTGCGCATCACCATCCACGCCGTGACCGCTCTGGAAGCCGCGTTGCTTGACCTGCTTGGCCAGCATCTTGGCGTGCCGGTTGCCGCTCTGCTCGGCGAAGGCCAGCAGCGCGACGCCGTGGAAATGCTCGGTTACCTGTTCTATGTCGGCGATAAGCAGCAGACCGATCTGGAATACCGCGATGAGTCCAACGCCGACGATGCCTGGTTCCGGGTGCGTAACCAAACCGCGATGACTCCCGAAACCGTGGTGCGTCAGGCTGAAGCTGCCTATGAGCGTTATGGCTTCAAAGACTTCAAACTCAAGGGCGGCGTGTTGCAAGGCGCAGCTGAAGTCGAGGCCATTCGCGCCTTGGCCGAACGCTTCCCGGATGCCCGCGTGACCCTAGATCCAAACGGCGCCTGGTCGCTGAGCGAAGCGGTCTCGCTGTGCCGTGACCTGCACGGTGTGCTGGCTTACGCTGAAGACCCATGCGGCGCTGAAAATGGTTACTCCGGCCGTGAAGTCATGGCTGAGTTCCGCCGCGCCACTGGCCTGCCAACAGCCACTAACATGATTGCCACAGACTGGCGCCAGATGGGCCACACCATCTCCTTGCAGTCGGTGGATATCCCGCTGGCTGACCCGCATTTCTGGACCATGGCCGGGTCCGTTCGCGTTGCCCAGATGTGCAACGAATGGGGCCTGACCTGGGGCTCACACTCGAATAACCACTTCGATATCTCGCTGGCCATGTTCACCCATGTGGCGGCCGCAGCGCCGGGCAAAGTCACGGCCATCGACACCCATTGGATTTGGCAGGATGGTCAGCACCTGACCCGTAACCCGCTGAAAATCGAAGGCGGCCTGGTACAAGTGCCCAAGGCGCCTGGCATGGGCATTGAGCTGGATTGGGATGCACTGGCCAAGGCCCATGAACTGTACAAGGCCAAAGGTCTGGGTGCGCGTGATGATGCAATCGCCATGCAGTTCTTGATTCCGAACTGGAAGTTCGACAACAAGAAGCCTTGCATGGTGCGCTAAGGCGCTCTGCAACTGACGCCACCACTGGCGTCAGTTGCGACCCCCAAATCCTTGCTGAGTCAGCCAGATGTCCGCAGTCAAACAAGGCCGTGTGCGCTACAGCGTTTTACTCATGCTATTTCTCGCCACCACGGTGACCTTTGCCGATCGCTCGAGTTTGTCGATCGCCGGTTCCGCGATGCAGGCCGAGTTGGGCATTGATGCGCTGACGCTGGGCTATATCTTCTCGGCATTTGGTTGGGCTTACGTCATCGGCCAGATTCCCGGCGGCTGGTTGCTTGATCGGTTTGGCGCCAAGCGCGTCTATGGCATCACTTTATTTTGTTGGTCTGCCTTCACCTTGCTGCAAGGCATTGCTGGCGTGCTGCCGCTGGCTTGGGCGGTGGTGACTTTATTTCTTTTGCGCATGGCGGTTGGTTTTGCCGGTGCGCCTTGTTTTCCCGGAAACGCACGCATTATTGCGGCCTGGTTTCCCACTGCTGAACGCGGCACCGCTACTGCTATTTCAAGCTCGGCGCAGTACGCCGCTACGGCTGTGTTTGCGCCACTGATGGGCTGGGTAGTGCAGGCGATGGGCTGGCAGTATGTATTTGTGGTGCTGGGCAGTTTGGGTTTGCTGCTGTGCCTGGGCTGGCTCAAAAGCATGTTCGGCCCGCGCGAGCATCCGCGCATCGGCGAGGCGGAGTTTAGCCATATTGAGAAGGGAGGCGCCTTGCTCGACCTTGCACCTCGGCCCGCAGGCGCGGCCGGCTTGCAAGGGCGCTATCTCAAGTTATTGCTGACCCAGCGGACCTTGATCGGGGTGTATTTCGGTCAGTATTGCAACAACGCCATTACTTATTTCTTTCTCACCTGGTTCCCGGTTTATCTCGTACAAGCCCGTGGCATGACCATTCTCACCGCCGGCTTTGTCACCTCGTTACCGGCCATCAGTGGTTTTCTCGGTGGCGTGCTGGGCGGATTGTTTTCCGATGGTCTGCTGCGACGTGGTTATTCATTGACTCTGGCGCGCAAGCTGCCGATTGTCAGCGGTATGTTGCTGTCGAGTTGCATTGTTCTATGCCTCTACGCGCAAAGCGATGCCGCCGTAGTTGCGCTCATGGCTCTAGCGTTTTTCGGTAAAGGCTTTGGCTCGCTTGGCTGGACGCTGGTGGCCGACACCTCGCCACGGCAGATCATCGGTC
Organism: Pseudomonas sp. RL_15y_Pfl2_60; assembly: GCF_963970595.1. Classification (NCBI taxonomy): domain Bacteria; kingdom Pseudomonadati; phylum Pseudomonadota; class Gammaproteobacteria; order Pseudomonadales; family Pseudomonadaceae; genus Pseudomonas; species Pseudomonas sp. RL_15y_Pfl2_60. The sequence continues at coordinate 88,336 of NZ_CAXAOE010000006.1, read as the reverse complement.
TGTCCGGCGGCTTGTTTAATACCTTCGGCAATCTCGCGGCGATTACAACACCGATTGTGGTTGGCTACCTGGTTAGCCGCACCGGCTCATTTGATTCGGCGCTGATTTATGTCGGCGCAAATGCTTTGCTGGCGGTGATCAGCTACCTGTTCATCGTTGGTCGTATTCACAGGATCGAGTTAGGCATTGAGACTGAACCGGGGGCGAATAGCGCTTTGCTCGGGTCAATCGCACCTAAGTCCGCGTCCTGATCCGTATTGAGAGGAGAGCATGTCCATGCAGTTGATTCCCCATCAGGATTCGCCGCGCTACATCCGTCTGCACCCGGCCGATAACGTCGGCGTGGTGGTCAACGAGCAGGGTGTTGCAGCGGGCGGTCGCTTTGACGACGGCCTTGAAGCGGTTGAAGGTATTCCGCAGAGCCATAAAGTCGCGCTGCAAGACATCGCCCTCGACGGCGAAGTGGTGCGCTATGGCGAAGTGATTGGCTACGCCCTGGAACCCATTGCAGCCGGGCGCTGGGTGACCGAAGCGCAATTGCGCATGCCCGAGCCGCCAGCCTTGGATAACTTGCCGAAGGCGACGATTCCGAGCGCTAAGGTCGAGCCGTTGGAGGGCTACACCTTCGAAGGTTTCCGCAACCCGGACGGCACGGTCGGTACGCGCAATATTCTCGGTGTAACCACCACTGTGCAGTGTGTGGTTGGCGTGCTAGATCATTGCGTCGAGCGGGTGCGCAAAGAGCTGTTGCCCAAGTATCCCTATGTCGATGATGTGGTCGCGCTGTCGCACAGTTATGGCTGTGGCGTGGCAATCAACGCCCCTGATGCGGTGGTGCCGATTCGCACGCTTTACAACATCAGCCGCAATCCCAACCTGGGTGGCCAGGCGCTGGTTATCAGCCTCGGCTGCGAGAAGCTGCAAGCCAGCCAGTTGATGGATGGCGATGCGCTGACCAATGGCATGGATGAAGAAGACTGGCTGTTCCGCCTGCAGGACTCAGGCACCGGCTTTGCGGGCATGATCGAGCAGATCATGCAGATGATAGATGCGCGTTTGCAGGTGCTGAATCAGCGCCGCCGCGAAACCGTGCCGGCCAGCGAGTTGTCGGTGGGTATGCAATGCGGTGGCAGTGATGCGTTCTCGGGCATCACCGCCAACCCGGCACTGGGCGTGGCCGCTGACTTGCTGGTGCGTGCCGGGGCCACCGTGATGTTTTCGGAAAACACCGAAGTACGTGACGGCATTCATTTGCTGACCCCGCGTGCCGCCACTGTAGAAGTGGCTGACGCCCTGATCCGTGAGATGGATTGGTACGACAGGTACCTGCAACGCGGCATGGCAGATCGCAGCGCCAACACCACGCCCGGCAACAAGAAAGGCGGGCTCAACAATATCGTCGAAAAAGCCATGGGCTCGATCGCCAAATCCGGTTCCAGCACCATTGTCGGTGTGGTTTCGCCGGGTGAGCGAATTCGCGGCAAAGGCTTATGGTTCTGCGCGACACCCGCCAGCGACTTTATCTGCGGCACCTTGCAAATTGCAGCGGGCATGAACCTGCACATCTTTACCACAGGCCGCGGCACGCCTTATGGCTTGTCCATGGTGCCGGTAATCAAGGTGGCGACGCGCACCCAGCTGGCTGAGCGCTGGCCGGATCTGATTGACGTGGATGCCGGACAAATCACATCGGGGCGCATGACGCTTGAAGAAATGGGCTGGGCCATTTTCCAGATGTACCTGGATGTCGCCAGCGGCAAATCGCAGACCTGGGCTGAACGTCATCGACTGCATAACGATCTGGTGTTGTTCAACCCGGCCCCGGTGACCTGAGTTTGGTTGCGCCGGGCCTGTTATCGCGCGATACAGCCTGTCTTGCTGCGCGTTGAATATTGCTTGGCACGTCGTTAACCAACCCATTGTGGAGATTACCGTGCTGCACGAAAAACTGATCCGCGACATTGAACAAGTGGTCGGCCCGGCCGGGCTTATTACCGACGCCGAGCGCATGCAGAGCTACTTGAGTGACTGGCGCAATGCCTACACCGGCAAAGCGGCGATGGTGGTGCGGCCGGCGAGTACCGAAGAAGTCGCGGCGGTTGTGCGCTTGTGTCATCAAGCAGCTGTGGCGATCGTGCCCCAGGGTGGCAATACCGGTTTGTGTGGCGGCTCGATCCCTGATCAGAGTGGCGCCCAAGTGGTGTTGTCGCTGACCCGGATGAATGCGATTCGGGCGGTCGATACTGGCAATGAAACCATCACGGTCGAGGCGGGAGTTATCTTGCAGAACCTGCAAGAAGCCGCTGCTGAAGCCGGACGTTTATTCCCGCTTTCACTGGGCGCCGAAGGTAGTTGTACGGTGGGCGGCAATCTGGCAACCAATGCAGGCGGCACCGCTGTTTTGCGTTACGGCAACATGCGTGACCTGACCCTCGGGCTGGAAGTGGTATTGCCCGACGGGCAGATCTGGAATGGTTTGCGCGGCTTGCGCAAGGACAACACCGGATACGACCTCAAGCACCTGTTCATCGGTGCGGAAGGCACCTTGGGCATCATCACTGCGGCGGTGCTAAAGCTCTATCCGGCGCCACGCAGCACCACCACCGCGTGGGTGGCGCTGCCAAGTACGGAGGCGGCCATCGAGCTGATCGCCCTGATGCGCGGCCAATTCGGTGATCGCTTGACCGGGTTCGAAATGATGTCACGCCAGAGCGTCAAGTTTGTGGTCAGTCATGTGGCGGGCTGCAACGATTTGTTCGCGCAGGTCCATCCTTGGTATGTGTTGATCGAAGTCAGCGATACGCTCGCCGATGCCGGGTTGGCTGAAATGCTTGAAACCGCGCTGGCAGATGCCTTCGAGCGGGAGATTGTGCTCGACGCAGTGATCGCCAGCAATGAGGCGCAAGTGGCCGGTTTGTGGGCGATCCGCGAAGGCATTTCCGAGGCGCAAAATCACGAAGGCCCGAGTCTCAAGCACGACATCAGTGTTCCGGTGAGCAGTATTCCTGCATTTATCGAGGTGGCTGACCAACGTCTGCTCGAGGCATTCCCCGGCGTGCGTATTGTGGCTTACGGTCATGTGGGCGACGGCAATCTGCATTACAACATCAGTAAACCGCTTGGCAGTGAGGATGCACCCTTCAAGGCGCAGGCCGAGCCGATTATGCAGCTTATCTATGATGCGACGCTGCAATTCAGTGGCAGCATCAGCGCCGAGCACGGCTTGGGTCAATCCAAGCGCGAGGCGGCGGTGCGCTACAAAGACCCGCTTGAGCTCAAGCTGATGCAGGCCATCAAAACCACACTTGACCCTGCCGGGCTGATGAACCCCGGCAAGGTGCTCTGAAACGCATACAGACAACTAAGGAACCCCATGAGCAAGATTCTCCAGATTGGCCCCTTAAGTGAAAGTTTCAATCGGGCGCTGGCCGCTGATTACGAGGTGACAGCGCTGTGGCTGCAGGCTGATCCGCAGGCATTTCTGCGTGAGCAGGGTGCGCAGTTCGAACTGGTCGCGACCTCGGCGCGGTTCGGCCTGAGTGCCGGGCAAATGGAGCTGCTGCCCAGGCTCAAGGCCATTTGCAGCTTTGGTGTTGGCTATGACGCGATTGCGGTTGAACAGGCCCGTGATCGCGGAATTCCGGTGAGTACAACGCCTGATGTGCTCACCGATTGCGTCGCTGACCTGGCCATGGGCATGTTGATTGATATCGCCCGCCGTATTTCTGAATCAGACCGCTTCGTGCGTTCGGGCGACTGGGAAAAACGGGGCTTTCCATTGGCCATGCGCGTGAGCGGCATGCGCATGGGGGTTGTCGGTTTCGGCAGTATCGGTCAGGCGATTGCCCGCCGTGCGGGTGGCTTTGACATGCCAGTGCGCTACCACAGCCGTCGCCCGGTCGCAGACAGCTTATATACCCATGAAAGCGATTTGCAGGAACTGGCGCGCTGGGCAGATTTTCTGGTCCTTGCATGCCCTGGCGGCGATGCAACCCGCAACCTGATAAACGCATCGGTGCTCGAAGCATTGGGGCCAAAGGGTTATTTGATCAATATTGCCCGCGGTTCAGTGGTTGATGAAGCGGCGTTGATCAATGCCCTGCAACAGCATGTGATTGCTGGTGCGGCGCTTGATGTATTCGCCCATGAACCCAAGGTGCCACAGGCCCTGCGTGAGATGAACAACGTCTTGCTGCTGCCCCATGTTGGCAGCGCCACGGTGCAGACCCGGCAACAGATGGAAGACCTGCTCACGGCCAATATCAAGGCCTTTGTCGAGTCAGGCGAGTTGCTGACGCCGCTTTGACTTGCAAGCGCTGAGGTCTTTTTTTAGACCTCAGCGCTGAAGTCACCCGGGCTGCGGCTTAAGCCTTCTCTGGCAGTTTCGCCACGACCTTGATCTCGAACTGGAAACCATAAAGCCAGGTCACGCCAACGCAGGTGATGTTGGGGAAGGGCGCTTCGCCCCAGAACTCGGGTACAACCTGCCAGATTCTTTCAAAATGTTTCTCTGGGTCGACGATAAACACTGTGACATCGACCACATCATCGAAGCTGCAATCAGCCGCTTGCAGAACCCCATTCAGATTGGTGAATGCAAGCCGGACCTGATCTTCCAAAACCTCTTCCGGGGAGCCATCCTCCTTGCTGCCCACTTGTCCGGATACAAACAGAAAGCCATTGGAGCGGATCGCAGGCGAGTAACGGTTACGTTCGTACAAGGCTTGGCGGCCAGTTGGGAAAACTACATCGCGCTTGTTCATGGTCAGTCTCCTGAGTGGGCCCTGTATGGCCCGCAATTAAGTTGAAAATGACTTTAAGGACTTGTACTAGGGCGATAAACCAGCAACCTTAGTCATCACTGTTTGTAGAAACCAAACAATCGACAAGGCTGGGCGTTATGGACCGTTTTGATGCGATGCAGGCTTTTGCCCGGGTGGTGGAAACGGGCAGCTTTACCAAGGCTGCTGAAACCCTGCACATGAGCAAGACCACGGTTACGCAGTTGGTCCAGCAGCTTGAGGCGCGCCTGAGGGTCAAGTTGCTCAACCGCACCACCCGCAAAGTTGCGCTGACGGCGGATGGCGCAGTCTTCTACGAGCGCGTGGTCAAGCTGCTCAATGATATGGATGATGCTGAAACCAGCCTGTCCGCTGCGGCGTCATTACCCCGTGGGCGTTTGCGGGTGGATGTGCCCAGCCCCTTCGCACGGATGATCTTGATACCGGCATTGCCTGCCTTCCATGCTCAATACCCTGATATCCAGATTGATATGGGGGTTAGCGACCGCATCGTCGATATCCTGGGGGAGCATGTTGATTGCGTGGTGCGTGGCGGCGAGATCACCGACCAGTCACTTATTGCCAGGCGCATTGGCGACCTGCAACTGGGTATCTATGCGGCGCCGAGTTATTTGCAGCGCCTGGGCACGCCGACACATCCGCGAGAGCTGGAAGACTCCGCTCACCGAACTGTCGGCTTTATTTGGGCGCGCACTGGTAAAGCCCTGAGCTATAGCCTCACGCGCGGGGATGAGCATCAGCATGTTCAGGGGCGCCATGTCCTGGCAGTCGATGATGGCAATGCCTACCTCGCAGCCGGGCTCGCGGGTCTAGGCGTGCTTTGGCTGCCGGACTACATGGCCAAGGCCCATGCCGCAAGTGGCGAATTGGTGCGCCTGTTTCAGGACTGGCAACTGGAACCCATGCCGATGTACGTCGCATTTCCACCCAACAGGCACATCAGTATCAAGTTGCGGGTGTTTATCGACTGGGTTGCCGGGCTGATGGAGCAACATGCTCCGCGAATCGAACGCAGCTCCTTGAAATCTCCTGTCTAGCAGGTTGATACCCGTCATCGTTCTTGACCGGCCATTGGTCTAAAGTAGTTGGCTTGGGTTGCTGGTGACGATGTTTTTTCAGGCCTCGTCTATAGTCTTTAGTTTTTACGCACGCCATAAAGAATGGAGTCTGCGATGCGCTACAAGGGAATATTGCTTGGCCTTGTACTGGGTTTGCTCGGTGCCTGTGATTCTTCATCTGATTCTGCGCAAGTTACGGCGTCACCTGAACCTGACGTGGCCGTGAGCGCACCTGCTGCCAACAATGCAGCGCCACCCAAACCTGCAATTGACCTTGACGCGCTAGCCAAGCGCTATGCAGGTCGTGAACTCAGTGTTATCGACGCTTCCGAAGTGCAGCTTGACGGTGCCAGCGCGCTGTCGGTGAGCTTTTCAGTGCCGCTTGATCCCGATCAGGATTTTGCCAAGCGCCTGCACTTGGTCGATACCAAGACCGGCAAGGTCGATGGTGCATGGGAGCTGGCCGACAACCTGATGGAGTTGCGCCTGCGCCACCTTGAGCCACAACGTAAATTGGTGCTGACCGTTGATGCGGGCGTGCGCGGCTTGAATGGCGCCACGCTTGGCGGTGAAAGCATCACCCGCCTGACAACCCGTGACCTGCAAGCCAGTGTTGGCTTTGCCAGCCGCGGCTCGCTGCTGCCGACGCGCCTGGCCGAAGGACTGCCGGTGATTGCGCTGAATGTCGACAAGGTCAATGTCGAGTTCTTTCGCATCAAGCCGGAGTCGCTGCCTGCTTTTCTCAGCCGCTGGGGGCGTAGCGCCAATCTTGATACCTGGGATGCGCAATCGTTGCTGCCCATGGCCGATCTGGTCTACGGCGGGCGTTTTGACCTGAATCCTGCGCGCAACACGCGTGAAACGCTGGTGCTGCCGATCACTGGCCTTGAGCCGTTCAAGCAACCCGGGGTGTATCTGGCCGTGATGCGAGCGGCAGGTGGCTACAGTTACTCGCAACCAGCGACATTGTTCACCCTTAGCGATATTGGGTTGTCCGCACACCGTTATCACAACCGGCTGGATGTATTCACCCAGGCGCTTGAGGGCGGGGAAGCGCAGGACGCTGTCGAGCTTGAGTTGCTCGATGCAAAAGGCAAGGTGCTGAGCACTGCGAAAACCGACAGCAAAGGCCACGCCCAGCTGCCGCTGACCAACAAGGCCGATGTGTTGCTGGCGCGCAAGGGTGCACAAACCAGCCTGTTGCGCTTGAGCAGTTCGGCGCTGGATCTGGCCGAGTTTGATATCGCCGGGCCCAAGGCGCATCCGCTGCAGTTCTTTGTATTTGGCCCGCGTGACCTGTATCGGCCGGGTGAAACCGTATTGCTCAATGCATTGCTGCGAGACGCCGATGGCCGTCCGCTGAAGTCGCAACCGGTGAATGTCGAAGTGCGCCGCCCGGATGAACAAGTCAGCCGCAAGTTCGTCTGGACTGGGGACGATGCAGGTTTTTATCAGTATCAACTGCAGCTGGCTGAAGAGGCGCCAACCGGGCGCTGGCAACTGGTGCTGGACTTGGGCGATGGCTCGCCACAGTTGTATGAGTTTTCGGTTGAGGACTTTTTGCCCGAGCGCTTGGCTCTGGAGCTAAAGGGCAGCGAACAACCGTTGGCCCCGCAACAGGACGCGCAGTTTGAAGTTACGGGACGCTATCTGTATGGCGCTCCAGCCGCAGGTAACCGCATCAGTGGTCAAGTCTATGTGCGGCCATTGCGCGAGGCCGTTAAAAGCCTGCCCGGTTATCAGTTCGGGTCAGTGACCGAAGAACAGCTTGATCAAGACATCGAACTGGATGAGCAAAAGCTCGACCCGCAGGGGCAGGCGACGCTGGATGTTGAGTCGCGTTGGTCCGACACCAAGTCGCCCGTGCAATTGATTCTGCAAGCCAGTTTGCAAGAGTCAGGCGGGCGGCCCATTACCCGGCGGTTGATTCAACCGGTATGGCCTGCCGAGCGTTTGCCAGCGGTGCGTGGCTTGTTCAGCGGCGAAGAAGTTGATGCCGATAGCCAGGCTGAGTTCGAAGTACTGGTGGCTGATCCGCAGGGGAACAAGCTCGCGGCGGATCAACTGACGGTGCGTCTGGTTCGTGAGCGCCGTGATTACTACTGGAATTTCTCCGACAGCGATGGCTGGAGTTATCACTACAACGAGAAGTACCTCAATCTCAGCGAGGAAACACTCAGCGTCGCAGCCGATGGCACCGCCAAAGTCAGCTTCCCGGTGGAGTGGGGTCCATACCGTGTCGAAGTGATCGATGGACAAACCGGCATGCTCAGCAGCATGCGTTTCTGGGCGGGTTATCGCTGGCAAGACAACACCGACGGCGGTGCGGTGCGGCCGGACCAGGTCAAGCTGGCCTTGGATAAACCGGCCTACGCTGAGGGTGAAACGGCCAAGGTCACAGTCACTGCACCGGCGGCTGGCAAGGGTTACTTGCTGGTTGAGTCGAGCGATGGCCCTTTGTGGTGGCAAGAAATTGAAGTGCCCGCCGAGGGCAAGAGCTTTGACATTTCAATCGCCAAGGACTGGGCGCGCCATGACCTGTATGTCAGCGCATTGGTGATCCGTCCCGGTGAACGGGCCAGCAATGCCACGCCGAAACGCGCGGTGGGCTTGTTGCATCTGCCATTACAGCGTGCTGAGCGTAAGTTGCAGGTGAATCTGCAGGCACCTGAGAAAATGCGTCCGCTGCAACCCTTGAGCATCAAGGTCAAGGTGCGCAATGCCGACGGCAGTATCCCCAAGCAAGCGAAAGTGCTGGTGGCGGCGGTTGACTCGGGAATCCTCAATATCACCGACTACACCACGCCTGATCCATTCGCCAGCTTCTTCGGTCGTAAAGCCTATGGCGCCGACCAGCTGGACGTGTATGGCCAACTGATCGAAGCCGGGCAAGGGCGCATCGCCAAGCTGGCATTCGGTGGTGACGCGGCGTTGGCGGCAGGGGGGAAACGCCCGGATACCAGCGTGCTTATTGTTGCCTTGCAAGCCAAACCCCTGAGCCTGGATGAGCAGGGCGAAGGCGTGGTCAGCCTGGATATTCCAGACTTTAATGGCGAACTGCGCCTCATGGCGCAAGCCTGGAGCGCCGATAATTTCGGCATGGCCGAGGCTAAAACCGTAGTTGCCGCGCCGCTGGTGGCCGAGCTGTCCGCACCGCGCTTTATGGCGGGCGGCGACCAGACTACTTTGGCGCTCGACCTGACCAACCTCTCGGGGCAGGCACAAAGCCTCAAGGTCAATATCACGGCCAGCGGCCAGCTACGCAGTGAATACAGCGAGCAAGCGCTGCAACTCAAGGACGGGCAGCGTACTACTTTGCACATCCCGGTCAGGGCGCTGGGCGGCTATGGCCAAGGTCATATCAAGGTGGCTGTACAAGGCCTGGAGGTGCCAAATGAGGTGCTTGAGCCTTTCGCCCGAGATTGGGATTTGGGGATTCGCCCCGCTTATCCGGCCCAGGTCAAGCAGTACCGCAGCGTGATCAAGGATCAAGCCTGGAGCCTGCCAGAAGGTGCGCTTGATGTATTCGAGGCAGCTGGGCTTGAAGCACGCCTGGCGGTATCGAGCCGTCCGCCACTTAACCTGGGCGAACAGATTCGCGCGCTCAAGGCGTACCCCTACGGTTGCCTGGAACAAACCACCAGCGGTCTGTATCCGTCGCTCTATGCCGATGCCAGCATACTCAAGCGTCTAGGCATCAGTGGCGAACCAGAGGCGCAGCGCAAACGCTCGATCGAGCTGGGCATTGAGCGTCTGCTGAGCATGCAGCGCTATAACGGCAGCTTTGGCCTGTGGGGCGCGGACAGCCCTGAAGAGTATTGGCTGACTGCCTATGTGACTGATTTTCTGCTGCGTGCCCGTGAACAAGGTTTTGCGGTGCCGGCCGAGGCGCTTAAAAAGGCCAATGAGCGGCTGTTGCGCTATGTGCAGGAGCGTAATCTGGTTGATGTTGATTACAGCCAGAATGTCGAACACAGCCGGTTTGCCGTGCAAGCCTATGCGGGTTACGTGCTTGCCCGCAGCCAGCAAGCACCGCTTGGCGCTTTGCGCAGCTTGTATGAGCGCCGTGGCGATTCGCGTTCAGGCTTGCCGCTGGTGCAACTGTCGATTGCCTTGGCCAAGATGGGCGACCAACCCCGTGCTGACACCGCATTGGCTGAAGGTCTGGCGCGGCAGCGTGCGGCGAACACTTGGCTGGCGGATTACGGCAGCCCGTTGCGCGATGATGCGTTGATTCTGTCGCTGCTGGAAGAGAACGATCTGGCGGCGAACAGCCGCGAACAGCGCTTGTTCAACCTGGCTGACGAGGTGGCGAGTAATCAGTGGTTGTCGACCCAGGAACGCAACGCGCTGTACCTGGCCGGGCGTAACCTGCTGAGTAAACCCGAACCTGACTGGCATGCCGCCTTGCGCAGTGGTGACTTCAACTTTGACCTGAGTAATCAGCAATCCGGCATCAAATTGGATGGCGCCGAGCTCGCTGCACCATTGACCATCAGCCAGCAAGGCGATGCAGCGCTGTACCAGCAACTGAGCATTTCAGGTTACCCGGCACAGGCGCCAGCCGCTGGAGGCACGAACCTGAGCATTGAGCGCGACTATTTGGGCATGGATGGCAGGCCCTTGGATGTCACTGATCTGCAAAGTGGTGAACTGGTACTGGTGCACCTGACCGTGCGCGCTACAGAGCAGCGTGTGCCGGATGCCTTGGTCGTCGATCTGCTGCCGGCAGGCTTGGAGCTGGAAAATCAAAACCTGGCGCAAAGCGCGGCGAGCTTGGATGACGCCAGCCGTCAGGTAAAAGAGTGGCGCGACTCGATGCAGAACGCAGGTATTAAGCATCAGGAATTTCGTGCGGATCGCTATGTGGCGGCGCTGAATGTAAGCCGTTACCAGAGCAGTCATTTGCTCTATCTGGCACGGGCTGTTACGCCAGGAAGCTATCGTGTGCCGCCGCCGCAGGTTGAGTCGATGTACCGGCCCAACTGGCAGGCGTTGGGGCACGCCCCGGCGCGCATGGTGGTCAAACCGCGCTGATCGTTTAGCCGCCCGTGGTTATCTGCGGGCGGCTAAGCAGCGGGGCAAGCAATGGCAATGCTAGCTGAGGCAGTATTGACTCAGGCAATCAAACCGCTGAGCAGCCACAAACCCAGGAACGCCCAGATTAAACCGGCGATAATCCCCGCGCGCATAAAAGCGCGAACCGCTTTGTAGAGCATTAACAAACCAATGATCAGAACCACAACACTGAGGATGGATGGGGTAATGCCAAGGGTTTTCGACATGCCATTGATAAAGCCACCAATGGCACCACCAAATGCGTTGAAAAAGCCGCTGAGGGCGTCGACTATAAACTTGACCACGGCGCCAAATGCCTGGCCGAGTGACTCAAAAAAACCAGCTACCTGCATAGAGTTATTCCCTTCAATTCTGGGCTCATCATACCCGAGCCTGAGCAGCGTGCTTTGCTCATAATGACGATCAGTGTGCCATTCATTCGCCTTTGCTGCTGGCGTATTGGTCTGCAAAGAGCTGTGCCGGGTTCCCGTTCAGCCGTGAAATATTCGCTGCATTGGAGGCGGGCTTGACTCTGCAGTTGCTCGCCAAATGGCGACGTCTGCCCAAGCGTTGGCGGATGCTGCTTGTGACGCCGGTGGTGCTTGTCGCCAGCTTGTTGATACTCGATAAAGTGTTTCCCTTGCCGATGCCCGGCGATGATCAGGCGCGGGTGGTGCTGGCTGAAGATGGCACGCCGCTGTGGCGTTTCGCCGATGCCGAAGGTGTCTGGCGTTACCCGGTGACCATCGACCAGGTTTCGCCCTATTACCTGCAAGCGCTGCTGACCTATGAAGACCGTTGGTTCTATCAGCATCCGGGGGTGAACCCGCTGGCGGTGATGCGTGCGGGCTGGCAAAACCTGCGCGACGGCCGGGTGGTTTCTGGTGGCAGTACGCTGTCGATGCAAGTGGCGCGGTTGCTTGATCCGCACTCGCGCAGCGTGGCGGGCAAGCTCAAGCAAGTCTGGCGCACGGCTCAGCTTGAGTGGCACTTGTCAAAGGACCAGATCCTCACGCTGTACCTCAATCGTGCGCCTTTTGGTGGCACCTTGCAGGGGATTGCGGCGGCGAGCTGGGCCTACCTGGGCAAGCCGCCGAGCCAATTGACCCGTGCTGAAGCCGCGTTGCTTGCGGTGTTGCCGCAGGCGCCGAGCCGGCTGCGCCCCGATCGCCATCCGCAGCGGGCGCAGGCTGCGCGGGACAAAGTCTTGCAGCGTCTTTCAGCCTTCGATGTGTGGCCGCAGTCGGCGGTTAATGATGCGCTGGAGGAGCCGGTATTACTGGCGCCAAGACAAGCACCAAGGTTGGCGCCGCTATTGGCCCGGCGCTTGAACACGGCGGGCAGCCCGGCGCTGATTCACACCACTCTCGATGCGGCCCTGCAGCGCCGCCTTGAAGACTTGCTGATGGGCTGGAAGGCGCGTTTGCCGCAGCATACCTCGGCAGCAATACTGGTGGCTGAGCTGCCGAACATGGCGGTGCGGGCTTATCTTGGCTCGGTCGATTTGGCGGACAGCCAGCGCTTTGGCCATGTGGACATGGTCAGCGCGACACGTTCGCCGGGCTCGACGCTGAAACCTTTTTTATACGGCATGGCCCTGGATGCAGGGCTGATCCACTCCGAGTCGTTGCTGCAAGATGTACCGCGCCGTTACGGTGATTATCGGCCGGGCAATTTCGCCGCTGATTTCAGTGGCCCGGTGTCGGCCAGTTCAGCTTTGGCGCTGTCACTGAATCTGCCAGCGGTACAACTGCTTGAGGCGTATGGGCCAAAACGCTTCGCCGGAGAGCTGCGCAGCGCCGGGGTTCCGCTTGCATTACCGCCGTTGGCCGAGCCTAACCTGTCGTTGATTCTGGGCGGTGCGGGCAGTCGCCTGGAAGAGTTGGTCAGTGGCTACAGTGCTTTTGCCCGGGGCGGGAAAGTCGCGCGCTTGCGTTACCAGCCGCAAGCTCCTTTGTATGAGCGGCGTCTGTTGTCACCGGGGGCCGCCTGGATCATTCGGAAAATACTCAGCGGCCAGGCGCGGCCCAATACCGACCCCCATGCCGAGCTGGTGCAGCGTCCAACGCTGGCCTGGAAAACCGGCACCAGCTATGGCTTTCGTGATGCCTGGGCGATTGGCGTGGCGCCGCGCTACGTGATCGGGGTATGGATTGGTCGTCCTGACGGTACGCCGGTCGCTGGCCAGTTCGGGTTGGCGTCTGCGGCGCCGCTGTTGCTGCAGGTGCATGATTTGCTGATCAATCGCGACAGCCAGCGCGGTATTGCCCTGCCGCGTGATCGACAACCTGCCAGTGTTGGGGTTGCCGCGATTTGCTGGCCGCTGGGGCAGCCGCTCGACAGCAAAAGCGATAATTGTAGGCGTCAGCGGTTCGCCTGGACCTTGGACGGCACCACGCCGCCCACCCTGCAAGCCCAAGACCAGCCGCTGGGCCTTGGCCTGCTTGAGCGTATCTGGCTGAATCCGCAGCAGTTGCGTGTCGATGCCAGTTGCCCCGGCGCCACCGCGCGTGATGTGGCCCTGTGGCCTGCGCCGTTGGAACCCTGGTTGCCGCGCAGTGAACGTCGTGCCGCGCGCTTGCCTGCGCCAGACACGACATGTGCCCCGCAGGCCGCGCCAACTGCAGCGCCACTCTCGATTGTGGGCGTGCGTGACGGTGATCGCCTGCGCCAACCGGCAACCAGTGACCAGGCACTGCGCATTGAGCTGACTGCGTTGGGGGGGAGCGGTCGGCGCTGGTGGTTTCTGGAGGGCAGGCAAGTTGCTGAAACCGCAGCCGATGAGCGCTTTGTCCATGTTTTCAAGCGCACCGGCGAGTTCCAGTTAAGCGTGCTAGATGAGAGCGGGCAGACGGCGTTGTTGCGGTTTAGTGTCTTGCCCTAGGCATGCAAATACAGTGCACTGTACAGCTTGAATTTTCCCTGACTGTACTGCTCATGTTGCTCGCGGCAGTGTTTAGATAGATGCTTTGCAAGCGCGAGCCTGGAGTACGCCGATGACGCCCAAAGACGTGTTTTTTGCCCTGCTGGTGATCCTGGTCTGGGGGCTTAATTTTGTGGTGATCAAGGTCGGCCTGCATGGCGTGCCGCCGATGCTGCTGGGTGCCTTGCGTTTCACCTTGGCGGCCATTCCGGCGATATTCTTTATCAAGCGGCCCAATTTGCCGCTGCGCTGGTTGATTGCCTACGGCATGACTATTTCATTCGGCCAGTTCGCCTTCCTGTTTTCCGCCATGTCGGTCGGTATGCCGGCGGGGCTGGCCTCCTTGATCTTGCAGTCGCAAGCATTCTTCACCCTGATGTTCGCCGCCTTGGTGCTTGGCGAGCGGGTGCGGACCAGCAATATCATGGGGCTGGTGGTGGCGGCAGCTGGTTTGTTGCTGATTGGCATGCAAAGCGGGGCGGGCATGACCTTGGCTGGATTCGGGCTGACGATTTGCGCCGCAGTGATGTGGGCCATGGGCAATATAATCACCAAGAAGGTTGGCCAGATAAACCTCGTCAGCCTGGTCGTATGGGGCAGCCTGATCCCGCCGCTGCCATTTCTGGCGATGTCGCTACTGTTTGAAGGCCCGGCGCAAATCGAGACATCGCTACGCAACATAAGCCTGTCGTCGATCATGGCCATTGTCTACCTGGCGTTTATCGCAACCATCCTGGGCTACGGCCTATGGAGCCGTCTGATGTCGCGTTATCCAGCCAGCCAGATCGCGCCTTTCTCGATGCTGGTGCCGGTTATCGGCTTGAGCTCATCGGCGTTGCTGCTCAACGAGCAGTTGAGCCAGCTGCAAATGTTGGGCGCTTTGTTGGTGATGGCGGGATTGCTGGTCAATGTATTTGGCGGCCGGGTCTACGGGCGTCTGGTCGCACCGCAATCCTGAGTTGCTAACGCGTCCAACGCCTGCTGATTGGCATTTCTACCCGGCCTTTACTTGGCGCTGGCGAGTGCACTGCTTTACTCTTATGCCACACATGGATGTCAGAAATGGCTAGGCCGGGGAAAATTGCGGTCGAGCCATTGCTGTTGGCATTATTTTGGGCGCTCGAATAAAGGCGTCGAATTGACCAGGATCAGGGGCATAAGATGTCGTTATCTTCGCGCTTTAAGCAGTTTGTCCATTGTCTGATGATGCTTTCGGCACTCAGCGTTTCGGCTGCATATGCAGCAAGACCGGTGGTGGTTTCGTCGAAGATCGACACCGAGGGCGCAGTCCTTGGCCAGTTGATCGCACAGACCCTCGAACGCGGTGGCGTGCCGGTTACATTGCGCCTGCAGCTTGGTGCCACCAGCATAGTGCGCAAGGCGCTTATCGCCGGTGAAATTGATATCTACCCCGAATACACCGGCAACGGCGCTTTCTTTTTCAATCGTGCAGACAGCGATGTATGGAAAGACCCGAGCAAAGCCTACAGCACGGTCAAGGAGCTTGATCTAGCCGCAAACCAGCTGGTTTGGTTGCTGCCAGCCAATGCCAATAACACCTGGGCGATGAGTGTTCGCGGTGATCTTGCCCGCGAGCATAACCTGGTGACGCTCGATGATCTGGCCAAGTACCTGAAGCAGGGCGGCGACTTCAAGTTTGCCGCCAGTGCCGAGTTTGTCGACTCGCCAACCGCCTTGCCAGCCTTTCAGAAAGCCTATGGCTTTACCCTCAAGGCTGATCAGTTGGTGGTGCTTTCAGGAGGCAATACTGCCGCCACCTTACGGGCCGCCGCGCTGCAAACCAACGGTGTAAATGCTGCCATGAGCTACGGCACGGATGGCGGCTTGAGTGCGCTTGACCTGGTTGCATTGACCGACAGCAAAGGTGTGCAGCCGGTGTATCAGCCTGCGCCGTTGCTGCGCGCCGGGGTGCTCAAGGATTATCCGCAGATTGAAACCCTGCTGGCGCCGGTGTTTGCCGCGCTGGATGAAAAAGTCCTGCAAAAGCTCAACGCTGATGTGGCGGTCAATGGTGCAGATCCACAGCAGGTGGCGCGTAACTTCCTGGATGGCCTTGCTGATTAATGGCAACACCTCAATTGCTTGAGCCTAATCGCGTTGTCATGACCTTGGTGCTACTGGCGTTACTGGTCGTTGGCCTGGGCGACTTTGCCAGTGTCCAGGCCAACCGGATTGTTCCGGGGCAGGGCCTGACCCTGCTTGCAGGGCTGGGTTGGCCATGGTTGCTTGGGCTCGTTGCCGGATTGCTGGGCTTAGCGGGGTTGGCGCTGAGGCCAACAGCCAAGGGTTACGGGCTCATGCTCGGCCTGAGTGGCGCCTTGCTGATCCAGCTCCCGGTGGCGCTCGCCTGGTTTATCCAGCAGCACATCAGCGCCGAGCAGCCTTACGCACGGGTGGGGGTGGCGGCCAGCTGCTGGAGCCTGTTGTTCATTGGTGCGCTGCTGCTGGTTGAGTTGCAGCAGCGCGTTGCGGCTGGGCGGCACTGGGTCAAGTTGATTCTTGCGCTGTTGTTCGGGGTCAGTTGGCTGTTGATTGGCACGGGCGCCTTGGCGCCTTTGGCCTTGCTGCGTGAATACAGCAGCCGCAGCTCGACCTTCTGGCAATTGCTTTATGGGCACCTGAGCCTGGTCGGCGGCGCCTTG
This sequence comes from Pseudomonas sp. RL_15y_Pfl2_60, assembly GCF_963970595.1. Classification (NCBI taxonomy): domain Bacteria; kingdom Pseudomonadati; phylum Pseudomonadota; class Gammaproteobacteria; order Pseudomonadales; family Pseudomonadaceae; genus Pseudomonas; species Pseudomonas sp. RL_15y_Pfl2_60. The sequence goes on along the minus strand of NZ_CAXAOE010000006.1, from coordinate 71,832 downwards.
CTGGCGAGCTTGTTGATTGGCTTGCTGCTGGCGTGGCTGATCCTGCGCGTACAGCCTTTGCGGCGCCCGGTATTTGCCCTGCTCAACTTCTTTCAAACCATTCCAAGCTTGGCTTTGTTTGGCTTGCTGATCGCGCCACTGAGTTATTTGTCCGCACATTCACCCTTGCTGCAGCAGCTCAATGTGCGCGGTATCGGCTGGGCTCCGGCATTGCTGGCATTGATTGCCTACAGTCTGTTGCCGGTGGTGCGTAACACTTGCGTGGCCTTGCAAGGCGTTGCCACGGATGTGATCGAGTCGGCGCGCGGCATGGGCATGAGCAGTTGGCAAGTCTTCGCCCAGGTGCGACTGCCGCTGGCACTGCCGGTGATTATCGAGGGGGTTCGCATTACCACAATCCAGGCGATTGGCCTCACTGCGGTCGCAGCGCTGATTGGTGCCAGTGGCTTTGGCAGCTTTATTTTCCAGGGCCTGGGGCAGGGCGCCATGGATCTGGTATTGCTCGGCGCCTTACCGACCATCGTCCTGGCGCTGCTGGCGGATGCCCTGTTCAGCAGCCTGGCGGCTTGGGCCAAAGCAGGAGCGCAAAGATGAGTGACGTTGCTATGATCGAACTGCGTAATGTCAGCCGCCAGTTTGGTGATATTACTGCGGTCGATGACCTGTCACTGCGCATTGAGAAAGGTGAGATCTGCGTTTTTATCGGCACCTCCGGCTGCGGTAAATCAACCACGTTGCGCTTGCTCAACAAGTTGATTGACTGCTCCAGCGGCGAGATATGGGTCGATGGCGAGAATGTTGCCACGCTCGACAGCAAGCTGCTGCGCCGGCGCATGGGCTACGCGATCCAAAGCACAGGTTTGTTCCCCCATTGGACGGTGGAGCGCAATATCGGTGTGGTGCCGCGATTGCTGGGTTGGTCGGCTGAGCGGATTGATGCGCGGGTCCGTGAACTGCTTGAGTTGCTTTCGTTGCCCTACGCCACCTTTGTGCATAAGTTTCCCAGCCAGCTTTCCGGTGGTCAGGCCCAGCGTGTGGGTGTGGCTCGCGCATTGGCCGCCGATCCGGATATTTTGTTGATGGACGAGCCCTTTGGCGCGCTTGATCCAATCACCCGCGAGGCCCTGCAAAACGAGCTGCTGAGAATCCAGTCGCATATCCATAAGACCATCGTCTTTGTCACGCACGACATCGACGAGGCCTTGCGTTTGGCAACACGGATCGTGGTGATGGACAAAGGCAGGATTATCCAGCACGACACGCCGGAAAACCTGCTGAACAATCCGGTCAACAGCTTTGTCGAGAATCTGCTGGGGCAAGGCGAACGCGGTCTCAAACGGGCCAGTCTGGAGCGGGTTGAGCACTTTATGCTGCCCCTTGGCGCAGACCTGCCGAGCCTTTCCATTGAGGTTGGCAGCAGCTTGCGTCAGGCCCTGTCGCTGATGCTTTGGCAGCGCACCGATGTGTTGTGCGTGCGTGACCAGGAACAGGCACCGCTGGGCATTTTGCCGATCAGTGCATTGCTGCAAAGCAGAACCTCATGATCGCCATCATCAACAATTGGCGGGGGCCGCTTTTCTGGCTGGTATTGCTGGTGCTCGCTGTTTTTGGCATGGGCCAGTTCGAGTTCTTGTTCCGCCAGTTGACGCCCGGTGCACCCGAGGTGATTTATCACCGTGAAAGCTTCGCTCAATTGCTCCTCAACCACTTGCTGGTAGTGGCCGTTGCTGCATGCTTTGCGGTTGTTATCGGGGTCTTGGCCGGGGTGCTGGTGACGCGCAGTTGGGGGCGGGATTTTTTACCTCTGGTGAGCCAAGTCGCATCCATTGGCCAAACCTTTCCGCCGGTTGCCGTGCTGGCGTTGTCAGTGCCGTTACTTGGTTTTGGTGACCTGCCAACTATTTTCGCGCTGATGCTTTATGGTTTGTTACCAGTACTGCGCAATACCCTGGCGGGGCTGCAAGGGGTTCCAGGCGCTGCTCTGGAAGCTGCCCGCGGGATTGGCATGTCGCCGTTGCAGGTGTTGCTTCAGGTTGAACTGCCGTTGGCCAGCCCTGTGATTCTGGCCGGCATCCGCACCTCTGTAACCATCACCATCGCCACGGCTGCGATTGGCTCGACCATTGGCGCCAGCACCTTGGGCAACCCGGTGATTGCCGGGCTGGTCAACGGCAATACCGCTTATGTATTGCAGGGCGCCGTGCTGATTGGCCTGCTGGCGGTTTGCGTCGACAGCACCTTCGAGCGCATCCAGCATGGACTCGCCCTGCGTTACGGCAGTTGAGTATCGCTCAGCGCAGAATCAACAGCGGACAGAGGCTTGAGGCGATTAGCTGGCTGGTGGTACTGCCAAGCAAAAGCTGGCGAATACGTGAGTGGCCATAAGCGCCCATCACCAGCAGATCGATTTTCTGCTGCAACTGGTAGGTACGAATTGAAGGCTCTACCTCCGCTTCACGCCAGGCAATGCTGACCTCGCTGGCCGAGGGCCTGATGACTTCGGCGGCTTCTTCGAGCAGGGCCTGACAGGCCGTGCGGTCGCTGCCCACCATCAGTAAATGGCAGTGCAAACCCTGCAGCAGCGGGCTGTCGGCTACTCTTTGCAAGGCCTTGCGCGCAGTGAAGCTGCCGTCATAGGCGAACAGGTAGTTTTGCGGCGCCAGGAAATCCCCACAGGTAATCAGGGCCGGGCTTTGCAGCGTGCGAATGACCGGTTCCAGCTGGCTGCCTACATGCTCTGCGACGTTGTCGTTGGTGGCGCTGTGACGGCCGATGACCAGTAGGCGAATGCGCTCTTCCAGGGCAACCAGGCTTTCCACCAGGCTGCCGTGTCGCTGGCGAGTGAGTGGGGCGTCGATGCCCGCCTGAATGGCTCGTTGTTGCGCCGCCTCGAGCATCTGCTGGCTTTGCTCCAGCGCCCGCTTACTGTGTTGCTGATCCACGCTCGCAAGCTCTTCAAGCAAGTGCTCGCGAGTGCCAAGACCGATGATGCCGCTCAGGTCACTGCGTTGCGGGTATTGAGTCTTGTCCAAGACATGCAGCAGGGTCAGCGGCGCTTGCAGGCGCTTGCTTGCCCACACAGCGTAATCACAAACAGCAGGGGCGGTGGTTGAACCATCAATGCAGGCGAGTACTTCTGACATGGGCATTTCCTTATCTATAACGACGCGTCTCAGTGACCTATCAAGGTGTCTGCCGCCTCGGGCTTATCGTGCACGCCGAACCGATCGACAATAGTGGCACTGGCTTCATTCAAGCCTAGCACCATGACTTCAGTGCCTTCACGGCGCAGCTTGAGCACCACTTTATCCAACGCTGCCACTGCGGTGATGTCCCAGAAATGAGCGCGGGTCAGGTCTATGGTGACCTTCTCGATGGCTTCCTTGAAGTCAAAGGCATCGGTGAACTTGCTTGATGAAGAGAAGAATACCTGGCCGACGACTGAATAAGTGCGGTGTGTGCCGGCGGCATCTGCCTCGGATTCAATGTACAGGAAATGGCCAATTTTGTTGGCGAAGAACATGGCCGCCAGCAGCACGCCGACAAGCACCCCGTAGGCGAGGTTATGGGTGAAGACCACAACGGTCACCGTGGCCAGCATGACGATGTTGGTCGACAGCGGGTAGTGCTTGAGGTTGCGGATCGAGTCCCAGCTAAAGGTGCCAATGGAAACCATGATCATCACTGCAACCAAGGCAGCCATCGGTATCTTGCTCACCCAGTCGCTGAGAAACACCACCATGATCAGCAGCACCACACCGGCAATCAACGTCGACAAACGCCCGCGCCCACCGGATTTAACATTGATCACCGATTGACCGATCATTGCGCAACCGGCCATGCCGCCGAGCAGGCTGGATGCAATATTGGCCACGCCTTGGCCCTTGCATTCACGGTTCTTGTCGCTACTGGTGTCGGTCAGGTCGTCGACAATGGTTGCGGTCATCATCGATTCCAGCAACCCCACCACAGCCATGGCGGCGGAGTAAGGGAAAATGATCGCCAAGGTGTCGAAGTTCAGCGGCACATCGGGCCAGAGGAATATTGGCAGGGTGTCGGGCAGCTCACCCATGTCACCCACAGTGCGGATGTCCAGGCCCAGGGCAATGGCGACAGCGGTCAAGGACAAGATGCACACCAGCGGTGAAGGAATGACCTTGCCAATGACCGGCACATAGGGAAACAGGTAGATGATGCCCAGGCCAGCGGCCGTCATTGCGTATACATGCCAGGTAACGTTGGTCAGTTCGGGCAACTGCGCCATGAAGATCAGGATCGCCAGGGCGTTGACAAAACCAGTCACTACCGAGCGCGAGACAAATCGCATCAAGGAGCCCAGCTTGAGATACCCCGCACCGATTTGCAGCACGCCACAGAGCAAGGAGGCCGCCAGCAAGTATTGCAGGCCGTGATCCTTGACCAGGGTGACCATGAGCAATGCCATGGCGCCGGTGGCGGCGGAAATCATACCGGGCCGCCCGCCAACAAAAGCAATCACCACCGAAATACAGAACGAGGCATACAGGCCGACCTTGGGGTCAACGCCGGCAATAATCGAAAAGGCAATCGCCTCGGGAATCAGTGCCAGCGCCACCACCAGCCCGGCGAGGATGTCGCCGCGAAGATTAAACAGCCAGGTATTTTTCAGTGTTTGCAGCATGATCGTTTCCAGTGAGGCGAGTGTCCGCAGGCTGTTTTTGCCGCGTGTGAATTTATGGCTACTTGGTTAACCTGAGCCACTTCATTTTGATGGTCGATGAAGCTCAGGCTAAAAGCCTTTGATGTGCTCTGCAGGCGCCAGAAAAAGGCGCGCCGAGCGCGGTGTTGGTTGTGATTTGGCCGGCAAAATAACACACAAGCCGCGTAAATCCAGAGATTGCCTTTGCGCGGCCGGGCGTTCAGCCGCGTCGAATCAGCCAGATTCCGGCAACAATCAACAGCAGCCCGCCGATCTTTCCGGCGCTGATTGGCGCTTCTTTAAAGCCTGCCCAACCAAAGTGATCCAGGGTGACCGCCATGGTCAGTTGCCCGGCGATCACCAGTGCCATAAACAACACGGCGCCCACTCTTGGCCCTGCAAATGCAGCGGTGGCAATAAACATTACACCGAGCATGCCGCCACACCAGTGCCACCATGTCAGCCCTTTGAGTGCGCCGAGCGAGGGTACTTCGCGTTGCGCCAAGACCAGCAGTAACAAGGCTGTAGTGCCGACCGCAAAAGAAATCAGTGATGCCGCCAGTACGCTCGACACCTGTTTAGCCAATTGGCCATTGATACCTGCTTGTAGCGGCAGGCAGGCACCTGCGACAAAGGGCAGGGCGAGTAACCACCAGATCGGCGCCGGCATAGAGGATGTCCTTGGGTGAGGCATGGGCGCCGTATTATGCCGCAAACCTGCCACCACCTACATATATTGAAACATTACTGCGCCAGGTATTACTCGGGCAGCCCCTGCTGGGGCAGCCCTTGCTGAGGCTCAGGTGGAAGGCAAAGCGAATAAAGTGCTTATTTAGAACAACTAAAGTCCAGCGCGACCCCGGCCGCTTTTTCGCACCTTTTACTCGCTGGCGTTTGCCCTTCGGGCCAGTCCAGTCCTGAAATGGGCCGCTCAATCACACTAACTGCTGGATAATTAAAGTTTTACCGACTATAGATGAATAAGCACCGTGTTAATTGTATAAGTAGCGATTATAACTTTGTGATTAGTTGTTAGTTAATGGCTGCTCGGTCTTGGAGGAGGGTTATATAAACTGTTAATACCAAGATACGGGTTGTTGTGAGTGGGTTATTGGACTTTTATAAGTCACGGGTTGTCTGGGGTTTGCAGCACTAAAGCCCTGAGATGTACAACACTTATAGAAGGACTTTGATCATGAATAACTCCACAATAATTAAAACAAGTAGTGCACTCGCACTGATACTAATGGTTTCGCTCACTGCGGGTTGCAGCAGTGGCGGTGGTGGTTCGAAAAGTGTTGTAGATGGCAGTGCGTCTGATCCTGTCGCCGTGGATGACGGCAATGGCACAGGCAACGGCGATGGAACCGGTAATGGTGGAGGCACCGGCAATGGTGGCGGAACAGGTAACGGCGGTGGTGGCGATGGCACAGGTAATCCACCAGTGGTGACTAATCCAGACCCTGATCCAGGTCCAGGCACCGATCCGGATCCGGATCCAGGTTCAGGCCAGACGCCACTGGTGACCGGCAACATTGTGGATAACCTTGGCGACACCACCGGTGCTGTTGGCGATGGTTTAACTGATCTGGGCGATCAGATTGCCAACACACCAATTGCAGGCAACACAGATTTGACCTCAGGCGTAGGTGGCTTGGTTTCATCAACGGGGGCTGCCGTCAACAGCCTCAGCGACGGTTTAAGTGATGGTCTGGGCCAACTCGGCACAGACAGCAACTCAGTCGGCATCACTGTGGCGGGTGTAGGCAATGCGGTGGGCGATCTTGGTACAGGTGTCTCCAGCGTGGGGAACTCGCTGCAGCTTGTCGGTGACAGCGCCGCGATCCAGAAAGTACCGCTGGTGGGTGGCGTCGTCAGTAAAGTCGGTGGCGTTGTCGATGGCGTGGGTGAGCGTGTGACCATGCTGGGTGACACCTTGAGCATTGCCAGCACCACTGGGCCTTTGGGCCAGGTGACCGATCAGCTTGGTTCAAAAGTGTTGGTGCCTGTGGTGAGCATTGTCGAGGGCACAACACAAACCCTCGGCACCGCGACCGGGCTGGGTCAGCCTGTGTCCGGCTTGATTGCCAAGGTTGGCGATACACTGGGCGGGTTGGGTGACAAAGCCGCTGGCGTCGGTGGTGGTAACGCCCTTACCTCAACAGTGGGTGGTGTATTGAAAGGGGTTGGCGGCACTGCTGGTGCAGCTGGTGGCTACGTCCAGCCTGATGGCGAAGGCACAACAGGCCTGCCTCTGGCGGTCGGCGGCTTGAACAGCCTGGTGGCAAGCACAAGCGGTGTAACCAGTGGCTTGGCTGAGAAAACCAAACTCAGCGGCCCTGTTAGTGGCTTGCTCGAAACGGCTGGCGGCGCAGTACAGTCGCTTAGCCAGGGCATCAATATCGGCAGTGGCAACGGCATTGTCGGTGGCGCAGCTGGTAACGGCGGGGCGCTTGGCGGGACTGTTGCTTCGCTCGGCTCTTTGGTGGGTGGCTCAGGCCAGCCCAACACCAACTCCGGCCTAACCGCGCCATTGACTGTAGCGGGTGCGGCACTGGGCAAGGTCGTGACTCCGGTGGTAGGCGGGGTGAGCAGCGTAACCCAGCAAGTCGGGGCTGCTACCAAGCTTGATACCCCAGTCAACGCTGCGCTTAACCAGGTGGGTGGTGTAGTGAGCGGTCTTGGAACCCAGGTTGCGGCGGCGAGCAGCAACCCGGTGATCAAACAAGTGGGTAATACCGTGAACACTGTTGGCCAGACTGTTGGCGCCCTGGGAGGCTTGGTCAAAGGGGCAACGACAGACACTGGTGCAACGGGTGGTCTGGGCGGTTTGCTGGGAGGTTTAGGTGCGGGTGTCGCTGCTAAAGGTGGAGCAAGTGGTGGTCTGACTGGTGGCCTGCTCAACCGGAAATAGTTGACAGCCTTAGGCGCTGAACCCTCTCCCTGGGGTTCAGCGTCATTTTTGTTTGTGTGGTTTTAAAACGTGTCAGTAGTTTGGTCATGGAGTGTCCTATGCGCGCTTTGTTAGTCCCTGTTGTACTGAGCCTTTCATGCTCTCAATTGGCCTTGGCGCAACAGTTGCCAAGTTATCTCAACAGCAATGATGTCGAACGAAACCTCCCGACGCCCAACCTCCCGGTTGATGCCTATCGACCAGAACCCCCCGCCCTGCAGGTGCCTGAACCGCAACCATCGCAATTAGAGATGGGTTCCAAGGTCATGGTCAGAAATATCCAGATCGCCGGTGGCAGTGTTTATTCCCTGAATGAAGTGGCGGCGATCTTTCAACCCCTGGTTGGCCGTGAAGCCAGTATTGGCGAGTTGATCAGCGCCACTCGCAGCATCACACAGCGCTATCAGGACGACGGCTACTTATTGTCCTATGCCTACTTGCCGCCGCAGTCTTTTAACGAGGGTGTGGTGCGTGTGGTGCTGGTTGAGGGCTATGTAAAGGACTACCAACTCAGTGGCGATATTGGCGCAGTGTCCAACTACGTGCGCAAGTTGCTGGATAAGATTCAGGGCGAGCGTCCGCTGACCCGCAAGACATTTGAGCGCTACACCACGCTGTTGACCATGATTCCAGGTGTCTCGGTCGGTGCGCAGGTCCCGCCGCCAGGCACCACCGATGGTGCAACCACTCTGATCGCGCAAGCATCGCGTAAACCCTGGACATCAAGCATGAGCTTGAGCGACAGCAGCCGGGATGACATTCAAGCGGTCCTGTCAGGCAGCAGCAATGCCCAGACCGCACTGGCCGAGCAAGTCACCCTCAGTGCTTTGTTTCCGCCAGGGGAAGACGAAGAGCGTTACTACCGCCTTGATTACAGCCAGTTTCTCGGCAGCGAAGGCACTCAGTTAAGCCTTTATGGCTCGACCTACAAGAGTGAGCCCCATGACCGCCTGCGCCTGGATAACGGCATTGAGTTAACCCGCAAACGCCAGAACGATCGCTACTCGATCGGCTTATCCCATCCGTTGATTGCTGCGCCTGATCGGTTGTGGACTGCCGGTACGCGGCTCTATGCGGTCAATGATCACAGCAAGTTCGATGTGGTGGGGTTTCCGCTGAGTATCGATAACGACACCGACATTCGGGTGCTGGGGCTGGAAACAGACTGGCGCCAGGCCGATAGCCAGCGGTTGCGCATCCTCAGTGCCGGTCTTTACCAAGGCATAGATGGCATGGGCGCGAACACCGATAACTCGCTGTATGACCTGGATTTTTTACGACTGCGTTTGTCCGGCGTGCAAAGCGACCAGTATTGGGAGAACTGGCAGGGTGTAATTTCGGCGGCTGTGTATTGGACCGATGACAATCTGCCAGATGCCGAAACCGTCGTGCTTGGCGCGCAAAACTTTGGCCGTGGTTACCCCAGTGACCAGGCTTCTGGCGACAAGGGTTGGGGCGCCTCGTATGAGCTGAACTACAGTTATCGTCGCGAGAGTGAGTGGCTACGGCTGTTGCAGCCCTATATCGCGGTCGATGCAGCACGCAGTTGGTACAACGACTCGCCACTGCCGACCTCGCAGCTCTCTTCGGCGGCGCTTGGCTTGCGCTTCGGAGATGGGCGTTACTACAACATCTCCGTGGAAGCGGCAAAGCCGATGTCTGATGTCGCCCTGGATAGCAATAACCGGCGCCCACGCCTGACCTTCAGCTTTAGCTACCAACTCTGAGTAGGTGCAAGGTAAATATCATCCTTAGGGTGCGACAACGCGCAGCTTGTCCACCAAAGATTGGCAGGCGAGCCTGTTTTGCACGGTAAATGGCGGACAGAAAAGCGCTGTCCTCCCTACAAGAACATCACCGCGTAGGGTGTGACAACGCGCAGCTTGTCCACCAAAAAAAGCTCCCGACCACTGGGGCAGGGAGCGCGTGGAGTTAAAGCTGATCGAGCCGGAAATCAGTAGTGTGCGGCCCTCAACGGCAGGGGCGGCAATAATCGATGAAGAGTCTCGAGCAGTCGGGTGTGGTAAATCGGTTTCTTGAAAAAATCGATCACGTTCATCTCCAGCACATCTGCCACTTCATCTGCGTCGGTGTGACCCGAGGTGACGATAATCGGCAAGTGTTGGCGCGAGCAGTGCGTGCGCAGGTGTTGGATCAGTTGTGCACCGTTCTCTTCCGGCATGCGCAAGTCGGTAATCACCAGCCCAATGTATGGGTTGCGGGTCAGTTGCTCGAGGGCTTTGTGCACCGATATTGCGGTGTGGCAACAATAGCCCTCCAGCTCCAACAGCTCTGCCAGCTCCAGCAGAATATCCTCTTCATCATCGACCAACAGCAGTTCATGGCACTCGTTGGATTGATGCTGCATGGCGTAACTCCTAGTTTGATAACTAACTTATGAAGTTAGTGTGAACTAGGCTGTTGGACAGCTCGCACCGCCTACTGCAGTACAAATATTAATAAATATAGCTTTTACTGCTGTGCTGATTGGTCCGGCAAACCCAACCAATACAACGGCCACTAATGTAGCCACAATGGCATATTCAATGCCCGCCGCGCCTTTTTCTTCTTTTAGAAAGGTGGTGGTTTTAACCACGGCGGCTATATGCAGTTTTCGAATCATATTAATCAGGGACATCTTAATCTCCTTATATATAGACGTACTTGCACCTTGAGCATTGTCTAGTGCAAGCGCCAGCGCAACTGTAAGAAGTAATTAGACCCATGGGTATAGTTATAAAGTCATAGTGGTGAAATGGCGTAATTCCAGCTATCACTGTAGTTAGCCGGTAAACGCTTTGGCGTAGGGGTTTACGCCAGATGTCGAGGGTGCTTTTCAAGGCGTTTACTGCCACCTGTATTGATGCCAAACACGTAAAACAATAAGGCATTCACTAGTTGTCAGGGCAAAGGAGAAAGTCACCATGGACAGCCGGGTAACCATGGCGTTGGCTGGGGTTTTATTGCTGGGAGCAGTGGTCGCAGGGTATTGGGGAATTGCGCTGAGCCAACAACCGCCACCGAGCAATAATGCAGCCGTAGCGCCGCCAGTCACCGAACAGCCTCAAACCTTGAGTACGCGTATCGACGAGGCCGCTGACAATGCGCAGCGTTCAGCTGTGGTGGTTGCAGTAAAGGCATTAGCGCCGTTTGTGCCAATCAAGGCCGAAGATGTGGCCATTGAGCAGCTGCGCGTAGCGCCTCAAGGCAGTTTTTCAAGTATCGAACAAGTCGTTGGACGCAGCAGTTGGAATCCAATTGGCGCAGGAACTTGGCTGAGCCAGGAAAGTTTTGCCGCTGGCGGTCCGCTGGCGCAAATGATCCGTCCACAAGAGCGTGCAGTCGCCGTTGCGGTTGATGAGGTGATCAGCGGTGGCGGCCATGTGCGCCCCGGTGACTACGTCGATGTGCTGCTGTTCATGCAGGAAAAAGACGGTCAAAAGCAGCAAACCGCTCAGGTTGCAGTGCCTGCCGTGCGGCTCTTGAGTTATGGCCAGGAGTTGGGGCCGAACCTCAATGGCCAGGCGGTGCAGATCAAAGACAAGGACGATGAAAAAAAACAACCTAAAGCCGGTCGCAGCGTGGTGCTCGCGGTGCCGCAGGAGTTGGTGACTCGCCTGATGCTGGCCAGCCAGGCCGGAACTTTGCGTCTGGCCGTGCGCAGTGCTGATGAAGACTTGCACCAGCGTTACGCCGCAGGTGAGGTCAACCTGATTGCACTCGATGACAAAACCCGCAGCCTGCTGCCGCTCAACAGTCTCGAAGGCAAGGCTTCACCGCCTGCGGTGACCAGTAAAGCCCCGCGCGCTGTTGCCCGCAGCCCTGGAATCCAGGTGTTTCGCGGCGTAGAAAATTCTTGGCAAACACCCTGACCCGCAAGGAAGCCAAAGCATGATCTGTATGAGTCGTCGGATCGCTTTCACCCTCAGCCTCATTGGCTGCGCAGTGTTTAACCATTCTCAGGCCTGGGCTGCACCGGCGGCCTGCTCATCACTCGCGGCAGTGTCTGCGGTGATTGAAGTAGGGCAAGGCATGCAGCAGCAAATCCGTTATCCAATGGCGATCAAGCGTCTGGCGGTGGGTGATCCTGAAACCGCCGACGTGCGCCTGACGGGTAATGACAGTTTCTTGCTGACCGGTAAAAAATCAGGCGCGACCAGCTTGATGGTCTGGACCTCATGCAGCGCTGAGCCGCGCAGCAGCATGGTCTATGTCGAAGGCCAAGCCACGGCGGCATTGGCCCGGCCGGTTCATCCTGATCCGCTGGAATTGCCTATCAGCCAGGTACAGACCGATATCCGCTTTGTTGAAGTCAGCCGCAGCAAGATGAAAGAGGCGAGCACCTCGTTATTCGGTACCGGTTCCAATAACTTTCTCTTCGGTGCGCCCGGTACTGTCGGCGGGGTCACGGTCTCCCCCGGCTTGGTGGGCGGTATCAGCCCGGCGATTCCGTTGGTGAACAGCGGCTTCAACGTTGTCTTCGGGGGTGGCAGCAGCAAAGTGCTGGGGATCTTGAATGCCCTGGAAGGCAGCGGTTTTGCCTACACCTTGGCCAAGCCCAGTCTGGTTGCGCTGAGCGGCCAGAGTGCAAGTTTTCTCGCCGGTGGTGAGTTCCCGGTCCCGGTGCCAAGTAGCGGCAGCGACAACATCAGCATTGAATACAAGGAGTTCGGTGTTCGTCTGACCCTGACGCCAACCGTGGTGGGCAATAACCGGATCAACCTCAAGGTCGCGCCTGAAGTGAGCGAGTTGAATTTCGCCGCGGGTATCGAGATCGCCGGCACCGTGGTTCCGGCGCTGAATGTGCGGCGTACAGACACCAGCATCAGCTTGGCGGACGGTGAGAGCTTTGTCATCAGCGGCTTGATCAGCAGTAGCAATACCGCTCAGTTGAACAAGTTTCCTGGCTTGGGCGATATCCCGATTCTGGGCGCCTTCTTTCGTTCGACCAACATTAACCGCGAAGACCGTGAGTTGCTGATGGTTGTCACGCCACACCTGGTCCAGCCGCTCGCCGCTGATGCGCAAATGCCTTCCTTACCCGGAGAGAATCTGCGCACTTACGATCCGAACTTTTTCAAGATGTACTTCTTCGAGAACGGCAATTTCGACAAACGCTCCGGCTTGTCGCAATAGGGGTTGGTCATGAGTCAGACATTCTTAGCCTTGACCCGTAATGACGCCGACCTTGAATGGCTGCGGGGCTCATTGAGCTCGTTGGGCGAGGTGCTCAAAGTCGGTCATGGTGCGCTGAACGAAGTGCTGTCACTGGCGGACGTGACCGGTGCCGGACTGCTGTTTGTTGGCCTCGACCGTGAAAACCTGGTGGCGCAGAGCTCACTGATCGAAGGCGTGCTTGAAGCCAAGCCGATGCTGGCAATTGTGGCGCTGGGCGATGGCCTGGATAACCAGTTGGTATTGAGCGCCATGCGCGCAGGGGCGCGTGACTTTATTGCCTATGGGGCGCGCACCAGTGAGGTAACCGGCTTGGTTCGGCACCTGAGTCGGCGCATGCCGAGCCTGCAACCGAGCACCCAGACCGGCAAGCTGATTGCCTTGTATTGTCGGCAGCAGGATGCCGATGCAAGTTTGATTTCCAGCCATTTGGCCCTGGCGATTTCCCAGACCAGTCAAACCACCTTGCTCCTCGACTTGGGATTGCCGCCAGGCGAGGGCTTGGCCGCATTGGGGTTGCAAGCCTCATTCAATTTTGCCGATGCCATGCGCAACATCCGGCGCATGGATGCGAGCCTGATCGACAGCGCCTTCAGCCAGACCAGTTGCGGCATGCGCGTGCTCTCGCAAGCGGCCAAGGATCAACCTCTTGAAGCTGCCACCGCTGCGGAGTTGTACCTGTTGCTTGGGGCGCTGCGCCAACACTTCCAATTTATTGTGGTCAACCTTGCCGGCCAGCCTGACAGCGAGGCACTGCGCCTGTTTGCGAGCAATGCTGAACGCTTGCTCTGGTGCACCGATCAAGGCGTTTCAGGGTGTCAGCGCAATCTTGAACTGCTGGCCAACTGGCGCGATGCCGGGGTCAAGCTACAGAATGCCAGCCTGCTGGTGGACCGTTACATGCCCAGCGTCGCACCGGACAGCGAAACCCTGGGCAAGACCTTCGCGCTGCCGGTGATTGAAGTGCTGCCCTCCAGCCCGGAAGTACGCATGAGTGCGCGCAACCTGGGGCGTAGCTTGTTCGATGTATCGCCCCGTGAACGGATCAGTAAAGCCCTTCGTAAATTAGGTTACCTCTTGGCTGAGCGGCGTAAAGATCCGAGCGCATCACGCTGGCCGTGGCCGCGGAGGAAATCCGCATGAGTGGCGAAACACTGTTTGGCGGCACCGCCCGCTACAGCCAGGAAGGCCAGTACGACGGCCAGGGCCTGAAGCTGGTGTTGCACCGTTTTATCATCGATGCAATTGACGATGAAGGGGTCAATATTCTTGAAAGTCCAAGGCCCCAGGTTTCGCGGTTTGTCACTGACCGTGTGGTGGATTACGTCAACCGTCATCACCTGGCTGTGTCGCGTTATGAAATGGAACGACTGGCCGAAGAGCTGGTGGATGAACTCACCGGTTTTGGCCCGCTTGAGGTGTTGCTGCATGACGCCTCGGTAACAGAAATTCTGGTCAATGGCCCCAATCGCGTGTTTATCGAACGTGAAGGCATGCTCCACCAAAGCGACCTGCGCTTTATTGATGATCAGCATGTGCAGCGGGTGATCCAGCGAATTCTAGCGCCACTTGGGCGCAGGCTCGATGAGTCTTGCCCAATGGTCGATGCGCGCATGCCAGACGGCAGCCGGGTCAATGCGATTATTCCGCCAATCGCCCTTGATGGCCCTTGCTTGTCAGTGCGTAAGTTTCGCAAGGACTTGCTGCAAAGTGCGGATTTGCTCGCGCATCAATCGGTTGATGAAGCGGTTCTGCAGTTTATCCGGCTTGCCGTGAGCCAACGCTGCAACGTTCTGGTCAGCGGCGGTACCGGCACCGGCAAGACCACCATGCTCAATGTCATGAGTTTGTTGGTCGCGGAACATGAGCGGATTGTCACCATCGAAGACACCGCCGAATTGCAGCTTAATCACCCGCACGTTGTTCGCCTGGAAACACGTCCGCCGAATGCTGAAGGCCATGGTGAAGTGGCGGCTAGCGATCTGATTCGTAACGCCTTGCGGATGCGCCCGGACCGAATCATTCTCGGTGAGATTCGCGGCGTGGAAGTGATAGACGTGCTGCAGGCCATGAACACCGGTCACGATGGCTCAATGAGCACCGTGCATGCCAACAGCGCACAGGATGCATTGCTGCGCCTGGAAACCCTGGTCGGCCTCACCGGTCGTCAAGTCGCCGAGCGTACCTTGCGCCAGATGATCTGCGCTGCGCTCGACATCGTTATCCAACTCACCCGCCTGCCCAATGGCCGCCGTTGCGTCAGTGAAGTGGTCGAGGTGGTGGGCATTCGCGATGATGTCTACGTCACCAACACCCTGTTCCGGCTCGAACGTCACTCTGGCAAGTTCCTGCGTGAGGCAATGAACCCTGCCAGTGAAAAACTTCAACATGCCTGGCGGGAACTGCAATGAACGCGTCGCTGCTGCTGGCTGCAATTTGCCTGGTGCTGGCAGCGCTGGGCTTGCTGGTGATGCAGTACGGTTGGCGCCAGTCACGCACCGAGCATGTGATTGAGCGGCTTGGTCAGGCCAAGCCGGAAATGATCAAGGATAGCCGCTGGGGCTGGCTGGAACGTGCCTTCCTGCGCGCAGGCCTGAAGCTGCCCAGCGAGCGGCTCGGGCTCTTGTTCAGCCTCTGGATGGCGCTGCTGGTGCTGGGGCAACTGATTGGCGGCTGGATCTTTGCATTGGTTGCACTGGTGCTGCCGCCGTTAGGCCTGCATATGCTGCTTAGCTGGCGTTATCGTCGGCGTCTGCGGCGGGTGGTGCATCAGTTGCCGCAAATGCTCGATCAGGTCATGCGCAGCCTGCAAACCGGTCGGACCTTGGGTGATGCACTGGTCAAGGGTATCGATACCGCGCCTGAGCCTTTGCACGGTGCATTGGCGCGGGTGCAGCGCAACGTCAAGTTAGGCGTCAGCTTGCCGGAGGCGCTGGATGATGTCGCCGAACTCTACGAGCAAGAAGAGCTGCGGATTCTCGCTTTGGGGGTCAAGGTTAATCATCGCTTTGGTGGCAGTGCCAGCGAATTGCTAGCTGGCTTGATCAAGGTGATTCAGGAGCGTGAACAAATCGCCCGGCAGCTTCGCGCAATGACCGGTGAAACACGGCTGACGGCTGTGGTTCTGGGTGTGCTCCCGGTGTCGATGGCTGCTTATATATTGGCGGTCAATCCCAGCTACTTGATGAGCATGTGGCTCGATAGCAGCGGACAGAAAATGCTCTTGTGCGCCTTTATCCTGCAAGTGCTGGGCACTGTGATGCTCTGGCGCATGCTGAGGAGTATCTGAGATGGCCTGGGCTGTGATGGTCTTGCTGCTGTCCATATCAGCTGTCTTGTTGATTGCCAACGCCGTGCAGCAACAACGGGTGCGGGCGGTGGTTGCCAAGCGCCTGGTCGGTGGTCGCGAGCAAGCTCAGCACAAGCACCGGCGCGGCGATGCACTTATCCAGCAGCTCGGTCGCAGTGGTGTGGGGCGCAAGTTGCTCAGCCTCGATGGCGAGACACATATATTGCTCAACCGTATCGGCTGGCGCCGAGCCAACCAGCGGGCGTTTTATATGGCCTGCCAATTACTCCTGCCATTCCTTATGTTGGGGCTGGTGGTGCTGGTGATTTCATTCTTGGCGCAGCCCCCGGAGAAAGCCTGGGTGTACTGGATTCTGGCCCTGGGTTGCGGCTTTCTATTGCCCAAACGGGTGCTCGCTATGGCAGCGGCCCGGCGTCAACAGCAACTGATCAATGAGGTCTCCATATTCATTCCGCTGTTGCGCATTCTATTTGATGCCGGCTTGACGGTTGAGCAGTCACTTCGGGTTATCAGCCTGGAAAGTAAAAAGTTGCTGCCTGTGCTTACCACTGAGCTCGATGCAGTGCTCAAGCATGTTGATTCAGGGTTGGAGCTTGCCGACGAACTTAGCGTCATGGGCAAGCAACTGGATGTCGATGAGCTGAGCGACAGCCTGGCGATTCTGCAGCAACTGATTCGCCAGGGCGGCGGGGCAATGAGTTCTCTGCTGGCGCTGAAAAAGCTGCTTGATGAGCGCCGCCTGACCAATCTTCAGGAATACATCTCCAAGCTGTCAGGGAAGATGTCAGTGGTGATGATGCTGTTTCTGTTTCCTGCATTGCTGATTGTCCTTGCCGGACCAGGCATGAGCGCAATAGGCCGCGCACTTGGAGGTATTTCATGAAGTTGGCAATAGTGTTTGGCAGCGCGTTGTGCGCCGCGGTGTTAAGTGGCTGTACGGCGAATCAGGTAATGCCGGGGTATGCCGCAGACAATGCTCAGGGCTGCGCCAACAAACCCAGCCAGGAACAGGAGTTGGCGCTGAACTTGGCCAAAGAAATGGCGGATGAAGGGCGGCTGTATGCGGCCTTGGCTAACTTGCAGGGGTTGCCGCAATCCTCGCCAGAGGTGCGCTTGCGCCAGGCGCGGATCATGCGCAGCATTGGTCGCGGAGAAGCCCAGGCGCTCTATGAAAGCCTGATCGGAACCTGCCTGAGCGCCGCCGGCGAGCAAGGCCTTGGGCAACTTGCCGCCGCACGAGGTGATCAGGTCGAGGCCATGCAGCGACTCGAACGCGCCGCAGCTTTGGCACCCACCGACGCCAAGATTCGCAATGACCTCGGCGTGGTCTACCTCACCCAAAAGCGTACCGACGATGCCCGCTTTGAGTTTCTGACCGCCGTTGAGTTGAGCCAGTCGGACAGCCTGCCAGCGACCAACCTGCTGGCCCTGTTGTTTGTGGAAAACAAGTCGCAGCAAGCGGCTGATTTGGTTTCCCGCCTGCACCTGAGTGCTGCGCAGGTTCGTGAAGCGTTGCAGCGCTCTGAACAGTTGAAATCTGCTGCAACCCCGCTGCCATTGGCTAGCCAGGATGGCGCAAGTGATTCGACTGGTGGCTCAGCCGCTGTCACATCCGTAGGTGTTATTGGCGAGGCCGTCAGCCTCATTCAACAGGACATCCAACCATGAATAGCTCATCAATAAAGCATCTGGCGACTTGCGGTTTGTTTACGCTGGGCCTGCTCATGCCTGTTCCTTCACCGGCTGAGGAAGCGGCGACCACCAAGCCGATACCGCAAAATTCCAAGACCGAAAGTTGGTTGGCTATCCAGCGTGACGGACGGGCTGCGTCCATGAAATTGCAAACCGCGACCCCGGCCGAGCGTGAACTGGCTTACCAGCGCTGGCTCGACAGTTACAGCCACCCGATCCCCGAGTTTTTCGAACAAGAACAGGGTGGGAAAATGTCAACGGGAGGCAGCAACTAGTAGGCGGACGAGCTGCAGGTGCCACATCCGCCAAGTAGGGCGGACAACGCTTGTTTTGTCCGCCATCTAGACGATGAATAGATATGACGATGGTGGACAAGTTGCACTTGTCACACCCTACGGGCAGGAGCGATAGCATGGCTAGCAGGCGTTCTCCTCAACATATACTGAGCTATCAACGCCAGCGCGGTGCTATTGGCATCATGGCAGCGCTGGTGATGCTGATGGCGCTTACTTTCCTGATGCTGGCAATCGACACGGGCCGCCTGTATCTGGAGAAACGCAGCCTCCAGCGCGTGGCAGACATGGCGGCTTTGGAAGCGGTGCTGCGTGATGGAAATTGCCAAGCGGGGGGCGGGGCAACGACCGCGCAAAGCTATGCGGCCGAGAACGCGCAAGTGCGCAATGGCTTCACCCTTGATACCCAGCGCACCTTGGTTGCCACATGCGGAAATGTCGATGAAAGTGGCAGCCGCCGCAGCTTTCTTGCCGACGCCACGGGCAGTGCGATTAAAGTCGATGCCCGTCGCGAGGTGCCCGCCAGCCTTATTCTGGGCGGACTGTTTGGCGAACAGGTGACTATTGCTGCCCAAGCCGTTGCTGCCAAGCGTGAGCCGCTTGCCGCATTGACCTTGCGCACCACGCTGGCAACGGTGGATTCCACCCAGTCACCGCTGCTTAACGCACTGATTGGTGGCCTGCTCGGTGGTTCAGTCAATCTCTCGGCCGCGGGCTGGGACGGCTTGGCCAAGAGCCAGATAAATCTGTTGGACTACCTCGACCAACTGGCAATCAACCAGGGCATTACGGTGGGGGATTATCAGTCGTTGCTCGATGAAAACCTGTCGCTCGGCACCTTGCTCGATGTTGCCGCCACAACGCTGCAGCAGGCGGGAACCAGCGCTGATCTGGATGCGGCGATTGCGGGGCTCAATGCCCTTTCCGCAGTGGTGCCAGCCGCCTCGCCACTGTTGCAACTGGGCGAGCTGATCAATGTTCAAAGCGCCACGCAAAAGGCAGGGCTAGATACCGCGCTCAACCTTCTGCAGTTGGTTCAGGGCACGGTCGAGCTGGCCAACAGTAAAAGCGCAGCCGTTGCCAGCCTGCCCATTACGGTGCCGGGGCTGACCAATGTCACCCTGAATATCAAAGTCATCGAACCGCCACAGTTGTCGGCGATTGGTAACCCCGAACTGGCCATAGCGGACCCCTACGGGCCGAATCAGATTGCCGTGCGCTCGGCGCAAATCCGCACCGCACTGAGTATTGATTTGAGTGGGACGACCACTACTTTGGACAGTATTTTACAGCCCTCGGCTGCCACTTCGTCTGTTGGCAGCTTTTTGAATAGCGTACTCAACCTTAACTTGCTCGGGGCAGTCGGTGATCTGGTGCAGGGAATCCTTTGTGGGCCATGCGCAAGTAAAAGCATCAGCGCTGCACAGGTACTGCCTGGAGGTCGAATTGATGTGATGCTGGATGTCGCCGAGGCGCAAGCACGGGTTACGGATTTCAGCTGCACAAGCAACACCGATAAGAGCCTTGAAGTCGATGTGACGACATCCGCCTTGAACCTGGCGGTCGGGCAATTGGGTGATGATCCGGCCGATGTTCGGGATAAGGTATTCAACTCGCCAAACTTACCTGTCGCGGCGCCATTGGCCTTGGTCAAGCTGGGTGAGCAACGAGTCAGGCCAACATCTTGCCTGCTTACAATTTGCTTCGATCCTCAGTGGCAAACAACCAGCGGAAGCTGGGTTTCCGACCGCAAGCAAGCTGCATTTACCGTTCGTTCCGGACTCGGCCTCACCCTTAATTCAAGCGTTATAGGCAGTGGGATAAATGCGCCTTCTTTGCTTTTTAGCGCGCCAAACGCAAACGAACTGCCAAATGTGGGTGAGACGCCTTATTACAAGTCTGCCAACGCCAATAACAATGTGGCGGGTAGCTTAGCTACTACCTTGGCGGGTATCGATTTAGAGCCCTATTCCAGTAGCAGTCCTGGTTTGCTTGGTGGCTTGATAACGACTTCAGTGGGCCTTATCAGCTCACTGCTGGGTAGTCTGGAAGGTGTAATTCAGGGTGTACTTGCGCCGCTGGTTGATCCTTTGGTCAACACCTTGCTCAACGGTCTGGGCATTGAGCTGGCCAAAGCCGATGTTGGCGCAAACCTGACCTGCGGCAGTCGCGCCGAGTTACTGCTATGAGCCTCGGTGCGCGCCGTTTTCAGGTTGACTCAGGCTCTACGAATCAGCAGGTCAAAGGACAGCTGCGCGCTCGGCGCAGTGGTCCTTTAGTGAGCGACTACCGCAGAGCCTTCACTCTTTCGATTAGGCGACAACGCCAGCGCCAATTGCGTGCGATTGTGCATGTGGGTCAGGCGCAGAACTTGCGACACATAGAGTTTTACCGTGTTTTCGGTAATCCCCAGTTCGCAAGCGATCTGATAGTTGGTCAAGCCCTTGCCAATCAGGCGTGCGACTTCCAGTTGGCGCGGAGACAATTGATTGAAGTGCGCCGGGATTGCATCAGCACATTCTGTGGCAGGGTTGGGTTCAGTCTGGCCAAAGTGGCTGCGCATCTGGTGCAGGTCCAGATGCAACTCGCCGATCGACTCAGCCAAAAAATGCAGTTTCTGGTTCATCTGGTCGAGCTTGGCGCCATCGTCGAGGCGCTCCTGCAAGTGTCGTTCAAGGCGTCGGACCGCCCGGCCAACTTCATCCATATTGATGGGTTTTTGATAGAAGTCGGCAACGCCTGCGCGCATAGCCGCGACCACATCCTGAGTTTCGGTTTGGCCCGTGAAAATGATCGCTTCGAACTGGCGATTACCGTCGTAGGTCTTCTCCAAGGTACTGATCAGGCTGATGCCATTTTTCCCCGGCAAGTGCAAATCGCTCAGCACAATGCCGATTTGCGGGTCGGCGCAGAACAATTCGATTGCCTCGTGCGCACTGTGACAGCCAATGCAGGTGTAACCACTGTGGCTAAGAAACTCACAAAGCTCGTCAACGATATCCGGCTCGTCATCCACGACGAGGAGTTTAATCAAGCGTTGATGCCTTTCCATGTCAACTCATCCAGTCATTTTAGTTTTTTTAACATCGATGTTGTGTTTGCAGCTAAAGCCCATGCGACAAGCAGTGAATGCTCAAGATTGCATCTTTCAAGCAGTCAGTACGTTCGTCCCATACTTAAGGTATAGCACTTTGTCTGTATTCAGAAAGTTTTAGTCAGAATAAGAGATGTCAAAAATCCGCCAAAAAGAAATAGCCCGTAGGGATAAGCCGATTTGGAGTGAGGCTGCAGATATTTGAGTCGCTCTTGGGTTGAGCGGCTGAGAGTAGGCCAAGTTTTCTGGGCGACTGCCGCCCAAGCGAGAAGAAGGATGCCCGCGGCGGCAATCGTTATCAGCAGTATCTGGCTGTTGCCGCAAAGGCCGATGAATATCAAAAGTTTGACGTCTGCCGCCCCCAGCTTGTTAAGCATGTAACCGGGCAGGCTAAGCAATACGGCGAAAGCCGCGGCAATAAAGGCTTCTACGGCGGTGTAGCCGAGCAGGCTT
Organism: Pseudomonas sp. RL_15y_Pfl2_60; assembly: GCF_963970595.1. NCBI lineage: Bacteria > Pseudomonadati > Pseudomonadota > Gammaproteobacteria > Pseudomonadales > Pseudomonadaceae > Pseudomonas > Pseudomonas sp. RL_15y_Pfl2_60. The sequence goes on along the minus strand of NZ_CAXAOE010000006.1, from coordinate 50,184 downwards.
TGATCGCGTAGCAGCAAATAGAAAAGGGCGAAGGCAATGCCACCGAATGTCAGCCAATTGGAAATGCGCTTTTTCTGGACATCCTGCAAGGCGCAAATCGCCAGCCAGATTAGCAATATGGCGGTATTCATTAATGGTTGAGCCTTGTAGGTTGAGGAATAGTAAGTGGTACGTTAGTGCCAGATGTTTAGATGCTCTACAAATCGGATTAAATCTTCAACCCTGAATAAATGCTGGGCATGTAGTGGAGGCACCGAAAATGAAACATATTGTTGCCAGGGCATCTGCTCGCCGCCAGAGGGGAGCCGCCGCGATTGAATTTGCATTGGTGTTCGTACTGTTCTTCGCCATTTTCTACGGCACCGTTAGTTATAGCCTGCCATTGTTGATGATGCAGTCATTTAACAACGCCTCAGCCGAGGCTGTGCGCCAAGCCGTGGGCCTGGTGCCGGGGCAGGCGGATTACCAGCAAGAAGCCTTGACCGTGATTGATCAACAATTGAGCTGGATGCCCAGTTCGAGCCGTGATCTGGTTGCAGTCGTTATCACGCCACCGGGCGCCGATGGCGTGATGAGCGTGCGTATCAGTTATCCGTACAACGCAAACCCGCTGGTGCCATTTCTTGTCATTCCGGGCATTGGGCGGTTACCAAACTTACCGGACGACCTTGTCGCAACCGCTAGCATCAAGCTGAATAATTAAGGAAAGGCCATGGCGAGCTGGTTTGGCTTTAATCCAAAAAATGATCTGACTGCCAGTAATCAAACCCCCGCTGATACCGAGCCGCAGCCGTCAGTAAATATGCCGCCAAGTCCGGCGGGGTTGAGCCTGTTTCTGGACACTCAAGGCTTGGTCACAGGCATTGCCGGGCCATTGGCCGTGCGCCTGGCCGTCACGGCAACACAGCGCCCGCTCAATGATTACCTATGCAACAGTTCAGCATTGGCTGCTGATATTCCGAGCTATCAACAGCAACTGCTTGAGCTTGATTTCGATGGGCGTGGCGGCTCGGTTATGACTCTGCGGGGCTGGCTGCAAGCCCATGCGGAAGGCTGGCTGCTGCAGTTATTGGATGTGTCTGATCTGGTCGAGCAGGCACGTAGCAGCGACCTGCGTCGCCATGTGCTGGCCGAGGCCGCCGACTTCGCTCAGCGTTTGGGTTATCAGTCAGGCGAGCGGTTGCAGACAGCAACGGTCGAAGTGCTCTGCGAGTTGCGTCAAAGGCTGCGAATCCCCAGCGTGGCGATTGCTCTGCGCGACAAGGCTGGCGAGTGGCGGGTCTATGCCCAGCAAAACGCTTACAACAGCCAGGTGTGGCGTGATGAGCAGGCGCTGGGGCGGGTGTTTGATGATTTATCGCAGGCCAGTCCACAGCAGCTGAGCGCGCTGACATTAACCAAGCATCCTGGGCTTCAGGTGTTGTTTCCCCAAGGGCTTGGCTTTATCACGCCTTATCAGCATCAAGGGCTTACAACTGCCTGGCTGCTCTGTGCAGGTTTTGACGCCCAACTCCATGCCCCCGCGTTGCAGGTTACCGACTGGACGCGGTTATTTGACCAGATTGGCGGCGCCTTGACCGCGCGTATACAGGCTTTGCAACAGGCCCACCAGCAAGATCGACAAAGCGCGTTGCAGGGGTTGCTTGGCGCCGGTTGGTGGACATTCAATAGTCACGACCAGCGCTTGCAGTTGGCGCCAGAACTAGCGGCAGCGCTTGGGGTTGAGCTTGCTGGCGAGCTTGAGTTGTCGGCTTGGCTTGAGCGCATTCATGGCAGTGACCGCGACGAGTTTCGCGTGCGCCTCAATCGTTTGGTTGAGGGCGGGCAGAGCTTTATCCAGTGCCTGCGTCTGCAGGTTGCTGACAAGGTCGAAAGCTATAGCTGGTATCGCCTGCAAGCCCTGGCCAAGGGGGCTGGTAAAAATCTGCGCATTTATGGCTTCTTGATCGATATCAGCGATATCAAGGAACAGCAGGCCAAGGCCTCGCAAGCACATGAGCGCTTAAGCAACCTGATCGCCAGCGCGCCAGCGGTGATTTACGTGCAGCGTCACGACGATGGGGCTTTGCAGCTGGAGTTCTGCAGCGACAGTTTGCAGCCCTTGCTGGGCTGGAGCCTGGCCGAGTTGCAAGCAGGCTTGCTCGCCGAAATAGTCCATCCGGATGACCACGAAATCTTCTTTGACCGTGCACGGCAATTGCTGCGCAACGGCGCTGTCAGTTGTCGCTATCGCTTGCGTGATCGCCAAGGCCAATACCATTGGTTGTTGGATGAGTCGAAGCTGCTGCGCGATGAGCTGGGACGACCACGTGAAGCCGTCGGCCTGTGGCTGGATATTACCGAGGCCACGCTTGCAGCCGAGCGCATCCGTGAAAGTGAAGAGCGCTATCGAATTCTGGTCGAGGATTCGCCAGCGATGATTTGCCGTTATATGCCGGACCTGACGCTCAACTTCGCCAACCGGCCGTTAGCGGATTACCTGGAACGCAGCACTGAGCAGCTTATTGGTGCCAACCTTGGCGAGTGGCTCTCTGCCGAACAGCGAGAGGCCTTTGCGCAACGCCTGCTTGGCCTCACGCCCGAGCAGCCGATCAGCACCGCTGAAATATGCATGCAGTTGCCGGGGCGTGAGCATGCCTGGTGGGTGTGGGCCGATCGCGGAATTTTTGATGAGCAAGGCAACCTGCTTGAAGTGCAGGCCGTTGGCCGCGACAACACCGAGGTACGCAAGGCTCAACAGCAACTGTTTCAAGGCGCCAAGATGGCCACGCTTGGCGAGATGGCCACCGGCATGGCCCATGAGTTGAATCAGCCGCTGAATGTGATGCGCATGGCTGTGGCCAATACCCTGAAACGCATCTCTGCGGGCGAGGTGCCTGCCGAATACCTGGAAGACAAGCTGAAGCGGATTGAGGCGCAGGTGCTGCGCGCGGCGAGGATTGTCGATCACATGCGCGTGTTCGGGCGCCGCTCCGAGGCTGAACATGCCTTGTTTGACCCCATGCAGGCAATCGAGGGTGCCATGTCGCTGCTGCGCGATGGCTTGTTGGGCAAGGGTGTCGAACTGCAGTTTGCGCCGGTGGATTTCAGGGTCAGGGTCAGTGGTCATGGCGATCAACTTGAGCAAGTGTTGATCAACCTCATGGTCAATGCGCGGGACGCGCTGTTCTCGCGCCTGGAGCGTGAATCCGACTTCGCCCCGCGCATTGCGTTGTCCGCTACTTTATTGCCCGAAGGGGTGCTGATTGAGGTGCAGGACAACGCGGGGGGTATAGAACCGCGCTTGCTTGAACGCATCTTCGAGCCGTTCTTTACCACTAAACCGGCGGGCAAAGGCACGGGGTTGGGGTTGTCGGTCAGCTTCGGCATTATCGAGCAAATGGGAGGGCAGTTAAGGGCTTTCAATCGCGAGGAGGGTGCCTGTTTCAGCATTCTGTTACCGCCCGCTTTAAACCCCAGCCCATAGTATGGCTAGCCATACAAAAGATCTGTCTCCTGCTGGTAAATAATCAGGCACAAGCTAGTCTTCATGATGCTACGTTCCGGCAATGTATCGGGACGACAACTGCCTGATGCAGGAGAATCACGATGGATATGAATCGTCGACAGTTCTTCAAGGTCTGCGCTGTAGGCCTTGGAACGTCGAGCCTAGCGGCGTTGGGGGTTGCACCGCCCAATGCCTATGCCGACCAGATACGCCATTTTAAACTGGCGCGTACGATCGAGACGCGCAACACCTGCCCATATTGCTCGGTCGGTTGCGGCCTGATCATGTATAGCCAGGGCGACGCCGCGAAGAACGTTGCGCAAAATATTATCCATATCGAAGGTGACTCTGATCACCCGGTCAACCGTGGCACCCTTTGCCCTAAAGGCGCTGGGCTGCTCGACTTCGTTCACAGTGAAAGCCGCTTGAAGGTCCCGCAAGTGCGTGAGGCCGGTTTCAACGAGTGGAAAGAACTCGAGTGGGACGAAGCGCTTGAGCGCATCTCCAAGCACATGAAGGCGGATCGTGACGCCAACTTCATCGAAACCAACGAGCAAGGCCAAAGGGTCAATCGCTGGTTGAGCACAGGTTTTCTCGCGGCGTCGGCATCGTCCAACGAAGCAGGCTACATCACTCACAAGGTGGTGCGTTCACTCGGCATATTAGGATTCGATAACCAAGCACGTGTCTGACACGGCCCGACGGTGGCAAGTCTTGCCCCGACGTTTGGCCGCGGCGCCATGACCAATCACTGGACCGACATCAAGAATGCCGATCTGGTCTTGATCATGGGTGGCAACGCTGCTGAAGCGCATCCGTGCGGCTTCAAATGGGTGACCGAAGCCAAGGCGCATAACAACGCCAAGCTGATTGTGGTCGATCCGCGCTTTACCCGTTCCGCCTCGGTGGCGGACCTGTATGCGCCTATTCGTACCGGCTCGGATATCGCCTTCCTTGGCGGGCTGATCTACTACCTGATCGAAAACGACAAGTACCAGCACGAGTACGTCCGTAACTACACCGACGTCAGCTTTATCGTGCGCGAAGGTTATGACTTCGAGGCCGGTTTCTTTAGCGGCTATGACGAAGCCAAGCGTGGCTATCCGGACAAATCTGGCTGGGGCTACGAGATTGGCGAGGATGGTTTCGCCAAGGTTGACCCGACCTTGAGTCATCCACGCTGCGTATTCAACCTGTTGAAGAAGCATTACAGCCGCTATACGCCGGATATGGTCAGCAGCATTTGCGGCACGCCGAAAACCCAGATGATGCAGGTTTGGGACACCATCGCCGAAACCTCGGCGCCGGGCAAAGTCATGACCATCATGTACGCGCTCGGCTGGACCCAGCATTCAACCGGCTCGCAGATGATTCGTGCTGGCGCCATGTTGCAGCTGCTATTGGGCAATATTGGTATGCCTGGCGGCGGCATGAACGCCTTGCGCGGTCACTCCAATATCCAGGGGCTGACTGACCTTGGCTTGCTTTCAAACTTGCTGCCGGGCTATCTGACGCTACCCAGTGATGCCGAGCAGGACTACGCAGGCTACATCGCCAAACGCACCAGTAAACCGCTGCGTCCGGGACAACTTTCATACTGGCAGAATTACGAGAAGTTTCATGTCAGCCTGATGAAGGCCTGGTACGGCAAAAACGTCAGCGCGGAAAACAATTGGGGCTACGACTGGTTGCCCAAGCTCGATGCGCCAGCACCGGGTTACGATGTGCTGAAAGTCTTCGACATGATGTACCAAGGCAAGGTCAATGGTTACTTCTGTCAGGGCTTCAATCCGATTGCCTCGTTCCCGAACAAGGCCAAGATTGGTGCGGCGCTGGCCAAGCTCAAGTACCTTGTCATCATGGACCCGCTGGCGACTGAGACTTCTGAGTTCTGGCGCAACGTCGATGAATTCAACGACGTCAATACCGCGGATATCCAGACCGAAGTGTTCCGCCTGCCAACCTCATGCTTTGCCGAGGAGGACGGCTCGCTGGTCAACAGTGGCCGTTGGCTGCAGTGGCACTGGAAGGGCGCGGAGCCACCGGGCAAGGCACGCACTGATATCCAGATCATGGCTGGTTTGTATCACCGCCTACGGGATATGTATGCCAAGGACGGCGGTAAATTCCCGGCCCCGATCCTTAATCTTGACTGGCCATACTTGCAGCCGGATGAACCCTCGGCGGAAGAACTCGCCAAGGAGTATTCAGGCAAGGCGATAACCGACCTGACCGACCCCGCAACGGGTGCATTGCTGGTCAAAGGCGGTGATCAGCTGGCAGGCTTTGCGCAGCTGCGCGCCGACGGCAGCACATCCAGCGGTTGTTGGTTGTTCTGCGGCTCCTGGACCCAGCAGGGCAACCAGATGGCGCGGCGTGACAACTCCGATCCGTACGGCATCGGCCAAACCCTTGGCTGGGCGTGGTCGTGGCCTGCCAACCGGCGGATTCTCTACAACCGTGCCTCTGCCGATGTATCTGGCAAACCGTGGCAAGGCCTGAAAAAGCCGCTGGTGTTCTGGAATGGCAAGTCATGGGGCGGCGCCGATGTGCCGGACTTCAAGGCTGACTCACCGCCAGAGGCGGGGATGAATCCGTTCATCATGAACCCGGAAGGGGTGGCGCGATTCTTTGCCGTCGACAAGATGGCCGAGGGCCCGTTCCCGGAACATTACGAACCCTTTGAAACGCCGATTGGGCGCAACCCGCTGCATCCTGACGACCCCCGTGTCACCAGCAACCCCGCTGCGCGGGTGTTCAAAGGTGACATGGAACTGTTCGGTAGCGCGGCGGATTTCCCCTATGCCGCAACGACCTACCGCCTGACTGAGCACTTCCACTTCTGGACCAAGCACTGCCGCCTGAACGCGATTGTGCAGCCCGAACAGTTTGTGGAAATCAGCGAGGTCTTGGGTAAGGAGTTGGGTATCGCCGCTGGCGATTGGGTCAAGGTATCGAGCAACCGTGGCTACATCAAGGCGGTTGCGGTGGTCACCAAGCGCCTCAAGCCACTGACGGTCGATGGTAAAACCGTGCACCAGATCGGTATCCCGATTCACTGGGGGTTCTCCGGCGCGGCGCGCAATGGTTACCTGACCAACACCCTGACTCCCTTCGTTGGTGACGCCAATACGCAAACGCCGGAGTTCAAGTCCTTCCTCGTCAACGTGGAAAAGGCATAGGAGCTGACGCATGGCTACTCAAGACATCATCGCCCGCTCCGCCACCACGACCCATTCGCCGTCCATCCGGCAGATTGACGAGGTGGCCAAACTCATCGACGTGTCCAAGTGTATCGGCTGCAAGGCTTGCCAGGTGGCGTGCTCGGAATGGAACGACCTGCGTGACGAGGTCGGCCATAACCACGGCACCTACGAAAGCCCGGCAGACCTGAGCGCCGACTCCTGGACCCTGATGCGTTTTGCCGAGCACGAAGACGAAGCAGGCAAGCTCGAATGGTTGATCCGCAAGGACGGCTGCATGCACTGCGCCGAACCGGGTTGCCTGACCGCGTGCCCGAGCCCGGGGGCGATTGTGCAATACGCCAACGGTATCGTCGATTTCAATCAGGACCACTGCATCGGTTGCGGTTACTGCATCACCGGTTGCCCATTTGATGTGCCGCGTATCTCGAAAAAAGATAACAAAGCCTACAAATGCAGCCTCTGTTCAGACCGTGTTGGCGTAGGCCAGGAGCCGGCCTGCGTCAAAACCTGTCCGACTGGCGCGATTGTCTTCGGCACCAAGGAAGACATGAAGGATCACGCCGCCGAGCGCATCGTCGACCTCAAGTCACGCGGTTACGAAAACGCCGGTTTGTATGACCCGCCAGGTGTCGGCGGCACCCATGTGATGTATGTGCTGCACCATGCTGACAAGCCAGCGCTCTACTCCGGCTTGCCTGCGGACCCTGCCATCAATCCGATGGTTCACGTCTGGAAGGGCGTGGCCAAACCCTTGGGATTGCTGGCGATGGGGGCGACTGCGCTGATCGGCTTCTTCCACTACCTGCGCGTTGGGCGCAACGTGGTTGAAGAAGATGAACCGGGTGCGACTGTCGATGCAGCCGTGCACAAGGTTGATCCAGCGGTGCATGAATTCGACCCTAAAGCCCCGCGCTGAGTGAAATGATCAACCTCTGCGACGGCGTTGCTCGTTGCAGAGGTTAGAAGGAGTCAAGATGAAACATGACATCCAACGCTACACCGCAGGCGAGCGCAGCAATCATTGGGCGGTCGCGATTCTGTTTGTCCTCGCGGGGTTATCGGGCCTGGCGCTGTTTCACCCGGCCTTGTTCTGGTTGAGTCACCTGTTTGGTGGCGGGCCATGGACGCGCATCTTGCATCCGTTTATCGGCATCGCCATGTTCCTGTTTTTTATCTGGCTGGTGATGCGCTTTATGAGCCACAACATGATCCATAAAAGGGACGTGCAGTGGCTCAAGCAAATGGGCGACGTGGTTGCTAATCGCGAAGGCAATATGCCGGAAGTCGGTCGCTACAACGGTGGCCAGAAGTTGCTGTTCTGGGTGTTGCTGGTGTGCATGTTGCTGTTGCTGGTGACCGGCATAGTGATCTGGCGCGAGTACTTCAGCCATCTGTTTGGCATCGACCTAATTCGCTTGTCTGTGCTGCTGCATGCGGTGGCTGCGCTGGTGCTGATTGTCAGCATCATCGTGCACATCTACGCCGGTATCTGGGTCAAGGGCTCGGTCGGCGCGATGCTTACCGGCTGGGTTAGCAAAGGCTGGGCGCGCAAGCATCACAGCCTTTGGTATAAAGAAGTCGAGAAGGGCGAGAACAAACATTGAGCCAAGGTGGCCATGCGGGTGCATTGCACTTGCATGGCGCCCGCTGTCATATGCACTCATCAAGCTGTTTTGCGAAAGGAGTCCTGCGTGCCAGGCAGAATATTAGAGCGCGGCGAAATCGAAGCGTCGGCAAATATCCCACCGTTTCTCAACCCTTGTACCCCTGCATTATTTCAGCGCCGTGCCGAGCGGTTTAAAACCCTTGCGCACAACCATCCACTGGGCGGTTATCTGTTGCTTATGGCGCAGCTTTGCGAAGCACAGCACCGTGCGCTCGCGGCGCTGCCTGCATTGCCGGGCCCAGACCAACGTGCGTTGGACCTGAGTCGTGAGCATCGCATGCCACCTCTGGCGTTCGAGGCATTGGTGCGTGGCGATGATTGGCTGCAAGCGCTGGATAAGGTGCTTGAGCAGTTTTCGACCCAGGACAATCCAGCCGTCTCTGCGGCGCTGAAGCAGTTGACCCAAGCGGACAGTGGCCAACGCAAGGCCTGGGCGGTGAACCTGTTAAGCGGCCAGTTTGATTTGCTGCCCGCCGCCGTGGTGCCATTTCTCGGTGCCGGGTTGCAGGTGGCGTTTACCCATTGGCTACTGGCGTTGCCTGAAGGCACCTTGTCCGAGCGTGAAAGCTGCACTCAATGTCCAGCCTGCGGCTCGCCACCCGTGGCGGGCATGATTCGTCATCGCGGCAAGCAGATTGGCTTGCGTTACCTGACCTGCTCGCTGTGTTCCTGTGAGTGGCATTACGTGCGGGTTAAATGCAGCCATTGTGAAGAGAGCAAGCAACTGGCCTACCTGTCGCGTCAGCTTGATGATGCAAAGCCCGAGGCCGCACCGATTCGTGCCGAGGTTTGCCCGAATTGTCAGGGCTACTTGAAACACTTCTACCTTGAATACGACAGCGAGGCAGATGCGTTGGCCGACGATCTGGCCAGCCTTGATCTGGATATGATGGTCGCGGACGCCGGTTATATGCGCCGCGCGCCAAACCTCTTGCTTGCCCCCGGCGCGGAATGAGAGCCTACACTGAGGTGTGCCCCATACGTTAAGGACGCTTGATGACGCCTGTTCGTCTACCTTCAGTCGACCGCTTGCTGCGCAGCCCGGCCATTGCCCCATTGCAACAGCGCTATGGCCGCGAAGCCATGCTCAGAACCCTTCGCGATTTGCTCGATGAGCTGCGCGAACCTGCGCAAAATGGTGCCTTGGCCGCCATTGAACTCAGCGAGGCGGTGCTGGCCGGGCGAGTCGGCGAGCGCCTTGCCGCGCAACACGCCAGTAAAATCCGCCGGGTATTCAACCTCACGGGCACCGTGTTGCACACCAATCTCGGCCGCGCCTTATTGCCGGAAGAGGCCATTGAAGCCGTCAGCCTCGCCGCGCGTTATCCGCTCAATCTTGAATTCGACCTGGCCACCGGCAAGCGCGGTGACCGTGATGACTTGATCACCGGTCTGATCCGCGAGCTGACCGGCGCCGAAGCGGTAACCGTGGTCAACAACAACGCCGCAGCGGTACTGCTAACCCTCAACAGCCTGGGCGCCCGCAAGGAAGGGGTGATCTCCCGTGGCGAGTTGATCGAGATCGGCGGCGCGTTTCGCATTCCCGACATCATGTCGCGCGCCGGGGTAAAACTGGTTGAGGTCGGCACCACCAATCGCACCCACGCCCGCGATTATGAAGCGGTGATCAACCCGCGCACCGGCTTGCTGATGCGCGTACACACCAGCAACTACAGCGTGCAAGGCTTCACCGCCAGTGTGCCGACGGCGCAGTTGGCTGACATTGCCCACGCCAACAACCTGCCGCTGCTTGAAGACCTGGGCAGCGGGACGCTGGTTGACCTGACCCGCTGGGGCTTGCCCAAAGAACCAACCGTGCAGGAAGCCCTGCGCGACGGCGCCGATATAGTCACCTTCAGCGGCGACAAACTCCTGGGCGGCCCGCAGGCTGGCTTGATTCTGGGCAGCCGTGAGCTGATCAACAAGATCAAGAAAAACCCGCTCAAACGTGCCTTGCGCGTTGATAAGCTGACCCTGGCTGCGCTGGAGGCCGTGCTTAATCTGTATCGCGATCCGGATAGCTTGGCCGAGCGTCTCACCAGCTTGCGTCTGCTCAGTCGTCCGCAGGCGCAAATCATGGCGCAGGCGCAACGGGTCGCCCCGCTGATCGCGCAACAGTTTGGCCAAGGCTGGCAAGTCTCGGTGCAAGCAGCCTTGGGCATGATCGGCAGCGGCGCTCAGCCGGTTGCACGCTTGCCCAGCGCAGCCATCTGCATTCGACCGCTGCAATCCAAGCGCCTGCGTGGCCGCGCGTTGCGCAGTCTGGAAGAAAACCTGCGTTGCTTGCCGATTCCGGTGCTCGGCCGTATTGACGATGACGCCTTGTGGCTGGACCTGCGCCAACTGGATGACGAGCCCGCATTCACCGCGCAGTTGCACCTGCTAATCGAGGAGTAAGCCTTGATCGTCGGCACGGCAGGGCACATCGACCACGGTAAAACCGCATTGCTGCAAGCGCTTACCGGCCAGCAGGGTGACAAACGCCCGGCTGAGCGCGAGCGCGGGATCACCATTGACCTGGGTTACCTCTACGCCGACCTGGGTGATGGCCAGCTCACCGGCTTTATTGATATGCCGGGCCACGAGCGTTTTGTGCATAACATGCTCGCCGGTTCCAGTGGTATTGATCTGCTGCTGTTGGTGGTCGCGGCGGATGATGGCGTCATGCCGCAAACCCGCGAGCATCTGGCGATTGCGCAGCTATTGGGCATCCGTCGCGCGATTGTGGCACTGAGCAAAATCGACCGGGTCGATAGCCAGCAAGTGATCAAGGTGCAGCAGCTAATCACACAACTGCTCAGTGCTGGCCCGCTTGCAGGTTCTGCGATCTATCCCGTATCGAGCGTTGCAGGTGACGGCATCGCTGAACTGCGTGAGGCGCTTAAAAACAGCGCGGAGCATGTGCAGCAGCGCAGTGTCAGCGGCTACTTTCGTTTGCCCGTTGACCGTGCATTCAGCGTTTCCGGGTCCGGTATTGTCGTCACGGGCACCGCCAAGGCCGGGCAGGTTGCGGTGGGTGATGAATTGACGCTCAGCCCCAGTGGCCGCAGCGTTCGCGTGCGCGGCATCCATGCACAAAACCAACAGGCGGAGCAGGCTATTGCCGGGCAACGCGTGGCGCTGAACATCACCGGCGAGCGCTTGGCCCTGGAGCATGTGCGCCGCGGTGATTGGCTGCTGACGCCAGCGCTGCATTCACCGACGACCCGCATTGATATCCAGCTCGAAATACTGCCCGGCGAAAGCCGAGACTTCAGCCACTGGACGCCGGTGCATGTGCATCTTGCAGCACAGGATGTCACCGGCCGTGTAGCGCTGCTGGAAGGTACCCAGGTCGAGCCGGGTAAAACCGCACTGGCGCAGATTCTGCTGAACGCTCCGGTGCATGCAGTGCATAACGACAGGCTGGTTTTACGCGACCAGTCGGCGCAGCGCACTGTGGCTGGCGGGCGTGTACTCGACCCATTTGCCCCGGCGCGAAACCGACGCTCCGAGCCACGCTTGGCGCAACTCAATAGCCTGCTGGTCGATGAGCTTGAAGGCGCTCTACCGGCGTTGCTGCAGCGCGCATTCAATGGTCTTGATCCAATACTCATTGAGCGTCAGTTCAATCAGCCTCGGGCATTGTGGGCGTTACCTGATGATGTGCTTGAAATCAGCACGCGACTCGGCCCCCGGTTATTCAGCCGCAGTGTTTGGCAGCAATTAACCGCGCAGTTGCTAGAAGGTTTACAGCGTTTTCATTCCGAGTGCCCGGATGAACTGGGCCCCGACCGTGATCGTCTGCGCCGTTACGCATTGCCTGCTCTTGAGCGCCCTGTGTTTATCAGCCTGCTCGAACAGCAGCTTGCATCTGGTACTGTCGCCAGTAGTGGCCCCTGGCTGCATCTGCCTGAACATCAGGTGCAACTTAGTGAGACCGATGAAGCCTTGCGCGAACAAATCTGGCCATTACTGATTGCAGGAAACTTTGACCCGCCTTGGGTACGCGACCTTGCCGGCACCCTGCAAAAAGACGAAGCCGATGTACGTTTGCTGCTGCGCAAACTGGCCAGGCTCGGACTGCTTCATCAGGTGGTCAAGGACCTGTTCTACCCCGAACAAACCCTGCGTCAACTCGCTGCAATCGCAGTGGCTATCGAACAACAAAACGGCTCAATCAAACCCGCTATCTGGCGCGACAGCCTGAACATCGGCCGCAAGCGCAGTATTCAATTACTCGAATACTTCGACCGGATTGGCTTCACCCGCAGACTGGTTGGCGAGCGCAGAATAAGGACGGATTCGGCCTTGGCAGAGATCAAGTAATACCTGCCAAACAGCGGATAAATTTAAGGAAAAATCATGGCCTCAGCCTTCGCCCACGCAGTGGTTCCACTGGTTGTCTACGCTGTTTTCAAAAGCCCGTCGATGAACCTGCGTTTGCTGGTATTGGCGATAGTTCTGGCCATCGCACCGGATGCAGATGTACTGGCTTTTAAATTCGGCATTGCCTATAGCTCGGAGTGGGGGCATCGGGGTTTTACCCATTCATTGTTTTTTGCTGGCTGCATAGCGGCTTTCTTCACGCTGTTCGCCAAGCCACTTAAATCAAAGCCCTGGGTCGTCTTCGCCATGTGCTTTATTGCCTGCGCTTCTCATGCGGCATTGGATGCGCTAACCAACGGCGGGCAGGGCGTAGCCTTGTACTGGCCGTTCAGTCTGGAACGTGTGTTTTTCGCGTTCAGACCGGTGCAGGTGTCGCCGATTGGGGTTGGCGCCTTCTTCACCGAAAGAGGGCTCAGGGTTATCGCCTCGGAAATGGTTTGGATTTTTCTTCCGGGGTTTGTAATCGGCTTGGTTGGGGTTTTTATCAGGCGGAAAATAGTGCCAGCGCCGCGTTAATCTGCAGTGGGCGATAAGCCCTGCGTTGGGATACGAGGCTTGTGAGGCTTGCCTTTGCCGTTTTTTCCAGCTCAGTGGCTGTGCTTAATCAGCAAGCGAAACCAGCAGATCTATAGTCGATAAGGGCAGGTAGATCAGGGTTATTGCGGCGTAGATTTTCCGTGACTTTGCCAAGAATGCCACGGTGGGCAAGGTGATCATCAAGACATCCAGCACCGCCCAGTACGCCAGCATGGGGCTGTGCAGAATAAATACGTTAAGGATAAAACCGAGCACCAGAAATGCTGACAGTGAAAGCAGGGCGTAGCGGCCGTCCTTCTCGAAATATACTTGCACACCATCGGCCTCATCCTCACTGCGGTTGGGTAGCAGCAAGGACGCCGTGATAAAAAGCATCAGTGTTAGCAGTACAAAGAAAATAAACTCTAAAAACGAAAAGCTATCCTCGAGCTTCGGCAACTGATTGATCGCCCACCAAAACTCAAGCTGAATCGAAAACAGCACAGCCGCCCAGACTATCGGCACCCAATCGATGGGCGTTGTATGGCGAATACGGAACAAGGTGACAAGCCCCGTCAGCAGCCGGGTCACCGACAGGCCAAGAATCATCGACAGAATGGTTGCGATTACTGGAAAGTTACTCAAATGTGCGGCTCTCGCAGTGGCTAGGCTGGTATTGGATAAATTAGGCGGTCCCGGTACTTATCTTAGCTGCGTATACGCCGTCCAATTGCAAAATGATTGCTACGGTTTTCAAGATTTTTGCATTGCGCTCGGATCAAGCTGCATTGATGGGGTATGCTCGGTTTGACGATTCAACGACGCGTTGAGACAGAGCAATATGGAAGGCAATCACGCCCGGTGGCGTGGCCGGGCTTCAAACCCGGTAGGGGACGGCAGCCGTTCCTAGGTAAGTTCGACTCTTACTGCCTTCCGCCATTTTCTGGCTTCAACCGAGGGTCGTAGAGGCAGGCGGTGCTTGAATCGAAGGTGCTCGAAATGTGGTTTGTTCTCCGCGAAGAAGATTTATTTTTCACCCTGAAGATTTAAAAAGTGAAAGTTAAACTTATCGTTGCTTGCATGCGTCAAGCTCAGCTTGAGTTTTAAGTTCTGTTTCGATGCCGAGTCTGTATTTGCAGTAATTGATCACTAGCTGTTTGAGTTCAGGGTCTAGCTGATTCAGCGTTTTATCATCACCATTGTTGGCGTAAATGTTTTCAAATTTTATATGATATGTTGGGTGTTTTTTAATGAAATAGACATTAGTAGAGTCGCCATCATCAAGTCGGCTGTAGTAACCAATGCTCATGATTCCGATTCCGGCGAGGAGCAGTACTGCAAGTAATTTTTTCATGAGGTTGCTGGCGGCAATAGTTGAGGGGATAACAGGGGCAGACTAAGGGTTGTTCAAAAACTCAGCTTGTAAAGCGTGGTCTGTCCCCTATTGTTATGTCCGTCGCATGAGATGGGTAAAACTCTCAAAAGCTAGTTCTGTGCAGCAGATGATTAATATCATAAGTTACCCTTTCCTAAAATGCATTAGTGTGGAAAGTGCTTTTGAAAGTTCTGCTTCATCTTTCAAAGCTTGCGAGAGTCGCTCAGATAGTTCGCCAAGAACAATCCGAATGCTAGTAGCCAATCCTAAACATTGGTCATCCGATAAGGTATGGACCCCTTCACTTAGTGCACCATAAAGCAATTTAATAGGACTATGGCCATTGATAAGAAGGCTTTCAGGCAAAAGATCTTTTGCCATATCAAGAGCTTTGCTAAACTGCGTTTCATTCACTGCCTGCCTCAAAAGCTCAACTTTCTCAGCTGGCGCAGAAAGCTTTTCTGAGACCTTAATTATTTCATTTAATATTCTGTTTTTTTGATTCTCTACTACTCTTCGATAATAAACAAATGCCCCTACCCCAAGGCCTTGGTTTTCGCATCGTCTTCCTTTAAGGAAATCATCTCTATCAGAGCCAATTAATTTCATTAACTTTGGCGGTGTTGGAGGCCCGAACGGTGGTGTTTCTCCAAGCTTATATAGCTCGCCTGTAGCGCCGTACTCCTCATCTAGCTTTATTGCAAGGGAAAATGTTTTTTCAGTCTCTTGACAGTTAGAGCACCTGTAAGTTACATAAGCATAAGTTTTAACTTCCCCTATTCGAATGCGCAAGCCAAAAACACATCGAAAAAAACGAATCCCATTGCAACTCTCACTCGGACAATGCAGTTGTATTTCAGGTGTTCGGAGTACATCGCGAGACACATTGTCAACTGGTTTGCGCTCTGATAAATCCAAAATTCGTGCTAGTTTATTGGGTGGAAAGCTTTCAAGGATCTCAGCAACTGTATAATCTTGGCGCTCTTCATCAGTACTCTCTTGATTGCTCTCATTGCTCTCATTGCTCATAGAATATTTTTCCTTAAGCTAAAATAATTAAGTAAGTTATTGTCCAGCTTTATAAATTACGAATCCGAATTTATTACCTTGCTAAAAGATATGCATTTATATATTTCATACTTACCTTCATGATTATTAGAATCTGTTAACACGTAGCTTGAGTTGGGGCCTACAAAAATTACTGCTTTATCTTTAAGCCAATCACCTTTGCATAAATGCGTCGAATTAAAGTCGGTTTTCAATGCAATTGACCTAACTATATTCTCTTGTGCTTCAGGAAATTGCATTATAATTCCGATAATAGAAGCGTACGCGCTAAAAGCCAAAACTACTGAAAAAATCATAGATTCTTTGCTTTTATGCTTGCCTGAAATATCGTTTACAAACTTTAATAACGTTACACCCACCAAAACAAGAAGTACGGGGAGCATAATTAGACAAAACAAGACAATTACATTAACTAAAATCATCGCAGCCAATGTAAAAGGAAAAAATCCAGGATCGATACCAAATACTGAGTTTACCTGCCCTGCGCTCTTAAAGCCTGCCCAATAAAGAACCGCTGAGGCAATTGCGCTTAATACCCATTTATTAGATAGTCGTGACTCTGAAAACTTATAAACACCATTCTCTTCTAAGAAAATAGACAACCCCCAAACCATTAGAGTTGCACCTAGGATGAGTAGCGGTAAAGGGAAGAAGATATCTTTAAGTAAAGCCATTAAAAACCAACAGGTCAACCCAGAATAAGACAACCACAATGCCATGCTGCTTTCAACTATCTCACCTTTGAAGGAAGGAATCTTACCTTTGATATGAGTTACTAGCGCACTGTATTCATCTTGGCTAGCTTTGATAAGATTTTTCGCTACTAAAAAAACGAGCATGGTAATACCTATCCAAGAAAATGTTGCTTTGATAGATAAAGGTGGCGTCAAGCTGTGTCCTGGGATAAAAACTAAAATAATTAGTAAAAATAAAAAAATGAATGCATGGGACAATTTTTTAAACTTCACGACTTTCCTTAAATATTTTTAACGTTTGGTTAATGAGATGACTTCAGTCAGCCCTGTGAACGAAGCTAAAGGTTTGAATCACCTGTTAGGGATTTAACACAGGGGTGATATCAGGGGACGGGCCACGATTTATTTTTCTGCTGCAAGCAGCAATATGGACTAATGCCAATGTGCCACACCATTCAGGCGGAGGATAGGCATCAAGAGTCTATGTGTCGAAAACGAAGGGCTTTTATGTGCAAATTCGAGCAGTACAAAAAGCTCAAACCCTTGCATTGAGCGGGTCAGTGCAGCAATTACATAGTAAATTGTAGGGTCCAACTTCCACTGCCTTCCGCCATTTCCCTCTCTTCATTTCCCTGCTCTCCACAGAGCAATTCCGCGCGATCCAAGCTGCTCGGCTTAGGGCTTTGGCGGACAAGCTTCGCGTTGTCGCGCCCTACGGGGCTTGGCGTAGGGTGGGTGACGTTTTTTCATCCACCATTGGTGCGGTGTACGGCTGGGTTATTTCTCCACGTTTGATCGCGGCTTCTAAGGCTTGGTGGACAAGCTTCGCGTTGTCGCACCCTACGTGGGGAAGTGTTTTGCCAGAAAGCCCAGCATCAGTTCATTCACTTCTTTGGCTTTTTCGCTTTGTATCCAGTGGCCGCATTCGCTTAGTTGGTGTTGTTCCAGGTTGTTGACTCGGCTTGGCATGCGACTGATTGTGTGGGCTTCAAGGGAGGCGACTGGGTCTTTGTCGCCGACCAGGAAGAGGGTGGGTTGAGTGATTTTTACATCCTGCAGGTATTCGGTTTTCTGCCAGTTGCGTTCGAAGTTGCGGTACCAGTTGAGGGCGCCGCGAAAGCCGTGTTCGCGGAAGGTTTCGACATAGACCTGAAAGTCTTTTTCGCTGCACCATTCGGGCAACTCATTGGGTGTTTCGATGCCGTCGAATAACTTGCTGTCGGCGGGGCGCTCTTGCAGCAGCAAGTCGCTGGAGCTGGCGCCTTGGATGAAGATGCGCAGGCTACGTGCGATATCGGTATCCAGTTCCTGTTCAGCCACGCCAGGCTGTTGAAAGTAGACAATGTAGTTGAATCGCTCGGCAAACAACTCACGCATGACGTCGATTGCCGGGCGCTTGCCGCGTCCGGCGAAAGGTACGGACATGGTCACCAGGGTGCTAACCCGCTGCGGTTCGAGTTGGGCGAGGTGCCAGGCAACCATCGCGCCCCAATCGTGGCCGACAATGCAGGCATTATGCTGGTTGAGTGCGGTCATGCAGTCTTGGATATCGGCGCAAATCGTCAGTACGTCGTATGCCTTGATGTCTTGCGGGGCGCCACTGCGGCCGTAGCCGCGCATTTCCGGGATAAACACGCGGTAACCTGCAGCGACCAGCACCGGTATTTGCTCGCGCCATGAATGCCAGCATTCGGGGAAGCCGTGCAGCAGCCAGACCGGCCGACCCTTTTCAGGGCCAGCCATATGCACATGCAGGTTGATACCGTTTACTGCCAAGTCTTGCGCTTGCATGCCGATGTCCTCGCGATTGCCGATAAGGCCCAAGCTAGCAGAGGGTGGCTTTCAGACTAAGCAGCATTCATCAGTCGAATGGTGGATAACGCGATGGGTTGCCTGCTTCAGCGCAGTGCTTGAACGCCATCATCATCCGGGTTGAAGCCATCCAGGCGCATGCGTTCGGCGAAGGCCGCCAAGGCTGCATCGCCGCTCAGCAGTTGCTGGCGGGCGTTGGCCCAATAGCTGGGCTGCAGGCGGATCATCCAGCCTGCGCCGTAGCAATCTAGGTTGATTAGCGCCGGGCGACGCACCACTTCGCCATTGCTGGCAATCAAGGTTCCGGCGATGGGGGAGCGGGCAGAGGACGCCGCCTTGGCGAACTCGACGATACCAAAGCTGCGATCCGCCTCAATGACCTGGCCGTCCCGCTTGGGGGTGAAGGCGAATATCTGACCGTAGCTGGCGCAGCCATATGCGCTGAGGCCAATGGTTAGCGTGGCGTCGGTTTCCTCGCGTAACCACAGGTTGTGGTCGGGTGCGTAGAGCAGGTCATCGGGGAACTCCAAACCGTTTAGTTTCATAGGCTCAGGACTTTGTCGTATTCAAGAATCATCTGGGCCAGCTCGCCGCCGCTGGCGATTTCATCCAGTTCGGGGATAAGACCGTTTTCGTCGATCACAAGGCCCGGCGCGCGGCACATCAGCAGTCGTACGCCTGCGCTTTTAGCTTGCTGGATAAAGTGCCGGACGGGCTCGCCATCTGCGGCTGCGTAGAGGCTATCGGCCACTTCTACTTGCGCCAGCTGAGCCGCCTCGCCGCTGAGGAAGACAGTCACTTGCGCGTCCATGCAGGCCAGCAGTGTGGCGGTGTAAAACGGCGCGGCACAACGGGCAGCTGTGCTGGGGCCGCTGGTCACCACTATCAAGACGCGCTGGGCGGTTGTGTTGCTCATAAGGCTTTGTCCATCTGAATTAACGCAGCGCGTTTACCTTCTGGTGTTTCGCGCTCGACTATGGCGAACGGTTCATAACCCAGTTGGCTGTAGAGCAGCAGGCCTGCGGTATTGCCGTTGAAGCATGACAGGCGCATACGCTTGGCGTGCAACTGGGTGCGTGCTTGCTCCTCCATGACCATGATCAGGTGGCGCGCAATACCTTTGCCGCGAGCATTAGGCGCGACCATCACATTGCCGAGCGCGCAATAGAGGCCTTCTTGCCATTGATAATAGTTGGCAAAACCGACCACATCATCGTTGAGCAAGACAACCGTGCTGCCGCAACGCTTGTCGATTGCATCGGCGACCTGAGCTGGCGTGAGCGGCCAGCTCGCCTTGGGATAGCTGTAGAACAGCTCTTCGGCACTCTGCATAAAAGTCGCAATGGTGAGCAGGTCACGCGCTTCGGCAGGTCGGTGGCTGAGTCGATGAGGGTTGATCATCAATGCGGAGGATATTGGCTGAGCACCTTGGCCACGGTTTCGCGGATCGCAGCTTCGCGCTCGGTTGGGCTAAGGGTATTGCGCGGCATGACTTGCTGTGCGCTGCCCCGCCATACCAGCTTGTTGTCCTTGCCGTCGTAGAGGTCTACCTGCAAGGTGCCAACCTTGTAATCGACCGTCTGGGTTTCGGTGTAGATCGGCCCGCCCCAGTAGCCGCCACCCCAGGCGTTGTTCCAACCGCCGCCGTAGTTGGTGGTGTAGAGGTTTTGCCGGTCGTCGACGATAAGTGCAACTTGAACACTCACATCGCCTTGGGTATTGGCTGGCGCTGCGCGTAAGCCTCGTTGCTCAAACTGGTCCTTTATCGCATCACGGATACGTTGTTCTGTCAGGTCGCTTTTGATCCGTGGATCATCTGGCGAATAGGTCAGTGCAGGGCTTTTCCACGACCAGTTTTGGTAGCGTGCAAAGTCCCGGTTGGTGTCGTAGTCGCGGTCAATCTGGATGCTCTGGCAAGCGCTAAGCAGCAAGATACTGGCGAGTAATACCAAATGGCGTTTCATTGTGTGTCTCCGACAGTAACTTAAGGTTTGTAGATCCATGACGAGGAAATCGCAGGGCTTGCAAGCTGTCTCGCTTAGGGAACCGCTGAAAAGTTGTTCAGCGGTTCGCTAGTTCGGTGGATAGCTTGAGAGTGCGTTATTCGTGGCTTCGCGCAGCGCTTTATTGCGTTCGCTTTCATTGCTGCCGCTGAGTGCTGAGGCCGAACCGCTCCAGATGGGCTGGCCGTCGCGGCTGTCGAAAAGATCGATGTGCACGACCGCGACCTCTTCCTGGTAGGTGCGCACAATGGGCACGCTGCCATAAGCACCGTATCGATCATACCGATCATAATAGCCGCTGCCAGCACCATAGTAGACCCCGCCTTGATCGTAGGTCTGACGCAGGCGTGTTTCCAGGCGCACGCTTGCGCTAACCCACAAGTCTGCAGTTTTACCGGATTGAACAGGGCGCAATCCGGCACGGTCAAGGCTGTTGCTCACTGCGCTGCTGATCATGGCGCTACTTGCCCAGGCGCTGCCGGCGGGGAGTTGCTTGTTGGCCCAGGCCCAACTGCGATAACGCCCGTAGTCCCGGGGTGGGGCGGGGTAGGCGCTGAGGTCAACATGCCCGGCCGCTTGTGCCGGCGCAGGTGGCAATGGTTCTGAGGATGCCTGGTAAGGGTTGCTTGACTGGCATCCGGCAAGGACAAGCAGCGCTGTCAGGCTCAAGATTAAGATTGCTGCACGATTCATCATGCGACTCCTTTAACGTGGACGGCAGATCCAGTGCAGATAGCGACCTAAACCTGAAAATGTCGGGTGCCGTCGGTAAGCGAGTTCCATCTCTAAAAGGTCGATGAGTTCTGCCTTTAGCTGAAAGTCCCGTGGCATGTAGTCGTGAAAAACCCTTACGCCACTTTGTATTTCGACTTGCCAGTCCTGGCTAAGTTGCGTTGCCAGCTCATGCGGGTCAACCGGTCTTTGTGGTGTCAGGCTTTGTTTTTCACCGGAAAACTCAGCTTTGCGTAGTTTGCGAAAATGCCCTTTGAGCAGGTTGCGGTAGATCAAGGCATCTTTGTTATAGAAGGCCAAGGACAACCAGCCGCCAGGCGCAGTGAGCTGATGCAGCACCGGTAGAATGGCGTGTGGCTCGGCCAGCCATTCCAGTACCGCGTGGCAGATAACCAGGTCATAGGGTTGATGACCCTGGCCGAGCAGGTCTTGCCATGGGGCCTGGATGAATGTGGCCTCAATGCCAGCTTCGGCGAAGCGTTCACGTGCGCCGTTCAGCATCGGTTCGGCAGGCTCGGCCAAGGTCAGGTGGTGGCCCCGTTGTGCCAGCCACAAAGACATATGCCCCAGCCCAGCGCCAATATCCAGCACGCGTAATGGACGCTCGGGCAGGGCTTCGGCAAGGTCGGCCTGCAAGACAGCAAGGCGAATTGCACCTTTGGCGCCGCCGTAGATTTTCTCGGCAAAGCGGGTGGCGAGTTCATCAAAATGACGATCCTTCATACGCAAAATCGCTTCTCGCTGTCGGCCAGCTTGGCGCGCACGACTTGGTCCATGTCCAATCCCAATTCGCTGCACAGCAGCACAAGGTACAGAATGATATCGCCAACTTCCTGCCCAGCGTGTTCGAGTACATCACTCGGCAGTTCGCGGGATTGCTGCTCGGTCAGCCACTGGAAAATTTCAACCAGCTCAGCCATTTCGACACTTGCGGCCATTGCCAGGTTTTTAGGGCTGTGAAATTGGCGCCAGTCGTTATGGTCACGAATAGCGTGCAGGCGGCGGGTGAGTTCGGTGATATTCATGCTGCGCTCCTTTCAAGGCGCGTAGCTTGTGATGGATCCTGTGACTGTGCAAGCGCGCTTTACCGCGCTGCCTTCAAACGGTCCTGAAAACGTTGGCATGCGCCGTGGTGACAGGGCGCAGTGACCGTCAGATGGTTTCCAGAGGCTGCCATTTACCTTGTAAGTGTGGCACATCATTGCTCCCGCTCAGCATAAATTGCCCGCTTGGGGCATTGGCGCTGGCTTTGAGGGTAACGTCGCCAGGCAACAACAGCGGTTTTTTGAAGCGCACATACACCTGATAGCCACTGTCTGGAAGCTGGTCAGCCAGCTCGGCCAATACACGGCCCTTATTCCACAGACCATGGGCTATTGCGCGCGGGAAGCCAAACAGCTTGGCGCTCAGTGCTGACATGTGGATAGGGTTGTAGTCGCCAGAAACCCTTGCATAGCGCCGGCCGATATCACTTGGCGCATGCCAATGCGCGAGCTCGCTCAGTTGCATGTTCTCAAACTCCTGGGCGGTTTCCGGGCTGGCGTCCAGCTTGACTCCGCGACACAGGATCCGGCTGTCGCCTTGCCAAAGCAGGCCGAGTTGATCTTCCAGGCGAGTGATAATGCTGAACACGGCGCCTTTCTCATGGGGTTTGAGGTTTTCGGCATGCACACTGATGGTGAACGGGCCAAGTCCCGCGAGTGGACGTAATACCTGGATACTATTTTCCAGGTGAACCAGGCCGAGCAACGGGAAAGGAAAGCGCTTGTCGGTGAGTAGTCTCAATTGCAGGGGAAACGCCAGCACGTGCGGGTAGGCGGGAGGTAGCAGGCTGGATTCGACAATACCGCAGACTTTTCGATAGCCCGCAAGGTTGTGCGGGTCAATGGTGATTTGTGCGCGCAGGCCCAGATCCGGTAGCACCTTGCCTGTGACGTTACGGCGCAGCACCGCCTGCAGATACAACCCGGGATGTGCCGACACAGTATCAAGGTCATGCCATTGGATAGTCATTAATATGCGCCTCATTTAAACGTTGTCAGCAGCTTAGTGGCTGCCAAGCCTCAAACATTGGCCATGTCGCTCAAGTGCTTGTCATGCCAGTCAACAGATTGTTGGACAATAGTTTGTCCTCAGCCGTTCGGTATTCATGCAAGATGCTTGCTTGAGTCGGCTTGGCAAAGCTGCATTGAGATGCAGTTCAGACATTACTTAGTCATAAGAAGTCATAAGCATGCGCGATCTTACGGATGATATTGCGTTGATGGGGCCGGTAATCGCCGCGTTACAAGCCAATGGGACTGATCCCGCCAAGGTCTTGGCACGCATTGGTTTGCAGGCAGGGGAGTTGCCGCCCAAGCGTTTTCCTCACGGGCTTCAAGCCTTGTTTTGGCAGGCGGTGATTGATGAGACGGGCGATGAACACGCGGGTTTGTTTCTCGTCGAGCACCTGCCCATTTACCAAGGCCTGTTGCTGGAATACTTGTTCTTTTCGAGCGAAACCTTCGGCGCAGGGCTGCGCCATGCCTTGCGTTACATACGCCTGCTTTCCGATACCTTGAGTGCGCGTCTTGATGTCGATGGCGACCGTGCGGTCTTGACCTTGGCAGCGTGCAGCGGCGTGTCGCGTCACTTTACGGAGATGCTGGCCGGGGCCGTCATTCGTTTGTTCAACGCCCTGACTGAGGATGAGTTTGTCGTTTACGAGGTGCATTTCACTCATGAGCAAGGTGCATCGGCCGAGCAGTATCGAGCGGTGTATGGCTGCCCTGCACACCTGGGGAGTGAGCGTTATGCATTGGTGTTTGACAGCACAATCCTGGACAGGTCATCGGCGCTAGCGCAGCCTGAACTGCTACAGATGCATGATTTATTGGCGCAGCGTAAGTTGAGTGAAATCGAGCGCATTGACTTGGTCAATAACGTACGCGAGTTGATTGCCGAACTGGTGATCGAAAACCGTGCAACCCTTGAGCAAGTCTCGCTGCGCCTGGGCATGCCAACCCGGCGCTTGCGCGAGCGTTTGACCACTGCAGGCGTGCGCTTTAATGACTTGGTCAGTGATTACCGCTGTCGGCTGGCCAAGGACCTGCTGCTCAATACCGATGAGCGTATCGAGGTCATTGTCGAACTCACAGGCTTCTCCGAACCCAGTACGTTTTATCGAGCGTTCAAGCGCTGGGTTGGCGTGACCCCGGTCGAGTTTCGTAATCAGGGACGCAGCTGAGCAGCGCTTCACCTGAAGCAAGGTGAAGCGCTTGGTGATTTCTAACGCTTAGGCGCCCAGCAGGCTTTGTCCGCAAACGCGCATGACCTGGCCGGTCACTGCGCCGGAGGAGGGTTGGGCAAACCAGGCAACGGCTTCTGCGACATCCTGTGGCAAACCTCCCTGGCCCATCGAATTCATGCGCCGGCCCGCTTCACGCAAGGTTAGCGGTATGGCCGCGGTCATTTGCGTTTCGATAAAACCGGGCGCCACTGCATTGATGCTGATGTTTTGCTTGGCCAAGGCCGGGGCCATTGACTGGGTCACACCAATGACTCCGGCTTTACTGGTGGCGTAGTTGGTTTGCCCCATGTTGCCGGCGATACCGCTAATCGAAGAAATAAGTACCAGCCGCGCATTTTCATGCAGCTTATTCGCATCAAGTAGCGCTTGGGTGAGAACCAAGGGGGCGCTGACGTTAACGTTAATGACCGAGTTCCAGAAACCATCGCTCATCTTCGCCAGCGTCTTGTCGCGGGTAATTCCAGCGTTGTGCACCAGGATGTCGAGACCTTCAGGCAATGCTTCAAGCAGCATCTGTGCAGCGTTCTCGGCACAAATATCCAGTGCAATGCTGCGCCCGCCCAAGCGTGCCGCCAAGGCTTCCAGGTCATTCTGCATGGCTGGAACATCCAGCAAGACAACCTCAGCACCATCCCGGGCCAGGGTTTCGGCAATTGCTGCGCCAATGCCACGCGAGGCGCCTGTGACCAGTGCAGTTTTGCCCGCCAGTGGACGTGTCCAGTCCTTGACCTCGGCGCTACAGGCGCCCAGATGCAACATCTGACCCGAAACGTAAGCGCTTTTTGGCGACAGGAAAAAGCGCAGTGCGCCCTCCAGCTGGGCTTCTCCACCTTTGCCGACATAGAGCAGTTGTACGGTGCCGCCACGACGTATCTCTTTGCCCAGTGAGCGGGTGAAGCCTTCAAGCGAGCGCTGCACGCTGGCCGCGACAGGATCTTTGATACTTTGCGGTGGACGGCCGATCACCACCACATGGGGGCAGCTGCCCAGCCCCTTGAAGGCAGGTTGAAAGAACTCGCGCAGTGCGCCGAGCTGCGCGAAACTGGTTAGTTCGCTGGCATCAAACACCAGCGCCTTGAGCTTTGGCGAGTGTTCTGCGGTCCAGCGTGGCAAATCGAAGGTGCCTTCTTCGTTGGCAAAGATTTGATCGCTGAGCTTGTTGGCAAAACCACTGATGACTTTGCTCATCGGGCCGTTGCTAAGCAGTATGGCGCCATCGACTGGACGGGTGCGTCCGGCTGTCCAGCGTTCCAGTCGTAGCGGCGCGGGCAAGCCCAAGGCGCTGACTACGCGGCGGCCAGTGGCTGAGTTGGCAAAAGAGAGATAACGGTCAGACATGAAAGGCTCCTGCACGCTGAACAAAAAAGTGAGCTAAGGGTCTTCTGAAAGCGGCTTGCAAAGGCAGTGCGATACAGTTTTTTCCTTTAGCCATCAGAAGTTATTCACTCTACTGTGACAACAGTATGCAGCAATTGACTTGAATCTTTATTGGGCTGGCGCGCAGGTCAATGCGAAACTGCGATTACAGGCTAGCCTATGCGACACTCAAACTTTACTTTCGCAAGGAGTCACCCATGACCCAACTGCGTCGCGTTGCCATTATTGGCGGCAATCGTACCCCGTTCGCGCGCTCCAATACGGCGTACGCCACAGCCAGTAATCAGGAAATGCTCACCAGTGCGCTGGGCGGTCTGGTCGAGCGCTTTAACTTGCATGGCGAACGTCTGGGTGAAGTGGTTGCTGGCGCAGTACTCAAGCATTCGCGGGATTTCAACCTGACGCGTGAGTGCGTGCTGGGCTCTTTGCTGTCCCCGCAAACGCCTGCTTACGATATCCAGCAGGCCTGTGGCACGGGGCTTGAAGCCGCGTTGCTGGTCGCCAACAAGATCGCCATGGGCCAGATTGAGTGCGGCGTCGCCGGCGGTGTCGATACGACCTCGGATGCGCCCATTGGGGTTAACGAAGGCTTGCGCAAGATTCTGCTTGAAGCCAATCGCAGCAAATCCACCGGTGACAAGATCAAGACCCTGCTGAAAATCCGCCCCCGCCATTTGGCGCCATCCCTGCCGCGCAATGGCGAGCCACGTACTGGCTTGTCGATGGGCGAGCATTGCGAACTGATGGCGCAAACATGGATGATTCCGCGTGATGAGCAAGATCAGCTGGCCGTCGCCAGCCATCAGAAAATGGCAGCGGCTTACGCTGAGGGTTGGCAAGATGATTTGCTGACGCCATTTCGCAGCCTGACCCGCGATAACAACCTCCGTCCGGATATCAGCCTCGAAAAGCTCGCAACGCTCAAGCCCGTCTTTGAGCGCAGCTCGCGCGGTACCCTGACCGCAGCAAATTCAACACCGTTGACCGATGGCGCTTCCCTGGTGCTGCTCGCCAGCGAAGAGTGGGCAAAGGCGCGTGGTCTACCCATTCTGGCTTATTGGCGCGATGGTGAAGCCGCAGCGGTGGACTTTGTCGATGGTGCTGAAGGCTTGCTTATGGCGCCTGTCTACGCCGTGCCCCGGTTGCTGGCGCGTAACAACCTGAGTTTGCAAGACTTCGACTTTTACGAGATCCATGAAGCATTTGCCGCGCAAGTGTTATGCACGCTCAAGGCTTGGGAAGATCCTGAGTACTGCAAGACGCGGCTGGGCTTGGATAAGCCCCTGGGTTCGATTGATCGCAGCAAGATGAATGTCAAAGGCAGTTCGTTGGCTGCGGGTCATCCATTCGCGGCGACCGGTGGACGCATCGTGGCTAACCTTGCCAAATTGCTGGCGGCGGCCGAGCAAACCGAAGCCCGCGGTTTGATTTCTATCTGCGCCGCTGGCGGACAAGGTGTGACGGCTATTCTAGAGAAGTGAGGTGGGTGCGCTGCGCACCGACTCTGACTAAAAACGGCGCCTTTATGGCGCCGTTTTTTTATAGCTGCATTTATTTGTCAGCAGCAGGTGTTTTCGCTCGCAGAGTCTAAGCTGCAACTAGTTAATTCAAGGACGGCTTGGGCAAAGGATTCGAACAATGGTGCGTTTTGGTGGGTTGCTGCTGTGCTGGTTGCTGTGTGTTTCGGTGCAGGCCGCGCAAGTGCCGCTCAGTGATGACGATCAGGCGTGGGTCAAGGCTCACCCTGTTATTCGTGTTGGTGTCGAGCGTGATGGCTGGGCACCCTTTGATGTGATCGACAAGCAAGGTGTGCATACCGGGCTCAGTGGTGAGTACTTACAGCTGATCAGTCGTCGGCTGGGGATGCGCGTCGAGGTGGTGCAGTTTGATAACTGGGACGCCGCCTTGGTCGCCTTGCGCACCGATGAGGTCGATGTGCTGCCTTCAGTGGTTAGCTCGCCCGAGCGCGATACCTTTATGCTGTTTACCCAGCCTTATGTTGTCAGCAGCAGCCTGGTGTTTACCCGCGCGGAAGAGACGCTGCAAACCCTGTCTGATTTGCAGGGGCACGAAGTTGCGGTTGAACGAGGCTACTTGATTGAGTCGCGGCTCAAGGAAAGTGTTCCAGGTATCCGGTTGATGCGGGTCGACAATACCTCCGAGGCATTGCAGGCGTTGTCATCCGGACGTGTCGACGCTTATGTCGGCGATATGATCGTTGCGACCTACCTGATTCGAGAGCTGAACCTGACCAATATCGAGGTTCGGGCTGAGTCAGGTTTGAGCAGTAGCGAGCTGAGGTTTGCCGTGCGCAAGAGCGCGCCACAGCTGCAGCGGGTTCTGGATAAGGCGCTGCTGACGGTCACC
This sequence comes from Pseudomonas sp. RL_15y_Pfl2_60, assembly GCF_963970595.1. NCBI lineage: Bacteria > Pseudomonadati > Pseudomonadota > Gammaproteobacteria > Pseudomonadales > Pseudomonadaceae > Pseudomonas > Pseudomonas sp. RL_15y_Pfl2_60. The sequence continues at coordinate 22,223 of NZ_CAXAOE010000006.1, read as the reverse complement.
GATGAAGACACTGCAACTATTAAAGGCCACTGGTTGCCAGCACTGACTGAGTTCAACTGGCAGCGGTTGTTGACGGTCGGTTGGCCCTATCTGCTCGGTCTGATGCTGTTGATGGGCTTTGTCTTGGTGTGGAACCGACGGCTCAGCGTGCAAATTGCCGAGCGCGAGCGGGCAGAGGCAGAGGCGCAGCTCCAGCGCCGCACGCTGATCGCCTTGATCAATGCGATTCCTGATCCGATCTGGTTCAAGGACGAAAAAGGTCATTACGGCGGGATTAACCAAGCTTGCGCCGAATTGTTCGGCATTACGCCCGAAGAGGCTATCGGCAAGAGCGATCTTGAGTTGCTCGGCGCCGAATGGGCAAATGCCCGTGCGGGCCACGATAAAGTTGCCCTGACCCGCCAGGGCGCATTTGAAACCGAAGGCTGGGCGCGCTATCCGGATGGGCGTCGCGCGGTCTTTGATACCTTGCGCACCACATTCCAAGATGATCAGGGCGCATTGCTCGGGTTGGTTGGCGTGAGCCGTGACATCACCTCGCGCAAACAGGCAGAGGAAGCGCTCTTGGCTGCCAAGGAGATGGCTGAAGATACCGCGCGGCTCAAGTCAGACTTCTTGGCCAACATGAGCCACGAGATCCGTACCCCGATGAATGCCATCATCGGCATGTCACACCTTGGGTTGCGCGCCGACCCTTCTCCACGGCAGCGTGATTACCTGAATAAGATCCAGCAGTCCGGGCAACACTTGCTGGGCATTATCAACGACATCCTGGATTTCTCGAAGATTGAGGCTGGCAAGCTGAATGTCGAACATATCGATTTCGACCTGCGCCAGGTGCTGGAAAATGTCGCCAACCTGATCGCCGACAAGGCCAATGAAAAGAACCTTGAGTTGGTCTTCAACCTTGATCCGGCAGTGCCGCAGTTTTTAATTGGAGACCCACTGCGCTTGGGCCAGGTGTTGATTAACTTCTGCAATAACGCGGTTAAGTTCACTGAATCCGGCGAAGTCGAACTGCGAATAAGCGTGCAGCACAGTAGCGCCAAGGAAACGCATATTTACTTTGCGGTACGCGACACCGGCATAGGCATGAGCAAGGAACAAATTAGCCGGTTGTTTCAGTCATTCCAGCAGGCAGATACCTCGACCACCCGCAAATACGGTGGCACCGGGCTTGGCTTGGCTATCTGCAAAAAGCTGGTTGAGGCCATGGGCGGGCAGGTTGGTGTCGAGAGCCAGCAGGGCAAGGGGAGTTTGTTCTGGTGCTCGGTACCCTTTGGTATCGGGCTTGCCCAAGATGCGCCGCTAGAGTCTCCTGTTCAACTGCAAGGTCGTCGAGTCTTGGTGGTGGACGACAACAGCACTGCGCGCCAGGTACTTGATGGCTTGCTCAGCAATATGGGCATGGTGGTTGATGTTGTTGAGTCAGGCGCCCAGGCGCTTAGCCAAATCCCCCAGGCTATTGACCAGGGCCAGCCTTATGATTTGGTGCTGATCGACTGGCAAATGCCGGTGATGGACGGCATTGAAACCACTCGCCGCCTGCGCGCACTCGACCTATCAAGCCCGCCGCAAATCTTGATGGTCACCGCCTATGGTCGTGAAGAATTGTTGGTCAGCGCCAATTCAGTTGGTATTGATGATGTGCTGTTTAAACCCGTCAATCCCGGCCTGCTGCGTGATGCGGTGCTGCGCAGCTTTGATGCCGATGTGGTCGATCTTGAGGTGCGTGCGCAGCGTGGCGAGGAGCTGCCTGACTTTAGCGGCCATCGGGTATTGTTGGTTGAAGATAATGAACTCAATCGCGAAGTGGTGATTGGTCTGGCTGAAGGCAGTGGCTTGCAGATTGATGAGGCTGAACATGGCGAGGTTGCCTTGACCAAGCTGCGAGCCAATCCCGATGGCTACTATTCAGTCGTCTTGATGGACATGCAGATGCCCGTGCTTGACGGGATTTCAGCCACCTTTGCGCTTCGCAAAGAGCCTCGCTTCGCTACGCTCCCGGTGATCGCCATGACCGCCAACGCGCTCCCCGAGGATCGTGAGCGCTGCATTCGTGCTGGAATGAATGACTATATTGGTAAACCTATCGAACCTCGCGAGCTTTGGGCGACTCTAACGCGTTGGATGCTGGTCCAGCCCTCGGCATCGCAGGCGCCCGTCACCGCCGGTATCGACAAAGTGTCGAATGTGGCTCAGGCAGTGGTTGCGAGTTGGCAGCTTCCCGGAATTGATGGCAACAGCGGTTTGCGCCGCGTGCTGGGAAAGATCGGCTTGTACCAACGCTTGCTGACTAAATTTGCCAGCAGTCAAAGCGATGCTGCAGAGCAAATCCGAGCGGCAATCCAGGCCGGTGAATTGCAAGTGGCCGAGCGATTGGCACACACACTAAAAGGCCTGGCCGGTAATTTGGGCGCCAATGACTTGCAAGTGCAAACGATGGCGTTGGAGTCTGCAATCAAGGATGCACAGCACCAGGATTTGGAGGAGGTGCTGCAACGCGTGCAAAACAATCTGCAGGAGTTAGTGAGCGCGATCCGCAGACAGTTTCCAGTGTTTGATTCGGCCAGTGAGTCTGCAGTCGACGAGGCCGCGATGCGTGATCTGTGCGTCAAGCTTGAACGATTACTGATTGATGATGATCCGCGCGCCGGGAAGCTTTTTGATGCACATGCACAGCAACTGTGCATCTTCTTCAAAGCTGATTACGACGGGCTAGCCAGTGCCATGCGAGCTTATGACTTCTCTGGTGCGCTACACATAATCCGCAAGCGATGCAGCGACTAGATATGAAGTATTCAGGAGATAGGATGATGGACGACAGCTTCAATTATTCAGATCAGCCGCTGGTGCTTGTTGTTGATGATGTTCCTGACAACCTTGAGCTGATGAGTGAGTTACTGCTCGACAGTTACCGGGTGAAAGTGGCCAGCACTGGTATCAATGCCTTGCGAATCGCGGCGAGTGACACGCCACCGGACTTGATTTTGCTTGATGTGATGATGCCCGGTATGGACGGCTATGAAGTCTGCCGTGCGTTAAAGCAAAACCCCCGGACCGAGAATATTCCAGTCATCTTCCTGACGGCCAAGAGCGAGATTGCCGATGAGCAGCTTGGTTTCGACCTGGGCGCCGTTGACTACATCACCAAGCCGATTAGCCCGCCGATTGTGATGGCACGGGTCAAATCACACCTGCAGCTCAAGGCCGGCGCAGATTTTCTGCGTGACAAAAGCGAGTACCTGGAGCTGGAGGTGCGTCGGCGCACCCGTGACATCGAAAAGCACCAGGAGGTCGCGATTGAGGCCATGGCCGGGTTGGCGGCCATGCGTGACAATCCCTGTAGCCAGCATCTGGCGCGCATAAAAGCCTATATTGTCACCTTGGCGACGGCATTGGCGCGCCAGCAGCCAGGCTTGAGTGCTGAACTCAGCGAGGAGCGAATTGCCCAGCTAGGGCGCTCAGCCTTGCTGCACGGTATTGGCAAGCTGGTGTTGCCGGACCGTATCCTGCTGAGCCCGACGGAGCTTGAAGGCCGTGACCTGGAGCTGATGCGCAGTCATGCCAAGGCTGGCTATGTGGCGCTGGACGCCGCTGAGCAAAAACTCGAAGGCGCGAACAGCTTTTTGAGCGAGGCCAAGGATATTGTCTACAGCCAACATGAAAACTGGGACGGTACTGGTTATCCGCAAGGTTTGCGTGGCGAGCAAATCCCGCTTTCGGCGCGATTGATGGCCGTAGCGGGTTGTTACGAGCAACTGACCAGCCATCATGCGTATCGCCAGCCGCTCAGTCACGCCGCGGCCATGGCACGAATCAATGCTGCCAGCGGAACCTTATTCGACCCATCGGTGGTGCTGGCGTTCATTGAGGCTGCAGATGCTTTTGCCGCGATCGCTTTGTCCCTGGAGGAAGACGCAGATGCCCTCAATTTCGAGCTTGAGCGCCTTAATGACTCGATGGGCGAAGCGATAGAGTTGAGCTTGCCGAGCGAGGAGTAAGCCGGTTACTGACTCCAGTCGAGCGTCAGGGCTTCCTTCCAGGCAAACCGCTCAAAGTGGCTGGCTACCACGCCTTTGAGTCGTTCCAATTGCTCTTCTGTTCCGGCCTGTACGCTCAGTTGCAGGCCGGTTTCGCTGGCTTGGAGTAATGCCAGGCCAAACTCAAACTCGATGCGCCCCTGTTGCTCGTCAAAGCTGACCGGGATTTTATGGGCGAAATGTTTGCATAGCCGGCTGATATAACGCGCCGGGCTGTCGGTGCTGACGAATGCTGATGAAGTTAAGGTCATGGGTAATGCCTTTTGCAGGTTTGTGGAAGGCTCAATAGCCGACGGTAAAACGTTGATGGATATGCGCGGGTGCTTCCAGTTCATCAATAATGGCCACCGCCAAGTCTGCGACACTGATGTTGGCAGGCGTTTGCCCGCTCATCAGTAGTTGGTCGGTGCCAATACGAAACTTACCGCTGCGCTCGCCCGGCTCCAAAAGGGCTGGCGGTGAGATAAAGCTCCAGTCGAGATCAACTTTGTCTTGCAACAGGTGCAGCACCTGGCGTGCCCCTTCAGCCCCTTCCTTGTAGGCCGCTGGAAACTCTGGAGTGTCGATCAACTGCACGCCAGGGGCGACATACAAACTGCCTGCGCCGCCAACCACCAACAAACGTTTGACCCCAGCTTGCTTGGTTCCGGCGTAGATCGCCTGGCTGCCTTGAATAAACAACTGGCGGATATTTGCCTCGCCCCAGCCGGGGTTGAAGGCGTGCACCACAGCATCGTGGCCGGCAACGGCTTGAGCGATATCGTTGGCATCGTATGCATCGCCTTTGCGCGCCGTGAGCAAAGGGTTGTTCGGTAACTTTTCAGGTGAACGGACAATGCCGGTCACCTCGTGGCCACGGCTCAATGCTTCGGACAGAACGCCTGCACCGACAAATCCTGTGGCGCCAATCAGGGCGATTTTCATCTGCTGCATTTCCAATGTGATTCAGTGGATAGATAATTTCATACGGGTAAAGGTCGGATAAATAGGCTATAAACGCTTTGACTAATAAGCAGGGCTTAATAATGGAGCAGTTAAAGCGCATGGCAATCTTTGCCACTGTGGTTGAGCGTGGCTCGATGGTTGCTGCCGCTGAGGTGCTCGGAATGACCGCATCTGCGGTTAGCCAGCAGATCCGCAAGCTGGAACAAAGCACCCAAGTCAGTCTGCTGCATCGCACCACGCGCAAGCTCACCCTGACCGAAGCAGGCGCGGCCTTTTACCAAAGCAGCGCACAGGTCATGGCGCTGGCGCAGGAGGCTGAGCAGCGGTTGGCCGAGATGCGGGATGCGGCGGTCGGTGAGTTGCGAATCGCGGTGCCGGTGGGCTTTTCAGGGCGCCACTTGAGTGACGCACTGGCGCCGTTACTGCAAGCGCACAAGGGCTTGAGTGTGCAGCTGTTCTTTCAGGACGAGCGTATCGATCTGGTTGATAAGCGTATCGATCTGGCTATCCGCGTAGGCCCTCAGCAAGACTCCAGCCTGGTTGCGCGGCACATTGGCGATGCCGTCTTCGTATTTTGCGCGGCACCGAGTTATTTATTGAACCGCCCACCGATAAACAGCCCACAAGACCTGGTAACCGCCGATTGGGTAATGCTCAGTACGATGCAGATGCATGAAACCCTCAGCCTACAAGGACCAGACTCTCAGGTTGAGAAAATTCGTATTGAAGGTCGGGTGGGTTGCAACAATCTGCTTGCGGTGCGTAACTTTACGCTGGCAGGGATGGGCATATCGCTGCAGCCCGAGCATGAGATTCGTGATGAACTGGCGACAGGTCAGTTACGAGCAGTGTTACCCGGTTGGCAAATGCCTCCGGTGGGGATTTATATAGTGACGCCGAGGCGCGATGTACAGCCAGCCAAGGTGCGTTATGCGGTTGAGGCACTACGCCGACATTTGTTGGCGAATTAACAGGCTCAAGCAAGGTAATGGTCGTATAGACTGGGCGCTGTCGAAAGATTGCCGTATAACGAGCAGAACAGGTGAAGTGAGCCACAAAGGACCCGTGATTAAAGCTGATGAAGACTCCAAAACGTCTTGAACCCTTAGTCGAAGATGGTCTGATCGACGAGGTGATACGCCCGCTAATGAGTGGTAAAGAGGCTGCAGTTTATGTGGTGCGCTGTGGTCAGGAATTGCGGTGTGCAAAGGTCTATAAGGAGGCAAATAAGCGTGGGTTCCGCCAGGCTGCGGAATACCAGGAAGGTCGCAAGGTGCGTAACAGCCGCGACGCGCGGGCAATGGCCAAGGGCTCCAAGTACGGTCGTAAAGGTCAGGAAGATGCCTGGCAAAATGCTGAGGTAGGCGCTTTGTTCAGGCTGGCCAGTGCAGGCGTACGCGTGCCCAAGCCCTATGATTTCCTCGAAGGCGTGCTATTGATGGAGTTGGTCGATGATGGCGAGGGTGATGTTGCGCCTCGCCTCAATGATGTTGACCTGCATCCGGATGATGCCCGCGAATTCCATGCATTTATGATCGAGGAAATCGTCAAGATGCTCTGCGCCGGCCTGGTGCACGGCGACTTGTCCGAGTTCAACGTATTGCTCGGCCCAGAAGGACCGGTGATTATCGACTTGCCGCAAGCGGTCGATGCTGCGGGCAATAACCATGCGTTCAAGATGCTTGAGCGCGACGTGGGCAACATGGCTGCCTATTTCGGGCAGTTTGCCCCTGAGCTCAAATACACCAAGTACGCCAAGGAAATGTGGGCCTTATACGAGGAGGGCAAACTAACGCCCGAGTCGGTATTGACCGGAGAGTTTGATGACCCGGAAGATGCCGCAGACGTTGAGGCGGTGATGCGTGAAATCAAGGCCGCATTGGCTGAGGAAGCGCGACGCCAGGCACTGCTCGACGCGGATGATGCCCCGTCCGGGGAAGAGCCGCCACCGCCGTGGATGCAGTAACTAAAAAGCCCCTGTAAAGGGGCTTTTTTATGTCTCGATGCAGGTTCGGGTTACAGGCTCGCAGCGCCAAAGGTGTCACAGCTGCCCAGCTTGCCGCTTTCAAATCCGGCCTTGAACCAACGGGTGCGCTGCGCCGAGGTGCCGTGGGTGAAGGAGTCAGGCATCACCTGGCCGCGTGTTTGTTTCTGCAGGCGATCATCACCAATGGCATTGGCCGCATTCAAGGCTTCCTCAAGGTCACCAGGCTCCAGCCAGTTCAGGCGACGTTGCGCGCTGTTGGCCCAAACTCCAGCGAGGCAGTCTGCCTGCAGTTCCTGGCGGACCAGCAAGCCATTGTTGCCTTCCATGCGTTGACCAGCCCTGCGGGCGGCATCCACTTTTGCCGATACGCCGAGCAAGGTTTGCACATGGTGGCCGATCTCATGGGCAATGACGTAAGCCTGGGCGAAGTCACCGGCCGCGCCGAAGCGTTGTTCAAGCTCTTGGAAGAACGACAAGTCGAGGTAGACCTGACGATCGCCCGGGCAATAGAACGGGCCTACCGCCGCGTCGGCAAAGCCGCAGGCTGAGTTAACCCCACCACTGAATAACACCAGCTTCGGGTCCTGGTATTGGCGATTGGCGTTGCTGAAAATCTCGCGCCAAGTGTCTTCGGTGTCGCCCAGAATCGAACGTACGAACTCAGACTGCTGGTCATTGGCAGCCGGGTTGTTGGGCTGTTGCTGAGGGGCTGGCGCACTGGTTTGCGTGGCTTGGCCTGCTATGTTGCCAAGGATCTGCAGCGGGTCCTGGCCCATTAGCAGCCCGACCACTACGATTACGGCGATCCCACCCAGGCTCAAGCCTCGGCCGCCACCGAACCGTCTGCCTGCACCACCGCTGCCGCGGGCATCCACCACGTTGTCACTGCGTCGTCCTTTGCTCCAGCGCATTACTCGATTCCCTGTGATATTGCTGTTAATCAGTGTTGCTCAGTATAAGCCAGACGCCAGTCCAGTCGTCAGTCAGAGTCAATTATGAGTATTGCTGGGCTTGGACTCTGATGGCGCCTAAGCTGGCAGCTATAAATGGCTTAGAAGGAGTAAGTGATGTTAGTGGCAAGAGTTGTTTTGACGATCCAAATCATTATTTTGTTTGGCTTGGGCCTGGCTTACTTTGTGAACCCACAACCCATGGCCAATGTTTCCGGCATGTTGCTGATGGAGGCTGCGGCTGTGACCGACGTGCGCGCCTATTACGGCGGCCTGCAAATCGGCTTGGCGGCTTTCCTGGGGCTGGCGCTGACCCGCATCGACCTGACCCGCAGTGCTTTGACCTTGATGGTGCTGCTTTACAGCGCTCTGGCCGTCGCCAGATTGGGCGGCTTGTGGCTCGATGGTGGCGCTGGGCAAACCTTCAATCTCTACGCCCTGCTAGCGGAAGTGGTGGCCGGTGGGCTGAGTTTCTATGCCTTGCGCAGCCTCAATCGAGGCTAGGTGCTACACAGCCCTTTGATGGGCTGTGTAGTGGCGAGTTGAGCAATGTGCTTACTTGCGCACCAGCAACACACCCGATTCCATATGATGGGTGTAGGGGAATTGGTCGAATACCGCGCAGCGCTCAATGCGGTGTGTGTCGCTAAGCTGTTCGATGTTGTCGGCCAGCGTCTGCGGGTTGCAGGAAATATACAAGATGCGCTCGAAGCGTCGGCACAGTTCGCAGGTGTCCGGGTCCATGCCGGCGCGCGGCGGGTCAACAAACACGGTGCCAAAGTCGTAGCTTTTGAGGTCGATGCCAGCCAGACGGCGGAACGGACGCACCTCATTGAGCGCTTCGGTGAGCTCTTCAGCAGACAAACGCACCAGGCTGACGTTATCGACTTGGTTGTCGGCAAGATTGGCCAGGGCGGCGTTGACTGACGACTTGCTGATCTCAGTGGCCAGCACCTTGCGCACGCGGGTGGCCAACGGCAGGGTGAAATTGCCGTTGCCGCAATACAGCTCAAGCAAGTCGTCCTGGCGTTCGCCCAAGGCATCGAAGGCCCAGTTGAGCATCTTCTGGTTGACCGTGCCGTTGGGTTGGGTGAAGGCACCTTCAGGCTGGCGATAACTGAAGCCGCGCCCGTTTACCTCTAACTCTTCAACCACATGATCGCGGCCAATTACCAGGCGCTGGCCACGGGAGCGTCCGATCAGGCTGACGCCCAGCTCGTTGGCAAGCTGTTGAGCCGCGTTTTGCCAGTGCTCATCAAGCGGGCGGTGATAACACAGGGTGATCAGCGCATCACCGGCCAAGGTTGTCAGGAACTCCGCCTGGAACAGCTTGAAGTTCAGCGCCTCGCTGGCTTGCCAAGCCGCTTTTACACGCGGCATCAAATCATTGATGCGCTGGCTGGCAATCGGAAAGTCATCAATCAGGATTGGGGTGCGCTTGTCGCCTGCGGCAAACATTGCATAAAAGCGTTCATTGCCTTCACGCCACAAACGGAACTCGGCGCGCAAACGGTAATTTTCGCGCGGCGAATCGAAAACATCTGGCGCAGGCGCGTTGAACGGCGCGAGCAGGTTGACCAGACGTTGCTTTTTTTCTTCCAGTTGAGCGTCGTAGCTGGCTGGATCGAATTGTGGCGCACTCATGAGTAACTCTTCAGCGTGGTCAGAAGGCAGCAGGGTATCTTGCTGCGATCATCAGGTGTGGACTTTAGCGAACGGTTCTAGGCGTTAAACCAGGCGAATTTCATCACAAACAGAATAGCCAGGATGACCAGCGCTGGGTTCAGTTCTTTCCAGCGCCCCGCCAGCAACTTGATAGCGGCCCATGCGATAAAACCAAAGGCAATGCCGTTGGCGATCGAGAAGGTCAGTGGCATTGCCAGTGCAGTGATCACCACGGGAGCGGCAAGGGTGATGTCACTCCAGTCGATCTCGGCCAGGCCAGCGGTCATCAGTACCGCGACAAACAACAGTGCAGGTGCCGTGGCGAATGCCGGAACACTGCCTGCCAATGGCGAGAAGAACAACGCCAGCAAGAACAGGAGGGCAACCACGACGGCAGTCAGGCCGGTGCGTCCGCCAGCGGTGACGCCTGCGGCTGACTCGATATAGCTGGTGGTGGTTGAAGTACCGAGCAGTGAGCCGACCATGGCCGCGCTGCTGTCGGCGATCAGCGCCCGGCCCATTTTCGGCATATGGCCGTCAGCGCGCATCAGGCCAGCTTTTTTCGCGACGGCAATCAAGGTGCCGGAGTTATCGAACAGGTCAACGAAGAGAAACGCGAACACCACGCTAACCAAGCCGATGTCCAGCGCGCCCATGATGTCCAGTTGCATAAAGGTCGGGGCCAGCGATGGTGGCATGGATACAAAACCGCCGAATTGTGAAACCCCCAGCGCAATACCAATGCCGGTGGTCAGCAAAATACCGATCAGCACCGCACCTGTAACCCGGCGCGCTTCAAGCGCGACGATAACGAAAAAGCCGAGGATCGCCAGCAGCGGCTCGGGTTTGGACAGGTCGCCCATGCCCACCAGGGTGGCAGGGTTGGAAACGACGATGCCCGACTCCTTGAGGGCAATTAGCGCGAGGAATAGACCAATGCCTGCGGCAATCGCCGAGCGCAGTTCCAGCGGGATGCTGTTGATGATCCATTCACGAATCTTGAAAATCGACAACAGAAAGAACATGCACGCCGAGAGGAACACTGCGCCCAGCGCGACTTGCCAGGTGTGGCCCATATGCAGGACCACGGTGTAAGTGAAAAAGGCATTGAGCCCCATGCCCGGGGCGAGGGCGATTGGGTAGTTGGCGATAAACCCCATGATCGCCGAGCCAATCGCTGCGGCCAGGCAGGTGGCGACAAAGATTGCGCCTTTATCCATGCCTGTTTCCCCGAGGATGCTCGGATTGACGAACAAGATGTACGCCATCGTCAGGAAGGTGGTCAGACCGGCCAGCATCTCTGTTCGAATGTTGGTGTTGTGTGCTTTGAGTTGGAACAGTCTTTCCAGCATGCGGAGTTCCCCATGACGCTAAATGCGCCGAAAGTGGCCTGATCGATAGCTAACTACATCCATCCATGGGTGAACTGTATAGCTGGCGATTGCGAAAAAGGCGCGCATCATAGCAGTAAGCCCGCTGGCGGTGAATTTATGAGCCGACAGGCTGCTTGGCTTCTGTACCCATGATGCATCAACGACTGGCAGCGCCAATCGCGGATGCCTGAGTCTGAATACGTGCCCGGCGCCGGGCGGGTATAAGGCAGCGTAGTACAGGCGCCACTGTCGGCGCCATGTGGCTTTAAGTGCTGGCTCCTGCTTTCTGGGTTGCGGCCAGTTCTTGCTCGGTTTGTTCCAGCGTGTCGCGATGAGCCAACGTCGGGAACAGCTTGATCCATGTGCCGGTTACCAGCAGCGTGCCGACACCGCCGAGCACAACAGCAGGCACAGTGCCGAACCAGTGTGCGGTAAGGCCGGATTCGAACTCGCCGAGCTGGTTGGATGCGCCAATAAACAAGCCATTGACCGCGCTGACCCGGCCACGCATGGCGTCAGGTGTTTGTAGTTGCACAAAGGCACCACGGATAACCATGCTGATCATGTCGGCAGCGCCAAGCACCACCAGTACCAAGAGGCTGAACCAGAATGAGGTCGAGATTCCGAAAGCGATAGTGGCGACACCAAAAATCGCCACTGCGGTGAACATGGTCCGTCCGACATGACGGTTGATCGGAAAACGCGCCAACCAGAAGGACATCAGCAACGCGCCCACCGCTGGCGCCGAGCGCAGCAAGCCAAGTCCCCATGGGCCGGTCATCAGGATGTCTTTGGCAAATACTGGCAAGAGCGCGGTTGCGCCGCCGAGCAACACCGCAAACAGGTCGAGCGAGATAGCCCCAAACACATCGGGGCGACTGCGAATAAAGCGAATGCCAGCCAGCAGGTTGTTCAGCGATGCTTTTTCCTTGCTTTGCTGCTCTTGGTGTTTGGGCAGGCTGAGCATCAAGGCGCAGGCCAGCGCATACAGGATTGCGGTCGGCACATACACCCAGATGCTGCCAAAGGCAAACAGGAAGCCGCCCAGAGCAGGGGCGACAATGGTTGCGGTTTGCATGGCCGATGCCGATGCCGCAACCGCTGCGGGAAACAATGCCGGCGGCACCAAGCGCGGCAGTAATGCTTGCGTGGCGGGCATTTCAAAGGCTCTTGCCGCCCCCAGGCTGAACGCCAGCAGGAAAATCATCTCGCGGCTGATATCACCGCTGTAGCTGCTAATCACCAATGCCAGGGCAATCAACGCCTGCACGGTCTGGCAGAGGGCAGCAATGCGTGCACGGTTGTAGCGATCGGCAACGTGGCCGGTGTGCAGCATAAACAGTACGCGCGGTAGAAATTCGGCCAAGCCAACCAACCCCAGGTCGAGCACGCTGCCAGTGAGCTTGTAGATATGCCAACCGATGGCAACCGTCAGCATCTGGAAGCCGCTGGCAGTTGCAACGCGCGCCAGCCAGAAAGCTATAAAGGGGCGATGGTGGCGCAACAGGGTTGGCGTGGTATTTGACATAACAGCGTCAGCTCGGGCGTGGTCGGCCGCAAAGTCTAACTGAAACAAATTGTTTCGGCTGCTTCTGTGCATATCATCGTTGCCGACAATGGCTTTGTATGACTCAGGCCTGCCTGGGTCCTAAAGTCCTGATAAAGTGATGCGCTACCAAAGGGGCGGAGCCGTTAATGCAGCATCTAGATTTACTGGTGATTCGTCAGGCATTGCAGTGGTCGCAGGCTGGCCAGCGGGTTTGGCTGTGCACAGTGCTATTTACCTATGGCTCGGCGCCCAGGGCGCCTGGCTCTTTGTTGGTCGTCAACGAACAGGGCAATTGGCTGGGGTCCTTGTCTGGCGGTTGTGTAGAAGATGACTTTCTGCAACGTGTGGCTGAAGGTGCATTTGCTGAGCCTTCAGCCTTGGTGCGCTACGGCGACGGCAGTGACAGTCACTCCAATATCAGCTTGCCCTGCGGCGGTGTCCTGGAAGTGCTGGTCGAGAACCTGGCCTCCAGCTGTGAAGTGCAGGCGCATTTGCGGGAGCTGGAAAGCGCCTTGCTTGGGCAGCGCCGCTTATTGCGTTCGGTCACAGTGCCGCAGGGCACATGGCAGTTGAGTGCAGACTCTGATCATGGGCCTCGGGTACGCCGCGACCTGGACACCTTGCATATCCGGATTGGCGCCGCGCAACGTCTGCTGCTGGCTGGTTATTCCAGCGTCGCCCATGTCTGCGCCGAGTTTGGCAAGACCCTCGGCTTTGAAGTGGTGCTCTGTGACCCGCGCGATGAGGTGCTTGACGGTGTTGAGCTGCCGGGCGTCGAGATCCGCCGTGAGTTGCCCTCGATGGTTATCGCCGCGGGTGGCTGTCATGCCGACACCGCCGTTGTCGCGCTGACCCACGACCCGCGAATCGATGATTTGGCGATGATCGAAGCGGTGCGCACCGAGGCCTTTTATATCGGCGTGATGGGCTCGCAGCAAACCACTCGCAAGCGTTTCGAGCGTTTGTTGCGTTCGGGTGGCCTGTGTGAGGCTGATCTGGCGCGGATACAGGCGCCTATTGGTCTTAACCTCGGCAGTAAAACCCCGGCTGAAATTGCTCTGGCCGTGCTCGCAGATATCGTCCGCCTGCGCAACGGCATCGCCAAGGCGCAACTTTGAACAGCGCGCCAAACTCAGTTGTTGCCGTGGTGCTGGCCGCTGGGCGAGGGCGGCGTTTTGGCAGTGATAAGCGCATCGCACGGCTCAGTGATGGCCAAGGCTTGCTGGCAACGGCTGTCGCTCGCGCTCAACGCCACTTCGGGCAACTTTATGTGGTTCTGCGTGACGATGACGAGCCGCAGGCGCTGGGCCTCGGGCCGCACACGCAAATTGTGCGTTGTGCTGATGCCGATCAAGGCATGGGCACTAGTTTAGCCGCAGCTATTACCCAGGTTGCAGTGCTGGACAGCCAGGCGTCTGCTGTTGCCGTCTTGCTGGGGGACATGCCCTGGCTCGCGGACCAGACGCTGCAGCGCCTGGTTCAAGCGGCCGACATTTCACAGATTGTGTTTCCTGTGCACAAGGGCTCGCGCGGTCATCCGGTCATATTCGGTCGCAAGTACTGGCCGCAACTGCAGGCGCTCAAGGGCGAGCAGGGTGCCCGGACAATTTTACAAGCGCATGCCCATGCCTGCGTCGGGCTGGATGTTGATGACCCTGCAGTCTTGCTCGATGTCGATTGTCCGCAGGCATTGCGCTGACAAGCGCGACTGATCGCGACAAAGAGCCACAGCGGTTAATTCCAGCTATCCAGCTATCCTTAGTTGGGTATTGATATGGATCAACGTCTGGCTTGTTACGAGCGGATGCTTTTCACTGCAACTAGAGGCCAAGGAATGTGCCCGGTATCGCTGCATGTGTTTACGATAAGAACGCTGGCGTCATTTGATGATCAGAGTCTAGTACGTTATTAGCAGGCCTCGAATGACGCGAGGTTGTGTATCACCTGATTGAGGACGCGCCATGTTTGGCTTAGAGGCATTGGAGTTAGCCCGGATCCAGTTTGCTTTCACTATTTCGTTTCATATCATCTTCCCTGCAATCACCATTGGTTTGGCCAGCTACTTGGCCGTTCTTGAAGGCTTGTGGCTGAAAACCGGCAAAAGCGTATACATGGATTTGTATCACTTTTGGTCGAAAATCTTTGCCGTCAACTTTGGCATGGGCGTGGTTTCAGGCCTGGTGATGGCTTATCAGTTTGGGACTAACTGGAGTGCCTTCTCTGACTTTGCCGGTGCCGTTACCGGCCCCTTGCTGACGTACGAAGTGCTCACTGCATTCTTTCTCGAAGCCGGTTTTCTCGGTGTCATGCTCTTTGGCTTGAACCGCGTCGGACCAGGCTTGCACTTCTTTTCTACGCTGATGGTCGCCATCGGCACACTGATCTCGACATTCTGGATTCTCGCCTCCAACAGTTGGATGCAGACGCCGCAAGGCTTCGAAATTGTTGATGGCCGGGTGATTCCCGTCGATTGGTTCGCGGTGGTGTTCAATCCGTCGTTCCCTTATCGCCTGATGCACATGGCAACGGCTGCCTTCTTGGCAACGGCTTTCTTTGTCGGCGCATCTGCGGCCTGGCACCTACTGCGCGGTCGAGATAATCCCGCTGTGCGCAAGATGCTCTCAATGGCAATGTGGATGGCGCTTATCGTTGCACCCATTCAGGCGGTGATCGGCGATGCCCACGGCCTCAATACGCTGGAGCATCAACCTGCCAAAATTGCTGCGATTGAGGGGCACTGGGAAAACCCTCCGGGTGAAGCAACGCCGTTGATTCTGTTTGGTTGGCCGGACATGGAGCGCGAGGAAACCCGCTTCAAGGTCGAAATTCCTAAATTGGGCAGCTTGATCCTGACCCACAGCCTCGATAAGCAAGTGCCCGCGCTCAAGGAATTCCCCAAGGAAGACCGGCCCAACTCGACCGTGGTGTTCTGGAGCTTCCGGATCATGGTGGGGCTTGGCTTGTTGATGATCATGATGGGCGCCTGGGCGTTGCTGTTGCGCCCCAAAGGTAGGCTCTATAACAACCGTGCTTTCTTGTACATGGCGCTATGGATGGGACCTTCGGGCTTGATCGCAATCCTGGCGGGCTGGTTCACCACGGAAATTGGCCGCCAACCCTGGGTTGTGTACGGGTTGATGCGCACCTCAGACGCGGTTTCAAATCATACGGTCGTGCAGATGAGCGTGACCTTGGTGCTGTTTGTGGTGGTTTATTTCGCGCTCTTCGGTGCCGGTCTCGGCTACATGATGCGCCTGGTGCGCAAAGGGCCTTTGCCTGTTGAAGGCACTAACCATCAAGAGGGTGGCCCAGGCCAACAACGCACGCCGTCTCGTCCGCTGTCTGCTGCACCGGATGATGAAGACGACATCCAGACTGAAAGGAGCTGAACATGGTCGGCATAGATCTCTCGCATATCTGGGCGGTGATCATCGCGTTCGGTGTGATGATGTACGTAGTCATGGATGGATTCGATCTGGGCATCGGTATCCTTTTCCCGTTCGTCAAGGATGATAGCGAACGTGACCTGATGATGAACTCGGTGGCGCCGGTTTGGGATGGCAATGAAACCTGGCTGGTACTGGGGGGCGCGGCGCTGTTTGGCGCATTTCCGCTGGCCTATGCAGTGGTGCTGGATGCCCTCTATCTGCCGCTGATCTTCATGCTGCTCGGTTTGATTTTTCGCGGTGTGGCCTTTGAGTTTCGCTTCAAGGCCAAAGCCCACAAGCGGCATATCTGGGACAAGGCCTTTATTGGTGGCTCAATCACCGCAACCTTCTTTCAAGGCGTCACCCTTGGCGCCTATATCGATGGTATCGAAGTGGTTGGCCGGACATATGCCGGTGGCCCGCTGGACTGGCTAAAACCCTTCGCGCTGTTTTGTGGCCTGGCGCTGGTCGCCGCCTATGCCTTGCTGGGTTGCACTTGGCTGATCATGAAAACCGAAGGGCGCCTGCAAGAGCAGATGCATGACCTGGGCAAGCCGCTGATTCTTGTGGTCCTGGCGGTTACCGGTATCGTCAGCCTGTGGACGCCGTTGGCCCACCCCGAAATTGCTGAGCGCTGGTTCAGCCTGCCGAACCTTTTCTGGCTCTCACCGGTGCCAATACTGGTACTGGTCTGTACCTGGGCATTGTGGCGGGCCGTGCAAAAGCGTCAGCACTACGCGCCATTTTTGCTAACCCTTGGCCTTATCTTCTTGGGCTACAGCGGTTTGGGTCTGAGCCTGTGGCCGAACATTATCCCGCCAAGCGTGACTATCTGGGAGGCCGCATCGCCGCCGCAAAGCCAGGCGTTTATCCTGGTAGGGGCGCTGTTCATCATTCCGTTTATTCTGATGTACACCGCCTGGAGCTACTACGTGTTCCGCGGCAAGATAACCCACGAACATGGCTACCACTAAGGAGCGCAGCATGACCGGCCCGCAACAGAAGAAACCCTTGTATCAGCGTATCGGCTGGCTGGTGGCAATCTGGGCGGGCAGCGTACTGGCACTGGGGGTTGTGTCATTGCTGCTGCGCTGGTTTATGAGCGCAGCAGGCATGACCAGCTAAGGGCAATCGGCTTAATTGTTTGCGGTGTTCAATGGTGGACGGAAAAGCGCCGTCCACCCTACGCGGGTGTTGACGCTGAGCGATAAAGCGTCGTCTTCCTCGTAGGGTGTGGCAACGCGCAGCTTGCCCACCAGCGTTGGCAATCGGCTTAAATGTTTGCGGTGTTTAATGGTGGACGGAAGAGCGCCGTCCACCCTACAGCAGCTTCGATAGAAACTGCTCTAGCCGCGGGTGCTTGGTGCTGCTGAAGATATTGTCTGGCGTGTCGCTGACCAGCAGTTCGCCGTCTTCCATAAACAGCACGCGGTCAGCCACTTCGCGGGCAAAACCCATCTCGTGGGTTACCACCACCATGGTCATGCCATCATTGGCCAGGCTCTTCATTACATCCAGCACTTCGCCGACCATTTCCGGGTCAAGCGCCGATGTGGGTTCATCAAACAGCATTACATCCGGGTTCATTGCCAGTGCGCGGGCGATGGCTACGCGTTGTTGCTGGCCCCCGGAAAGTTGCGCCGGGTAAACGTTCAGCTTGTCGCCCAAACCTACGCGTTTAAGCAGTTGTTCGGCATCTTGCTCGGCCTTCTTTGGATCGCGCTTGGCGACCTTGATCGGCGCGAGCATGACATTGCCTTTAACCGTCTTGTGCGGAAACAGGTTGAACGACTGAAACACCATGCCGACGCGTTCACGCAGCTTGTTGATGTTGGTGCCGGGGGCATACATGTTGATGCCATCGATAATGATCTGGCCGTTATTGATCTGCTCAAGCTGGTTGAGTGCGCGCAAAAAGGTCGATTTTCCCGAGCCGGATGGCCCGATGATGACAACCACTTCGCCACGCGCAATGGTCGCACTGACGTTTTTAAGGGCATGGCAACCATTGGCGTAGATTTTGTTAACTTGGGTGGCAACGATCATGTCCTTGCCGGTATAGGCTTCAGTCACTAGCGGCTAACCTCTTTTCAATGCGGCGGACAACCCACGACAGCAGTGTTGTCAGAATCAGGTACAGGCCGGCAACGGTAATCCATACTTCGAAGGTCGCGAAGTTACCGCTGATAGCCTCGCGGCCAGCTTTGGTCAGGTCGGTAATCGCAATCACCGAAACCAGCGAGGAATCCTTGATCAGGTTGATCAATTGGCCCGCCATTGGCGGCAGTGTGCGCTTGAATGCCTGCGGCAGGATAACGTGGGTCATCGCCTTGGGATAAGACATGCCCAGCGAGCGCGCAGCTTCCATTTGTCCAGGTGAGATCGACTGGATGCCGGAACGTACGATTTCAGCAATGTAGGCACCGGTAAAGATCGACAGCGCCATGACCCCGGCAGAGAAGCGGTCAAGGTTGAGCATGGTGCCGACAAAGAAGTACATGATAAATATCTGTACCAGCAACGGCGTGCCGCGAATCAAGCCGACGTAGGCAAATGCCAGGTTTTGGCAGGCCGGATTGCTGGAAATTCGCATCAGGCCAGCAGCCAGACCGAGCAGTGTGGCGAAGAACAGTGAAATCACCGATATCTTCAGGGTTACCCACAAGCCATGGAGCAGTGGACCCGCGCGCCATTGCACGGTGCGTGCGACCACATCACCTTCGAATATCAAGTCGCCCTGGGTCGCAACTGCCTGGTCATAGGGCTTGAAGACTTGTGTGTTGCCGCCGTCGTCGAGGGTCAGGGTGATCGCATCTGGAGTAACATCAGTGATGGTGCCATTGCCGCTGGCCCGCAAGTCGAGCGGGGCGGTGTTGACGATGTAAGGCAGCACACGTGCCCATTGCCAGCTGTAGTTGATCTGCTTGGAGGCTATGTACAGCGTGCCCATAAGGCCCGCAATGATAAGTACTGATAGGCCGTGCCAAAGCCATCGTCGGGGACTGGTCAACAAAGTGACCTCCTGAAAATTTAGGTTTTACGGTAACGCGCGGGGCAAGTGGAAATCAGGCCAGAGGTTGAGTCTGGCCTGATGGTCTTACTGAACCTGGTTGAGCCAGGCGTCGCTTTCGAACCACTTGGCGTAGAGACGATCGTAGGTACCTTCACCCTTGATCTGACGCAGGAAGTTGTTCAGCACATTGAGCATTTCCGGGTCACCCTGGGCAACAGCCCAGCCCAGTGGCTCGAAGGTGAATGGCTTATCCAGGTGAACGATCTTGTCTTTGTTCTGGGCAAAGTAGATCGCGTTGAATGGCAGGTCGTAGATAAAGGCATCCGCTTTGCCGTTGGTGACTTCAAGCACGGCATCAGACTGGGTTTCAAAGACATTGATCTTGGCTTTGCTCAGCAGGCGCTTGACCGCTTGCTCACCGGTGGTGCCGAGTTTGGTGGTGATGGTGTATTGCGGATCATTGAGGTCTTTGTAGTCGTTGATTTTGCCCTTGAGCTTAGGGTTCAGCAGGATGCTCTGGCCGATCACGATGTAGGGATCTGCGAAGTTCACCCGCATATTGCGCTGGGTGTTGATGGTCATGCCGCCGTTGATCATGTGGCACTTGCCAGTCAGCAGGGTCGGAATAATGCCATCCCAAGCGGTGTTGACTGGGACGTATTTAACCCCCATCTGCTTGGCGAGCAGTTTGCTCATGTCGATATCAAAACCGATAAATTGGCCTGACTTGCTCTTCATTTCGAAAGGCATGTAGCCCGCATCGAAACAAACCTTAAGCTCCCCGGATTTAACAATGTCATCAAGAACTGGACCCGCTTGAGCTGTGATTGAAGCACCTAGCAGGCTGGCGGTAATCGCCAAACCGGTAAAAAATTTTCTCATGTGAGAGTCCTTATTCTTTTGAGCGCATTAGTGCGTTCTTATTTGTTGGCATCGGCCTTTTGTAAAGGCTATTTGTTATAACAGGTTAAGCCTTGAATGAAAAAGTCCGGGAGACGTTGCTGGTCGCTTAAAGGGAAGTTGGTCGTTATCAGCTACTTGATGGCTTTGAGAATGACGAACTTAGGGTTCGACGCCATTTGTTCGACGCCACGAAACAGGCGCTTGAGCTTATGGTGGTAGCCCAGGTGACGATTGCCGACAATCCACAGTTCGCCGCCCGTCACCAGCGCCGAGTGTGCTTGCTGGAACATTCGCCAGGCCAGGAAGTCGCCCACCACCTGCTGTTGGTGAAAGGGTGGATTGCACAGCACCCTGTCCAATGACTCAGTCGGTTGTTCAGCCAGGCCATCGCCAGCACGGATATCCACCGGCCTCTCGCCAAGCGCGGCTAGCCAGTTCTCCCGTGCCGATTGCACCGCCATGTAAGACTCATCAACCAGTGTCAGTTGCGCCTCGGGATTGCTCAGTGCGTAGGTGATCGCCAGGACACCATTGCCGCACCCCAAGTCTGCAACCCGTAGCGGGCGTTGATCCTTGGGCAGGTGTGGCAAGAAGGCCCGCGTGCCGATGTCGAGGCCTTCGCGGCAGAACACATTGGCATGGTTTATCAGGTTGAGCGGCGGCTTATCCAGGCTGTAGCGGCTGGGATAAGGAGATACTGGCTGCGGTTTGGGTTCAGGCGAGGCAATCAGCAGGCGCGCCTTTTTGACGGCCAGGGACGCTTGCACCGGCCCGATGTATTTTTCCAACAGATCGCCTGCTGCGCGCGGTAGATGTTTGACCATGCCCGCTGCCACAACCTGAGCCCCCGGTGCCAACTGGCCGTGCAGGCGGATCAGTTGCTCTTCGAGCAGGGCCAGTGTCTTGGGGATTCGGATCAATACACGATCAAAGGGCCCTTGCGGCGATTGCTGCGCTGGTACGAAATTGACTGCGTCTGCGGCCAACTGATTGCGTTGCAGATTGATCCCCAGCGCCATGTGCCCCAAATGTGAGTCTGAACTGCTGGTGATCAGCATGCGCGGTTGTTTAATAGCGGCCAACGCGCAGGCCAGTGCGCCAAAGTTGTCGTTGAGAATCAACACGCGCAGGTTCGCCTCAACGCCTCGTTCGGCAAATTGGTTGAGCAGGTATTCATCCGCAGCGTCAAAGGCCTGCAAGGTCTCGTGCGACTGTTCTGGCTGGCGGATCAATTCCAGTGGAGCAAAAGGCGTAACGAATATAGGCATATAAGCTGCTGGTTTTTATCAACGGAAAAGTGCGCGACACTGCAGGCTCATGGGCCGAGCGGTTGCTTAGCTGTCGTAGCTTGGTAGCCGTGCCGCATTAATGAATTGCTCAAGCCCGTCCGCCAACTCAATTGGGGAGCCCTATGAGCGCAAGTGATGACAAGTTTACCCGGCAAACGCTTAGCGATGTGCATGTCTGGTCGCCGACTTTATTCAGTTTGCGCTGTTCACGTGACCAAGGGTTTAGATTTGTTGCCGGGCAATTCGCTCGTCTAGGCGTTTCCAAGCCCGATGGCAGTATTGTCTGGCGAGCCTATTCAATGGTTTCGGCGCCGCACGACGATTTTCTCGAGTTCTTTTCAATCGTCGTGCCGGACGGTGAGTTCACCAGCGAACTGAGTCGTTTGTCTGTCGGCGATACGCTGTTGGTGGATAAACAAGCTTTTGGCTTTCTCACCCTTGATCGTTTTATTGATGGCCGTGACCTGTGGTTGGTCGCCAGCGGCACGGGGTTGGCGCCGTTTCTGTCGATACTGCAAGGCTTGGAGGTGTGGGAGCGCTTTGAACGGATTATTTTGGTTTACAGCGCTCGCACTCAGCAGGAGTTGGCCTATCAAGCGTTGATCAAGCAACTCAGGACGATGGAACACCTTGCCGAGCATGCGCACAAGCTGGTGTATGTGCCCGTGGTTACGCGTGAGCCCCTGCCGGGTTGCCTCAACCAACGGATCACCACGTTACTTGAGAGCGGCGAACTGGAGCGTGCAGCAGGTGTAGCGATGGATGCTGAAAACTCGCGGGTGATGCTCTGCGGTAATCCACAGATGATTGATGACCTGCGCCAACTCTTGAAACAACGTGACATGCAGCTAAGCCTGACCCGCAGGCCTGGCCAGGTAGCCGTTGAGAATTATTGGTAGGCTGCGACAGGTGTGGGGTGCGACAGCGCGAAGCTTGTCCACCGGAGTAGTGAATATTCAGTTAATCGCAGTGTCATGGCGGGCAAACTTCGCGTTGCCCGCCCTTGTATCTCGACTACTGCTTATTTTAGAGCGATAGTTCCCGATTGATCCTCGGGGGAGCGAGTGCAAGCCGTGTC